>JAVRBV020000013.1:0-55759 GCA_034531095.2 Nostoc sp. CreGUA01 | reverse complement strand
GGCTTCGTCGCCCGCCAAGAAATAAATTTCTTGGCTAATAGCTAAAGTCTACTGAACTAGACTAAAGATTTTTGGGGATATCTAGTCATCTTTAGATGACTTTCGCTATTAGCAAGGAACTTCAGTTCCTTGCGGGACATCAATTTTACGTTAAGTTGACACGTATGAACATGTTGTGCCCCTACCGTGTATCTCATTCAAATGAAAATCGGTATAAGCAGTAGCCGCATTAGCACAGAAGCCCACACTTACCACTTGCAGAAGTGTGGGAGTATGTCACGATAGATATGAAAGCCTGAAATCGCTTGAGCATGAATCCTGAGTATCAAAATATATCAAAAAACCATGCTCAAACGCTGAAAGTAGGGTAATCGAGCATTAAAAGAGCATTTTTCAGAGAGTGAAGGCTGTAAAGTATTGATAATATGTCGAGTTCGCGTAATCTGCAAGAAACTCACTTAAACCGTGCCCGCGCCAGTCTCAGACAGGCGCTGTCTTGGTATGGATATCTTCGTAAATCAGGACAGTTGTCATCTAGCCCAGAATTGGCAGGTTTGCTGAAACCAGAATTAGAAACTCTTAACTCCACACTCAACAAACTCGATTCTAATGTTATTAGAATTGCCGCCTTTGGTTTGGTGAGTCGTGGGAAGTCAGCAGTTTTAAATGCCTTGCTGGGAGACAAAATTCTGCAAACTGGCCCCTTAAATGGTGTCACCCAATGGCCTCGTTCGGTACGCTGGCAGCCAGGAAATAAGGTATTAGTAGAGTTAATTGATACACCAGGATTAGATGAAATTGAGGGTGAGTCACGCGCAGATATGGCACGAGAAGTAGTGCGTCAAGCCGATTTGATTTTGTTTGTCGTGTCTGGTGATATCACACGCACTGAGTATCAAGCATTGCAGGAATTAAGGCGATCGCAAAAACCTTTGATTTTGGTGTTTAACAAGATAGACCTCTACCCAGATACAGACAAGGGCGCTATCTACCAAAATTTGCAACAACTCGGTGCAGGAAACCCCCAAGCAAAACCCCTACTACCCGATGAAATTGTCATGGTGGCGGCGGAACCAGCACCAATGGAAGTCCGGGTTGAATGGCCTGATGGGCGCATCAGCTATGAATGGGAGACACCACCACCCCAAGTGGACGAACTCAAGCAGACAATTTTGAATATTCTCAATCGAGAAGGGCGATCGCTTTTAGCTTTAAATGCACTCATTCAAGCACGAGACGCAGAAGCCGCCATCGCTCAAAAAACCATCGACTTACGCCAACAAGAAGCCGAAGACATCATCTGGCAATTTACCAAATACAAAGCTTTGGCTGTAGCCTTAAACCCCATCGCCTTCTTAGACATCCTGGGCGGAACTGTTGCCGATTTAGCTTTAATTCGCGCTTTGGCACGCTTGTATGGATTACCAATGACTAGTTATGAAGCAGGGAAAATCCTCAAAACGATTTTATTTAGTTCCGGTGGCTTACTTTTGGGAGAATTAGGTAGTAGTTTGCTGTTGGGTTTGGGCAAAAGTACAGCTGCGATCGCCAGCGGTGACAATCCGACAAATATTACTGCCTTTGCTGGAAGTGCGATCGCCCAAGGTGGTATCGCCGGTTATGGGGCATACTCCGTTGGTAAAGCTGCTCAAGTCTATCTTGAAAAAGGCTGCACCTGGGGACAGTTGGGCGCTAGCAGCGTCATTCAAGAAATTCTCTCTCAAGTTGACCAAAATACAATTCTGTATCGTTTGCGACAAGAATTAGGCATAAAGTATTGAGAATAACTAAGAGTTGTTACCTATTTGTTACCCTTTATAATCGTTTATCAACTTCTATCAAACTCTTCTGACAATTGCACTCAATTTCCGATCCCCGATGCAAGATTGAGAACATGACCATCTTTGCTGGTGACTGCAACTGATAGCATTTTCAAAAATATTTGCAATATACCAATCGGCTGTAGGGGCGTACAGCTGTACGCCCCTACCCATACATCTGCCGCACTTTGATTTCAAATTGGTATAACAGAAAATGCTGTAGCTTTTTCAAGTAAAGATTGCCAGAGGGTAATCCCCACCCAAGTTTGCTCAAAAGATGACGGTGTTTACACCAGTTTATTTTGGCAAGCATATCTAAACTGGAAATGTGAGCTTTCTAAGGTCATTAGAATCTCTGCCGTTGATTTATATCTCTGGAAACATAGGTGAAAGCGACATGACAACAACCTTAAACGTAAACCAAGCTGCTGAAACTTCAACTCTTGAGCAAGCGATTGTAGAAGCCATTACTGATGCTCGTACAACCTGTGAGTTAAATGGCAGTAATTCTGCTAATTGTGCCGTAGCTTGGGATATCGTGGAAGAATTGCAAGCTGAAAAATCTCATCAACATCAAGCAAAACAAAATAAAACCTCTTTGGAAAACTACTGCGATCGCCATCCAGATTCGGTAGAGTGTCTCATATACGACGTTTAACAACAATTCAGGAGTCAGAATTCAGAATTCAGAATAAATTCTGCACGAGTAGAGACGTAGCATTGCTACGTCTCTACAATGATTTTGGGTAATGCAGAATAATTTCTTGAGATATCCATTGATTCTGAATTCTGAATTCTGACTACTGAATTCTCCGTAAATCACCTGTTGCCGATCGCGTTACTTCCTTAATCGCCTCTAAATCAGGCGGTGGTGTTTCACTTTCCATTCCCAACCATAAGAGAAATTCGATATTTCCAGCCGGGCCAGTAATCGGCGACCAAGTTAAACCTTTGTATTTCCATCCTAATTCATGAGCGACTTGCAACACCTGAAAAATCGCATCAGCTTGGTCGTTAGGATCGCGCACAACTCCTTTTTTTCCCACACGGGATTTTCCAACTTCAAACTGTGGCTTGACTAACAATACAGCTTCCCGACTAGCTTGAGTTAAATCCCACAAAGCAGGCAGAATTTTAGTTAAGGAAATAAACGAGACATCCACCACCGCCAAATCAGGAATTGGGTCATTTTCGCCATATAAATCATTTGATCGCAGCTGTCGTAAATTGGTACGTTCGCGCAAAATCACCCGCGAATCATTCCGCAAGCGCCAGTCAACTTGTCCATAACCAACATCAACACCGTAAACTAGTTTTGCCCCAGCTTGCAACAGACAATCAGTAAAGCCACCCGTAGAAATTCCACCATCTAAACAAATGCGTCCAGCTACGGGAATAGCGAACACTGTCAACGCTTTGGAGAGTTTTTCACCACCTCTTGAAACAAAAGGCGATCGCTCTTTAATATTTATTTGAGATGTAATATCAACTTCTGTACCAGGCTTATCAACTAACTGCTGATTCACAGTAACTTCTCCCGCCTGAATTAACCTCTGTGCCAAAGCGCGAGAAGAACATAAATTTAAATCTACTAATAATGTATCAAGTCGTTGTTTAACCAATTAATTAGACTCTCCTGATAATATTAAACTTAAAGCACGATTAATAATTTCTTCTCGGTTAACTAGCTTCCCTAATTCTTCCACTTCATAACGCCCTTCTTCTACTTCTAGAGAAGCCTCATCAATAGCATTTAAATAAGCTTCTTCTAGAGTTTCCCTCAGTTCTTCTGGTGTGAGATAATAACCACCATCTTTGCGCCGCTTATTTTCTCGTTGAATTTCCCGAATTGAATTACGAATCGAGACTTCCCAAGAGCGACTCGTGCGATTTTCAGCTTGTTGTTTAATTAGATGTAACAAGAGAATCACTGCATAGCTACGAATCGTCTTGATGATGTCATTTCGGCTCATTTCCTCTAATTCATCAACTATAATCAAAGCTCCTTGAACATCGCCTTGAAGAAGCAAGTCTTTCAAAATTAATAATTCTTCCATAATTACCGCTTCAAACATCGGCAACTTCCATAGCAATCTTAAATCATTGGCGAAAAATTAGATCCCCGACTTCTTCAAGAAGTCGGGGATCTGGATACTGCTACGCTGATTCACTTTTAGCCACGCCCTGCGGGATCTTTTTCCAGATTTTTCGCAAAATCCCAAATTATATAATTTCTGATAAACATTGCTACTGTCTGAGGACTGAATTTTACAAAAGATAATGTTAAATTATACCCAAAAAGTTATATTTTCTTGTCAAAATCAACACGGTTTTTTCTTTTGTTTTACAATCATATCTATGATACTAAATTAAAAAAATCTTTACAAAATTTGGTGAAACCGCAGAAGTCAAATTACTGCATTCAAACCTGAGATTTAAAACAGGAGATAAGCTATCATGACACAACAAAATGCTGCCCGACTTTTTGAAGCCGTCAAACGAGATCAAGCATTACAACAGAGGCTCAAAGCAACAGCTAATCCAGAAGCCTTTATCAAAATTGCTCGTGAGCGTGGCTATGAATTTACTGTTGAAGAACTAGACGCTGAGATCGACAAAATGTCAGAAGAAGATTTAGCCGCCATTGTCAATCCAGGATGGGGGACTAGACGCCACCTTAATCCTAGATAATTCCTACTTTATAAAACTTAAAGTATGGGAACAACTGGGTTTTCAAAGCAAGTTATAAATAAAAACAATAGCATGGTTGTTGAGTGTCAACAACCATGCTATTATTTTTATTTTGTTGGAGTTATGAAGATTTGCAAATTGCGTAGGCGCAGCCCAACCCAGGCATCGCTCTAACTTTTTTCTTCTTCGAGAATACACAACTTATAGCGTTTCCCCACAAGTACACCTGTAGGGGCACGGCACTGCCCATTGGTGTCAACTTAAGCTAAAAATGGCTTAAACTGTTAGCTTTGTCGCCCGCCTAGAACTAAAGTTCTCTGGCTTTCAGCTAAAGTCTACTAAAGTAGACTAAAGATTTTTGGCTATATTTAGTCATCTAAAGATGACTTTTGCTAAAAGCATTGAACTTCAGTTCCTTGCGGGACATCGGTTTCGCGTTAAGTTGACATCAGGGCACTGCCGTGCCCCTACACCTTGCGATATGATGTTGTACTGTATCTGAATGGGAACCGCTATGAGATCATTAAGACACTGCAAAATCCGTGTATTGCCGTAGCTCAGCTGGGTGGAAACCCAAAACAATATCTTCGCGCGGGATACCAGCTTCCAATAATGCCTCCGCTACTGGCTGGGAAGTACCATCATATTGAATCCAAACTTTATTGTTAATAATATCTATATGTACCACCGAACCATGTACGCGCCGCACTCCATCCCAACCGACGTGTAACACTTCGTAATGGTCTCGTTCTAAGTCAATGACAGCTTCTGTCTCTATTTGACCATTAGCAGGTTTGTGACCAGCATATTCAAATATCAACTGACGAATAATTTCACGATACCGAGCTAGCTTATCCATTTGATAATCCTCTCTAGTTGCTCATCAAAGACAATTAGGTTTATTCCTATACTGTTAAGAATTAGCTGACCAAAGCGTTCGGAAAATATACCTTCGTCAACTCGTTTGGGAACTGCTAAATAAAGCTGGCGTTTTGGCTCTAATTCTTTAAGCACGGTGCGATATATTTCATATTGTCCGACTGCTTCTTGAAGGTCACTCACTGGAGACAAACTCAAAAAACTTTTGATTTCAACAGCTATTTTTTCATCACCCCTCTCAGCTGCAATGGTAACTCTTTCTGCTCCAATATCTACGTAAAGTTCTCTACCTCCATAGGCGAGATATAAAGGATCGTTCGTTATTGTCCAACCATCTGCTATAAGTGCTTTAATGACTGCATCATGGTAAATATCTCTAGCAGGCATTAGTCGAAAACAACTCCAAAAACACAGCTTTAATGTAGCAAAATTATTTTACAGAGGTGCGATCAATCAGCAATTGCAAAATATCACCTATTCATCCTCATCATAATTAAACATTAAAACAAATTTTTGTTTAGGTAAAACTAACATGGGTAGATATATAGGATGACCATCCCATTTCTTGCTTTTTTCACCTTTTTGATAGCAAATGATTAAAGTTGGTACATCAGGATTTTTTTCTCTAGCATCTTTTGACCAATTACCTGAACCAAAGCCAAACTGTGACCATTTAAAAGGCTCTTGTCTTTTCATATCTAATCCTTGATTATTATTTCTTTCACCTCTACGAACATTTAAACGACCCTTTGTCATACCCTCTGATTTTATATCTGTTAATCCTTTGATAATACGTTTATCTTCCCATTTTTCTGAGAGGATATAATGACTTTTTGTATAATTAAGTATTTTAATTATAAAGTCTATATCAACTTCATAATATTGATTATTATCTTGATAATTTATTAAAAGTTTCTCAATTTCTTTGAAATTATCCTCGATTTCATCTTTTTTATAGGCTGGACTTTGAGGAAAAACTAATGAACCTGGTACTAATACATCAATTACTGAAGGATCTAAAACATTAGAACGAGTTGGTTTAAGATTTCCTCCTATCCAAACAGGTTGTAGTTTTATATTATGAATATCATCTCCAATTGCTTGCCGCATCGCTTCATCTGCTTCGTGAATAGAACGAAAAGCGTCTAGTATATGTTTTGGTAAAAAGAGGCGTGTTACATCTTTCAATTGTGGACGATAACCATACATTCGAGCATGTTGATGAACTGTATCCATCACTTTTTGTTTTGCATCTCGTCCATAATAAGTTACCATTAAACCATCAATTGTTACACCTCTTCCTAATCTATTACCCCCAATTAATATGTTCATACCAGGATTATAATTAGGCTCTTTTTCAGGGTTATTTGCATTAATTATTTTAGGAATTGCACGTCTTAATTGAATTTGTAATTCATCTATAAGTTCAGTAATTGGAGGTAAATTATCAGCAGTTTTATTTAGCTCGTTGTAAGCTTGATCTAACCATTTCCGAGCTTGTTGATTTTCTGTATGTGAACTCTTTTCTCTAATTGCTTGATCTAAGTTAATTACAAATTGACTAATCACTTTTTCTAATACATTATGAATATCTTGCTTATAACAAACATGAGCAAGAAAAGAATATTTCTCATCTTCTTTTTCAGAAGATAACATTTTGTAGATTGCACCTAAGAAGAAGCAACAAAGTGCAAGTCGTAATCCTTCAGGAATTATCCATTTATTCCCAGGATTTATTGCACCTTTTTGTTTCTTAAGTTCGTTGATTTCTCCAGCATCTACAATATAAGAGTAGTTACTTTCCTCAGCAAAAAATAACTCTCCTCCCATATAACTATCTCCTGGCTCTGGTAATGCGGCACAAAATTGTGGCTTACAAGGCTGAGAGAGCTTTTGTAATAATAAACTTTGAGGAGTTGCTGTAATTTGAATATAAATATGATTAGCAACCTCTTGACGAATTTTACCTATCGTCTCAAAAATTTTACTATCATCAATTGCATCTTTTCCTTTTTTAGCTTGTTTAGATTCATTCGTATTTAAACTAGCGTTATCCGCTTCATCATCAAAAATCAAAGTAGGAACACATTTGATTTTTGCTGCTCTTAAAACTTTCAATAAATTATCTAAATGATGGCCGTTTTTTGTAGAAACTAATACAACACCTGTATCTTTTATATAGGGTGCAATTTTAGTTTCTGCAAAACCATCAGGGTCTTTTTTCCATGCTTCCCAATCAAAGAAAACAGGGCCTGCTTGAACTTGATTATTAAAACGATTAGCCGTTTGTTTTCCTAACCATGTATTATCAGAGGTTAAAATAATAAAACAACGAAAATAATTTTCGTGAGCCAGTGCTAAAGTTGCAATAGTTGTATTGGTTTTACCGCTTTGAACTCGACCATAAATAAGTCCAGTTGTTCCATTAGGAATAGCGTCTGTTCCCTTATAAGGTTGACCCACTAAACCTGTACTATTTTTACCGACATCACCAATACCAAAATTCTCTGAATAAACATTGACACAATTTTGGACAATTTCAATAGCAGTTTTTTTTAGTTGATTCGCTTCTTTTACTCCGATTTGTTTCTCTAATCTCTTAATTAATCTATCAATACAGTCGCCATTAATTTCAATAGGAGTATGTGTCATAGGTTATTTGGTGTTGATAAAATTACGTCAGGCCAATTGTTTTGAGGGACTGTATGTTCTAAGGGAACTCTCCCCGTACCTTTCACATAATAACTTCCTCTTAATTCTCTTTTAACAGAAACACGTTGGTTGGCTAAACCCTCACTAGGATCAATAATTGTCCATAATTGTTGTTCTGATAGACAACAAACGCCATCCCGATGACAAATCAATGCTATGAATAGTTTGACATCAGGATAGGTTTGATGAAACCTTGTCAGTGCATTTTCTTCCTGTGAACTGAAGCTAAATGACCATGA
The DNA here is from genome assembly GCA_034531095.2 of Nostoc sp. CreGUA01. Taxonomy (GTDB): domain Bacteria; phylum Cyanobacteriota; class Cyanobacteriia; order Cyanobacteriales; family Nostocaceae; genus Nostoc. Next base: position 47,418 of record JAVRBV020000013.1, on the reverse strand, counting down.
AGAAGTGGGTTTTTTTGATATTTTAAATAGGATAGCAGATTCTTGATTTGAGTTTTTTATAATATAAAGAGATAAATGAATAGAAGATAAATAACTTATAGATATATAAGATGTTCCTTTGAGGAGTCGAAGAAAAGCTGCACCTTGCAGAAATTCTAGATCATTAATACTCATTGAACTCTTACCAAAAATTATCTATATGAATAATAAATATCATAAGAGGAAGTATAAAATTTTTCCAGTGTTTTTTCTGTTGTACTGCGAATTAATTTGTCAAACAACGAATTGATTTTTGCTGTTAAAAAAAGTAAACGCACCTTGCTAATAAAGTCAAAGTGCGATAATCATTAAGTTCACCTACGTGAATCTTATTTTGGTTCTGCGATTTGCGATCGCCAGGACTAAATGTTAAATATCAATCTCGCTCAACTCGCGTGTAATGTGATCGAATGGTTCATCTACAAAAGCAGTATTAGCTACACCTGCTGCTGCTACTTGTTCCTTAGCTAGATCCTTGAGTATCTGCACACCGCGAACTGTAGGCCCAATAGGTACTCCTAAAGAATTGTAAGTTTCCCGCAGACCTTGTAGCACTCGCTCATCTAACACATTTGTGTTGCCAGCAACCAGCGCATAAGTGGCGTAGCGCAAGTAATAATCTAAATCCCGTAAACAAGCCGCATAACGACGGGTTGTATAGGAATTTCCACCGGGACGAATCAATTCCGGCAGTTCTTCGTATAACTTTAAACCAGCTTGCTTGACAAGCCCAGCCGCATTAGAATTAATCGCTGCCGCCGCCTGTACTCGTGCTGTACCACTATCAAAGTAAGACTTGAGACTATCGAGCGCATTCCGGTCAAAATACCGACCAGCTACGTCATAATTCTTAATTAAACTTGTTACCGCATCGCGCATTCCTTTTTCTCCCAATCGTTGCTATCTATGGTTTGATATTTATTTGGCTGCACTTATGCAACAGTAAATTTTTGTGCTATTAAAAATAGATTCGGCACAAAAACAATCTATCCACTACATAAGGATTCTATGCCAAAGTTGACCCCTATGTGATGAACTTTCCAGTTTTGTACAGATGATCGACGAAAGGTTAATATAACCTGTAATCCAGATATCTGTAGCACAAGCTACAAAATACCCCAATGTCTAGTATCTAAGATATTTCAGGTGTGTCACGGCTTGATTGAGATCAGCAGGGTTAGGATGCTTTGGAAGATTCTGGTTTTACTTTAAGGAAATTGGTAGAGAAGGAGTAACAATGACAACACCACAAGAAGTCTTGAAGAGAATTCAAGATGAAAAAATTCAGCTGATTGATCTCAAATTCATCGATACAGTAGGGACTTGGCAGCACCTCACACTGTACCAAAACCAAATCGATGAGACTGCATTCACTGATGGTGTACCTTTTGATGGTTCCAGCATCCGGGGTTGGAAGGCGATCAACGAATCAGACATGACGATGGTACTCGATCCCAACACTGCTTGGATCGATCCATTCATGGAAGTGCCAACGCTAAGTATAGTTTGTAGCATCAAAGAACCCCGCACAGGTGAATGGTATAACCGTTGTCCACGGGTGATTGCCCAAAAAGCAATAGATTTCCTGGTTTCCACTGGAATTGGTGACACAGCTTTCTTTGGTCCTGAAGCTGAGTTCTTCATTTTTGACAATGCTAGGTTTGCTCAAACCGCCAACGAAGGCTACTACTTCTTAGATTCCGAAGAAGGTGCTTGGAATTCTGGTAAAGCCGGCACAGCTGAAAAACCCAATTTGGCTTACAAACCACGCTTCAAAGAAGGTTACTTCCCAGTTTCGCCGACGGATTCTTTCCAAGATATCCGTACAGAAATGCTGTTGACAATGGCAGACTTAGGTGTACCCATTGAAAAGCATCACCACGAAGTCGCCACTGGTGGTCAGTGCGAACTGGGTTTCCGCTTTGGCAAGTTGATCGAAGCGGCTGACTGGTTGATGATTTACAAATATGTCATCAAGAACGTTGCTAAGAAACATGGCAAAACCGTCACCTTTATGCCAAAACCAATTTTTGGCGATAACGGTTCCGGAATGCACTGTCACCAGTCCATTTGGAAAGATGGCAAACCTCTGTTTGCTGGCGATCAGTATGCTGGTTTGAGCCAGATGGCGTTATATTACATTGGCGGTCTTCTCAAACACGCACCAGCGCTGCTGGCAATTACCAACCCTAGTACCAACTCCTACAAGCGCCTAGTACCTGGTTACGAAGCACCAGTTAACTTGGCTTACTCTCAAGGTAACCGTTCTGCTTCTATCCGTATTCCTCTGTCTGGCACTAACCCCAAAGCCAAGCGCTTAGAATTCCGTTGTCCAGATGCTACTTCTAACCCCTACTTGGCATTCGCCGCCATGCTTTGTGCTGGTATCGATGGCATCAAAAACAAAATAGATCCTGGTTCTCCCTTAGATAAAAATATCTATGAACTCTCTCCAGAAGAACTAGCGAAGGTTCCTTCAACTCCAGGTTCTTTGGAATTAGCGTTGGAAGCACTAGAAAACGACCACGGTTTCTTGACAGAATCAGGCGTCTTCACAGAAGACTTTATCGAAAATTGGATTGACTACAAGTTAGCTAACGAAGTCAAGCAGTTGCAGCTGCGTCCTCATCCCTACGAGTTTTACCTCTATTACGATGCTTAACTAAGTACCGCATCTAACTAAAAGTTTAAATTTTGCCACCCTAGAGGGTGGCTTTTTTCATGCATTGGTCATGGGGCATTGATTATTAATTCTTATCCCACACTACCTCATCTCCCTCATCCCCCTCATCCCCCTCATCTCCCCATCAACTCATCGTCGCGTTACTACGTCCATAAATCATCCGAGTTGTCGCATCTATCTTCCCTTGAATGGGGTTCCAGTAGTGAGACGCTTCTTCAGGAAGACCAAGTTCTTGTGCTGCACGCATCAGCATTGATTGTTGGCGATTCTTGACTTGCTGATGTTCACGAACCATTAACGCACGAGATTTTTCTGCGATAGACATAACCATAGTCCTCCGTGTTTCTGTAGTGAATATATATTTTTTGTTTCTCTCTAAAAACTAATATAACAGAAAAAACTGTAACATACGCTACTATTTTTGATGTTTTTTAGAAATTTTAGATTTTGAATGCGATTGCATATCAAGTACAAAGGTTTGCTGTACAACCTTTTAGGCATTTTTTTTCAGCCAAATCATTGTTCAAAGGCGATAACATTTTTTACAAAAATTTATATTTTGCCGTCTGCTACTTAGTGGAGATTGAGTAATTGATTTTTTGAAGTTTTACTCTTTTTCATTAATCCAGTAGGAATACGGCAGTTACAAAAAACTAAGTTAGGATCGAATATAGGTTTATAAAACTTTACATAACTTTATGACAGTTACCTACCCACGTAAATTTCAGAATGTTTTGAGTGCAAGGGAAATCTTGAAACGGGTGGTGTGCGATCGCGAAATCCATTTAATTACGCTCAATCGCTACCGCTACAGCGAACAACGTAGTTGTAAAGACCTGACTGACTTAATCGAACAACTCAATGGACAGCCACGGCAACTAGTAAAGGATTTGTCTCATCACATTTGTGATGAAGCTCGTCATGCCATGTGGCTAACTGACTTACTAGCAGAACTCGGAGCAGATATTGGTAAGCCACCCGGTTCCTCCTACATCAATGAATTTGAACGCCTGCTCGACCACGAACAACAAGATCCAGTGCAAAGCTTTGAAGATTTTGTGATTTCTTCTCTTGCCGCAATTAACGCCACTGAAAAACGTGGCTGTGAGTATTTTTCCGCCCACATTCACGCCCTCAAGCAAGCGCCGCAAACAGAAGAAAACATCAAAATCCGGGAAACAATTGCAAAAATTTTGCCAGAGGAAGCAGGACATGTGCGCTGGGGTAACCGTTGGCTAGCAGAACTCGCGCGTAAAAGTCCAGAAAATCGAGAAAAAGTAGAGCAAGCGAAGCGAAAATATACCGCAATTGAACAGGCGGCCTTTGAATCAGGAATGGATATCACCTTGGGAGCCGAACTGCGGCGAGTTGCCAACTTGCTGGAAGTAGCAAATACCATGCCACTTTGGCAACGTCCTCAGTATCTAATAGAACGCTTGCCCCAGACTTTGCTAGCACCTGAGTTGCAGTTTACTAGGATTCAAGCTGCACAAAAAGCTTGGCAGCGCGATCCACAGGCATTTTTCGAGAAGTTTGTGCCCATGTTCCTCAACGGCATCCAGCGAATAGAAGATAATCGCCAGAAAACAACCGTGTGAGGAGTGGGGAGGTGGGGAGTGGGGAGATGAGGAGGATGAGGGGGATGAGGGGGACAAATCAATTCAAAATTCAAAATTCTTGCATTAAAGAACTTTTGAATGCGTGACTTTTTAATGCCCAATGCCCAATGCCCCATGCCCCATGCCCCATGTCCAATAATTATGTATTGATGTAGGTAACCAGCTACTGAATCTGTGAGAAAACTTATTTGGGAATAAAGAGAAGTTGCCTTAAGGTTGTTCCCCAATTAGCAAAATATCGGAATTAGATGTGTTTTAAATTAATTAATAACCTAAGTAACATCTGTTTCTAAAGCAGTTGAGGGTTGAGACGCAGAGCTTCCCAGAAATACGAGTAACAGTTGTATGGCTTCTGAAGAGTTGGTGATGCTGTCAATCGAGGCAGTTGGTTTGATTTGCCTTTTGATTTCCAGATTTTATGCCAACTAAATATATACAGCAAATTGTGTTGAAATACTAAGCGATCGCTGAAGATTTTCGGGGGGTAGCTGTATATATGTCTGCCAAAAAAGCTCTGAAAAAAAAGCTAATAACATCCTGTTTTTTGGTACTTTTTGTGACAAAAACAGGCAAGATATTACGGTAGTTAAACAACAGCGTAGATATTTGCAAATTTTTGCATTACTTCTCTGCGTCCACTACCGCGATGACGTGGCGCATCATCTGGATTTTGTTCAGATTGCGTTAGGAGGAACTGTTGCCAAGCAGGCATCGAAAGCAGCCGATTGTCTTGGAAAGTTCTATTTGCCCTTGGTATTGCCGGAAGTCGGCGTAGCTTGGGAAAAGTCGCAGAATCGTCTACAGACTTTCCGCTGGGTAAGTGATTGTCCATTGCTTGGCAGTTAGAAGCTAAGGGGCCGAACACCAGACTCGAAACTAAAAGTGAAATGGCAGCACGCATAGCAGATGTCTATTTTGGAACTCTCCACTTCACTGATACTTAGCTTTTCTAGGAATATCCGGACAATTCGTCAAAAAGTATTGTGTTTTACTGAAAATAAACTCTTCTTATCCTGGGTTTAAATGTGCGACTAATAACCAATTACTGTGGTGATTATGACGACCCCACACTGTTACTAATTGTTGGTGGGGATAAGCTTGTAATTGTTCGTTGATATGCGATCGCAAAGTCACAAGCTGCCAATTTTGCCCTTGATATCCGACTGGTGCGGTAACAGTGAATCTGTATTCTTGCTGACTCAAGCGGTAGAAAATACCTTGAAAACACTTGTTTTCTGTAATTACTAGCTTGTCAACATTAGATTCATAGTACTTAACCGTGGATGGCCAAGGGCAATCACCACTAGCTGGATAGGCTGGCGGGTTATTTAAGTAATACAGTTGCCGATGCAGCCAATCCGAACGATTAGGCGGTAGATTAAAGAAAGGTATGATTATTGCTTTTGAGCGATCGTCTTGTAGTAGAGACGCTTGTAGATCCCTGACAGGTAGATCCCTTGGCTGGCAGTTTAACTCAACACACATGGCCGCTGCCATTCCCGCTGCTTGACCAATGCCCATAACCACAGGTTGTAATCTGGTTGCGCCATTGGCAATGTGGGAGACAGAAATATTCTTTTCACAAACCAAGAAACCATCTGTTGTGGATGGAATTAGACAACTGTAGGGAATTGTAAAAGGAGTCCCAGTCCAGCGTCCCCCCCATTGGATAGATTTCGGTTGCAGTGGAAATTGAACGCCAGGATAATGATGGTCGTTGGCGTAATTACCAACAGCAATTGCATCATTAAATATAGATGCAACTCTACCCCCAGCAACAGGCAAAATATCCTGTTCGCGGATAGTAGTTAGCCCCACTAAGCGCCGGCTTTCCCGGTAATAGGGATGTAGTGCAAAAGCTTTTTGAGTGTGGGGAAATACTTCTCTGGCTAAACCATAGCGACGACCAAGTTGATTTTGAATAAAATGGGCGAAATTTTGACTATGATGGCGTGATTCTTGGATAAATTCACCTCTGGTTACGTCTGACTTTATCAGTCGCTCTACCCCTTCGCCGTAGTCATTGCCACAGATTGGCCAATTAATCATGAAGCGATCGCCAGGTAAACGTCCATAATTTAGAAATGTCTCAGCGCCATAGTTATCCCAAGCACCTGCAAATAAGGATGGATTATAATTGGGCGCAGCCGGAATTTCTGGGGCAACGGCTTCGCCAAAATCTTCCATAATCACCACATAAGTGGGCGCTTGCACCGGATATCTTTCGGTTAAAGAGTTAAAAGCCTCTGGGGCGCTGGGTTCTCCCCACTCAGATTGCAATTCCCAGCCCCAGCGATAAGGGATGTCACCTAAAGCCAATAAATCTCCTAATTCGGTGGCGTCGAGAATAATTTGGGCTGTGACAGCAAAATCAGCAAAGCGGACACCAGTAATGCGATCGCCAAGGCGATAAACTTCTAAAGGCACTTGTTCAGAAATCCAGTGCAGATTCGGTAATTCCTCCACCCAATCAGCAAAAATCTCTGCCCCAATGCGGGGATCGTAACTAAAAAAGCTTACCCAACAGTTATCTAATCCCCCTGGCTGTCGATGTCGTAATTCCTGCAAGAACGTACCCCATAACCCCGTTTGAAAAGCTTCTAATTCATTGCCATCGGGTGCAGACACTCCCGCCGAAGTCAACATTCCCCCCAACCAGGAGAATTCACTCACCAAAATCGTTTTAGCTCCCCGTCGCGCCGCTTGGATAGCAGCTGCGGTGCCTCCGGTTCCACCACCGACAACTAAGACATCAGATGTGTATGTCTGATTAACCATAAATAATTTACGTATTTTTGACGAGGATACATAAGAATTTATCCTGTTTTATCAGCATTTTATTATTGTCTAATGTTTGTATTAGTTAATAATTTAATAATCCTTAATAGTGTCAAATTAATTATCTATTTCTGGTATTTTTACCGAAAAAATTATTAATTAATTGGGAATACTAATAAATAAAGACTAACTTGTGATTAAAATGAAAGTTTTATTGATTTGGATATGGGCTTCTTTTTCAATTTATATATGGGCTTACTTTTCAATTTTTTGTCATGAAATGGGACATTTTATGGTAGGTAAAATGATGGGTTTTCACCCATATTTAGTGAAAATCGGAACTGGTAAAAAAATGTTAAATATTAAATTATCCAATTTTATAATTGAATTTAATCTTATGCCAAATGGTGGGATAACTTATGTATCTAATTTAAGCTTACATAACATCAAGCCTAAGCTGATATTTATGTATTTAGCTGGTCCGATGATTAATTGTTTATTATTTATATTAATTATTAGCATTTATAGTCAGAGCGCTTTCCACTATATATTTGCAAATTATATATATATATTAGAGGCTTTTGGTATTTTTGAGTTTTTATTAATTATTGGTAATATTTTGCCATCAGAATTAACTATATACGGACAAAAACATTCAAATGATGGAAAGCAAGTACTTGATGCTTTAACTAAAACTAATGAGCAGTTTATTCAAAAAAAGTTAGGTTTGGATAGATACACAATTAATAAAAATGACTCTTCAATTATTTTTTTTAACAATGATTTAAAAACATTGCAAATACTATATGAGGCTCAAGTAGAATTTGATAAACGAAACTTTAATCAAGCAATTAAATTATTAGAGCAAATCGTAATAAACGAGCAGATGATAGTAAGGGACAAACTATATATCCTTGATATTTTAGTTTCAATTGTTATTGAATACGAACAAATGAAATATTTAGAAAAAGCTGATACATGGTCTCTTCAAGCACTGGCATTGGCTGGTGATATTAAAACTATTCAAGGAAGTAGAGGAGCTATTCTAATAGAATTAGGTAGATATAGTGAAGGCAAACAAATGCTTTTACCTTTGACAGAAGCAGGTAACGATCTCATTGATATCGCATATAGTTGTTGCTACGTGGCTAAAGCAGATTATTTTTTAGGTAATGAAAATCAGGTCAAAGATTGGTTAAATAAAGCTAAAAAAGTTGGTGTTGCTCCTCGTATATTGCTAAGGATACAAAAGGAAATTAATTATTTTATATAAATTACAATTTTTTCGATTTTTTAAAAGCAAAACTAGCACTGCTCCCGAAAAAATTCCACCAAACCAACCCCATACAAGTATGTTTCGTTTATTGCGTCCATATAATAAAATTAAAATAAAGCACCAAGCTAAACCTCTTTATGAATACCTTCTTATCTAACCAAAATCTGGCTACTGATTCCAGTATTACTACAGAAGCTGAAGCTGAAGCCATTAAGCAACTTGAAAACATACTCAATCAGGAAAATAGTCAACTGAAATTAGTCGCAGCAAACGGCGAAGAAATGACTATTCCTGATTCTGTACTTCGTATGTTACGCCAAGTAGTGCAGGCAATGGCATCAGATAAAAATGTATCTATAGTTATTCATAATCCCGAACTAACAACACAACAAGCGGCTGATTTCTTGAATGTATCACGTCCCTATTTGATTAAATTATTAGAGCAGGGTGAGCTTCCTTACATTATGGTAGGAACTCATAGACGGGTAAAATTTGAGGATTTAAGAAAATATAAACAGCAGAGGGATACTAAACGTAGACAATTGCTAGATGAGTTAATAGCTGAAAGCCAAGAGTTAGGATTTTATGAGTAGGGTGTTCTCGTTATTTAATCAGTATTATGTATCTTGCTGTGCTGGATTCTTGTGTACTGTTCCCTATGTACTTACGAGATACCCTCTTGTGTATGTCTGAGGCTAGGTTATATGTACCATATTGGTCGCAAGAAATACTTGATGGCGCAACTCGGAATCTGGTAAATACAGGTAGACTCACAACTACCCAAGCGATGAGACTTGAAGGGAGAATTAAAGAAGCCTTTCCTACAGCACTAATCGTAGTTCCTGATAATATTGTTCAATTAATGACAAATCACCCTAGCGATGTCTGACGACAAGCCGCTTCGCGTCTACGCCATGTTCTAGCTACTGCTGTAGTAGCTAAGGCTAATATAATTGTCACCTCAAACCTAAAGCATTTTCAAGATCGGGATTTAGCACCTTGGCAAATCGAAGCCAAATCTCCAGATGAGTTTTTAACTGAGTTGTATAATCTTTATCCCCAACAAGTGATTGCGGTATTACAGCAACAATCTCAAAGTCTCAAAAAGCGACCCATGAGTTTTTTTGAGCTTCTAGAATTACTTAGTAGAGAAGTGCCAAGGTTTACAAGCAATATTAACTCTCAAAGTTGATAGCCTAACGTTGACCACTAAATGTTACATCTAGTATCGTTGAGCAGGGAAAAACCAACGTGAAAGCACAGGTATTTAGAGGCGTCAATCAACTATCTTACGAAGATATCCCAGTTCCAACCCTGGAACCAGATGAAGTGCTGGTACAGGTGCAGGTTGTGGGGCTGTGTCAGTCAGATATTAAAAAAATTCGTTATCCACTGTATGAACCGCCGCGCATTTTTGGACATGAAACTGCTGGTACGATCGCAGCAGTAGGATCTCAAGTCCAAAATTGGCAAGTTGGACAACGAGTAGCAGTCATGCACCACATACCTTGTATGCATTGCGCCTATTGTCTAAATGACAATTTTTCCATGTGCGATGTCTACAAAAACATTTCCACGACCGCAGGCTTTAACCCTAGCGGCGGCGGTTTCGCTGATTATGTGAAAGTTCCTGGACATATTGTGCAAAACGGCGGGTTAATTCACATCCCCGACAATATCAGTTTTGAAGAAGCGAGTTTTGTTGAACCCACTAACTGTTGCTTGAAAGCAGTGAAAAAAGCCCAAATTGCTCCAGGACAAACTGTGTTGGTGACTGGCGCAGGGCCAATTGGGTTAATGTTCATCATGTTAGTGAAGTATTTCGGAGCAAAAGCGATCGCCACCGATTTACTACCCTCTAGAATTGAAAAAGCTTTGAGTGTCGGTGCAGAGGCGGCTTTTGATGCTCGTGATGCCGATTTACCCGCCAAAATTCATGCCTTAACTGGTGGACTAGGTGTTGATGTTACTCTGCTGGCTGTCCCCAGTGAAAAAGCTTTCTTTCAAGCACTTGATAGTACCCGCAAAGGCGGTAAAATCTTATTTTTTGCTGAATTCCCGGATGAAGTAGAAATTCCCATCAACCCGAATATCCTGTATCGTCGGGAAATAGATTTAATGGGCAGTTATAGTTCATCTTATCGACTTCAGAATTTGTCAGCTGACATTGTATTTAATCAGCGAATAGACGTAAAAGCATTAATTAGCGATCGCTATCCATTAAAAGATTTATCAGCAGCTGTAGAGCAGGCGATCGCACCCACGGCGGAAACTTATAAAATCTTAATTTATCCGTAAAAGAGAGATGGGGAGAGTGGGGGATGAGGGGGATGAGGGAGATGAGGGAGATGAGGGAGTGTTAAAACTAGAAGTTTAAAGCTCAGATATTCAGCGATGAACCTCAGATATTCAGCGATGAACCTCAGATGTTCAGCGATGAACCTCAGATATTCAGCGATGAACCTCAGATATTCAGCGATGAACCTCAGATATTCAGCGATGAACCTCAGATATTCAACGACGAACCTCAGATATTCAACGACGAACCTCAGATATTCAACCTACTAATCTTAATACTCCCCCACCTCCCTCATCCCCCTCATCCCCCTCATCCCCCCACCTCCCCACCTCCCCACCTCCCCACCTCCCCACCTCCCCACCTCCCCACTCCCCCATATGCCCTACACCCTACTTTTCGTCCCCCTACTAACCTTCTACGTCGCCTGGAATCTCGGAGCAAATGATGTTGCTAACGCGATGGGGACTTCTGTAGGTTCCAAAGCTGTGACTCTCAAACAGGCACTAATAATTGCTGGGGTATTAGAGTTTACGGGTGCTGTGTTGTTTGGACATCAGGTAACGGAGACTTTAGCAACGAAAATTGCTAATCCTGCTTTATTTGCTGCTACACCCGAAATACTGGTTATTGGCATGGCGACGGTGTTGGTTTCCTGTGGTGTGTGGTTGCAAATTGCCACATCGCGCGGTTTACCAGTGTCATCTTCTCATGCGGTTGTGGGTGCGATCGCTGGATTTAGTTGGGTAGCTTTGGGAGTAGATGCAATTGATTGGTCATCAATTGGGATGATTACCGTTGGCTGGATTTTAACACCTGTAATTAGTGGGGCGATCGCAGCATTATTTTACAGTCAAATTAAGCACTGGATTTTAGATCGACCGAATCAATTAACCCAGTTACAAGAATGGATTCCCTGGTTAAGTACCGTGTTAATAGGTGTCTTTGGTGTGATTGTATTACCTTCGGTAACTCAACCGCTAACAAATTTTGTAATTGAGCAAATTGGTTTCAAAATCCCTGCTTACGACATCCCCCTGTTAACTGGTGCGGTAGCAGCAGTTGGACTGACAATTATCAGCTGGCGACAATTGAGAGAAACGGGGGATGAGGGAGATGAGGGAGATGAGGGGGATGAGGGGGATGAGGGGGATGAGGGAGAACTACTTTTGACTCCTAACTCCTCACTCCTAACTCATAACTTCCCACTCCTAACTCCTAACTCCTCACTCCTAACTCCTAACTCCCCACTCCCCACTCCTAACTCCTCACTCCTAACTCCTAACTCCCCATTCCCCAACCCCGTCGAAAAATTATTCGCCCGATTTCAACTACTGAGTGCTTGCTTTGTCGCTTTTGCTCATGGTTCTAATGATGTTGGTAATGCGATCGCTCCTTTAGCTGCGATCGTTTACATCGAGCGTACTGGTACTGTACCTGCGGATGGTATTACTATTCCTATCTGGATTTTAATTCTTGGCGGTGCTGGTATTGTTGGCGGTTTAGCTGTCTGGGGTAAAAAAGTCATCGCCACCATTGGCGAAAACATTATTTCCTTGCAACCTAGCAGCGGATTTTGTGCAGAATTGGCTACTGCTACTACCATTCTGATTGCCTCGCGGCTAGGTTTGCCCGTCTCCACTTCCCATGCCCTTGTTGGTGGTGTCGTCGGTATTGGAGTGGTACAAAATATTAAATCAATTAAGTTCAAAACTCTACAAGGTATTGCCGCTGCATGGCTAATTACAATCCCTGTTAGTGCTATCCTTAGCGCTGCCATCTTTAGCATCGCCCGGATTTTGTTGTGATAAAAATTATTGAAGAAGAATTCAGAATTCTGAATTCAGAATCTACGACTTACGCACTGTACAACTTAATCATGGTGTGCATATACAAGAATGGGTCGTTTCAGCCTTTTATTAATCGTTCTTCGATGGTCAGCTGTAGGGGTAAAGCGCATCATTAGTGTCAACTTAAGGTAAAAATGGCTTAACTGTTGGCTTTGTCACCCGCCGGGGAATCAATTCCCTCTCTTATAGCTAAAGTCTACTCAAGTAGACTCAAGATTTTTGGGGATATATAGTCATCTTTAGATGACTTTTGCTAAAAGCATTGAACTTCAGTTCCTTGCGGGACATCGGTTTCGCGTTAAGTTGACACCAATGAAGATTGCTAAACCCCTACGACAGACGTGCTTTTTCAAAAAATCCGTATTTCGTATTTTCTGTCAATGCGTAAGTCCTAGAATCAATTAATTAGGGATTGGGGCTTTCCCTACTCCCTACCTTCACTATAATTTTTGCCTTGCCACAATACCAGACAACATCAAAAAAGTGTGCTTTTGCACAATTGCTGCTCATTTATTAGAATGTTGTGCAGGGAATAGCGTAACCTGGAATTTCCACAGAAAGATACTTTAATCTCCATTGGAGATGTAAACTGTCACTCAAGTTACATTCCACATAAATTTACAGCTAGTTTGGCAAGTCAGAAAAATTTGTGGCGATCGGGCACTCAAGAGCAACTCTTTGATAATAATATTGCCACCAAAAGAATAAATATAGGACTTACGCAAATTGTAATTTTGAATTTCGAGACAAGTCTGAGAACGGTGAAAAGCCGGAGGGCTGACTTGGGGCAAGCTAGATTTCTCAATCTCTGGCTTCGGTGAAATCATTTGAAATTTCCCCCAAGGGTTGATGTTTTGCCAACCCTGTGTCTAGCATGACAGAATTACGTCGAAATGCGGAAGTGCTGTTAAAATTTTTAATTTATCTGACAAAATACAGGAAATTAGTATGAGTGCCAATCAAGTCCACGGGAAGCAGCTTTATTGTCAAGGCGTTAGAGGTTAGAAGCTAATGGGGCGATTCGAGAAGCAACCAGAAAACCCGCGAGTCAGAGGCGAACTCTCCAGAGCAGCGGAAAATGCTCTCTGGGCTGTAGTTGAAGACTTAGAAAATCTACAACAAAATGTCCTCAGAGCGTTGCAAGAAGACATAAAGCGGCTTCAGGCAGAAAAAAATCGGTTATCTGATGATATTCAAAGCTTGCTAGAAGAAAAAGAGCATTTACAACAGGTGCGCCAAATTACTGAGCAGCAAGTATTAATTCGTCAACTAGCAGAAGTTCTGGCAAAGCATATATCTTCACAACTGCAATCCTCTCTAGCAAATTTAGCCACGCAAAATATAGAGGGCAAATCTTATGAACAAGCTGCACTCAAGTCTGCTGAGGTAAGCAGCAATGTGGTAAGTGAAATTAATGAAAAAGTCGAACACATGTTTGACAGTCTTGACGACACCGTTACTATCACTTTTAATTCGCTACAACAAGAATTAAAGAATTATCAAAGTAATCTTTCCCAACAGCTGTCACGGATGTATAGCCAACAACAGCAAGGGGAAGCGATTTTGACGGAGTTTGTTAATCGGCTGCATGGAAAACTAGAAAAAACTATAGAAGAAACTCCACGCAAACCGCCAACAACTGGTACACCAACTGTTTTACAGCTAACGGAGCCAGAAAAAAACACTTTTTTGGAGACATCCCCCCAGTTTGGCAAAGTAGTCAAAAATTCCCCTGAGTCAATTTCTGCGATTCCTAATCAATTTTCCCAAAACGAAACTCCACCACGGGAAAACATCACCGAACCGATTTCTGCCGCCAGTCAGGACTTGTCAGAAAGGGAAACTTCATCAGAATCTTTAGATACATCAGTTCCACAGCAGCAAGCAACGCAACCTTCACTAAAAATTAACACTCCGGAATTAGCTTCTGTTCTTCGCAAAAGTGTGCCACAGAGCAAAGCTAAACCTACTCCTGTGACTGCACTAGAACCGCCAAGGGAAGCAAAAACTCCAACAGAGCGATCGCGTAATTCCTCTGGCTTATCCTCGATGCAAATCGGTTTTTTACTGATTGTCTTGTCCACAGTCATTTCTTCCCTTTACAACGTAGCCATCAAGGTGATTTTCCACGAAGGTTCCCAGATTTTCGGCGTCCTAGAAGTGGAACGTTTGCTACCACCGACTTTGGGCAATACTTTCTTAATTTTGACCATGCGATTTATGGTAGTAGTACCATTATTGGTACTGTTATCTCCGATACTGCATCCCAGACTCTGGCAAGACTTGGAAAACCTGATTGATTCAGTACGAGGCAATCCCACACCGACGAATGCAGCTACAAAGCAGATTTTATTGTTGTCACTTGTCAGTGGGTGCTTTTTATTTTTGTCTCAAGTGCTAATTTATATTGCCATTGCTCAAGTTCCCACTGGGATTGCGATCGCACTTTTCTTTATCTATCCAATGATTACCGGTTTATTCTCGTGGTTTTTGTTCCGCGATCGCCCTACCATATTTCGTATAGGAGCGATCGCTGCAATTTGCTGCGGTGAATTATTGGTTTTAGGAACTTCTCCCACCACTGGTATTGCTAATACCTCACTAGGAAGCAGCGCCGCTATTATTTCTGGCGTAGCTTTTGCCGCTTACATAATTCTGACGCGAGTCTGTGCTAGCAAACTACACCCGGTGACTTTTACTTTAATTAACTTCGCTACCATGTTGCTGTTGAGCTTCATTTGCTTGATGTTACCTTTACCAAGCAACTGGAACTTGCTAATTGACCCCACAAAAATGCTCGAACTAGTTTTAAGTGCATTTATTTTAGGCGTCCTAACTCTTTCTGGCTACTTGCTCAACAATGCCGGCATTACTAAATTAGGTGCTTCCCGTTCAGCCCTCATCGGTGGTAGCATCCCAGTTTTAACCGTGATTTTCGCTGGCTTCATCATTCAAGAAAATTTGGATATCGTACAAATTCTAGGAGTATTGTTAGTAACTTTTGGCGCAGCTGCTTTCAGCTTTGAAACAATGCGAAATCAGATAAAACCCTCTACTCCCGCCAATTAAATGACCAGTTCAACCAGCCTAAAAGTGATGGCAACTACAGTAGCTGCCATCACTTTTACGCGGACGCGGGGACGCGGGGATGTGGGGACGCGGGGACACGGGGACGCGGGGACACGGGGACGCGGGGACGCGGGGACACGGGGACGCGGGGATGTGGGGACGCGGAGAGATTTTACAGCAGATTGCAAGTTGGTGAGGTACAAAATTATATCGCACATTGTAGGGGCGTAGCTTGCTTCTCCGTTTCGGAGTACGGCGGTTCGCCCCTACTTGATGTTAAAAGCTTGGAGTTTAAAGTTCAGATTTATTCTTCTTATCTCTTGTCCCCCCATCTCCCCATCTCCCCATCCCCCCATCCCCCCACCTCCCCACCTCCCCATACAACATCGCATTTTTAGAGATTTAACCTGATACAGATACTAAAACACGTATATATGAGCAGTGTGAGTAGTAATGACTCAAGCAGTTGAGTATGAGTACTTGCCCCATTGCAATGAGTTGAGACGATTGCAATACGTTTTGGAATAGTAGCACCAATGCCTAGATTCATACCAATTTGAAAAATGATTGCGACAGATGGATTCACAAAACTCAGACACACCAAGTGGATTCCCAATCCAAAGTTGGTCTTGAAAAGTGACGCAATTCTGACGCCTTGGCGGAGCTTTCCTTGCTTTGCTCCTAAATTAACTAACTCTGCTGTTCCACATTATTTATATAGGGTTCATATTTGATTTTGTTCATAAATCAAACCGGATTCCTATAGGACTTACGCAAGTTTAATAGTTTTCTCCCTAAAGATCATTCACAATCACAAGTCAAGAGTCCAAAAAAAGCGGATTTTTGACCATTTACTTTTGACTCTTAACTCCTATAAATAATGAAAATTTAAAATACTTTCATGAAAAAAATATAAATCAATCACCAAAAAAAATATAACCAATCATCAAATGTAATCCAATATGTTTTATCATATTTCTGAGGAATCGCTATTTTTAGGATTTCATAAATCCTAAGGATTAAGCAGCTAATTCTGTTCTTATTCAAGCTTTCAGCGTCACTACAGCAACAAAATTTTAGTCTTTTTGAAATATCAAGAAATCTTGACTTTTGGAAAAAGCAAATTATTTAAATACAGATAGATAGTACAATTTGAAAGATATAAATATATTCACAAAGGAAAAAATAATGATACAATCATTAACGATGTTTGAGAAAAATAGGTATTTTGAAGTTGAAATTATTTGCTTTACTTAATGTATGCAATTTTTCCTCAAGCCAGCGAGCTATATTGCCGAAACATCACTGGAGGTTGTGAACAGGGTGAGAGTTCACAACTAGCCATTTGGCTGAGGTTGTGGATGTTGGTACACCCAGTAAGCGGTTTTCTTCTAGGTCTCCCTATTATTTCCAGTCAATTGTGTAGTAGAAATAATTGTCAAAGCTAAATAAAAACCTTCTTTTTCGAGTCTACAGATATCCCAGATGAACCGCGTAAACTAGTTTTTACTTTGAGTTACCTAGCATCGTGTCATGATTAGCCCTAAGCAGCTTGGCATTGTTGCTCTTGAAGGACGACAAACTAGAAAAACCTAAAAAACTTAAAAG
Organism: Nostoc sp. CreGUA01; assembly: GCA_034531095.2. Lineage (GTDB taxonomy): Bacteria > Cyanobacteriota > Cyanobacteriia > Cyanobacteriales > Nostocaceae > Nostoc. The sequence continues at coordinate 30,200 of JAVRBV020000013.1, read as the reverse complement.
CTTTGTAGATTACTTGCAATACAGTTGGCTTTGAGGAGATAAACCGCCGTCAAGCTAGACATGATGATGTCTTTTAATTTTCTGGACAGATGTAGGAAAAGTTGTAGTGACAAAGCCGAATCTGCGTGTACCAGAAAATATGCGATAATGGTAGTTTGAGCTACCACAAATATCATAGTTATCGCATACTAATATAGTCTGAAGTAAAGACATTGCCTTCAGCCAGGTGTATACTACCTATTTTCACTCGATTAAAAACTGTGTAAACGTGCTATTCAATTGTCTGTAATATGAGTAACGACATAGATCTGATCAAACGTCTTGACCCCAGTGCGATGGATCAGATCATGCTTTATCTGGCTTTTAGTGCCATGCGGACGAGTGGGCACAGGCATGGGGCATTTTTAGACGCAGCCGCAACAGCAGCCAAGTGTGCAATTTACATGACCTATCTGGAACAGGGACAAAACCTGCGAATGACAGGGCACTTGCACCACCTGGAGCCGAAACGGGTAAAAATTATTGTAGAAGAAGTTAGACAAGCGCTAACTGAAGGGAAACTGCTGAAGATGCTGGGTTCTCAAGAACCTCGGTATCTAATTCAATTGCCTTATGTCTGGTTAGAAAAGTATCCTTGGCAACCGGGGCGATCGCGTGTTCCTGGTACGAGTCTAACAAGTGAAGAAAAAAGACAAATTGAGCAAAAACTACCAAGTAATCTGCCAGATGCTCAGTTAGTCAGTTCTTTTGAGTTTCTGGATTTGATCGAGTTTTTGCACAAGCGATCGCAAGAAGATTTGCCACCCGAACACCAAATGCCTTTGAGTGAAGCTTTGGGTGAGCATATCAAGCGCCGTCTGCTCTACTCAGGTACGGTAACACGCATTGATTCTCCTTGGGGAATGCCCTTCTACGCCCTGACTCGTCCTTTTTATGCCCCAGCAGACGATCAAGAACGCACTTACATCATGGTAGAAGATACCGCTAGGTATTTCCGCATGATGAAAAATTGGGCAGAACGGCGACGAAATGCCATGCGCTTGTTGGAAGAACTTGATATTCTTCCAGAAAAAATGGAGCAAGCTATGGAAGAATTAGATGAAGTTATCCGTGCTTGGGCAGATAAATATCACCAAGATGGAGGTATTGCAGTGATTTTACAGACGGCTTTTGGTGAAAGAGAAGACTAGTACAACTGTGCCAAATTCACAATTCCCAAAGGCGATGGAGTAACGTGAATTCGACAAACTCTCTCCAACTCCTCTCCAACACGGAGAGGAGAAATTATAGTCTTTTTATTTATTTTAAAGTGCTAGCGTTATTAGAGACAATTGCAAGGCTTTCTAATGCGCGGGATAGTAATAAATATACGTCTTAAATTTAGGAAGAATTAAAATAATTCACACTGGATGATTTATTTTATAGTAGTCATTCAATAGAGTTGGCTCTTAGCCAACTCTATATTCACCCTGAATTTTAAGTCAATTGCAAAGTAGCTAATTTAATTGGTGCTGGGCTGTGCTGGAACAATTGGTTGCGTTGGGAATGGTGTAGTCTCGAAGCTAGGATTTGAATTGGAATCGACAGGTAATATAGTCGGTGGTGTAGATGAAGATGAAGCCCCGATAACACTGCCATCACTGCCATCGATACAAGTGTCCAACGCTTGGGTAGGAGGAAGCTCGATTTTACCAAGTAAGCCAACTACACACTGACCAAACCGTACCGGCAACAAACTACGACCACAGTAATTTAAAGCTGCTGGGTTAATTGCTTCCTGAGTTATTGAACTAACGCCGACTACACACGTAGCTAAATCCTCAGGACGCCTAGCTCTCCCACAATAGGAAAGGGCATCTACGGCTGCAATTTCAGTTTGCCTGTCAATTTTAACGACACAAGCCCCAAAATCCCTGGGACGTAGCGCCTTGGCGCAGCCTTGTGATGCTGCTTCTGGCGTTATCCCCGCCTTCAGAAGACCTTCTGCACAAACACTGTAATCATTCCTGTAGGAGGCAGCGATCGCCATATCAGGTAAAATCGTTGTCAACAACCCAGTTATTGCCAAAACTGGTACTGCTAAAATCCCAAAGGTAGAACTGACTTGTTTGTTCTGACCTTTGCTAACTGCTTTTTTGCTCTTTAACATTGCCTTTCTCCAAACACCCAAAGTAATGCTAACTCAAATATCAGAATTCAGAACTCAGAATTCAGGAGTCAGAATTCAGAATTTGGAATTTGGAATTGGGGACTAAACTGGGTTAGTATACTGTGAACTGTGTTATTATAAGAAATTGTGTTAATATGATGACTCTTTGAAAAAGAGAGCAGATTTCAAGGCAAGTTAAGTACACAACCTCAGTCTGATAGCCAAGCAAAAAGCTGGTTTTATTGCTGATTTGTGACTTGTGACTTCTGAGTTCTGAATTCTGGATTCTGGATTCTGATGTCAAAATAGAATGTTTAGGTAAAGTTTAAACAGGATTAGATTAAGGAAACTCATGTCCCGATATAGAGGGCCACGCCTCAGAATTATACGTCGCTTGGGCGACCTGCCAGGATTAACTCGTAAAAGCGCCAGACGTGCTTATCCCCCAGGTCAGCATGGTCAGAACCGCAAGAAGCGCTCTGAGTATGCCATCCGTCTAGAAGAAAAGCAAAAGCTCCGCTTCAACTACGGTTTAACAGAAAAGCAACTGCTACGCTACGTGCGTAAAGCCAGACGTGTTACTGGTTCTACCGGACAAGTCCTGCTGCAATTGCTAGAAATGCGTTTGGATAATACCGTTTTTCGCTTGGGTCTAGCTCCGACAATTCCAGCGGCTCGTCAATTGGTGAACCACGGCCACATAACTGTTAACGGTCGTGTAGTTAATATTGCCAGCTATCAATGCCGTCCTGGTGAAACGATCGCTGTCAGAGATCGGGAACAATCACGGAAGTTGGTAGAAAATAACTTGCAATATCCTGGTTTAGCCAACCTCCCTAGCCATCTGGAGTTTGACAAAAATAAGTTAGTTGGTAAAGTCAACGGTGTTATTGAGCGCGAATGGGTGGCACTGCAAGTTAACGAACTACTTGTGGTGGAATACTACTCACGACAAGCGTAAACAGTTAGGAGTTATGAGTTATGAGTTATGAGTTACAAGAAATAAATTATCCAATATTGTGGGGTGGGCGTCTCGCCCGCCTTTGACTACGGACGGGCGTCTCGCCCGCCCCACAATAAATAGTCGTATATTTTTTTCTTCGTCAGTCCCTAACTCCTAACTCTTCACTTCTAACTCCTAACTATTTTCATCCGCCAATTTGCGACATAGTGCGGGTATATGTACTCTTGATACCAGGGTCGCGTGCCTTAAAGTTGATTTCTGGTTTGATTTCCAGTAAACGCCTCACCTGCTCTTGTAGTTGAGCAGTACTGATGCCAGAACGTAGGGCATTTTTCAGGTCGAGTTGACCAGTTTCATTTAATAAACACGGACGCAGCCAACCATCAGCACTCAGGCGCATCCGATTACAGCGATCGCAAAAACATTCCGACATTTGACTAATAAATCCCAAAGTTCCCTTCGCTCCAGGAATTTTAAACACATCAGCAGGGCCAGCACCACGAACTTGGGATTGTGTCAAGCCCCAGCGTTCCCCGATGCGTTGGCGTAAATCAGCGGAAGATACCCAACCGCGATCGCCAAACAAATTCAAATTGCCAATGGGCATAAACTCAATAAATCTTACATGCCACTGTCTATTTATTGTTAGTGCAGCTAAATCTAGGATTTCTTCATCGTTAACGCCAGGAATGACTACCACATTCAGCTTCAGTGGGTCAAATCCGACTTCATAGGCGACTTGAATTCCATCCCAAACTTGTTGCCAACGAGAACGACCGCGATTACCGATAATTTGGTCAAATGTGTCGGTATCAAGAGAATCCAGACTAATATTAATGCGTCGTAGACCTGCATCGTAGAGGTTTTGTGCCATTGAGGCAAGTAAAAACCCGTTGGTGGTCATTGACAAATCTTGAGTTTGGGGAAAAGAGGCGATCGCCCTCACCAAATCTACTACACGGGGACGTAATAACGGTTCACCGCCAGTCAAACGAAAGCGGCTAAAACCAAGAGGAATAAACACCTCTTGCACAAGGGTGAGCAGTTCTTCATCACTCAACAGCTGTTGCTTGAGAATATAGTCCAGTTCTACTCCCTCTGGCATACAGTATTGGCAACGGAAGTTGCAGCGATCGATTAAACTAATCCGGAGGTAGTCTACCTGGTTCATTGTTTTATAAAGAGGTAAGCCGAAAACCCTTGTCTACGACACGCTAAGCGAACGGCTTTAGCCAAGGGATGAAAGCTGATTGATAGCAGACTTTAGCGTACAGAGAGTGTCAATTTTATTGTCTTTGAATAATTAAAAACCCCACTGAGGTGGTTTACCCCCTCCTCTCCTATTTTGTTGTAATTGAAAATACCGACCTATCCCTTAAGTTAGAATTCACAGATTGTGGCATAATAAGCCGGTCGCATACACTACTCGTTAGCCATCAATTGTGCAAGATACCGACTCCATCAACGACCTTGCTGCTGCTTTGCAACAACCAGCAGATATCACCTTTGAACTGCCCGATCCAGAAGATGAACAGATTCTAGAGTCAGATTTTCAACAGCAACTCGAAATAGCTTGGCAGGTATGCGATCGCTTCGATCTGCAAACTGAAATCTGGCGGGGGCGAATTTTACGGGCAATCCGCGACAGAGAAAAAATTGGTGGTGATGGACGCGGTACAGGCTTCCTCAGATGGCTAAAAGAACGGGAAATCAGCAAAAGTCAAGCTTATGCCTGGATTCAACTGGCTAATAGTGCTGATACCCTACTAGAAGAAGGCAAACTAGACCCCAGCGCAGTGAATAACTTTAGCAAACGGGCATTTGTCGAAACTTCCAAAGCCGTTCCAGAAGTACAGCACATGGTGAGTGAAGCTGCCCAAAAAGGCGATCGCATCACCAGGCGCGAAGTCCGACAACTCACAGATGAATGGACAGCCATGTCCTCAGAATTACTACCCGAACCAGTCAGGGCAAAAGCCGCAGATAACACCCTTCCGCCGCGCTACATTGCCCCTCTGGTAAAGGAAATGGAAAAACTGCCAGAATCGCACCAAAAGTTTATCCAAAAGGAAATAGCTGCCAATCCGGATGTAGATACCTTAAAACAGGTAACTACAGAAGCGCGTAATTTAGCAAAATACCTTAAAGGTGCAGCTCAAGTCCAGGCCTTGGCGCAGGAAAATATTGATATCGAAACAGCTTTAGAAGAAGCGCAAAGAGTCGGCTGTTTAAGCATTGCAGCTGATTTAGTCAATCAAGCATCTCAAATCGAACAAACCATCGCCAAACTGTATATGACTTGGAAACGTATCGGCAATTTGGCAGATAGATTGTATGTAGATACTGGCGCAAGTACACCCAACTTGCGATCGCTCCTCACTTGCTTAGAACCTCTGGGTGGTGAAATCATGGAATTGCAACTGAGTGGTACGACAGAACACACAGTACGTTTGCAGATTCAGGAGACGAATTAGGAATGGGGCATGGGGCATTGGGCATTGGGCATTGATTATTCCCCGCGTCCCCGCGTCCCCGCGTCTCCCCATCTCCCCATCTCCCTCATCTCCCTCATCTCCTCCGCCAGCCCTCGACCGCTGGGCTAGGATGCCATTCTCTTTTTTATTTCCTCTATTAATTGTTCTGTAGTCTTGACTACTACACGTCCAGGCTTTGACCTAACAATTTCCATATAGAACCCATTTGACATCTTTTACTATCTTGAAGTACAGTTACCGCAAAAGCCGTATCCAGGAGCTATGCCGTACTCCAGCAGCCTAACAGACCAAGAGTGGGAAATCCTTGCCCCCCTACTCAACCGTATATTGGCATTACAAGCAGTGGCGGGCATCTGGAGCCAATACAGTTCAGTTAAGCATTTCTTTCTTCTCTTTGCGTCCTTGGCGTCCTTGGCGGTTCGTTAAAAAAATTGGCTTTGACAAAGAGTTTTGACCTTAACTGAACCGCATTGCATCTGGAGCGATCGACAAACTCATGAGTATCTTACATTCTGAAGTACGTGAGCAAGTAAAAAAAAAGCTAAATGGACGACGAACCCAAGGAAGATACAGCGAAGCCGAACCTCTATTCTTAGAAGCTTTGGGCATTTTAGAGCGTCGGTTAGGAACGAATCATCCTTATACTGTCGGTTGTCGTGAAAATTTAGCAGATTTGCGCGATCGCCCCACTTAAGAACAGTAAAATACAAGTCCCCAGCCTCATCAATCAAGCTTTTATCTCCAAAGTTCGCGTTCTGAAGTCGAAGTTTCATGTTCTGAACTCGGAGTTTCGTCTTCCGAACTCGAAGTGTCGTGTTCTGAACTCAGAGTTTCGTGTTCTGAACTCAAAGTTTCATGTTCTGAACTCGGAGTTTCGTCTTCCGAACTCGAAGTGTCGTATTTTCAAGTGGAATGATGGTGTTCTGAAGGCGAAAATTCTAGACTTGATGGGAATTGAGTTTTCGTATCTCTGTGAAGAAGATGTTGCTTTAGAAACAAGCTGGTGAATGAATGCAGATTATTATTAATTCATCGCCACTGATTTTCCTGTCAAAATTAAACTATTTGAATCTGTTTCTTGAATCTTCTGATGATTTCTACATTCCTCAATCTGTCGCGGATGAAATCAAAGCTAAATCAGATCCATCTAGCCAAACTGTTCAAGCTCTAATTAATGCTGGTAATCTTCAAATTCGAGCATCAAATTTAATCACCCGCTGGTATTTATCAAAATAAATATAGGACTAGTATTTGATTTTTGAAAAAAAACTCAGTACACCTTAGAAAGCCTTCTTTCCTGTTCCCTATTCCCTGTTCCCTGTTCCCTGACTACGTAAATCGTTTCAAAAATCAAACCGGATTCCTATACTACGTACTGTTGTGGTAATGTAAGTACGTTTGGTAAGCAAAAGGGAAAAGCATTGTTAAGCGAATATCATAGAAAAAAGTTACTGCATCACTTTTACTGTCTGGATGCCGATAATTCAGGCTTCATTGGGAAAGAAGATGCTGAGATTTTTGCTCAGAGGTTCGCCAAAATCCGTGGCGCAGACCTTGGTTCAGAGATTCACAAAGATTTGTTGTTTAAGTGGCTTGATGTTTGGGAGAATTTTTGGTCTAAAGCGGATTTGGATGGAGATGGTAAGGTAAGTCCCGAAGAATTTTGTCAGGGCATAGAGAAAGCGGTTTCAAATCCAGATTACAACGACCCTTTAATAGAGACTGTGTTTGACATTGTTGATTTAGATAGTGATGGTCAGATATCACAACAAGAGCATCGTCTCTTCTTCAGTGTGTTTGACTTAGATGCTGAAAAATCAGCTTTTGTTTTCTCCAAGCTTGATATCGATAACGACGGTATCCTCTCTAAACAAGAGTTTGTTTCTGCTAAGAGAGAATTTCTAACTGAAAAGGAACCCGGTGCTGTAGGCAACTTGTTTTGGGGTTCTGTGGAGTAATACAGATTCCAAATAAAAAAACCCCCGAAGCTTCGAGGGTTTTTTTCTTAAATTAGTTTTTCAACAATTTTTAGAATGGAGCGATCGCATCAGAAATTCAGCTATTTCAAAATATCTAACGCCATCGATTGAGCCAATCTACTCGACCAACCCAATCTGTTGCTTGTGCGTCAGATAATAGGTTATCTAATGCCGCAATCAAATCTGAAAGTGACCAACTATTCTGAGCAGCTAGGATAATACCGCCATGTTGAGGATACTGCTGCGATAGAACAATAAAGTCTCTGATATTGAAAGTAAAGATACATCTGCCCTGAGCAGTTGAGCGTAATAATTGAATTTCATCACTAGCATCCAACGGCATCCAGTCATTTGGAGTACGAGTCACATCATAGCCTTTAGACACCAATGCTGAATGCAGCGATTTACTTGAGGTATCTGCATCCAGATGAAGCTTAAGTTTAACCATTAGCAATTTCTAAGGATTGCTCAGAAGCGATCGCCGCGTCAATCTGCTCTTTATTTACTGCATAAAAACTTAGAGCTTCTCTTACCTGTGCTTCGGTAAGTTCATACTCATTAGTAATTTGGCTTGGACTCATACCCCATTTTTGAGAAGCGATCGCCACAGTCTGTACCCTAATTCCCGTCCCCTTAATAATTGGCACAAGTTGTCCATTTGTCCCCTGACGATAAGCAATTTGTGGAAAAGATGCTTTGAGGGTACTTACTTTTTCTGTTACAGCCCACAAAATAAATTGGTCAAGGGAAACGCCCTGACTCTGGGCTAATTGCTCAACTTCATGCTTCAATTGGTCAGGTAAATTTAGGGCATATACTGTCATTTTTATCCTCTAGTTCCTGGCTCTAGAAACATCATATTGTAAATCTAGATAAAAAGATTGTAGATTGTTATTCAAATAAATAAAAAAGAAACCCCGAAACTTCCAGGGTTCTTTTTTCTTAAATCAGTTTTTCAACAATTTTTAGAAAGGTGCGATCGCTAAACAAGTGGCAGCTAAAATTGCACCAATAATATAAAACACTCCAACTACTTGTAATTCTGACCAGCCTGTGAGTTCTAAATGGTGGTGTAGGGGTGCCATTTTAAAAAGGCGCTTGCCTTTGCCATCAGGGCCTTTAGTGGCTTTGTAGTAACTTACCTGTGCCATTACAGACAGAGTTTCTACGAAGAAGATGCCGCTGAGAATGAACAGGGCTACTAAGCTATTTGTCAACAGCGCCACAGCCGCTAAAGCTCCTCCCAGTGCGAGAGAACCGGTATCTCCCATGAAAACGCGGGCTGGGTTCCGGTTATGAGCTAAGAAACCTAAGCAACCGCCACTTAAAGCCGCACAGAACACCATCAAACCGGGTGCTGTTGGTGCGATTAAGGCACCCAAGGCTAAAAGTGCGATCGCTACTGTTCCGCCTGCCAAACCATCAATACCATCAGTTAAATTAGTAGCATTACTTTCTGCAACTAGTACAAAACCTGCTATAGGCCAAAATAGGAACCCTAAGGGTAGTGTAAAGCTAACCCAAGGCAAAGCTATACTTGTAATATTAGAAGGTTGATTAAACATCAGCCATACACAAAACACCACAGCAAAACTTACCTGTAAAGCCAGTTTCATCCGGGGAGATATCCCTTTATTTGACTTCCGGCGGAGAATTTGCCAATCGTCGAGCCAGCCAATCAATCCGTAGCTGATTGTTAACGCTGAAACTGCAAGCACCTCTGTGGCGAAGTTGGACAATATGCAGGCTAGTATCACAGCTACGGGTACAAAAAATATGCCCCCCATTGTGGGAGTACCAGCCTTTTTGAGATGGGCTTGGGGTCCATCTTCGCGGATTATTTGTCCAGTTTTGAGCGCTTGTAATAGAGGTATTACTAAATAACCCATGACACCAGAAGCCAGGGCACACAACAATAGTGGCAGAGTTAGCGACATTGCTTGCCAGGGTGACCGATTTGCCATCCAATCCAAGAAAAATGCGGTTGTGCCTAACCCTACGGCTAATAAAGAGGCTAGAGCGATTCCAGAAATGTTTAATCCTTGCTCAGGAGATAATTTAGCGTCCACAGAAGTTTCCCTTCACTCCACACTTATAAAACTAAATACCAGAAACTAGGCATATCACCAAGTTCTTAAAGATAAAAGACTAATCTTCAGCAATTCCTATATCGTCGTCATCATCAAGGTCGTAATCGACAATTCCATCTTCTACGCCCATTAGGGAGTCTATTTCTTCCTCATCATCTTGAAAATCCGGTTCGTGAACGTTACGCGCAATGATACGACCGTTAGTTTGTAACCAATCTAGGAGCGAGGATTCTTGCTTTAGGGGGATTACACCAGCTCGTTGATTACGGGGTTCTTCACGTAATGGAGAGTTCAACATATCGACGAAGACAAGAAAAGGTTTACGTAAGTTGACATTTAGAGTCTATCACTCGACACGGATTAATTTAGTTATCCTTTCAACCCTTGAGTCGAGAAATCCGCATTCAGATAGAAATTTTTTATTTAACACGCTGATGGTCTAGGTCAAGTCGTTATTAGTAATTTTTTTGGTTTTACACATAGGTTATGAATAACTTGTTTATGCTGATGAAAAGTGAGTGATTTTTGAGGTCACAGACAATGATTGGAAAAGCGGCTCTTATTGATGCCATCGCTGGTACAAATCGCGGTCTATTGGCGACCCAAGTACAGAAACAGGCTATCTTAGCAGCGATCGCTAACTTAGAAGGCTTTAATCCTACACCACATCCAGTGGAAGCTAGCGATTTGCTAGATGGCAATTGGCGATTACTATACACCACTAGCAAGGCTCTTTTAAACTTAGATCGTCTACCTTTGTGCAAACTAGGTCAAATCTATCAGTGTATCCGGGTAGAAACTACCAGCGTTTACAACATAGCAGAGATTTACGGCTTACCTTATCTAGAAGGATTAGTCAGCGTTGCTGCCAAATTTGAGCCAGTTTCACCTCGACGTGTCCAAGTAAAATTTCAGCGGTCTATTATCGGCTTACAACGTTTAATAGAATACAATTCTCCGGTAACTTTTATCCAACAAATTGAAGCAGGTAGAAAATTTCCGGGGATTGATGTTGCTATAAACAACAATCAACAGCAAGGCTGGTTAGATATTACTTATATAGATAGCGATTTGCGAATCGGTAGAGGTAACGAGGGAAGTGTGTTCGTATTGAGTAAAACATAAGTTTATGCAAAAATACTGTTTGCGAACGAGGGTAAGTCATCACGAGAACTTTGTCAAGCAGGGTTAGGCACTATTTGGGATTGGGGACTGGGGAGATGAGGGAGATGAGGGAGTAGGGAGAGAATAGCTCCTAACTCCTAACTCCTAACTCCTAACTCCTAACTCCTAACTCAGCACTCCCAATGCCCCATGCCCCAGTCCCCAGTCCCTACACCTAATTCAGACAAATAACTTAACAAAGCCTCTTGCTGCGACCTTCAGGTTGTAGAGTGAAATCAATTAGCCCTATAAATTGGCAATTGATAACTAAAAGGGAAAGTAATCATGGTTCAACGTGGCTCTAAAGTACGTATTCTCCGCCCTGAATCCTACTGGTTTCAAGATCTAGGAACCGTGGCTTCTATCGATCAAAGCGGCATTAAATACCCTGTAATTGTCCGTTTTGAAAAGGTAAATTACGCTGGTATCAATACCAACAACTTTGCCGAAGATGAACTATTAGAAGTCGAAGCACCAAAAGCTAAGGCAAAAAAATAAGCAGCAAACCCACAAGGGGACTGTTTAATGGGATGATGAAGGGAAGTCTCTAGCATGAAGTCTGAAATATGAAACTTTCAGTTCTTTCATCCTTGCTCTTAGCCTACCCTAATCTATAAGAAGCCGCCCTGCGGGTATTTACGGTTTCTGTTTAGAGTAGTATGGTAAAGCCACCTACGGGTGTTTACATACTGTGTCATCTCTGTTTACTTAGTCCCCAAATACACAAAAATTTGCTCGCTTAATTAATCAGCTTGAATGCCTGAATTGCCTGAAGTTGAAACAGTCCGGAGGGGTCTAAATCAATTGACCCTCAATCAAAAAATAACGGGTGGAGATGTGTTGCTCGATCGCACCATCGCCTACCCGTTTTCTGTTGGTGAGTTTATTGATGGAATTAAAAACAATGCGATCGCTACTTGGCATCGTTGCGGCAAATATCTGCTAGCTGAACTCACACTCTTGGAAGAAGACACGGGGACGCGGGGACAGGGGGACGCGGGGAAGGAAAAATTAGAAGATATGAGGGTACGGAACAACGAGGATGTAGAAAGAAAAAATTTCCCCGCGTCTCCCCATCCCCGCGTCCCCGCGTCTTGCCTTGGTTGGCTAGGGGTTCATCTGCGAATGACTGGTCAACTACTTTGGGTGCATGGAGATGAACCATTACACAAACACACGCGAGTCAGATTATTTTTTGGCGATCGCCAAGAATTACGCTTTGTAGATCAGCGCACTTTTGGGAAAATGTGGTGGGTTCCGCCTGGTGTTCCTGTAGAAAGTATCATAACGGGTTTGGCAAAATTGGCAGCTGACCCATTTTCAGATGAATTCACCGTTGAATATCTAGCAAGCAAACTCCAAAAGCGTCGCCGTCCGATTAAGACTGCACTATTGGATCAGTCAGTGGTGGCGGGATTAGGTAATATCTACGCTGATGAAGCCCTATTTAAGAGTGGAATTTTACCTGAAACGTTGTGTACTGATTTAAAGCTAAAGCAAATCGAGAATTTACGAACGGCGATAATTCAAGTTTTAGAAACTAGCATTGAGGCTGGTGGTACGACTTTTAGTAATTTTCTCAATGTTAAAGGTGTCAATGGCAACTATGGAGGCGTAGCTTGGGTTTATAACCGCGCTGGAGAACCCTGTCGAGTTTGTGGTATGCCAATTATGCGGATTAGGCTTGCTGGGCGATCGAGTCACTTTTGTCCTCAGTGTCAAAGGGGGTAGAAAGTTGGGAGTTGGGAGTTGGGAGTTGGGAGTTAGGAGTTTGAGTTAGGAGTTAGGAGTTAGGAGTTGGGAGTTTTTAGATCTTAATTGTGACTTGTGAGTTCTAAGTCTCTTAGCTAGGGTCGAGGGGAACATTGCTGTTCCACCCCTCCCATCCGAAACCGTGCTTGCGACTTTCACCGCACACGGCTACTCAGTGTGATATCTATTTGTCACTATCGGACTTCCTAACCTTATGACTTACAAAATTAGGAATATCGTCAATCCACTCCCAGTCTAATTTGTCCCAAAAATGAGATAGTTTCTCAAGGAATTTGGAATGGTCTTTATTCTTAATTTCCCGTAAATCAATTCGGGTTTTTTCGTCGTGGCAATGTCGATGCAATAGTTGTAGGTTTTTATATTCATCCTTGCCGCCTAATGCTCTGGGGATGATGTGGTCTTGCTCTATTACATCCCATTGCTGAAAGCTTAAACCGCACCAAGGACATTTACCCTTTTGTTGTTTTAACAACTTAGCCTGACGATAAGGCAATTCGGGGTGTATCCCTAGTCTTGAACTCCAGTATATTAGGTCGCCATCGTAGGGGCTTTTATCGCTTTTAACTTTCACATAGTTAGTGCTACTGCAACTAATCTCACTATGGTCGAGTAACCGAAGGGGGTTCGCTCCTCCTTCACTGGTTGCGAATGCCCAATTGTCGCCGTCGATGGAAGTCCAGTATTTGTTATTACCGTATGAATGTTTTCCACTGCGGCGTTCTGCCCATCTTCGGAGTTTTAAGTATGTAAGGTGGTCTTGTTTTGATAATTCTCCGACGCTTTTAGCATCGGAGTTTGAATAATAGGAAGACCATCCCCTGATTATAGGGTTGAGGTTCTTAATTAGTGCCGCTTGCGGTAAGAACCTGTATCTTTTGATGATGCGTCCTATTTCGTCTTGGTGAACCTTACACGCTTTCTTAGATGGGGTAATGAGTGTATTGAAACCAAGGATTTTTCCATGACCATTGCAGGCGCTGTTATATTTGCCTGATGGGAATTGCTGTATGTTATGACCCAAGAAGTCAAATCCAGCTTTTCCATCTTCGCTTAACTCTGGGGTCAGAGTGTGAGCAAGTCTCGTTTTTTCCGGTTTCAATTCTAAGCCAATGCCAGCTAACCATTCCGAGATTATCTCTCGACATCTTTGGACAACGGCTTTATTCTCATGCAGTACAACGAAGTCGTCTGCATATCGAATTATTGTTAAACTTTGCTTTTTGTTGCTTCTTGACATTTGCCTTCCGTGGGAAGGGTCTTTGATGTCAAGGGTTTCGGCAAAGTTTTTCAAGCAGTGTTCTAAACCGTGGAGGGCTATATTGGCTAGTAGCGGCGAGATTATCCCGCCCTGTGGTGTGCCCTCAGATGTGGCAGTAAAAGCACCTTTATCTATGACTCCAGATTTTAGCCAGGATTTAATTTGTTTCCTGACTTTACCTCTGGTATTAAGTTTTTGCAGCAGTGCTTCATGGTTGATGCGGTCAAAACATCGGCTTATATCCGCGTCTAGCACGTATTTAGCCTTGCTTTTAATGGAAAGCTTAATGTGTGAAATCGCATCGTGGCATGACCTTCCCGGTCTAAATCCGTAGCTTGAAGGCTCAAAGTGTGCCTCCCATTCTGGTTCAAGTACAGCTTTTACTACGGCTTGTAGTGCGCGGTCGTACATAGTGGGGACAATATAATAAGACTGCACATAACTTCAAGTCTTTTTTGGGAAGTTATGTCATCATTACTAATCCCATACACCCACTGTATGGTCAGTCAGTTGTAATACGTCTAATCCGTAAAGTTGGGCAGGAAATAAAAGTGACTGTAGAAAGCCCACTAGGAGGATGTTTATCTCTACCAGCAACGGAAACTGACCTGTGGACACAACAAGCAAGTAAGACCAAAACTGCGGGAAAGTTTTTACCACAGAAACTGCTGCGCTTAAGTGAATGGGTAGCTTATCGCTCGCAATTTGTAACATCATCCGTTTCTTGTGTTCCTGACAATAAAGAAATCGAACACAAGGAAGACAGTTATGAGACAGAATCATCTACCAACCGCCGAACCAGAAAACTCAGAAAAGCTAAATCGTCTAATAAAGCTAACAGCAAGGTTAGTAGACAAGATACTCACAACACAAGGTTCAGGCGAGGCACTCGTCAGGAGTAAACCAGATGAATAGTAAAATTAGAACGACTCATCTGGAACGGCGTGCAGTTGTTTACTTAAGACAATCTACACCAGTTCAGACAGAATTACACCGTGAAAATACAGATAGACAGTATGCGTTAGCCGACCGCGCTTTCAACTTAGGGTGGGACAAAAGCCTGATATCCGTTTTTGATAATGACCTTGGTAAAAGTGGTCAAACGACAACAGGACGAGAGGATTTCCACCGACTAATGGCTGCTGTTGGTTTAGGAGAAGTAGGAGCTGTTTTGGCATTGGAAGCCTCAAGATTTTCTCGCTCTCAAGCAGATTGGCATAAACTTTTAGATATCTGTGCTTTGACAGACACCTTGGTAATTGACCATGATGGGATTTATGACCCAAATGATTTTAATGACCGAGTAATACTGGGATTTAAAGGAACTTGGAGCCACACGGAACTACACGGGATGCGTCTGCGCTTACAAGGAGCGAAACTCAATAAAGCCAAAAAAGGAGAACTACGTTGTGCCCCACCTACTGGTTACGTATATGACCCGGAAGGAAAATTAGTATTAGACCCAGACGAAGGTGTAGTTGCTGCTATACAGTTGGTTTTTCAACAGTTCCGTGTTCTGGGAACAGCGTTTAAGGTAATGCGCTACTTTTGCTCCAACCAAATTCCTTTTCCCAGAAGACGTTGGGGGCCAGGGCAAATTGGTACACTTCGTTGGGGGCCAGCCAACCTGAGCCGTATAACAGCTATTCTACGTAACCCCACTTATACAGGAACCTATGTTTATGGTAGAAGACGTAGCCTGAACGTAATTGAGAATGGGCAAGTGACCAAGGTAAAAACTCAACTATTACCCCAACAGGAGTGGAAGGTGATAATTCACAACGCTCACGAGGCTTATATTAGTTGGTCAGAGTATGAATCTAATTGTGAACAACTTAGACGCAATCGGGCAATCTCTTTGTCTGATGGATGTCCAGGCACACCTAGAGAAGGTTTTGCACTTCTTCAAGGACTAGTAATCTGCGGTAAATGCGGACGACGTATGAGTCCTCGCTACTATGGCACTGGTGGTTACAGAGTGGCTTACGAGTGTAACCAAGCTCGCAAACAAGATGGTCGTATGGGTGTTTGCTGGAGTGTTTCGGGAGCAGCAATTGATACAGCAGTTGAAACTCATGTGCTTGAAGCTTTTACGGATGAGGAACTTGACATTTCTCTGGCTGTGCTGTCGGAATTGGAAAATCAAGCACATGAGGCAGATAAAACATGGCAACTGCGACTGGAAAGGGCACGTTACGAAGCTGACAGAGCTTTTCGACAATATGATGCCACCGAGCCGGAGAATCGTTTAGTCGCCCGCACACTGGAAAGACGCTGGAACGAGAAACTACAACAGTTAGCAGAGTTAGAAGAAGAATACCAGAAAGCCCAACAAGCACAAAGGTTGGAATTAACACAAGTGCAGAGGCAGCAAATTTTACAGCTCGCCAATGATATTCCCACAATTTGGAACGCAAATAGTACCACCAGCCAAGAGCGTAAAGAGATACTAGGGTTGTTAATCAAACAAGTTGCTATCACGCCAATAGATACTCCAGAACGCTCTACTCGTATCCAAATCCTCTGGCATACTGAAGCTATCAGTGAATTAATAGCGACACGGCCAACGAATGCAGACAAATACCGAACACCCAAAGAAGTTATTCAACTGATTGAACAATTAGCCTCTGGTCGAACTGATACTGAAATTGCTCTTGAACTAAATCGTCGGGGTTTATTGAATACTACTGGGCGACCTTTTACCAAAAAAGGTGTGGCTTGGCTTCGCTGGAAATATGGTCTTAACAAACCTTTAAGTGACCCCGTTATTGCGAAATCAGGAATAAGCCTTGAAGGTTACTATTCCACTAGTGCCCTGGCTGAAAAATTAGGTGTTGGAATTCATACCATTTACTATTGGCGAGACAAAGGAATTATTCAGGCATTCCAAGAAACAGATAGAAGTCCGTGGTGGTATGTAGTTACACCCGAAGTTTTAGAAACTTTACGTCACAAAATCCGCCGTGTACCAGTGAAATCTGAATAAGTTCTGCAAGTGTGCAAAATAATTATTCGTCAACTGACTCAACCCTTTGAGTAATTTTTTACCCGAAGGGTTTTACTGTATATCTAAATTCGTCTTTGGAATAAATTTTTGACGATCGCTCTTTTATCTTTGAATGAAAAAGTCTCTACTATAGGGAAGTAATATGCGGAAACAAAATATCCCTAAGCTTTCTTGGATCGAGGTGCAATATGGACACACCGTCGGTATTCCTAATGGACGCTTTTCGTCTCGTCCTGGCTTAGGTATCCAAACCCTTCTAGTGGGGTTGGATTTACCAGTCAGCTTTAATTGTCCTGTCAGTTCCAGACGCGCTTTTGGGGACAGTGATTTAACTCCGTCCACTCCTGCTGTCTTTTTCCCTTGGTTTTCAACTGTAACCCGTCGTACCGCCAGCACCCTATTAGACCAAGACCTCATTAACGTCTTTTGGAGTTTGCGGCATCGCTTGATATCACCACGGCGGGAAGCAGCGTAGATGCGTTTTTGCAACTTAAAAACATACCTTTCGGCTTTTCGCCAATCGATTGTTTTCCATCCCTCGATACTCATTTCTGAATCCGAATTAGGCTTATTCATAGCTACTGTTACCTCTAGCTTTTCCCACACTGCGGTTTACGTCAGCATATCCCGGTAATTACACCATCCCTTTTTAGGCATTACCCGTGTATTCGGGTTGGGCGTTTGCTTTTTAAACCATCCCCCCCTCTCGTTGCTTATGGCTTGACACCTACCTGTATTTACAGGAGCATACGAGGGGGTTACTTCGTTCCCAACATCCATTGTTTTGAGCCTTTAGGGCGTGTCTTTTCACCGGGGTTCTAGGTAGTGCGCTGTCTCGGTTAGGCAAAACCTGACAGACCTTACCCTTGCTGGATATTTCCAACGCAGGGGCGTGCTTTTAAACACTTAGCTTATTCCCTGCTCTTGCTTTACGGTGATTCGGGCGACACTTCGCTTGTTCTACCCTTGGACTCTTGCTTGCGGAAGGTGCTTTCAGCAATTACCACCTATTAATCCGCTTTCAGCCCCGCTTCACCGATTTGATAGTCAGTCTCCTCGGTGGGGGATACCCGGTTGTTCGGGTATTTTCTGTGCTTTCAACCCCGCACCAGGGTGGTAGGACTTGAGTTTTCTAGGGTACTCACTCTCACTTACATGGATATTGAGTTGTCATTAGTAGAGGATAAAAGTGCGAACTCAATCCTGAAAGATTACTCTACTAAAGCCAGTCATCCCTCCTGAGACGGATTTCGACTGAACGAATCGCACGCTAAAACCGCAAGAAGCCTCACATATCACCCGTAAGGGGAGTGTGGGATGAATTGCGGGGCGATGGCGAGTTGACCCACAACCAATTCAATCCGTAGGATTGACAGGGCAGGGGGTCGAGGAGGAATCGCCAATCTTTTGATTTGGCAACCTATCGATCCAATCTTCAATAAGTTGCTTGACCGTCTTTTCCTTGTTTTGTGCATATAGCCGCAACTTGTTCAATCTATTCTCAGAAAGCCTTAAATTCAATCTTCCGGTTTTCATATAAAGACATACATCATATGTCTTTATATGTGAATATATAAATGGTCATTGACCCACCCACACGGCTGTAAACAACACGAAGTAGCGGTACGACGCTTGCGGAGGTAACTAGCGTGAGTAAGGGGGAAAGGAATTTGCCACTGGAACGCATAGGCACACCGGAGCCTTCGGAGTCTCCGGCTCCGCTCCATGTAAATTCTCGGATTAACAATTTAACTGCCTTGGGAAGCAGGGCAGCTGCCTGGGTTCTGGCTTTGACCAGATAAAGGACGAAAGTCCAGAGATGCTATGTAAGACTCGGAGCGTTTTTGGTCACGCACATTGTTTTTACAATGTTCCTAACAGAGCAGTAGCAAATGAGACAGGAAGCCAACACTTCTGCTTCGCAGTAAGTGTTGGTACTTCACAATGCAAATAAAGCAAGTTAGGAATTTGAGAGGGGAATTTATGGCAGTCAAAAAAGGTGATATGGTTCGTGCTGTGCGCGAAAAATTAGAAAACAGTTTGGAAGCAAAAGCTAGTGATACTCGCTTTCCTTCCTATTTATTTGACTCTAAGGGCGAAATTGTAGATCTTAAAGGTGATTATGCACTTGTTAAGTTTGGGAAAGTGCCAACACCAAATATTTGGTTACGTGTAGACCAACTCGAAGAGTTTAAATAAGAATTCAGAATTCAGAATTCAGGAGTCCGAATTGAACATTCATTCTGTCTCCTGGATTCTAAATTTTTATTGAAAAAAATTGCTTTTTAATAAAACGGAATTCACAAGTCAGAAGCCAAGGTTCTCCAATTGAATTCTCTGTGACTGGTGAATGAATAACCGGGTTTAAGTTATTTACCAAATTTTAAATTTGGCGATCTAGAATTAGTGGTAGGTGCTATCCCGAACCAATTGATTCTGAATTCTGAATTCTGAATTCTGTATTCTTCCTTAATTTATGTCTTTTTCTTCTAACTCCCCAATTCTGTGTAATTTACCTCGTGTCACCATTGTTGGTGCGGGTAGGGTTGGCAGTACTTTAGCCCAACGGATTGCAGAGAAAAACTTGGCAGATGTGGTTTTACTAGATATTATCGCGGGGATGCCTCAAGGTTTAGCGCTGGATTTGGTTGAGGCTAGGGGAATTGAATTACATAATCGTCAGATTATTGGCACAAATAATTATGCTGAGACATCTGGTTCGCAAATTGTGGTGATTACCGCCGGAATTCCCCGAAAAACGGGTATGAGTCGAGATGATTTGCTGAAAACTAATGCCAAGATTGTAGTTGAAGCGGCGAAGAATGCGATCGCTCACTCTCCCAATGCTATTTTTATTGTCGTTACTAATCCTTTGGATGTGATGACTTATTTGGCTTGGCAAGCAACTGGTTTACCCCGCAGTCGAATTATGGGTATGGCTGGTGTGTTGGATTCTGCCCGTTTTGAAACTTTCATTGCCTTAGAATTGGGAGTTTTACCCGCCGATGTCAAGGCGATGGTGTTGGGTAGCCACGGCGATTTAATGGTGCCTTTGTCTCGTTATGCCACTGTTAACGGCATTCCCATTACAGAATTGCTAGATGCAGCTACAATTGCACGTTTGGTAGAAAGAACTCGCAACGGTGGTGCAGAAATTGTGGAATTAATGCAGAGTGGTGGTGCTTTTTTTGCTCCAGCATCGGCCACTAGTGTGATGGTGGAATCGATTTTATTAAATCAATCGCGGTTGCTGCCGGTGGCGGCTTATCTGCAAGGTGAATACGGTTTAGAAGATGTTGTAATTGGTGTTCCCTGTCGATTGGGATGCAGTGGAATTGAGAGTGTATTGGAATTAAATCTCACCGCTGAAGAAACAGAAGCTTTGCAGACTTCGGCTCAATCTGTACGGAAAAATATTGAGCGATCGCAGGAAATTTTAGCTAATTAAATAATAGCAATTTTAGATTTTAAATTTTGGATTTTGGAATAATTGTAGGGGCACAACATGTTGTGCCCCTACCCATGTACTTCATTTAGCTGAAATACGCTAACGGCGGTAATCTTGATCTGCGGGGTCACCGTAGGGGTCTTCGCTAGCTGGGCGGACGTTGGGGTAAGATTCTGAGTCTGCGGGGTCGCCGTAGGGGTCTTCGCTGGCTGGGCGGACGTTACGGTAAGATGCTGGGTCTGCGGGGTCGCCGTAGGGGTCTTCGCTAGCTGGGCGGACGTTGCGGTATTCAGTATCTTGGTCGCGGTTTGACCCCAAGAGGAATTCTTTCGCCTTTCGCAAAAAGTCATTTACCATGATTTATCTCCTGATTTAAATTGGTGTTTCCAACATGGGCGATCGGCGTTATCCTCTGGGAACACCTTTGCCGATCTAAAGACTTGGGGCTGCTAATGAAACTAAGTTACTTAGATCGCGGCCTGTGGAACGTCCGTTATAACCTTGGAAATCCTGGTATTGTTGCGCTTGAGATTCTGGTACTCGAATTCCTTCTGCTGGTGGAGTTACCCAGTGAGCGCGGTGTTCAGCATCACGGTAGTATACACGCCCATTTTTGGAAAGATAGTACTTACCTTGCGCTCCTTCTTGGGGAGCATTTTTATGCTGGTTGTAGAGGTAGTAAAGTGCTGCTGCACCCGCCAAAATCGCCACTTTTTGACCGCCAGACCAGCCTTTTTTAACTTCGGGTTGGGTGCTTCTACCAACGCTATCATCCACAGGTGGTGGAACATTGGCACTGCGGGAACCTCCTGTGCAGCTACTCAGCAGTGGGACTGTTAGCAATGCTGAAAGCAACACAGCCAGCAAACGCGAAACTACTTTACGTTCTTTAAATATTGTAATCATCGTATCTCATCATCATCTACGTTTACTAAAAGCCTTGCTGTTGTAGCAACAGAATTACAGTTCCTGTTAGTTTGCCTGGGATTGCAAAAACATTGACTGCTGATTTACAACAGCATAATCATGGCGTTCAATTAACATAATGAGCGTATTTTTTTTATATTTCATCTTGCCTTTGAGAGAAACTCCCTTCATCCCAACGAAATATCTTGTTGATTTTTGATGAATTTATTTCCTGGAAAGATAAATATATTCAGCAATTACTCGGTTATTTTTTTGTGCTAAATTACTTAAAAAGATACAGCTAGCATAAATACTTTTGTCAAAAACAACACACAATATGGCATTAAAAAACACGATCCAAGTAAAAACTCGTCTGCTTTTGGCTTTATGGGATTTAGGAGGAATACAGCAGGAAGTTAATAAAGGTCAGCTCACCAAGCGAATTGTATCCAAAAGCCAGAAGGTAGCAGATTATCAAGGGATATTCGAGGAATTACAGAAGCAAGGAGCGATCGCCATTTCCAAAAAGGGATATTCTCTGATATCTCCCAAGGGATTAGAGGTATTGGGTGAGGGTTTGAGGAGTGGTGATTTTAAGTTTGAAGGGACGATTGTCGGAACTTGGGCGGCGAATGCGTTGGTGAAATGGATTGGTGAAATAGGTGTTGCGGTAGCCAGTGCAGATGTATCAGTCAATGGGAAGAGTGGAGCGATCGCATCTTACGACGAGTTTAAGTCAGCAGCCTTGGAAGTCTACGACAAGTTGAACCAAAACTACAACTTAGATGATTTGGTGCCAATTTATCGTATCAGGAGAGAAATAGGCGATCGGGTTAGTCGTGAAGATTTCAATGAGTGGCTATTAGAAATGCAAGAGAAGGACATTTTGCAACTCCAAGGCGGTAGCTTGTCAGACAGCGATTCGGACAAATTGGAAGATTCCATAACTACCCCAGTAAGTGGGTTACGCTGCTACGCCAAGCGTTTAAACTCATAAATCAATTTTTAGGTTGCTCTTCACACTCTCTCAAATGTCAATTTTAGATGTTGTGCAACTACAAATAATGAGCAATCCAAAATCTAGTATCCAAAATCCAAAATTCACCTCACTCTAGATCAATGTCTAACGATAACGGCCTAATTAATGCCATTAAAAATCACAACCCATTTGACAGACCTTTAGTAGTTAGAAGTCAAGATATTTGGGTCACAGGTTTTCCTGACGTTCCCTCCTTAAATGCCCATGCCTCCGATGCTGTTTTTGATGCGATTGAAAGAGTTCGCACCAAACAACAGCCAGTCATAGGCATTACGATCAAGGCTGAAAGAGGACTAGGTAAAAGCCATCTTATCAGTCGAATTCGTCACCAACTTCAGGCTGATGGTAGTGCTTTATTTGTTTATACAAGCGAGATTAACGATTTAAATCGAATTAAAGGTGAATTTTTACGAAATTTAGCAAATAGCCTCAAACACATCGGTAGCCAAGGAATGAGCCAGTGGCGGGAATTAGCAACTGCTATTTTCAATGAAGCTTACAACAAAGCTTTCACGCCTGATGAGATGGTTCGTCACTTTTCTGAAGTTTTAAGAGTAAATTCCAAGGTAGTTGAGCATTGGACTGATAAAGTCTTGGGAATTAAGCATGATATTGAAAATCCTGACATTATTGCTGCGATTTTATGGACACTTTCTTCTAATCCATCTGAGGAGCGTTACGCTATAAACTGGCTTGCTGGTCAAGAACTACCACAATCGAGAGCTGATGCACTAGGTTTAGCAAACTCTAGCGCCCAGGATAGAGAAGCCCAAGCTTTCAGCACAGTTCGTCAAATTCTTGACTTGATTAGTGATTACAAACCAATAGTCATTTGTTTTGATGAATTAGAAAGTATTCTTATGTGTAATGATGCAGGATTCACAGCATCACAAGTTACTGCTATTTTAGCGAAAGATTTATACGATAAGATTAAACGCGGTGTTTTTATAACAGCGATGTTCCCTCAAACCTGGACTGATCAAATAAGAGCTTTAAAAGAGGCAGAATCAGTTACAGATCGAATCGCTCAAAGAACTATTGAGTTAACTTATCTCAAATCTGAAGATGTTATTGCGTTAGTTTCCCAGTGGTTAAAAGACTTTTATAACCAACAGGAAGTAACGCCGCCTTATTCAGTTTATCCTTTTGATGAAGAGAAACTGAAAGAACTGGGAAAGGAAAGACCAATGGTCAGAAAAGTGTTGCAGTGGTGTAAAGAAAACTGGAGTGTTCCAACTATAATAATACCTCCACCCCCGCCTAGACATCCAGTAGAATCTGCTTACAATAATGAAATAACAGCTTTGCAAGATAAGATAAAAGATGAGATTGAGGATAACAAAAAAGTCGCTAATGCACTGCAATTTAGCTTTTATACCCTAATTGGACAAACTTTAGAAAATGTCCAAATTATAGAAATTTTAGATGTTAAAGCTCGTAGTGCAGACCAAGGATATATAAATTTTAAAATTGTTGGTCAGGAAAACGGCAATGTTGTCAAAATTGGAGTTTCTGTTCTTGAAGGAGTTAGCGGTAGGTTTCTCCAAGCTGGGTTGAAACGCTTAATTGAATACAAAGAGTTTGATTTAACTCGTGGCTGCTTAGTTCGTTCTAAAAAAATTAGCAGCGGTACTAAAGCTAAACAATATTTAGATGTACTTTTGTCACGTCATCTAGGTGGCGAATGGGTATTATTAAAAAATGAAGAAATTAAGCCACTTTTAGCCATTAATTATGTTATGAAAGCCAGAAATGATTATGAATTAACTGAAGCAGAAATCATTGATTTTGCTATACAAAATCGAATAGTACTTGATAATAATCTCATACGTGAAATTCTCAGCGATCCGTCTGGGGAAATTCCTGAAGATGCTATTGATGAAGATATTTAAAAAATTTACCTTAAATTAAAAGCTTGAGTTAAAGAAACCAAGCCTGTAGAAGTAGACTTATTTTTTTAGTCGCAATATTTGAATTTTTCAGCAATAATGCATAATTCTGTTGTCATTAATACTGCTATTTGCTTGCCTGCACCAGATATTGAGGCATTAATTCAAGGACGAGTAATTGTCGCTATGTGCAAAAATTATATCGTTCCAGAGCGTCAATTTGCCCTTTATCCAACCGATGGTTCAATTAATATACTGCCAGTTGAACAGTACTATCAATCAAATTTCTTGACTACTGCTAAAACTACTCTTGCCCAAGTAAGTGCTGAAACTATATCAGTTAGAGCCTGGGTAAGATGTGAAAAGTGTGAACCTCTAGATAATACTGAATCATTGTCTGCTTTATCACGGCTAACAATTTGGACTACAGAAGCTTTACAAGAAATATTAACGCAAAGACATAATATTTTTTTGTTATACTTACGCGTATATCATTTACCCAAAGTAATTACACTCTCTATAAAGGTAAACAGCCAGTTTGTTTACTTAGGAGAACCTTTAACTATTTCCGAAGTCACACCCGTATTAGAAGATCGCACTTTCGCCCAACGCAAACGCCAACTAGAAAATCGACAGCCACCACTGCATCCTGAACTGGAAGAATTACAAAGTGCGATCGCTTCTCTTACTCTTACCGAACCAGCAGCAAAACAATTAGACGATGATATCAAAGTATTTTTAGATTGGAGTAGTGACAAGCTAATTAAGCAACCCGATGCAAATTTAGCTTGGATAAATGATATTGCAAAATTAGGCGATCGCAGCATCGAGCTAGAGGAGAAAAAAAGCAACTATCAAGCTGGTACAGATTTTGAAAACATCGCACGTAAAAGTCTGGAGTTTTTAGGGTTCAAGGTTGAAAATGCTTACAAAGGTGGGGCTGGAGGCTTAGATTTATTTTGTTCAAAACCTTACCCTATTGTTTGCGAGTGTAAAGCGGGTAGGCTTATTCCTAGCGGTACAGTTGAGGAATTAATTAAGCTAGGTGGAATGCATTTAGGTGCTGATAAATTTCTTGATTCAGCAAAATTAGTAATTGGGCCAGGTAATCCATCTACGGATATACTAAAAGCCGCGCAAAAATGGAAAGTAAGTATTATTAATGCTATGACTTTACAAAAATTAGTTGAATTCAAAGCAAAATATCCAGGTGCTATTAATTTAGTGGAATTACAGCAATATCTAGAACCTGGGCAAATTGACTACAAGATTGATGAATATATTGATAAAGTAGAGAAAGTGATTAAGTTGCGATCGCACATTATCGAACTTGTCAAAAATTATTTGCAAAACTCAGGCACAGAATCTGCTGGTGTCGAAGCTTTACATGGTGCTTACTTCGGTTCGCTTCCACCACAGGCATTAAAAACAGACGAAATGCATGAAATTTTGATAGAACTTTCTTCGCCATTAACAGGCTATTTAGGAAGAATTAAAGGTAGTGATTGGAGGAGCGATCGGTTTTACTATTTACGCAATTTACCTATTAATACCAACAGCGTCTTTTCCTAAGGGTTCGCACTTATCCCAAGGTTAATATACCAGCCTGATAATTAACTACCAACGGCAGAATTTTTAGCCACTCTGAACCTAATAATATTTCTGTAATTTCATCACCTGCATAAACAGGAATCTCATACTCATGTTCGTTTAATATCACCTTACCTAAATAGATATTAAATCTCGCTTCTCCTTGTGCAGTTCGCAGACGTTCCTTACGTATAAACTGCCAATTAAGACCGTCTAAATCTTGTTTATTAACAGCTAGAAAGCCTGTGAAACCTGTATCCAATATGGCATCTACAGGCAGGTTGAATCCATCATCACTAATAAATTCAATTTCAAAAAATAGCTGTCCCCTATTGTCAAAAATACCCTGAATCATATTGTGCCAGTTGTTCCAGTCTCATTGAGGCAAAACAGAAAGTGTATAGCATTAGGGTAGTGCTGACGCGCTTTTTGACTAGCTACTTCTTTCTCTATATCAATGAAGTAATCTCCACTATCTGGCTCGACTGCAATATACCAGCCATAGTGTTCCTGAATCAAATCGGAACGCACACGTTCAAAAATTGCCTGACAACGCCGATCAAAAACTTCATCTTCAGTCTTGCGTTTTGCAAGTTCTTCTGGTGATAAAGTGCGTTCAGGAAAGATTCTCCCTCTACGTGCAGGTTGTTTTGCAGTTGATTCTGTCATAGGAATTAGCCTGATTTATGGATGCTGCTTTAACTTTATTTTACGGGAAGATCAAGGCGATCGCTTTTACTTTCAGCGATCGCTGCTCAACCCAACCGTAGCTCGTTGTTGCTTTTTTTCTCAGTAATTTTGATTTATGGTGATAAACTTTACAAAAATTTTATACTTAGCCACTGTGTAACTTCATTTACAAAAGATAGCCACCTCAATACTGTCGAAGAGTCTTCTTATACTGACTACACTGGTATTCACTAATTCAAATTCATTAGCAAGTTAAAGACTTAGGAAAGATGAGTTATGTATTATCAAATTTGGAACTTTTTTCTTCAAGAAGAGAAATATAACTATTGGAAAGAAAAAATAAAAGTTAACAAAAGTTTTAACAGAGTTACATGGCAAAAGATTATTGATTTTTTGTCATTGGTAGAGCAGACTTTCACACTAAAATATCAACTAGGAGAAACTGATAGTCTTGAACCATTTCTCAAGTTAGCAACAGAAAATGGTTACAATTTAACCGCAGAAGAACTTGCCTGGTTTTTAATCACCAGAAAACAGATTTGGGATCTTTTTGATTTCGCACAAAAAACGCCGTCTCTTAAAGAACAATTACTAACAGCTAAAAGCCCACAGCATTTTGTAGATATAGGTGCGGAGAATGGTTATTACTTTTCTGTAGATGAGTTAGCTTGGCTGTTAACTGAAATCAAATCATCGTCTGAATTAGTATCAATTAACAACAGCGTTGGCGAGATTTTGACGGTATCAAACTACGGCAGAATTGAGACAGGATATTGGATTTGGCTGGCAGAAGACTGGGGAATTGTACCGCCATTTTGTCATCGAGATAAGCCAAGTACTTTTTTATCTCAAAACGTCAACAATCCTTTTTTACCCGATCGTTGTTTCTTACCCAAGAGCTACTTTAACCAACGCCTAATGGCAATTCATAATTAAAACAATGAGTTCCAAATTATACTATGAAGCATCTTAGATTGAAGGTAGGCCTTCTATCTAAAATGCTTCACAATAAAAAATTGTTGCAGATACAACAATCATCCACAAAATGTGATATCTGCACTAGAGTTATCAGCTAGCAGAAACTCTCAAACTACTGGGTTTATGAAGATCGCCTTCCAAAACCACACCGCGCTGATTGGCATGGAGATGACGCAAAATTTTGTAAATTGCTTCAACTTGCTCTGATGCACCAGCCTTTTCGGCGAGTTCTTCCAAAGAAAGGGGAGTTTTTTCTTTTTGTAGCACTGTTACTACTCGTGTTTGCAAGTCTAGAATACTGGCGGCGGCTTTTTTGCCAGCTTCTACCCCTGGTTGATGGTAAGCGTTGATGTTGACCAAGCTAGCATATAAACCAACAGCACGTTCATACAACGCGATTAATGCGCCTACAGTTCGGGCGTTAACTTGGGGAATAGTGACTGTGATGGAATCGCGCTGATTTTCATAAAGTGCTTGTCGGGTTCCTTGGAGAAAACCAGAAAGATAATCTCCTGATGTAACTCCGGGATCTATTTCTGCCGATGTACCCTGGCGATCTTGGAGAACTTCGATGAGGGTAGCAAAGAAATTCGGCACACCTTCGCGCAACTGCTGGACGTAAGCATGTTGATCTGTTGAGCCTTTGTTACCATAAACGGCGATGCCTTGATAGACAGTTTTGCCGTCTAAGTCTTTTTCCTTGCCCAAGGATTCCATCACCAGCTGTTGCAGATAGCGACTGAATAACAATAAGCTGTCCTTGTAAGGTAGAACAACCATATCTTTTTCGCCCTTGCCATTGCCAGCAAAGTACCAAGACAAAGCAAGCAAGGCTGCTGGGTTATTCTTCACATCTGGGACACGGGTAGCATCATCCATTTCTTTTGCACCTTGGAGCATGGCGCGGACATCAATGCCTTGCAGTGCTGCTGGTACTAGCCCCACGGTAGACATTTCTGAAGTGCGTCCTCCCACCCAGTCGTACATGGGAAACCTAGCCAACCAGCCTTCGTCTTTGGCTACCTTATCGAGGTTGCTATCAGGGCTGGTAATAGCTACCGCATATTGGGCAAACTCCAAATTATGTCCGGCGTAAGCTTTCTTAACTTCAATCATGCCATTGCGAGGTTCTGGTGTGCCGCCAGACTTAGAGATTACCAATACTAAAGTACTGGCAAGATTGTTTCGCAAATGATTGAGGACGCGATCGATACCTGCGGGATCGCTGTTATCAATAAAGTGAATTTTCAGGGGCGGAAAATCAGATGCCAAGGCTTCAGCGACGAATTGGGGGCCCAGGGCGGAACCACCAATACCAATAGAGATAATATCCGTGAAGCGGCTCGCTCTGGGAGGATGAATAGCACCTGTTTGGACTTTTTCCGCAAAGGCTTCGATTTGTTCTAGGGTTTGGACAATTTCTTGTGTCAGTTCTGGAGTTGGCGCTAAATCAGGATTTCGCAGCCAATAGTGTCCAACCATGCGATTTTCATCGGGATTTGCGATCGCACCCTTCTCCAGTTGAGCCATATCCGCAAACGCCTTGTCAAACTGCGGCTGCAACGACTCCACAAAGGCATCATCGAAACGCATTCGACTCACGTCTAAGTACAGTCCTAATCCCTCGTGGAAATATAACCAGTTTTGGTATCGTTGCCAAAGTGCCCTAGCATCCATAGGGAAATCTCAAATAAAGTGTTTTTCAAAAACCAGTTTAATGGAAGGTCATAGCGATCCCTGCCTAGCCTTATACAGTTTACAGTTTTAAGTGTTCCCTTAACTCTTTCCCTTAAACATCTGGCATAGGGATGACACGCAAAAATTTCACAATTTCACCCCTAATTTCTATACCAATCAAATAATCATCTAGAGTGAAGCGGTGAAAAATCCCTTCACTATCAAGCTGTCGTAGTTCTTTTAGTCCACTCAGTTGCCACTTTTGGGCAAATTCGACAAACACAAAATCATACACCCGCTCGTAAGCAGCAGGTTCTAAATTTTTCAGGTCTAGTAAAAAAGACCTTGCATAGCGCACTTCCAGACTCACTAGACGTTATACCATTTTGGATTTTAGATTTTGCGAAAAGTTAGAGCGCCGGCTTCCGGCGATCTAAACTTTTCAAGACGGATTTTAGATTGTGTACTCGCATACCGACACAATATCGAAAGCGCTGCTGCATCAGAAAAACATTAACAGTCGTATTGCTTCATCATGGGTTAGAACGTCCCACGGCTGCTGCGATCGCTTCACTTTTTGTATGGCCTTTAGCATATAAAAGTCACAATGTAAAGCTTCGATAACGTTCCAAATGCTTTGCAAATCCTCGTCGGCTAACTGCTCGATTAAATGATGCATTCTCAGTCGTAGCAAATTCATAAGTTAATTCTTCCTTATAAGCAAACACTAGCAGTAAATAGTATTCCCAAAAAATGAGTCAGGCTTAACGACAATACAACACTGCGAGCTAATACGATTTTGGATTTTAGATTTTCGATTACGAATTTCCTTAGTGTGTCTAGTTTGACCTTGAAAATAAATTATCCAATCTTGTGGGGTGGATATCTTGTCATTGGTGTCAACTTAAGCTCAAACGCTGGCCCAACATAGTTTTTACCCCACCCTCTAACCCCTCCCCTTGATAAGGCTATCCATTACCCGGATCTTTCTTAACAAACAGACAAAATACTTAAAATTAGGTCGAAACGGTTAATGGGTATAGTTTTGAGAGAAAGTATAGTTGCGGGTGATGGTGCATCATGCAAAAATGGGCAGAGTCAGAA
>JAVRBV020000012.1:0-52901 GCA_034531095.2 Nostoc sp. CreGUA01 | reverse complement strand
ACCAGATTTTTTTACTTCGGATACGAAAAACTTTACTTCAGTTTTTCCCATTTTTAAATCTTTAGCCATTGGGGAGGTGGGGAGATGAGGAGTGTGGGGAGTGTGGGGAGATGGGGGAAAGAGAATTAATGCTTCCCCATCCTCCCACACCTCCCACACCTCCCACACTTCCTGCTTGCCTCAATGCCCAATGCCCCATGCCCCATTCCCAAAAACAGATGATTCATTCTGAGGTAGGATAACTGTGGCGACAAATTTGCAAATAAATGTAAAGAATATATATAGATATTAAAAAAGTACGTTTAGTCAATCACGTTATTACACTTAGGTAGCTTCATGTCCATGACCACGATCGCTCCTGAACAGGTTAACCGTATCGTTTGGAATCAACATCACGATCCCTTTGAAATACTAGGTTCCCATCCCATAGAACAAGATGGCAAAACTGCCTGGGCTGTGCGAGCCTACCTACCAAATGCAAGTGCAGCATGGGTAGTTCTTCCTGAAGAACGGAAAGAATACCCAATGCAAACAGTCCACGATCCTCACTTTTTTGAATGCACCATTGAAACCGCAGAACTGGCAAACTACCAGTTACGGATTAAAGAAGGGGAACATGAGCGTGTTACCTATGACCCTTACGCTTTCCGTTCTCCCAACTTGACAGACTTTGACTTGCATTTGTTTGGTGAAGGCAACCATCATCGGATTTACGAGAAACTGGGAGCGCACCCCACCCAAATAGATGGCGTCAAGGGCGTTTATTTTGCGGTTTGGGCACCCAACGCCCGAAATGTTTCACTCTTAGGAGATTTTAACCTCTGGGATGGGCGCAAACACCAGATGCGTAAAGGCACCACAGGGATTTGGGAATTGTTCATTCCAGAAATTGGAGTGGGCGAGCATTACAAATATGAAATCAAAAATTTTGAAGGTCACATTTACGAAAAATCCGATCCCTACGGTTTCCAGCAAGAACCCCGCCCAAAAACGGCATCTATTGTCACTGATTTAGATGCTTACAGTTGGAATGACGAAGAATGGATGGAAAAACGGCGTCACACCGACCCCCTCACAGGGCCAGTTTCTGTCTATGAAGTGCATTTAGGCTCTTGGTTACACGCTTCAAGTGCCGAACCAGCTAAACTGCCCAATGGTGAAACCGAACCTGTAGTTATCGTTTCCGAACTCAAACCGGGCGCACGCTTCCTTACTTATCGGGAACTAGCAGACAGACTCATTCCCTACGCCAAAGAACTGGGATACACCCACCTAGAATTGCTACCCATTGCCGAACATCCCTTTGATGGTTCTTGGGGTTATCAAGTAACTGGGTACTATGCCCCCACTTCCCGGTTTGGTACACCTGAAGATTTCATGTATTTTGTTGACAAATGTCACGAAAATGAGATCGGTGTAATTGTAGATTGGGTTCCTGGTCACTTCCCGAAAGATGGTCATGGTCTAGCATTCTTTGATGGTAGCCACTTATACGAACACGCCGACCCCCGTAAAGGCGAACACAAAGAATGGGGTACTTTGGTGTTCAACTACAGTCGCCACGAAGTCAGAAATTTTTTGGTGGCAAATGCCCTGTTTTGGTTTGACAAATACCACATTGATGGGATTCGTGTCGATGCCGTGGCTTCAATGCTCTACAATGACTATTGCCGCAAACCAGGAGAATGGCTGCCCAACCAATACGGCGGCAGAGAAAACTTAGAAGCCGCAGATTTTATCCGCCAAGTAAATCACATTATCTTCAGCTATTTTCCGGGAATTCTTTCCATTGCTGAAGAATCCACTTCTTGGCCGATGGTATCTTGGCCCACCTACACAGGCGGACTCGGCTTTAATTTGAAGTGGAATATGGGCTGGATGCACGATATGTTGGACTATTTCAACATGGACCCTTGGTTCCGCCAATTCCACCAAAACAACATTACTTTTAGTATGTGGTATAACCACAGTGAGAACTTCATGCTGGCCTTGTCCCACGATGAAGTGGTGCATGGCAAGAGTAATATCATCGGCAAAATGCCGGGGGATAGATGGCAGAAGTTTGCTAATGTGCGTTGTTTGTTTACTTACATGTTTGCTCACCCAGGCAAGAAAACCATGTTTATGAGCATGGAGTTTGGGCAGTGGAGTGAGTGGAATGTTTGGGCTGACTTGGAGTGGCACTTATTCCAATATGAGCCGCACCAACAGTTGAAAACATTTTTCCAAGAATTGAACCATCTTTACCGCAGTGAACCCACTTTATACACCCAGGATTTTGCGGAACCGGGGTTTGAGTGGATTGACTGTAGCGACAATCGTCATAGTGTAGTTTCCTTTATCCGTCGTGACAAGGATTCTGATGATTTTGCGATCGTAGTTTGCAACTTTACGCCGCAACCCCATTCTCACTACCGTATCGGTGTCCCGGAAAAGGGATTTTATACCGAGTTGTTCAATAGCGATGCCCGTCAGTATGGCGGCAGTAATATGGGCAACTTAGGCGGTAAGTGGACAGATGATTGGTCTTTGCACAGTCGTCCTTATTCCTTGGATTTGTGTCTACCACCTTTAGGTGTGTTGATTCTCAAGTTGGATAAGGAGAAAACTGCTGAGGCATTGAAATAATAATTTAGGGTGGGCATTGCCCACCCTGAAAACAATTTATTTACTGGCGTGTTAGTGACCCACTGATAGTCACTGGAGAGCCAGAACGCTCCCATTTATAACCTATTAGATCGTCTCCAATTAACTTGATTGTGGTTGTGCCATTACTAACACAATTACCGGATGTGATATTTTCAAATAATTGCAGAGTTCCTGATTTTACACTTTGCAGAATTAAGTCACCGTAACAAGGATTATATGGACGAGAATATTTAATGTTACCAACTTTTGAACCTACACTACCATTTTTTAATTGAATTTCTACTTGAATATCATTGGATGAATTATCTTCTGATTTCTTTTCGGTCGGATTTCCTAACCATTTACCAACATATTTACCTGTGAGTGTACCTCCTGTAGCTATGGAAAAAGCGGGCTTTTCTGCTAGTGAAGATGTAACTGTAGATGTTGATGGAGATGATTCTAAAGGAGTGCTAGAATTCCCATTACTTGCTGTTGAATTAGGTTCTAAGTAAAAGGTTTTAGTTGTATTGGGTGTAGTTAATAAATTTACTTGATAATCAGCTGTTCGATAGCCGTCTTTAGTTAAAATTATTTTGACAGTTTTTCTTTTGGGAATACTAATTTCTGAATAACCATTGTTATCTGTTTTGGATGTAGTAGGCGGGCCATCAGAAATAATTTGGACTTGGACTCCTGGAATAACTTTTGATTCCTGTCTATCTTCAACGTAGAAGTTGAAATTTTCATATTCAACAGATGCCGATTCGGTTGAGGTAGATGATAAAGGTATAAGATTACGATTAATTAGAAACTCAAGACCTGCGTATCCGCCAGTAACTACAACCAGTGCCAATAAAAGAACTTTTACTAAAAGCGGTACATTTTTTAAATTTTGTAACATAGCAGTAATTACAACAGTATAGCTACAGTAATAATTGCATAAATTACTGAGAAAATACATAAGTAGCTGCTAAACTTAAAGCATTAGAGGTGATGAGCATATCATTGCAGTAATACTTACTTATCGTAAAATAATTTCACAAGCGATCGCTATTTTACAAATACTCAATAGACATCTGGTGAAATGGTGTAAGGGCGTAGGGTACGGACTCCGAAGCGGAGAAGCAAGCTACGCCCCTACTAAGGAT
Source organism: Nostoc sp. CreGUA01 (assembly GCA_034531095.2). GTDB lineage: Bacteria > Cyanobacteriota > Cyanobacteriia > Cyanobacteriales > Nostocaceae > Nostoc. The sequence continues at coordinate 49,122 of JAVRBV020000012.1, read as the reverse complement.
TTCGGGCAACGCAGAATTAATTATCACTTATTGATATTAGTTTTTATCCAATCAATAAAATCTGAGACTGTAATTTCTTCAGTTAAGAATAACTCATTTTTATCATCTCGATGCAAATGAGGAATATATTGATTTGCATATTCCTTGCCAATCTGACCATACTTTAAGCGAATAGCACGAGGATCGGGACTGTTATCAAAACCTGCTTCAACCCAGTCACCTCGTAAAATATAGTATTTATATTTTCGTATTTCATCGCTAAATAATTCTGTAATTAGTACCCGATATTGTCCATACTGGGCTTCTAGACGTAGGATGGCACGTTTTGGAGTTATATCTATTGTATAATTAATCTCCTCAAAATCAGCCTGAGCAATTGTTACTATGTTAGCAAAATAATCTGTAATTTTTGTATCCAATCTTCAACTCCTTTATGGCAGAATTCCCAATCAGCTAAGTCAATCTCCCATACTTTATCAACAGAATTTTCTATGTGTTTGATAAAAGTTTCATCTTCAGATACTTTTTGAGAAAAGGTAGAATAATCTAGCTGATATTTTTCCCGATACTTGTTATCTCTTTGACGAAGTTCGGTGATTTTTGCGGCTATTTTGTCGAGGGTATATTGTTTCAGAGCCAAATCCATTGATTCTTGTAAATCTCCTAAAGCAGCTAAAACTTCAATGTATTCATCTTTGATTGATACTGTTGCCATAACTTTGCCTTAAATTTACTAGTTTTCTTCAACCTTAATTTCAAATGAATTAATCATTATTTCTGCCAGTTCTAAATACTTATTATATTCTTTTTCTTCAGCTGTATAAGTAATAAAATATGCTTTGCCATTTCTGACTGTGCCAATTTCCATCACTTTCAGTTGACATTGTTCTTCTTGACGAGTATAAGTCAATTTATAAGCCTTGAGTTTTGATAGCGTTATTGATGGTTGAGAATTATCTGTAATTTGGGAATTTGGGTTAATATTTTTGATTTTTTGCACAGCCAAATTTTTAGATTCTTCTAAAGATAACAATTGTCCAGATAAGTCATTGACATCAATTGCGATCGCTACAGAACAAGAATCTGCCTGATTTTGATTTTTAGGAATGAATTTAACTACCTCAGTGTCAAAGTTACTGCTTGGCTCAATTGGTTGCCAGTCGTTTGAAGGATATTTAATTTTGATGCCAGACTTAGCCTCATTGTAAGTTTCAAAATTAGGTTGGGGATGAATAATTTTAGATAAAATCCACAAAGTTAGAGGAATAATTACGGCTGCTACACCCACAATTAGCCAAAGCTTCCCCGATCGCACTTTCGGTGATACTGTCTTAAGAGCTTCCAATACTTCATTTGCTGACTGGTAACGCTGGCGGTAGTCATAGCGCACCATTTTATCGATGATAATGTATCCTGCAATTTTTATACCATTTTCTCGGATTGCGAAAGTGCGATGAACCGTATTGCCCTGTCACTGTGTAAAATGTGCGATAAGGCTTCGTTTCCAGTAGACAATTGACAAAACTACTGGTATCCCGTATATGATAAATGGTGTAGATAACTTTGAATGGGATAATAACAAAGCCATTGCCAATTGGCAAAAGCATGGTGTTAGTTTTTCTCAAGCAATCAAAGCGTTTAACGACCCCTTTGCCATAGAACGCTTTGATGAGCGTGAAAATTATGGGGAAGAGCGTATCAACCTGATTGGTATGTGCGATGGAGTACTGTTGTATGTAACCTATACCGAACGGGGAGAGCGTATCCGGTTAATATCAGCCAGAAAAGCACAAAAACATGAACGAAACGACTATTACCGCGAGAATGCACAAGGATGGGACGGTGGTTGAAGTATTGTCTGACGGTAGCGAGCGACTATTTCCAGAACAGCCGATGCGTCACATGACTGAAGAAGAAATTCACGCCGCAGCTGTTAGCGACCCTGATGCTCGTCCGATGACAGAAGTTGAGTTACGCAACGCTAGACGTGTTCCCCGCACTAAAACCATACGCCGCGCATTGCGATTGACCCAGGAGGAATTTGCAGCGCGTTACCAGATCCCGCTTGGCACGTTGCGGGACTGGGAGCAAGGACGCAGTGAGCCAGACCAGACTGCAAAGGCATACCTCAAGGTTATTGCTGCCAATCCCGATGCTATCTATCAGGCATTGCAGGTTAGTCCCCATTAACGTAAATGTAGAGACGTTGCAATGCAACGTCTCTACACATTGGAAAATCCTAGCAATAATTCACTACTCAGAACTGCTGCGGCGTTCTCATTCCACCACTGTTACGGAAGCTCCTTCTGCGGCTGGAGGTATACTCGGTAACTCCAGACAGTATCCAGCACCATACACTGTTTTGATGTAGCGGGGATGGCGGGGATCTGGTTCTAGCTTGGTTCTTAGGTGACGAATATGGACTCGAATTGTTTCAATGTCGTCATCAGGATCGTAGCCCCAAACTTCTCTGAGGATTTCGCTGGGGGAAACTGTTTGACCGTGGCGTTGCAGTAAGCAGTGAAGTAGCTCAAATTCCAAGTGAGTCAATTTCACTGTTTCGTTGAACCATATGGCCTCAAATCTTTCGGGAACGAGGGTGAGTGAGCCGTAGTTGAGAATCTCACTGTGTTTGGCTGCTTGGGGAATGCGATCGGTACGCCGCAAAAGTGCCCGCACCCGTGCTAGCATTTCTTCAACTTCAAAGGGCTTGGTGAGGTAGTCATCTGCGCCAGCGTTAAAGCCTTCCACCTTGTCCTGAGTTTGGCTCAAAGCCGTCAACATTAACACCGGAATCTCAGAGGTGCGATCGTCCCGGCGCAGGCGTTGGCAAACTGTAAATCCATCTACTCTGGGCAGCATCAGATCGAGCATGATCAAGTCTGGTTGTAGCTGGAGAGCCAATGCTTGACCTTTGATGCCGTCTTCAGCTTGACTAACATCGTAGCCAGCCATTTCCAAGTTGACGGCAACTAGTTCTGAAATCGCTGGGTCATCGTCTATGACAAGAATCCTCGGCATTCTTAAAAAATTATTACTACTTATTAAGGATAAATAACAACCTTTGATAGATACAAAGATTTTTGAATCGATTCTAAAAAAGATTTTAAATCTTACATAAATATTAAGATTAAATGACGGTGAAATCAAGACTCAATTAAACGAAATCTTATAGTCTATGATGTGTTATACTCCCCCCTTTAATCCGTCTTGGTTTTTACAAAATGGTGTGATGATGACTGTACACACTGCTTTGTGGGGAAGACGTTATTGGGAAACTACAACTGACGATCCAGAACCGTCTTATCACGAACAAATCTTTATCGGCGGCCAAGGTGTGCCAATTTTTGGCTTGGTTGCCATCCCGGAAAATGCTCATAGTACGATTATCGGCACTTATGGGATTACGGGAGAGTTAGAAACTCAATGGTATTTGAGGGTGCTAGGACGTAAAGCTTTCGCCCAAGGCTATGCTGTGGTGTTATTTGATTGGCGCGCCCACGGTAAAACAGCCGAATTGTCGCCGACTCTAACTTCCGATGGTCTTTATGAGGGGGAAGATTATGTTCGCATTGCTGCGGCTGCTAAGGCAATGGGATGTCCGGGAAAATTTTGGTTTACAGGGTTTTCTTTGGGAGGACAATTGGCGTTGTGGGGCGTGAAAGTTGTAGGGGAAGTGATTAAGGAGTATGAAGATTTAGGGTTAGAAGATAGCGATATTGGCGGTGGTATGGTGATTTGTCCGAGTTTGGATTCAGAGCGATCGCTATCTTATCTAGTTACGAAACCTTTCGGCAGATATTTGGAAGCCGGAATTGCCAGGGATTTAAAAAAACTGGCGTGGCGACTACATGATGCACATCCCGGAAGCTTTGACGCTGCGGCCATTGAACGAGCAAATAGTATTTGGGGTTTTGACAATGAATTGGTCATTAAACCACTAGGTTTTTCTTCTGTAGAGGCATATTACCAAGCTAGTAGTGCTTTAAAAATATTGCCCCAAATCTCAAAACCAACTTTGATTATTTATGCCGCCGATGACCCACTTTTTGACCCAGCCATCATCCCGGAATTGCAAGCTGCTTGCGATAATAATCCAGCCATAGATTTGTTACTCACTCAATACGGCGGTCATGTTGGCTATTTGAGTAGTAAAAAGTGCCAACGACAAATAAAAGACCCTGACATTTGGTGGGCATGGAATCGGATTTTAGAATGGTTGGAGCAAAACCGAACAGAGTAGTAAGCGAGACGATATTCTAGCAGTAGGAATACTCGGAGGATGTAGTCGTATTGCTTGAAATAGAATGACTACATTCAGTTTTTCAACAAGCATTTGTCTAAGATTGAGACAGTGAATAGCGAGCGCTAATGTGTTTGTTTTTCTTACACAAAAATTGCCAAAAGCTCAATAATCAAGTATTACCACAAAATAGTTGGTATACCAGCAATGACAGAAGCAATACCTGTCCAGAGAGTAAAGCGCTCGATATCTAGTTCATCCAAAGCAACGCTCATTTGCTTAATTGCTGATAGTAGCGCTGTCAGTAGCACCACAAAAAATGTAAGGTATCCAAAATTAGCGATCATTTATCCTCACTATCTCCTCTAAAAAAAATTAGTTCTAATAGCTTTTTAACAAGCTTTAGCAAGGTTTTTTTGTTCCAAATTTAACACTTTATGAGAAAAATTATTTACCAGAGAATAAATATCTAGTTCACATAGCCAAATCATGGCCAAAACAGTTGCAGGCATTATTCCTAGTTCCTTGGAGTAATACTGTAATAGCTAATGTTGTAACCAAAATAATATTTGCTATTCTCTGTCAAGGGTTTTAACGTGTTCTCTTTCAGAAGATTTAACGTTGAGTTAAGCATCGTACTTCTAGAGTAATAAAAAAAGTACGTAAATTTAGAGTAATGAATCATGATATTGCTCAGCATAAGCCATCCCAGCTACTGTAACTCAGTATTCAGTAGTTGTGTTTACAGCCTGACTTAACATCCAATAACTCTTTTGGCAGATTTTAGTAAAAACAGGTTTAATTGTATAGTGAGCGCGATCGCTTTGGTTTAGCGTATTAGTATATGCTAATAATTGTCGTAATTAAACAAACTACTAGAGTACAACTTCCTTGACTGCTCCTAATTATCTTTGGCTACCTGCGCCGACAGATTTAACTTTGTTACCGGATGAAATTCATGTCTGGCGTATAAACCTTGACCAACCAGAACCACAGCTACAAAATTTGAGAGAGACGCTTTCTAGTGACGAAATTACTCGCGCTGAACGATTTCATTTTCCGCAACATCGACAGCGTTTCATTGCTGGGCGTGGTAGCCTACGAAGTATATTAGGTCGTTACTTGAATATTAAGCCATCAGAAGTTCAGTTTAATTATCAACACCGTGGCAAACCAGTATTAGCAGAGACATTCGCAAAAAGTGGACTAGAGTTTAACTTGTCTCATTCCCAAGAATTAGGTTTGTGTGCGGTGAATTGTCAGCGCGAAATTGGCGTAGATTTAGAATATATTCGTCCGGTTTCAGATTTGGAGGCTCTTGCCAAACGGTTCTTTTTAGCGAGAGAATATGAAATGTTGCGATCGCTTTCTTCAAACCAACAGCAAGAAACATTTTTCCGTTACTGGACTTGTAAGGAAGCTTATTTAAAAGCAACCGGAGACGGACTATCACAGTTAGAGGAAGTTGAAGTTTTCCTGACTCCCACAGAACCAGCCAAGCTACAGATATCACAAGACTGGAGTCTTTTTGAATTAGCACCTGCTAATAATTATGTTGCTGCTGTTGCTGTAGCGAATTCTGGCTGGAATTTAAAATGTTGGCAGTATTGATATTAGTCATTAGTCATTAGTCATTGGTCATTAGTTATTAATTATTCTCCTCTGCTTCCCCTGCTTCCCCTGCCTACTTATCTTCCTGCATACTTCTGACAATTTTTGTTACCAGTTTTCTAGGTACAAATCTGACGATTTTTGCTAGTAGTTTATTGATGAAACCAGGAATGACAATGGTTTTACCCTTCATTAAGCCACGATAACCGATTTCGGCTACTGTTTGGGCATCCATCATTCTCTTATTTTTGAGCATTTTAGAGTCTGCCATTCCGGTTCTTTGATGAAAGGCTGATTCTGTGGAACCAGGGCAAAGAACTGTCACAGTGACACCAGTGCCTTCTAATTCATTGGCGATCGCTTCTGAAAACGATAAGATATAAGCCTTAGTCGCAAAATAAACCGCCATCAAAGGGCCTGGTTGAAAAGCAGCAGCCGAAGCGACGTTTAATATTTTGCCTTCACCTTGCTTAACCATATCCTTGAGAAATAGCTTAGTTAAATGGGTGAGACACACCAAATTTACCTGTAGCATTTCCAATTCAGCAGTTAGGCTGGTTTCATGAAATAAACCATAAGTACCAAATCCAGCATTATTTACCAGTACATCAACCTGAATATCAGCTTGTTGCAACTCCGTAAAAATCTCATCTGGAGAAGTTGAGATAGATAAATCTTTGACAATAGGTTTGGCAAAATTTCCGAATTTTGACTCGAATTTCTCAGCAACTTCTCTTAGCTTTAGCCCATTTTTATCTACTAAGACAAGATTGTAATTATCAGCAGCGAAAAGATACGCTAATTCGTAGCCAATTCCACTTGCTGCCCCAGTAATAAGAGCAGTTTTTTTGCTCAGTCCTTGGTGTGTTGTGTTCATGTAAGAATATTGGTGGATTCAACTGAATTAAACTGCTTTCCATTGACAGTGGTTCTTGTTCTACAATTAAGTATGCTTAATATCTCAACCTACTAAAAACTTCTTGAGCCAAAATAATTTGTAATTTGCTTTTCAATTACGAATGAAGCGTTGATGTATAAGGGAAAATCTCGATACACCCCTATACATACATATATTGCCATTACTCACAAAAGTGGGCAAATTCAAAATTTGATTATTTACAATAACTATTGTAGACTGTTTTTTTGTCAAGAAGTGAATTTTAAAATTTACATTTGTAAACATAAATAAATAGAGCAATCATCTTGCTACTGATACTGTCCAGATCCTTAGCGATAAATTTACGCTCTGTCGGTGCTAGCAGTGCGGCTTGATTTAACTGCATTTTTGCAATTGCTTACAGTGAACCTTTAACTTAATCGTTTTATTACCAAAATAAATAAAGTAATTCATGAAAATCATATATATATTTAATTTAGTTTTTACATAATAAAATATGTATAAAGTAACAAGTGACTGTACTTGATATAGGCAAGTCTTAACATTATGTAAATTCTTAAGAAAGCAGTCAAATCCGGACTGAGAATGATTTTAATTGAGACGTGTATAAATTGATTTTCTTAAATACAATGATAGACCGTATCCTTGTTTTAGCTATTTTCATTTTCATCGGAATACCAATAACGATTTTAGGCATCTTCTATAGCTTAAATTATTCAGGTTTCTGTTTTGCCAAAATGCGTTATCTCAGTGATGAAGAAAAGTTAAGAATAGCTTTTAATTATTGCAATAAGGAGGATAAATTACCTGTAGATGTAGGTGGAAAAATAAAATATTACGAACATATCAAGTATGCAAGTTTTGATGAATATATCAAATAAAATCCAAACTGCTGTTCTATCAATCACGGTGAAACTTACAAGATTGCACAGTCTTCATTTATTCCAGAGTTTTCATTTTTCGATCGTATATCTGGACTTGGTTTTCGAGATTTGACAGTCATAAACTTCAAAGTACGTTATTTAGATGAAAACGGTAATCAGAGAGTACAAGAAGTACGTATTAGAAATACTTTACGAAACTGTGGTCGTACAGTATTTATTTGGTTTGAGCGAGATTCATAATCACAATTTGTAGAGGCTATGGCTATGTGTTTAATACAAATATTTTAGATAAAAGTTCGATTTTTTTTGAACTATTTTTTGGCGGAATAGCTATGTAAATAATCACATATTGAATAATGAACCGCACCTGTTTTTTAACTAATTTACTTTTAATAGGATTACCATTAACTTATTTAAGCATATACTTTAGCTTAAACTATTCAGGATTCTGCTTTGCTAAAATGCGCTATCTCAGCGATTACGAGAAGCTTAAATCAGCTTTTGATTCTTTAAATAATGCAGAAAAATTACGTATCAAACTTGCAGGTAAAATGCAATATATTCAATTTATAAAGTATAAAAATTTTGATGAATATATTAAAGAGAATCCTGATTGTTGTACCATTAGTCCTCCTGGCGGTGTTGAGGCGGCTATACCAGATTCTTTTTTTAATCCTCGTATACTTGGACTTGATTCTGGTGAAGGGATACGTATTAAGTTCAAAGTGCGCTATTTAGATGAAAATGACTTGCCAAGATCTCAAGAAATCACTGCTGGTATTGTTTTGCAAAACTGTGGTGAAGTAGTAGTTTTCGATTAATAGTTATAGTGTTTACTAATCTGCTAAGGTACTAATTACTCCACTTTATAAATTGAGTAAACCTCTGCGTAACTTTGCGTTTCACTCTGCGTGCCTCTGCGTTTAAAAACAAAAACACAACTTAAAATTTTGGATTTTGAATATTTAATCCAAAATCCAAAATCTCAAATTGCCTGTCTTTCTAAGCGAGATTCAAGAAACCGCTTTGAATCAAATAGGCGGTATAAGTCATAAACAATTGAGAATCAATAGTTGGGCAAGCAATAGAACTTCCTGCTAATGCATGGAGAGTATCTTGACAACTAATATGTGGTCTTCTAGCTTGCAGGTATAAATCAGGAATAGTCAGTTGTTCATCAGACCAACGTTCTAGTAAAAATGGGCGCAGAGTGTATAAAGGATTGTCTACAGAAGACACATTATTAATTAACTCTGACTGCCATTTTTCGTAGGGAATCATCTCAACTGAATAACCAAAAGAACGTATCCAGTCAACTAAAACTTTCAACGGCGCAGGTTGGGGATGTTGTAAATGGAAAGCCTTTCCTATGGATTCTTTCTGACGTGATAGATAGACAATGGCTTTACTCACATAGTCTACAGGAGACATATCCATCATATATTCCACATCAGGGAAATACCCCATTTGTAGACAACCCTTAGCCATCAAATTGATAAAGTCATGGGTGTTACAAATCCCTGTTTTGCTATCTCCAGAAATCAAAGGTGGACGATAAATAGTTACAGGAAGCCCTCTGTCGCGGGCAATTTTAACTAACTTTTCAGCTACCCATTTGGTTTGGGAGTAGCCAAGATAAATACCTTCCCAATGACTGAATTCATCCTGTTCTTTGACAACCTTACCAGCATAAACAGGCGATTCAAAAACAGCAACGCTGGAAACGTAATGTACCGGCTTGACTTTAATTTGACAAGCTAATCTTAAAACTTCTTGAGTTCCCAGAACGTTAGCAGCTTTCAATGCCGAGTATGGGTAAACATAATTCAGCAAAGCACCGCTATGATAGATACTATCAATTTTGGCAGCTAAAATTTGAAACTGTTCTAAGCCAAGACCTAACAATGGCAAAGATAAATCGCCAACAACAGGAATAATTCTAGAACTATATTCTTCCTGCCAAAGCGCATATTGTTGGAGATTATTTTGCAGCTTAGTCTTGCCTGCTTCCAGATTATCAGCACGAACTAAACAATAGATATCCGCACTGGTTTCCTGTAGTAATTCCCGGATAATAAAGGCTCCTAAAAAGCCTGTTCCTCCAGTTAAAAAGATGTTTTTGGGTTCGCCTATAGGTAAATTAGCAGCAGCGCCAGGATTAATAGTAGGATCGAGAACAGCCTCAGCGCCTAAATCTAAAACCGAGGGGGTAGTATTAACATTAGAAGATGCTGATTTTGTATCTTGAATCGCTGAATCTTCTTGTACTTCTTCAGCTAAACGCTGTGAAAGTGATGCAATATTTGGGTAATGCCATAACAGCAGCGGAGATGGTTGAAATCCGAGCAATTTTTCTAATTTACCTACTAGAATCATTGCTTGGGCGGAATCCAAGCCATAGTTTTCTAAATGTTCTTCGATGTCGATTTCAGAAGTTTCAACGCCTAGCAACTCAGCTAAGTTCGACACCAAAAAATTCTGAATATCTGCGGCGCTAAAAGACTGTTTTAAAGTCATTTTTAAATCTCCACTAATGTAGAACGTACTGGATGATATTGACTGTAATAATTAGAGACTTGCAGCCCTTGAATTTTCAAACTTTGGATGCGATATAAAAAGGCTGCGCCCGTCATAATTTGGTCAGCAACATCAACTACTCGGCGATTATTTGGGTCAGAGAGGTAAGAACCTCTTACCCAGTCATTGAAGCTACCCATCGCCGGCCCACACCAAATTTGATAATCGACTTCTCGACCTTTTTCACCAGAATTAGACCACCGAGAAGATAATCCTAAATACCAGCGAAAAATCAACGCCATTTTTAGCTTCGGATTATTAACAGCTTTGCCCAGTTTTTCAGGATTTCTTTGGGACAAATAAGCTGCGGTTCCTTCCCAAACTTCAGCAAGAGTTTTGCGAAAAACTTGTTTTTCTAATTTCTCTCTTTCTGCTACAGGAATATCTTCAATTGAGTCATAAGCGCGGTAGAGTTCAAATAATTTTTGCGCCCGCATGGGGAACATTGTACCCCGTTTGAGGACTTGCAATTTAACTCCCATTTCAAACATATCTGCGGCTGGTGCCATCATCATATCAGCCATTTCTGCTTGAGCGAGTAATTTTTTGGTATGCTCGCAAGCTCCAGATTCAATGCATGATTGATTAATGGAACCAGTTACTATGTAAGCAGCACCCATCATGAAACCGGCTAATGCTGATTCTGGGGTACCAATTCCACCTGCTACTCCCACTCTAATGGGTATTTGGTAATGATATTGGGCTTGAATTTCGTCGCGCAAAGCAACAATAGAAGGTAGCAAACAAACCAAGGGACGGTTATCTGTATGACCGCCAGAATCAGCTTCGACGGTGATATCATCAGCCATCGGAACTTTAGCGGCGAGAGTTGCTTGTAAGTCTGTAATTAATCCTTGTTGGAGAAGTTCTTTGAGAATTCTGGGGGGCGCCGGTTGCATAAATTTAGTAGCAACTTCTCGGCGAGAAATTTTGGCAATGACTTTATTTCTGATTTCAATTTGATTGGCGTCATTTAATCCCAAACCTGCTACGCGATAGTAGACAATGTTGGGAGTTAAATCTAGAAATGCAGATGCTTCTACGGTTTTTACCTGATATTTGAGATATAAATCTACAGCACGGCGTTCAATTGCAGGTTCGCTGGGACTGTGAATTAAATTAAATGCGTAAGGTCCGTGGGGTAAGGCTTGTTGAATTTTTTTAATGGCTGCTTCCAAACGGTCTGGACTTAAACCACCTGCGCCAAAGGAACTTAAGATTTGGGCTTTTCCGAGTGCAATTACCATTTCTTCTGAAGCAATTCCGCCAGCCATTGCACCGGTAGCGTAGGCGTATTTGACATTATGAAAGGAGAGGAAGTTGGGATCTCCTAATTGTTGAATTCTGATTGGTGGAAGAAATGTTAACAGGTCTACTTGTGCTGTTGTGCCATTTTCAGTAGGGGATAAATATCCCTCGTTGGTGACACCGATTTTTCCGGCAACTTTCACGATGTAGCAAGGTTTATCTAATACCATCAATTTGTTTTTGATGGTTTGTTGGTCGAAAGATATAGATTCTAGTGAACCTTTCCAAATTTGGTTTTGAGTTGGAAACCAAGGGGAGAAGTTCAGGCCGTTATCGTGTTTACTTAGTACCGTATCTACGGTTGTCACAGCAGTTGTCCCTCGAATTATTAGCGTTGGAGTTGGGTTTTTGTAGAAGTTTGAATTTGTGTCACGCAGAGGCGCGGAGGCGCGGAGAGTTTGAGAGATGAGATTTTTGAGTTTGATGCAATTAGTGTGGTGCTGCGGTTCACTAATTGCCTTCTGCCTTTTTTATTTGGATTCTTCGTCGAGTAAGTTTTGGGCGCAGGCTAATTGGAGTTGGATGATTTCACTCATTTGCTTGCTAAATTCTTGTCTAGCTTGTAGGAAGGCTGTGTGTGCTTTAGTTATCTTGGAATTGTTAGTGTTGAGTTTTTGATACTGAGACTTATTTAAATCTGACATGGGGATGAGTTTACGAAGTTTCCGAGTGGTGGTTGGTGGGGAAAAAGTAGGTTGAGTGATTGTTTGTTCAATTGACTCAGAAGATTTTACTTCTTCTTTAAATTCAAAAACGTTATTAATGATATTTTTTGTTGTGACTTTTTTAGGGTGGATAGGTGAGGATGAGATGCGATCGGGATTACTTGTTTGGGAGGAGATTGGGCTGGGAGTTTCTAATGAGGAGTTGGGTAAAATTTGAGGCTGGATTTTGGGGCGATCGCCTTTACATTTCTCAACTAAATCTCCAAATATTTGGCGGTTTTCTTCAGTCAAAATGCTATCAGTAATTGAGTGTCCGCCCAAGGTTACAGTTCTCAGAGTTGCTTTACTTTGATTGGTAGTTTGGGCAACATTATATAGTGGCGATAAATCAACATCTGCCTGGTGACTAACGAGTTTTGCCAATGCTTTGACAAAAGCAGTATGGTCATCCATACCTCTACGATTTAGGGATACTGTAATGTGTTCTTTACCTTGGAGAATTTTATCAATCCAACGAGAACAGACATTACCTGCACCAGCTTCAATGAATATTTTGGCACCATCAGCGTAGAGGCGATTAACTAACCTGGGAAAGTCTAATTGTTGAGAAAGACCTGTAGCAATACTACGAGCAATTTCACCACTTTCAAGTTTAATTGGTTGGTATTCAGCAGCGGAATAAAATACAATGCCAGGAATATTTTGTGATGGTAATGTGTTTAATTTCACCAATTCACCATATTCAGAACGCATCGTCTCGCTGTGAATCACATGGTCGAAGGGAGCCGGGAAAGCATTACAGCCTAAGGCTTTGATGACTCGCTGACAAGCTTCTGGTTCGCCAGCAATTAATACTTCTTCCGGTGTATTAATCTGAGTTAAGTAAACGCGCTGTTCATTTTTTAGACATTCCCTTACTTGCTCTGGGCTAGCCATTAAAACATAGTTACCCCAAAGATTATTGTCGGAAGCTGAGGGAATTTTTGGTAGTCCCCAATACTCACGCACAGCATTTTTAGGCCCGGATAATCTATCGCCAAATAAAGCCGATGAGTTGAAGCTGCTACTACCTTCATAAAAATTGCTCCAAACTCCTTGGGCGACCATCATGCTTGTTTCACCCAAGCTATACCCAAAAACATATTTGGGTTTAACTTGAAAATCATCACGAATAATCGTAGTAAGTAATCTGGTGCAAAACATTTCGGCTTCAAACATTGCTAGAGAATCATCTAGCAATTTCTTTTCTAGTGTTTCTAGTTCCCTAGTAGTTAATTTCTTCAAACTTCTGGGAAAAACTAGCGGTTCTACATCAGCAGCGCGTTTGTAAATACTTTTAACCATTAAGTCGTTGTAGACTCTTGGAAATAAGCGAAATAGCGTGCGACCGATACCAAGATAAGAATTGACTGCTGCCGGATAAATGTAAGCAATTTCACTTTGTTTACCCAGCGGTTTAGCTGTGAAATAACTACCAACAGGAGTTTGCCAATCTCCTCCACGTTCAAAAGCATTATTTACACCTTTACGCGCAGATTCGATTTCTTTGAGTAATTCTTTTTGGTTGCGTCCTGTAATTGATAGGACATATTTTGCAGCCGATTGTTTTTGAAAGTTCTCAAAATATTCGCTAGCAATTGCTTTTAAAGCAGCGGAATTTTCAACAGCTTTTTGCAAATTATCCAAAGCCGTAAATAAACTTGAGCTATCATCAGCCGGGATGGGGAAAAGACAGAAAGGTTTTTCTTCTAAATATCTGCTGCTGCGTTCTTCTTGGCTACCTTCTTCGGATAAAATGACGTGAGCAAAACTGCCATCACAGCCAATACTATTAAGTGCTGAAACTCTTGATTTAGCATTTTTCCCTAAAAACCAAGGTCTTGATTCTGTAGCCACATAGAAAGGACTACCTTCCCATACTTGCGGCGTTTTCACACCAGACCAGTTGGGAGTACCGGGTATGTACCTGTGATACAAGCAAAGAGCATTTTTAATCAGGCTGGCAATTCCCGAAGCGACGTAGGTGTGACCGATATTGGCTTTGACGCTACCAATTGCACAGTGCAACCCATCGCCTACTGGCGGATAAGCTTGCACCAAACCTGTGATTTCGGCTGCATCTTCCTGGGGAATACCACTACCGCAAACTTCCAGGTAGTTTACCTCTGTGGGTTGGATACCTGCAATATCGAAAGCTTGTTTGCAGACTTGGCTGATAGTTTCGCCATCAACAACGGTGGAATTGGCTTGTCCGATGCTAACGGCATCGATAACTGCATAGATGCGTTCCGCATTTTCTAGGGCGGTATCATGACGTTTGAGAACAACTGCACCCGCACCTTCACCCACTGTCCAACCGTCTGCGTTTTGGTCGTAACTCAAGGTATTGATACCCGTATTCACCTTAGCCATTTGGCTTCGCAGTAAGACGTTTTCTACACCGCCAGCCAAGTCAACTGCACCAACAACTACAGCGTCAACTTCTCCCGCAGCTAGTAGCATTTGTGCTACTTCTAAAGCTTTGAGGGCAGAATTTTCGCCCGCTGTCATCGTAAATGCTGGCCCGGTGAAGTTCCACAAAGCAGAAATGCGACTGGCCATAATGTTGGCGATGTTACTCACATATTCGCCGATTTCTACGGGGTGATGAAGGCTATCTTTGACGATGGTTTCGAGTTGAGTTTGCTGTTCTGTGGGCAAAGAAATTTCTTGAGTGAGTAAGCCTTCTTTAATCTGCCAAGGTAAATTCCATCTTTGCTGGAGTTGATGTACAGACAACTCTGTTTCGGCGGCAATGATAACTGCGACGTTGCCGCCTTCTGGAATTTTCGCATCTTTTAAGGCGCGATCGCTCACTTTCAGAAGTAGTAATTGTTGCGGATTTAGTTTATCTACTTCATTGGGTGGAATTTTGGACGAAAAAGTATCGATTTCAAAATCTTGAATGTATGCCCCGACTGGTGCTTTACCTTCTGGCAAACCATACTCTTTGAGTAAATTTTCTTGGTTTTCTATGCCATGCCATCTTTGCGGCGGTAAGGGAACAAAATGTTGGGTGCCATCGTAAATCGAACGTTCAAAAGCATCTAAACCATTACATTTGCCGAAGAAGGCATCCATGCCGACAATGGCAAGTTTAGAAGAGGACGGGGAGAAAGAAGATGGGGAGACGGGGAGACGCGGGGACGCGGAGAAAGAACTGTGTGTGTCTCCATATCTTTGCGTCCCTGCATCCTCTCTCCCCGCATCTTTGCGTCCCCGCGTCCCCGCGTCCTCTTTCCCCGTGTCTCCGTGTCCCCGTGTCCCCGCGTCCTCTTCGACTTGTTCTAAAATCAGATGAGAATTAGTGCCGCCAAAACCAAAAGCACTGATAGCAGCCCGTTTTATTGAAGCGTTATTATTAGGCCATGCTGTAGCAGTTTTAACAATTTTGTCGGGGGAAATTGTATTATTTTCAGTAGCTAAAGGTTCAGTAACATTCAAAGTCGGTGGAATCACACCGTGGGACATACTCATAATTACTTTGGTCAAGCCAACCATACCAGCCGCAGTTAATAAATGACCAGTATTTGCCTTAGCAGAACCGATTAAAGGTGCGGCTTGATGTTGACCAAAGAATGTTTCGATAGAATTGAATTCTGTTGTATCTCCTAATAATGTGCCGGTAGCATGACACTCTAAATAATCTACGCTTTGAGGATTAATTTTTGCCTCATTATAAGCTCTCTCAAAAGCGAGAATTTGTCCTTTAGGATTGGGGCTGAGTAAATGCTTTCCTTTACCATCATTGGAGAGTCCATTTCCACAGATGGTAGCGAGAATTTTATCGCCGTCTCTGACAGCATCAGAATATCTCTTGAGCATTACCATACCAACGCCATCGGCGGGAATTAGCCCTCTGGATGATTTATCTAAAGGACGGCTAAGACCGTTTTCTGGAAATCCTTGTACGCCAGAAAATAACATCCGCACAAAGAGCGAATCTGCGCTACTGATGGCTCCCGCTAACATGACATCGGCTTTGTGCGATCGCAAATAATGAGACGCCAGTTTAATGGCATAAAATGATGACGAACAAGCAGCATCGAGACATAAATTAATGCGGGATAACGATAAGGCTTGAGCGATTATCGCTGCTGGTAAGCCGGAAATCATCGCATTATATAATGATGCTTGATTCGCGGTTGGTAGAGTGGGTAAATCTAAATCTGGAAGTTGTAAAAGTTCTTTGAGGGCAGGTGTGATGGTTTTTTGGTAGATAGAAGAAAATAATTGATTGGAAAGTTTCGTTGGGAATGAAAGGTTTCCTAAAATTACACCACATTTGGAGAGAACACTTTGATTGCCCCAATAACCGCTTTGGATAATTGCTTGTTTGGCGGCGTACAATGACCATTTGAAGGTGTTATCTAAATTGGCAAGTAATTCTGGTGGGAGGTTGTAGCCGGAGGGGTCAAATTCAAAGTTGCGGATGTATCCACCTTTGAGGGAATAGGTTTTATCTGGTGTACCTTTGAGTGGATGGTAAAAGATATCCGGATCTACTCCAATTTCTTGGATGGTTGCTGATGAGGTGGAGTCTTTTTCACCGATAATATTTTGCCAGAATTCTTCGGGATTTTTGGCGTCGGGGAATAGGCATGATAATGCGATAATGGCGATTTTTTCCATTATTTTTATCCTCAAGGTTTGGGTATTAGGGATGAGCAAAAGGCAGGATTTACGCTGTTCCCCAAACTTGAAAGATTTTTCACGCAAAGACGCAGAGGCGCAAAGGAGGAGAGGAGAGTTATACCAATTCTCTAAAATTTGGCAGCAGATTCAAAGTTTTGAAGCTAAATACAATCTGAATTTCTTAATTACGTTAGCGCAGCGGGGCGTAGCCCATTACGAATTACGAATTAGTATTAGCTTCTGAGGAGTTTCATTGACCAAATGATTGCTCTGGCTCCCAGAAGGCGTGAGTAGATTTGGCCTTGGTGGTTGTGGATGATGATGTCGGCGGTGGCGCTACTGGGGGTTTTGGATTTGACTTCGCAGGAGACGTAGAAGGGTTCGTTTTGTGGTGTGGCTGCAAATTGTTCATATTTTGCAACTTGTCCTGGTAAGCAACCTTCTTCATGAAAATGTTGTGTCCAAATCCACAAAGCGTGCATACTTAGGTCAGTTGTATATGGGTTGACCCATTGGACTGGAAATTGTCCTTGTTGTTCGGGTGAAATTTGTTGCCAGAGGCATTGTGTAGTAACTTTTTCGTTGGTGATGTTTAGAACTTTTTGAATTTCTTGAAAAGCTTTGCCATGAAATAATGTAGTTTCTCCATTTTGGTAAAAAGATTTACCAGTGAGAGTGATGATATTATCTGGTTCTAGATTAACTGCATCATAAATTGGGGGAGTGGGTATTTGTAGTAATAGTTGGATTTGGGCGCTGAAATGATAAAATGTTTTCCCTGCCGAATTTTTACTCGATATTTTGGTGTTGAATGTAATCTGTTGTCCATTAGTTTTAGAAACTTCTTCAACATCTACAATATATTCACTTGCTAGAGTCTCATTAAAAGTAATTCCTTTCAAAATTTTGAAATCTTGAGCTGCAAAAAATCTGTATCCTGGATAAAGTTGTTCGCAATAATCAATCATCCATGATAGAGCGCATGTAGCGGGCAATACTGGAGAACCAGCGATTACATGATCCAATAAAAATGGATTTTCTTCGACTGTCATGCGGCGGCGCAAACGATAGCTGCCCAGTTCGGAATCTAACTCTCTAGCTAAGGGTACTAGGGGGCTACCAATGACAACTTGTGTATTGTCTTGATAAGCGGGATGCAATTCATTGACTAACATTTGTGTTCCAGCTTCTACGGGGATTACTTCAATTCCTCGTTCTATAAAAGCCTTTTTGAGTTCTGGTGAAACCATCCCACTGTCCCAAGCTCCCCAGTTAATTGCTACTACATGACATGAGGGATATTGTTGTTTGAAAATATGGGCTGATTTATTCAGGATTTCATTAGCGATCGCATAATCGGATTGACCAATATTTCCATAGAATCCTGTTACGGAAGAAAACAAAACTAAATGCTGAAGTTGATGAGCATTAATACAACCCAGCAGGTTTTCTAATCCTTTAACTTTAGCGGTGTAAACTTTTTCAAAATCCTCTTCTGTTTTCTTTTCAATTAACTTATCGGCTAAATTTCCAGCACCATGTATAATGCCTGTAATTGTTCCAACATTAGCCAGCTTTTCTTGTAAAGCCTGTGTATCTGTAACATCAACGCTAATATATTCGGCTTTAGCTCCTGCTTTTTCAATTGCTGCGAGAGTCTTTTTAATTTCGCGGCTGGACGTAATTTTGTGATATATTTTTTGCACATTCATGGGTGTGGGTTTCTCTCCTTGGGCAAGAAGATTTTCCATGATGCGTTTTTTCAATGCTGATTCTTCACAACCTTGAGCAAAATCTGGCTCATTTTCTAATAACTCAGAACGACCGAGAAGAATAAATTTGCAGGGTTGCTGCTTGGCTAATTTGATAGTACACTCAGCCGTAATCCCTTTTGCACCGCCACTAACTACAAAAACAGATGATGGACTAAGCTGGGCTGTTTGGGTCATAAATCCTCTGATATTAATTCGTAATTCGTAATTAAGAGATGCTGTAGAAAATTGGTTAGAAGTTGTTTTCTATTAGGACTTACGCAAACTCTACGAACTCTTGGCGTTCTTGGCGTCTTGGCGGTTCGATAAATTAAGCTTTTTAGCTATTTTTGCGTAAGTCCTGTCTATCTCTTTCTCTGTGTCCTCTGCGTCTCTGTGGTTCGTAAAAAAACCGCAGAGGCGCACAGAGAAGAGATGGAGAGATTAAACTACTTTTGGATTGGCAATTAAGGTGACTCTTCCTTGTGAACCGTAAGCAACTTCGCCGATATAAAGATTGGGGTCGTGAAGTTCGGCGATAATGTGGTTTACTGACTGTTGGGCGTCAAGTCTCGGACTGAGGTCGATCGCTCGTGTAAAGACTTTTGGCCATTCCCATCTCAGGGTTTTGGTTAGTCCGAATAAACCAGCACCGATCGCTCCGAAGTTGACTTTGTAATCTAAACCGAAGGCACCATCGAGATGAGCGACTGTACAAAAACAACTACGTCCGTGACGTGCGGCTTCGGTTAGAGAGGGTTTGAGGTGTTTCGCCATCAAAAATACATGCTTGACGATCGCCTTTTCCTGTTCGATATAAGGAATTATTCCAGTATTATTTGCTACAAAAATCGGATGTAGATGGATGAAAGCCCCAACCTTACCGCAGTGAGTGGCGATCGCTTGTAGTTGTTGTTGGAGATGTTCTTCGCTCAAGTTTGCCAAGGTGACGCGGGTTACTCCTGCGGGTAAGGGAGATTGTTGGGAAATCAACGATTGGGGGAAGCTGATAACTACTACTTTGGAGCCTTCAGAGATTAAGGATTCAGTTAATTTGGTAGTAGTGAGGGAACCATCATCGGTGATTAAAGTGATGTGTCCCTCTGGTAACGTGAAATCCAAATAATCAGGCTTTGGTAGGGTTCTGAGTTTGGCGGGATAGCGCTGGATACTATGCTCTAATTCCGGTGGCTGCTGGACAAACTCAGACTCAGACTTTTTTTTTTCACCTCCAGCTAGCTGCTGTAGGTAATCAACTATTTGACCGATGGTGCGGAGTTCTCCCAGTTCCTCGATATTCGGTTTGGGTAAGTCGGGGTACATTTCCTGCATCGCCCCTAAGATTTCTACCCTTTTGATGGAGTCAATCCCCAAGTCGGCTTCCATGTCCATTTCTAGTTCCAGCATTTCTACCGGATAGCCGGTTTTATCGCTGGTGATGGCTAGTAGGGTTTGAGCTAAGTCGGGAAATTCATTAGTTGCTGCGGGTTCTACTTCTGGTTGTGGCGTGAATGCAACAACTACGCTGAGTTCAGGGGTAACTTCTGCTGGAGTCTCTACTACTTGTTGTACTTCCGGCGCTGGGGTTTCTACTGGTTGTTCTACTTCGTGAATTACAACTTCTACAGAAACGCTTTTAGAAGCAAAGGATTGCAGATATTCTACAACTTGACCGATGGTGCGTTTTTCTGCCAGTTCTTCTAAATTGGGCTTGGGTAAGTTGGGATACATTTCCTGTAGCGCCCCCAAGATTTCCACCCGTTTGATGGAATCAATTCCCAAGTCTGCTTCCATGTCCATATCCATTTCCAGCATCTCGACTGGGTAGCCAGTTTTATCGCTGGTGATGGCTAGGAGGTTTTTATCCAAGTCAACAATATCAATGGTTGCGCTGGGGACTGGGGATTGGGGAGTGGGGATTAGGGACTGGGGAGTTTCGACTACAGGCTGTACTATTTGGGGGAGTACTAGAGTTTCGACTATTGGCTGTACTATTTGGGGGAGTACAGGGGTTTCGACTATTGGCTGTACTATTTGGGGGAGTACAGGGGTTTCGACTACCTTGGGAGTGGGGAGGAGTGCTTGGATGACTGTTGAGCCGTTTTTCGCTACTGGCTCAGTTACAGGTGAGGGTAAAGCTTCTACTATCTTGGTAGTGGGAGGTACTGATGCCTCTTCGGTGACGGTTGTTTGTGTGGTGAAGGGGATGAAATGATGTCCTACACCGTTGCTGAGTTTCTCAGTCAGTTGAGCCACTCCGTCATCTGAGATGATTTGAGAATACTCTTGCTGTATGAGTTGGAAAAAGTTTTTGGTATATTCCAGTTGCTCTTGGAGATATTGCTCATGGATGCGTAGGGTTTCACCTTGTTGGGAATGAAACTGCATCATGCTGCGTTCCAAGCTTTCCATGACAACTTGCTTCAGCTTGGTGGTTTCAGGTGTAGATTTACTTTCGCTCAACAGGGAATTTTGTTGTTGCATCAGTTGGAAAAACGCTTTGGCGTATTCCATTTGATGGTTGAGGTAAGTTCCGTGAACTTGTAAATTCTCAGATTGATTTTGCTGAAACTGTGTCAGGAGGTATTCTAAACTTTCTAAAAGTTGTTGGTAATTTGTAAGTTTTTCGGGTGTTGGTTGCATCTTAGATTCCTGGGCTGGTTGACTTAAAAGGGTCACAGGACTCATTTGTTGCTCTGGTTGGGTGGCGATAAGGGTTGGTTTTTTATGGCCATTAGTCTCTGTTGAAGAAGACGCGGAGATGGGGAGACGCGGTGACGCGGGGAGGGAAGAAGACGCGGTGACGGAGAGATGCGGTGACGCGGAGAGATTTTCAGAAATATTTTCTCCTTGTCCCGGTGTCTCTACATTCTCTGTCCCCGCGTCCCCGCGTCCCCGTGTCCCCGTGTCCTTCACCTTGTGCCCATTTTGCAAAGCTTGGGCGAAGGCGTTTTTGGTTTTTTCGGATCTGTAGTTGATGCCGTTTAAACGTACATTTAAAGCCTTTTTCTGTTCAATTGCAGGTATGGTTTGGGGAAGATGGTAGGGGTCGAGGTTACTCAAAGCCATACCGATTACTCGCAACTGCACAACTGCTTCCCGCAAGGAGCGATCGCTATTTTTCTGAGTACTGGGGTTCAAAGATACGGTAAGATGTGGGCGATCGCCAAGAATTTCTTTTACTAAGTTGGTCAAAATTCTTCTTGGCCCAAATTCTACGAAGCAAGTACCGCCTGCTGCATAGATGCTTTCAATTTCCTGCTTGAACAGCACGGAATTAGAAAGGTGCGTTTCGAGGATTTTTTGAATCGCTTGCGGTTCTTTGGGATACTGTTTGCCAGTAACGTTGCTGTAAACGGGAATTTTGGGATTCTCGAATTTGACAGACTTAGTAGCGATCGCAAAGGATTTCTGAGCAAAGGCAATCAACGGTGTGTGGAATGCTGCTGATACGGGCAACAATACAGCCGTATATCCTTTGTCTTGTAAAGCCTGACGGACTTTGGCGATTTCTGCGGTGGGGCCAGCTAAGACATATTGATTTGGCGAATTTTGATTGGCGATCGCAACTTGGGGAAAATGTCTGATTACTGCTTCGACTTTGCTGATGTCTTCTTTGACAGCCAGCATACTACCTGCATCGTGGTCTGGATCTTCCGGCGCGGCCATTGCTTGACCCCTAGCTTTCACCAAGAACAAGTAATCTTCGGTAGTCAAAACTCCCGCAGCCCACAAGGCTGTGATTTCTCCAAAGCTGTGACCGGCAACAAAATCGGATCTGAATCCAGCTTGTTGCAGGATGGTGTACATCCCTGCACTCAACACTCCGATGGCTGGTTGAGCGTATTCTGTGCGTTGTAAGGCGGCAATTTGGACATTTTTTTCTGCCTCTTCAAACACAGGATGGGGAAAAACGATTTCCGATAGCGGCTGCAAGTTATCTTTGAGCAACAAGCTATCCATATAGCCATGTAGACGCTGCATCATCGGGAAATTCATCACCAATTCCCGTCCCATTTCCAGGTATTGGGAACCTTGGCCGGAGAATAAGGCGACAACTTTTCCACCCAATTCCATACCAGAAGCGCGGTAATAAATCCCTTGGGGATGTTCCCAAGATGTTGCTGACCCTTTGTTTTTCAGCAAGTCGATGCTAATTTGCAGTAATTTGCAAGTTTCTTCGAGATTCTGTGCCACAAATCCAAATCTGGCAGCAGAAACGGGAATTTCTAGTGATTTGCACTCATTGACTAATTTTGTATAGTGTGATTTTGCTTCTGGCGATACTCCTCCGGAGTCACTTCGTGAACGCAATTTAGCTAAAAGATCTTCAGATTTAGCCAGCAATTGGGACGGAGTAGCAGCAAACACCAGCACTTCGTTAGCCCCACTGTGTAAGCGGTAGGCGTGATTTTGGTCGGCTTGATATTCTTCTAAGACGACGTGATAATTGGTACCGCCAAAGCCAAAGGAACTGACACCTGCGCGTCTTGGTGCTTCGCCTTCAGCACGAATCCAAGGTCTAGTTTCGGTATTCAAATAAAAGGCGGAATTTTTAATATTAAGTTTGGGGTTCGGCTCGGTAATGTTAATTGTTGGCGGTAATACTTTGTGATGCAGCGCCAAAGCCGTTTTAATCAAACTTGCCGCACCCGCAGCCGCTTTGGTGTGTCCGATTTGGGATTTCACACTACCCAAAGCGATATGCTGCTTTTTCGAGTCATGCTGAGCAAAGTAGTCATTTAAAGAACCGAATTCTGTGGGATCTCCAGCCATTGTGCCGGTACCGTGTGCTTCCATCAACCCAACGGTAGCGGGAGAAAAGCCTGCATCTTCGTAAGCACGTTCTAAGGCTTTGACTTGACCTTCTTTGCGGGGAGCATAAATACTCTTGTAGCGTCCATCGCTGGAGGTACCAATACCTTTGATGACGGCATAGATTTTATCGTTGTCTCGTTCGGCGTCTTCCAGACGTTTGAGAACAATCATGCAGATACCTTCACCCAGCATCATCCCATCGGATTTAGCATCGAAAGGTTTGACATTCTCACCAGGAGAAACAGCTGGTGTTTTGCTGAAGGAGATGTAAGCCATGATGGTGTTGTCGGTGTCAACGCCACCAGTCAGCATCATGTCAGAACGATATTCGACTAGTTCGCTAATTGCCATTTTTAAAGCACCGAAGGAACTAGCACAAGCAGCATCAACTACACAATTCATCCCGCCAAAATTCAGACGATTGGCAATTCTCCCTGCGACTACGTTAGCCAGCATTCCGGGGAAGGCGTTTTCGTCCCATTTCACATAAGCACTTTTGATTTTTTCGACGATTTTTTGTGTATCTTCGTCAGATAAACCACTACTTTTCAGGGCTTTTTCCCAAATCGGATATTCCAACCTAGCAGAAAGTGGCATTCCTAACTGCTTGGCCATGGCTACGCCTAAAATTACCCCAACCATTTCGCGGTTGAATTCGCGTTGGTCTCCATAGCCAGCATCTTCCATCGCTTCTTTTGCAACCACTAAACTTAATAGTTGCGATACATCTGTAACTTCTAAAATGCTGGGTGGAATGCCAAATTCCATCGGATTAAAATCAACCTCTGGAATAAATCCACCTCTTTTACAGTAAGTTTTATCTTCAGGGGTTCTGGGATTTGGATCGTAATAATCTTCGACGCTCCAATGGCTAGAAGGAACATCAGTAATGCAGTCAATTTTATTTACTATATTTTGCCAATATTCCCGTAAATTTCTGGCTTGAGGCAATAGAGAAGCCATGCCAACAATGGCAATAGGATTGTGTTGTAATTGTCTGTTAAGTTTGTGAATAGACACTGGTGTTTCTGAATTCATCTTTTTTTCCTCTATAGACCTAATCACAGCCTTTTCGCAATTGTTAATCAGGCTTTCTAACTCTGCTAAGGCAGTATCAATTGAATGAGCAGACATAGGGCATGGTGAGTACTGTGGATTGTGTAGATACAGTAATTTCTGTTGCCTACTAATTAATGAAAATGTCTTGTTGTGTCAGCAATTAGCTCTCTTATAGTTCGGATAATTACTTATTCTTAAAATCTCTCCGCGTCCCCGCGTCTCCCCGTCTCCGCGTCAGTCCTAATAATAAGTCTTCAACCAAACATGATATTATCTGCGCTAAATGCTTTTCTCCCAATCAACACCACACGACATACTGCCCTAATAAAGCCTTAGGTTTACAGGCATTTTTGGCACACAGCGTAGGCGTAGCCCGTCGTAGACATCGTGTAAAAATATTATGCAACGTTTGATTCTTGAAATTGTGGCGATCGATCAATTTTGGATTTTAGATTTAAAATTTGAGATTTTTTACACCCAAAACAAGTCAGCCATAAACCCAAAAAATAATCCAAAATCCAAAATCCGTCTTGAAAAGTTAGATCGTCGGAAATCGGCGCTCTAACTTTTCTAACTTTTGTCTGCGACCCGCACTCGCGTTCACAAAATCTAAAATTCCAGTGATGAGCAATGGTATCCCACTGAACAGTAGAAACTGAAGAGTAGCTAAGAGAACAGAAACGCTTTTTTCGTCCGCAATAGTTTGATTATCAAGCCTAACCGCAACAACGTAGCTGGTATTAATGACAGCGTTCTGTGTCTTGATAAATGTCATAGCCAGTTTCAACGTCCAGGATAATACATTTTATGGGATTCGACCTAGAAAAGTTGACAAGTTCGTTACAAAAAACATCACCTTTAATCCGAATTTATGCAATGTGAAAAAGTAATTAAATGTTCAGAAGGTGATGACCAAGCAGTTAGATTTAGTTATTTCTACTTTCAAAATATTAATTAAATAACTAATTGACCTCACAGCTTTTAAGCATTGAATTAATAAAAACAATAGCATACTTTATATAAACCAAATGATTACTTTAAACTTTTTTTATAAACAAGTACATTATTGTTGATATGTGTTTTGCGTAAAATTCAGCATTTTAGTATAATTTTCAACTCAAAATATCTATCAATAACTTAGTAGATGTAGGGTGTGTTGTCGCCAAGCGCCTCACCTTGAATTGTTGACGGTGCGTTATGCCGTAGTCCAACGCAACCTACATTTAAGTATCAATTTCTTGCTTATTGAGTCAGAATTACATGGACACATCGATAACGAGAAGAACTATAAGTATTTTTCTCAAGAAAATATCATAATTCAACTAATGTTTTTGATGAATTTTTAATATAAATATAAACAAAAAACAAAATGGTTATCTATAAAGCAATTGTTAATTTTGAATATGTCGCATAGTAAACATAATCGAAAACGCTTACAAGAACGAATTAGGATATTGTTAGGAAAAATAATAATAATGTCTTACATTACACAACATTGACAACAATAATTTGTTAATATTTTTATGAGTCACCACTATTCAATGGTGTCCAAAAGCTTGGCTTGAAAACTTTTTGTAGCCTATGAGTACGATAATTAAAACTTACTCTGAAAAATATGATGATGATGAAATCAGGATTTATGCCAAGTCGAATAGTTGACAAATGAAAATTTTGTAGTCATACTCAAGAACAAGGTTATTCAATTTTTTGAGTTAATTTTTTCCGCGCTTCATTATTCTAGAGAGTTCAATTTTCTGGCTAGCGCTATTGTATTTTACGCTACTGGATTCAAGGACAAATGACGATATAACTAAAGAAGCTTTCAAGTAACACTACCATAAGAATTCAGAATTCAGAATTCAGGAGTCATATCATGTTCGGGTGAAGACTTATCATTAGGACTGACGCGGGGACGCAAAGACGCGGGGACGCGGAGAAATTTTAATAATAAGTGATTATCCGAACTTGATATCAGAGAGAATTATTAGCAGCATTTTTCGCCATTGGTGCAGTTTACTGCAAGCATCAGAACTTCGGAAAGTCAAAAAAGTTAAAGAATCAGGAAAACATTTGATTAATCAATATACCAAGCATACTAAACTCCTTCTGAATTCTGAATTCTGAATTCTGAATTCTGAATTCTGAATTCTGACTTCTGAATTCTGAATTCTGACTTCTTATCAGCTATCCCCTAGTAAGAATTGGAATGAAAATATGGCAGTAAATAAAGAAAGCCGATTATTTACAAAATCCGTTGTGCGATCGCGGTTAATTTTAGCAGCTTCTCTCACCTTAGCGGCCGGATTAATCGCTTTATATAGTTTGGCAGCATTTTGGCCGAAAACGAAAGTTGAGACACAACCAGCCAACCCTCCAAAAGCTACCACCCCAACAAAAGTTGCTGTCACAGCCTTGGGACGTTTGCAGCCAGACGGCGAAGTTACTTCCTTAAATGCTCCCAATGCTAATAACGGTGTGCGAGTCGAAAAACTGTTAATCAAAGAAGGAGATGCAGTTAAGGCTGGGCAATTATTGGCGTATCTAGAAAATTATGGTCGGGCTAAAACAGCTTTACAACAAGCTGTAGACCAACTGCAAGTTGCTAAAGCAAAATTAGCGCAAGTAAAATCTGGGGCGAAAACCGGAGATATTGATGCTCAAAAAGCAGCGATCGCGCGTTTAGAGTCACAATATAAAGGAGACATTGCTACCCAAGACGCGACAATTGCCCGCGTCCAGGCCGAGGTAGACAATGCTCAAGCAGAGAACGATCGCTATCAGCAATTATATAAACAAGGTGCGATCGCAGCTTCCGTAGCAGACAGCAAAGCTTTGCAACTCAAAACCACACAACAGCAACTCACGGAAGCCCAAGCCACCAAACAACGCACCCGAGACACATACCAAGAACAACTCAAGCAAGCACAAGCCCAACTCAACAGCATTAGCGAAGTGCGTAGCGTAGATGTTCAAGTCGCACAAACTGAAGTCAACAGTGCAACAACTTCTGTTCAACAAGCAAAAGCAGACTTAGATTTAAGTTACATAAAATCTCCCATCAACGGCAAAATATTGAAAATTCACGCCAAAACTGGAGAAGTAATTAGCACCAGCACAGGATTTGCTGAGATAGGTAAAACATCGCAAATGAATGTGATTGCAGAGGTGTATCAAACCGACGTTCAAAAAGTGCGTGTTGGACAAAAAGCCACCATCACCAGCCCTGCATTTACTGGAACATTAAAAGGAACCGTCAAAGAAATTGGCTGGCAAGTTGACAAACAAAGCATCTTCAGCCTCAACCCAGGTTCAGATACAGACCGCAGAATAATTGAAGTAAAAGTCTCCATCGATAACCCCGCAGACAGCGAACGAGTAGCGCGGTTAACCAACTTACAAGTAGATGTTGCCATTCAAATTTAGTCAGGGTATGGGGAGATGAGGGAGATGAGGGAGATGAGGGAGATGAGGGAATAACTCTTAATTCCTAACTCTTAACTCTTAATTCCTAACTCCTAACTCCTAACTCTTAATTCCTAACTCCTAACTCTTAATTCCTAACTCAGCACTTTCAATGACAAATGACTAATAACGAATAAATCCATGAATTTTAAAATTCCTTTAGCATGGCTACAGCTAGCCCAGCAAAAAGTTCGTTTAATAATAGCTGTAGCGGGGATTGCTTTTATTGTGCTGCTGATGTTTGTGCAACTTGGTTTTCAAGATGCTCTTTATTCTAGTGCAACAGCAGTACATCAAAATCTCAAAGGAGATTTATTTTTAGTGAGTTCGCAATATAAATCTTTGACTTCAAATCAAAGCTTTTCGCGGACTCGTTTGTATCAAAGTTTGGGGTTTAATGGCGTAGAGTCAGTTAGCCCCATGTATTTGCAATTTGCCAAACTTAAAAATCCAGTAACTGGTGAGAAATATTCAATATATGTTATTGGTTTCGACCCAGGTAGACCCGTGATGAACATCGCAGAAATTGAGCAAAATTTAGATAAGCTCAAAATTCCCGATGTCATGCTTTTTGACAGAAGCTCTCGCACAGAGTTTGGCCCAATAGCAGAAAATTTTGACGCTGGAGATACAGAACAGACGATTGAAATATTTCCCTTTAATTCATTAATTGGCTATAAAGTCAGAATTGGTGGCTTATTCAGTTTAGGGCCTTCTTTTGGGGTAGATGGTAACTTAGTTGTCAGTGATTCAACTTTCCTGAGGATAAATCCCAACACTCGTCCAGCAGATATGATAGATGTTGGTTTGATAACCCTCAAACCGGGTGCTGATGAACAAGCAGTGCTAAAAAATTTGCAGGCAAGTTTGCCAAATGACGTACAGGTTTTTACACGCCAAGGCTTCATTGATTTTGAGAAACAATATTGGTCTGTTAGAACGCCTATTGGTTTTATACTTAACCTGATGTTGACAATGGCTTCTGTTGTTGGTGTAGTAATTGTCTATCAAATTCTTTACAGTAATATTGCTACACAGTTCGTTGCTTATGCCACATTAAAAGCCATAGGTTATGCCAATACATATTTATTAAATGTGGTATTTCAACAAGCTCTCATCTTGGCAATTTTAGGTTATATTCCAGGCTTTCTTACTTCTATACTGTTATACGATTTTGCAATGAAAGCAACTAAATTGCCAATAGTTATGACCACGAACAATGCAGTATTGGTCTTAACATCAGCAGTTTTAATGTGTATAACTTCCGGAGGACTTGCCATCAATAAACTCCGTTCCGCAGACCCAGGAGATATCTTTTAAACAATCACCCTCTTCCTCTCTGCATCTGTGGGTGAAATCAGGGACTTCCAAATAAAAAATATCCAGCTTTTCTTGTGGGATGGACATCTTGTCCGCCCATAATCAAGGACGGGCAAGACGCCTATCCTACAAGATTGGATAATTTATTTGTTAGTAATTCCTAAAACCAAAATCCCAAATCTAAAATCCAAAATTGGTATAACTTTTACTCTATGAACCTCAAAAATCAAACTCTTTTGATTACCGGAATTAATGAATTTGTCGGCTTGCGTGCAGCCGAATTAGCCATAGCACAGGGAATAAAAGTCCGTGGCTTACAAAGTTCCACAGAACAGAACCAAAAAGCGCAAAATTTAGGTATTGAAGTGATTACTGGTAGTATCACAGATCCTACCATTGCCCTAAAAGCTTGTCAGGGAATAGACATCGTTTTACATACAGAACAAATTGCCCAAGAAGCTGGTTCAATTAAACATTTTCGTGAAGTCAACGTTAGCGGTGCTGTTAACATTGCTAAAGCTGCTAAGCAAGCAGGTGTTAAGACTTTTGTGCATTTATCCAGTGTAATGGTCTATGGTTTCAACTATCCTGATGGCGTCACAGAAACCGATCTACTTTCTGGCGAAAATAATCCCTATTGTCAAACAAAAATAGAAGCAGAAACAGCACTTTTAGAATTAAATAATTCGCCAGATTTTGGGATTATTATTATTCGGGCAGGTGATATTTACGGCCCTGGAAGTATGCCTTGGATAGTCAAACCAATTTTGATGATGCGCCAAAAATTATTCGCCTATGCCAACGATGGTAAAGGAGTAATCAATCATGTGTATATAGATAATTTGATTGATGGCATCTTTCTGGCGATAGAAAAACAGACTTACGGAGAAATATTTAATATCACCGACGGACAACAAACTTCTTGGAAAGAGTATTTCATGCGCTTAGCAGCGATGGAAGGTTTACCAGCACCTCTTTCATTGCCAAAAGATGAAATGAAATTGTTTCTCAAGCTACGCGCTCAAGGACAAAAACTTTTCCGAAAAAAAGCCGATATTTTACCGGAATCTGTAGATTTTATGACTCGTCCCTATGCGTGTTCTATTGCGAAAGCGCAAAGTTTGTTAAATTATAAACCAGCAATTGACCTAGAAGAAGGTATGCAGCTTACACATGAATGGCTGCAAAAAACGGAGATTGAAAATTTGATGAAATAGGGGAGTGGGGAGTGGGGAGTTAGGAGTTTGGAGTTAGGAGTTAGGAGTTTGGAGTTTGGAGTTTGGAGTTTGGAGTTTGGAGTTTGGAGTTAGAAGAATTAGAAAATTCAGTAAGTGTGTTATTGCTTCTTAATCACCTTGAAATTATTTAGCTTGGGTATCAAATTATTCTGACTCCTGAATTCTGACTTCTGAATTCTGAATTCTGACTCCTGACTCTTGACTCCTGAATTCTGAATTCTGAATTCTGAATTCTGACTCCTGACTCCTGACTCCTGATTTCTCACGTTGCATTTGACTAACAATTTGCTGCAATTCAGCTTAATATAATCCACAGATTGTGTGAATACTTGTTTTATATGAGTAGCAATCAGCCACGATTGAGTGTTGGATTACCTGTATACAATGGGGAAAAATTTCTTCAAGAAGCCATAGATTCACTCTTGGCTCAAACCTTTGAAGATTTTGAATTAATTATTTCAGATAATGCATCTACAGATAAAACTGAGGAAATTTGTAGAGCATACGCCAAGCAAGACCAACGTATTCGTTACTACCGTAATGAGCATAACATTGGTTGCGCTCGAAACTTTAATCGTGTCTTTGAATTGGCTTCGGGTGAGTATTTTAAATGGGCGGCCTATGACGATCTACATGCTCCTGATTTTATCAGTAAATGTGTTGAAGTCCTCGATAAAGACCCTACCATTATTTTGTGCCACACCCAGGTATATTTTATTGACGAAAAAGGAAAGTTTCTCCAAAATTACCATATCAAACTGAAGACAGATTCTCTAAAACCACACGATCGCTTTCATGAATTACTGAGTAAACATTTATGCTATCAATGCTACGGAGTAATTCGCACTAGCGCTCTGAAAAAGATACCGCCTATGGGTGGTTATGGTAATGCAGATGGAATTTTATTGTCAAGGCTTGGTCTTCTGGGTAGGTTTTATGAAATCCCTGAATACTTATTTTTTGCTAGAAGCCATCCCCAACAATCAATGAGTATGTTTTTCCCCAATTATTTATTGGTGGCAAATAACAATCAACCATCTTCATTGAGTGTATTACCTGACTTTTATGCGTATGCAGTGTGGTTTGATTCAGCAAAAGAAGGGAAAATTTTATTCCCACATTGGAGAATATTATGGGAGTATTTCCTCTCGATATGGTGTAGTCCTCTGAGTTTGTATGAGCGTTTATGTTGTCATAGAAGTCTACAACAGAAATTGAAAGGCACGGAATATCTGTTACTGAAAGATTTGCTAAAAGTGTTGCAAATAGTTGGAATATATTGGCAAAAAGCATCAATTTCAGAACAAAAAATCACAATTTGAATTAATTTTGAACAGTAAAATAAAAAAATAGAAAGAGAAGAGTCGAAAATTATTTCGACATTTACTCTCTTTTGATTTTTTAGTTTTGCATTTTGAATTGGCAGAATTTTTTCCATCTGTCCAAAGTAACCATTTTTTCACCACAAAATTATGCTGAAACTATCTCAATTACCTTACTTTTTGCTTGCTAGTTTATTAAGCATCAGCTTTGCAAAAACAGTGAACGCTGAACCAGCAGCAAAACTTAGTATTGTCGTCAATGGAATCCGTCACCAAAAAGGCGAGATTTGCTTCCGAGTTTTTGGAGGTGAAAAAGGATTTCCTATGAGTAGTACTAGTGAAGTTAAAAGTGGCTGCGCTAAGATTACAGGCACTTCTGTAACAAAAGAATTCTCTGATTTAAAACCAGGGACTTATGCTGTTGCTGTAGTTGACGATCAAAATGGCGATCGCAAACTCAATAAAGACTTTTTTGGTATTCCCACAGAAGGTTTTGGCCTTTCCAAAAATCCAACTGTGTCCATACAAACAGGCACACCAAAGTTTCGTGATGCCAGTTTTGTAATGAACAAAAATACCACAGTTAAGATTATTATGAAATACTCGTTGGATTCATAAATCAAAGGGGAATAGGGAATAGGGAATAGAGAATAGGAGAAATGAGGGACACAAGGAGAATAACTCCTAACTCCTAACTCCTAACTCCTAACTCTTAACTCCTAACTCCTAACTCCCCCATCCCCACTCCCCCCCCCCCCATCCCCCATCCCCAGTCCCTTTTATGGGAGGTTTGGGAATATTTCTGTCTAAATCTTTGGTGGGGTGGCTAGTTATTCAGGTATGTTTAACGCTAATCTTTCTTTGGTATTTGCGCTCATCTCGAAAGACTTTATTACCAGATGAACAGTTGCCTAAAACAGCGGTAATTCTTTGCTTGCGGGGAGCAGATCCTTTTTTGCCTACCTGTTTGCGATCGCTCTTAAATCAGAACTATCCACAGTATGATTTAAAGTTAGTTATTGATAGTCAGGAAGATCCTGCTTGGAAAATTGCTAGCGAAACTATCATCGAGCAGGAAGCAACTAATATTCAAATCAGTCCTTTGAGAATAATACGCAATAATTGTAGTCTCAAATGTAGTTCTCTAGTGCAAGCTGTCCGTGAATTGGACGATTCCTATAAGGTGGTTGCTTTAGTAGATGCTGATACTATAGTTCATCGCAATTGGCTCAGAGAATTAGTCAGTCCTCTAGGTGATGCTAATGTTGGCGCAACAACTGGTAACCGCTGGTATGTGCCAACAGGTAGGTATTGGGGATCTTTAGTGCGATACATAGGCAATGTATCCACAGTAGTGCAAATGTTTCTGTTTCAAATTCCTTGGGGTGGAACTTTGGCTATAAAAACAGAAGTGCTTCACCAAACAGAACTTTTAGATAAGTGGGCACAAGCTTTAAGCGAAGATTTTATGATTCATGATGTCCTCAAAATACATGGATTAAAAGTTAAGTTTGTACCTTCTTTACTAACAGTTAATCGTGAAGAAATTGATTTACCCAGTTTACTAGACTCTCTCAAACGCTTGATACTTTGTTCTCGACTTTATCACCCGCGTTGGTTGGCTATAGTTAGTGAAGCTGTTTCTAGTATTCTGTTTCCAACTACAGTGATTATGTTAATTTTTGAGTCATTGTTAGAGGCGAAATGGGAAGCCGCAGGTTTATTATTTGTCTGCTATAGCGTCTATATTATAGGATTACTTTTGGTGATGCTAGTCTTAGAGTTAGGCATACAGCAAGTAGTTCGCTTCAACGACCAGCCAATAACCAAATTGTCAGCCTCTACAATCATTAAAATGTTGATTGGAATTCCGCTAACACAATGGGTTTATGGGTTAGCAATGCTATCATCTTTATGGATTTCAACAGTCACCTGGCGCGGTGTTAGCTATCGGGTTCGAGGAGCTTGGAATATCCGCCTAGTGGAATATCGCCCTTATCAATGGTTGGATCAGCCTATTAATAACAAGATTTCTCTTTGAACAGAATTCAGAATTCAGGAGTCAGAATTCAGGAGTCAGAATTCAGGAGTCAGGAGTTAAAATAGGCTCTCTCGATAGCTATTAGTACAGCACGACGTAAATAAACCAACCATTTGAAATGTCTCAAACCCTTATTAACAGCTAATTACGTTAGCGCAGCGTTAGCGACGTAGGAGCGTCATTACGAATTACACCTTGCGCTACACTATGGGCATGAAAATTATCAGACTAAACATTAATTAGTGCTGATTTATATTACCTTATTTTTAATAAATTATATGACAGCAAATTTCAGATAAATAGACCATACCTTAGGGGCGTAAGTCCTTGCGCTTTTACGACAAATGTGGTTGAAATAGATGAAAAATGCTGTAATTATAAACCTTGATTAAAATCAAGGGTTTAGAAAATATATTAAGGGGAATTTTGACTGATAATTTTTAGTATTTTGATAATTTCTGACTAAGGATCGGAAACATCTTGTTCACAATCTCCAATTGAGACTGTTTGTAAATGCGTAAATCCTAAAACTAACTGTATTAAGGGGAATTGCAGAGCCGAATCATCAGGATATTAATAGTAAGAACGAAGGCGTTATATGATGTCCGCCAAATCACCCAGAATAAATAGTTTGTAGTCAGGACTAAAGTCCTCTATGCGAGACGCTACGCGTAGCTTGCTTCCCCGGAGGGGTACACTACGAGCAAACATTTTTATTCAGTTTGATTAACCGGACATGATATTACTTTTCAGCATTCAGAACGATGAAAAAACCAAGCCTCCCAAAAGCTATTGATTTTTTTGGAAATTCTTCAGCTTGGCTATAAACGCCTTCTGAATTCTGACTTCTGAATTCTGAATTCTTACTATTCATGAAATATTGCTGCGTAAGTCCTAAATCCAAAACCAGCATTTTCGTGAAATAATTCCTTTTTCATATGACTAAACAAAGACTCCGCATTGCCCTATTTACCGGATTGTACGCTCCTTTCTTAACTGGAGTTTCCGTGGCAGTACATCAACGAGTTCGTTGGTTGTTGCAACAAGGACATGAGGTTTTTTTGATTCATCCACAAATTAACGATCGCTATCCAAAAAAAGTTGGCGATCGCCCCATGCTAGGATTAAATGAAATTCAATCTTTCCCCAACTTATCTACTTACGCATTCCCCACAAAACCATTAATATTCTACAAGTCTCTTCCCCAACCATTGCACTATAGACATTGGAGTGATACCAAGCTATTGGAAAAGTTTCAGCCCGACATTATAGTGGTTGAAGAAGCACCACAAATGAGAGGTTTATACTCACTTTTCTTGCAAGGTTACGGTCGCCCTGTGGGGACGCAATACGCAAGGCGAACAGGTACACCAATAATATCACTTTTTCATACTGATATTGTTGGATACATCAAATATTACTTTGGCGATCGATTCTTCAGCTTGGTTCGTCCAATCGTTCCCATTTTGGTGAAAGAGTTTAGCAAGTCTTATGACTTCAATTTCTTTTCTTCTCGAGAACAACTGAATAAATACAAACAACTCAAATGCCAACGTGCTGAATATCTCCCTTATCAAGGTATAGATTGCGAAAAATTTCACCCGCGAAATATTTGTTATGACCCAATTCCCAATGACCCCCGACCAACTTTGTTGTTTGTCGGACGCATCACCGCTGAAAAGAATGTCAATCAATTGATTGATATATTTCCACTTATTGCTGCCAAAATTCCTGATGTCCATTTGGTAATTGTTGGAAGCGGTCCTCAGGATGAAGAAATTCGTCAGCGTGCCCAAAAGTTTGCATCAGGTATTACCATCTGGGGTGAGTCCCACGGTACAGAACTTTTAGGTTGGTTTGCCAGAGCAGATGTTTTTGTTAACCCCTCCATCACCGAAAACTTCTGCACTACAAATAACGAAGCGCTAGCCTCTGGAACCCCTTTAGTTGCCGTTATTGCACCCTCCACCTCAGAACAAGTATCTCCTGGTCAGAACGGCTTCCTTGCTCAACCCAACAACCCAACAGACTTTGCTCAAAAGGTGATTGCGATTCTAGAAAATCCCGACTTGAAGGCAGACATGACTAGAAACGCTCGTCCTTCTATAATCGATTTCGATTGGTCAGCGTGTATGGAAAAATTTGAAAACAAACTCTATCAGATTCTTGAGAGTACTGGGAAATAGGGAATGGAGATGAGGGAGAATAATACAGCGTATTTCAGGTAAATGAAGTACAGGGGCACAACCATGTTCATTGGTGTCAACTTACAGCAATTTTCAGGTAAATAGACCGCGCGGTAGGGGCACAGCAATGCTCATTGGTGTCAACTTAACGTAAAATTGATTTCCCGCAAGGAACTGAAGTTCTTAAAAAGGGGGACTTTGATTCCGGTTCCCCCCCTTTTTAAGCAGGCGGGTTTCGTTTGTGTAGATGCGGTTTCTAACCGCCCCTAAAAGCGTTAAGTTGACTTGGTATTAAAACAGAATTCTGACTTCTGACTTCTGAATTCTGAATTCTGAATTCTTCTTCATAAATCAAGGTAACCAAATTCTAAGGAAGACTATTCCGCAGACGACGCAAACAATTGATTGATGCAGCACAATCACAACCAAATAAAGCTACCGCCGCATCGCTTTCTGCGTCTGTAACTGCAAGCAGAGCCTTTTCAACATCGTCATCAGTGACATCAATTTCTCCTACACCCTTGTGCAAATGAGATAATTCTTTAGCATCAGCGCAGAAAAATTTGCCGAGTTTTGGATGTCTGACGCAAGCTTTCTGATCTTCTGCTGATACTGGTGTAGTGGCAGCGTCAGGACGGTCTACTGGTTGCGGATTTACAGGTTCATTAGCTGTGGTTATTTTACTGGTCATTAGCATTGAAGCTAAGGACATGAAAGCTGCGGTTTTGGTAGTCAAATTTATTAATAGTTTCTTCATGCAATTGTCCTACAACTAGGTTGTCAATTCAGCTTAATTTTCTCTAAGGCTTACTAGGTGAATGATGTTTTCAAAGAACCTGGATACTCGAAACAATTTATCTGTAATATACACTATGAAATAAATTGCGATCTGAAATTCACAGATTCTTGAAAAACAACTGGCAAAAAATCAAGGTAAAATTTTTTAATTTTTTACCTTGTATCTTTTACATTTATTTATCTCCCAAACAGGAGATTTTTTCTTGGTAGACACATAGCAATCGATTATACTTCTGTTTTCAGAGTTCGCAACTACTGTATTTATACCTTGTAGGACAACATTTTCATCTCAAATAATCGTGAGTAATTATGCTCAAAATCACGAATTAAGCAACAAGCGATCGCTCTAGGGACTTCCAAAAAATAAATTGTTCCAAATTATTTGTACATTTGTAGGGGCGCACAGCTGTGCGCCCCTACGATGGGACGTTTTTTTTATTGGAAGTCCCCTATATCTTTCAAAAGTCGCAAGTTACAAGTCGCAAGTCGCAAGTGTACTCACGACTGAAGCCGTGGGATTGAGATAAGGACACTGTGTTTCTCGCGCTGCGCGTCTCGTAACACATCTTTTTCTTAAGGGGCGCTGTTACCCACAACTTAAGTTAATTCTTCTTGCTTGCGACTTGCGACTTGTGACTTGTGACTTGTCGGTAAAATTATCTCAGCTAATTTTACCAGTCTGCCACCCATGAAAAATCGGCATGGTAAACAATCCCCACGCTAAACCCGTAATCAACCCAAAGGGCGTAACTACATAATTATTAAAACTCCACAAACCGAAAACCTCTGCTGCTAATTCCAACGGATAAGCCATCATTAGCACACTAGCTAGCGCCACACCACTCCAGCCATATTGATTTAACCAATAAAAACCTTTACCACCCGTAACCCCATACAACAGCCGAGTCATCAGTAAACCCGTGACAGTACCGTAGCAACGCATACATACAGCCATCATAAACGGAGGTGCCAAATCTAAACCCATAGTCGGTTGCGGGCACACATGATTACCCATAAAGTAAATAATATTGGCAATGCCCCCAAGCAAAAATACCCCAGAAGCAGCCAAAAAGGGAGCAGTTACAGGGCCAACAACCATCCCCGCTAGCATCATGTCAGCAATCAAACTGACCCAATTGAGATTTTTGGCAGATTGTAATTGCCTTGCAAAAACGATTCTTTGCATAAAATAACCTGATTTTGTTTTGTTTTTTTGTCTTTTTTTATATACTTACATAATCTATAGGACTCATATTTGATTTTTGAAAAGATACGTAGTGGCGTGGCAAGCCTTAAATGTTGCATTAGTAGGTTGGGTTGAGCTTTAGCGAAACCCAACGTGGATCTCGGTGTTGGGTTTCACTCCGTTCAACCCAACCTACGTTTATTACATCATTTTAGTCTTGTCACGCCACTACGTATTTTGCTACTTGATTTGTGAAAAAATTCAGTACCAGTAAAACAGGGTTTTTCCCCACTCCCTACCTAATATGTTAGATAAAAAAACATTGACAACTATTGAAAATCAATCTTTCCAGCCTCAAGAATTCTTTAATGACCAATGGAAACTCTACCAAAAAATCCTCGACAACAATTACATGGGACACCATGAAATTTACTCTGTATTGCAAGAATTCCTCCTTAGCTACTTCCAACAACCCTTTAAAATGCTTGATTTGGGATGTGGCGATGCTAGTTTTACTGCTCAGGTTTTGTTAAATACTAATATTAGTGCATATCAAGGAATAGACTTATCGATGCCTGCCCTAGACATTGCTAACCAGAACATGCTAAATATTCAGTGCGAGGCAACCTTTACCCAAGGTGATTTTTCTCAATTGGTTCCTGAATTAGCATTAAATCAACGCAATAGTTTCGATATTATTCTCGTTTCTTTTGCACTCCATCACCTCAGCCTTGAACAAAAAGATTTAATTATTGGTGAGATTAAACAACTTTTGAAGCCTCGCGGTATTTTGATTTTGATTGATCTTTTTCGTCAAGCAACAGAAGACCGAGAAACATACCTGAAACGTTACTTAGATGGTGTAAAAAACAACTGGACTTTAGTAAATCCGCAAGAGTATTTACTGTTGGAAAACCATATTTCTACAAGTGATTTTCCCGAAACTCAACAAACTTTTGACGAAATTTCCCAAAAGTATCATTTTAGTGGCTTTGAGTGTCGATATGAAGATGTTACTAATGCCACACAACTTTTGTGCTTTTACCGATAATTGTAGTGGTTTTTAATTGCATAGAATACAGACAATTCGTAGGGGCGCAAGGCCTTGCGCCCCTACCGCGTGGTCTATTTACCTGAAAATTGCTCTCACATAAAAGCTGAGTCTGATAAAAAGAATTATGTCTTCGGCTTTTGTGCTATTTTGAACGGTCTGTTTATTTCCGCCGTGTTGTACTAGATTTTCAATTCTCCCTAAAATCATAGTTAACTAGTTTTCCAACAATCTCTTACTACGCAATGCTTTATCAGCCCAAATGTCAACACTCATCAGAAGGAATTATTAATCTATCTCGAGAAAGTTTTAAGAAATTATTAAAAACAATTATGGTATTGTCGGGTAATAAATTGTTTGTTACTCAATAGTAGTACTAGTAACGAAAATGACTAGCCCTCCAAATCCAGGAAATGACGGCGAACCAAGGAATCCTCGTTTAAATCTCCTACTTTTAAAACGTAGCAGTTTGGTTTTAGGAATCATTTTGCTTGCCGGAATTGCAGCTGGTGTTTGGTGGGGGAGAAACTATGTATATGAAGATTTAGCACCTTTAGTAGAAGAAAATCTTGAGCAATTACTTGGGCGTCCAATAAAGTTAGGCAGAGTTGAACGTTTTTCACTTTCTAGTTTGAGATTTGCTTCGCTATCGATACCAGCAACTTCTACCGATGCAGACCAATTGACAGCGAAAGC
This sequence comes from Nostoc sp. CreGUA01, assembly GCA_034531095.2. Classification (GTDB taxonomy): domain Bacteria; phylum Cyanobacteriota; class Cyanobacteriia; order Cyanobacteriales; family Nostocaceae; genus Nostoc. The sequence continues at coordinate 9,334 of JAVRBV020000012.1, read as the reverse complement.
TGTGGATGTGCAATTCTCACCTTTGCAGGTTATTTTAACTAGGAAATTACCATTAAATGTCACATTAGTCCAGCCCAATGTTTACATCCAACAGGATCGAGATGGTCGTTGGGTGACGGCGCAAGTTAAGAGTGGAGAAGGCGCAGGCCCGATTCAAACTGAGTTACAAAGTCTTCAACTTGTTGATGGAAATGTAGAGTTATCACCAGCCTCCGCACCAACTAAACCCAAAGGTTCTGTAGTTATAAATCAATTCGGTGGTGTTGCCAGATTTTTACCTGAAAACAAAGGAGTTGGTTATGAAGTTAATGGCCAACTCACTAGGGGAGGTGCTGTTAAAATCTCTGGTGACACACAATTTCAAACCGAACAAACTAATCTCAAAGTTGTCGCACAAAGTTTACAAGCATCTGATGTCAGTCGATTAATTGAGTTACCAATTGTTTTACAAGCAGGACAAATAGATGCTGATTTAGGTGTTGCAATTCCATCAAATGTCTCGCAAATAGCGATTACTGGTACAGCTACTCCAAATCAAGTCACTGCTCAAATTGAAAATCTTCCCCAAAAGTTTGCTAATACCAATGGCAAGTTAATATTTCAAGGTCAAGCGATCGCCTTAAATAATCTCACTACAAACCTTGGTAAAGTCCCTATCATAGCAAATGGAGCAGTTAATACTCAAACCGGTTTTGATATCTCTGCTCAGATAAAACCAGTCACTGCCAAAAATATCTTAGACACGCTGAAAATAAGTTCGCCGGTGGTGGCTATCGGTGAAGTGCAAGCAAATATTAAGTTGCAAGGGCCACTTGAGGAACCTGTTCTTAGCGGTACCGCCAGCAACACCAAACCGGTTCAAGTTGACCGCGTTCAATTCAAAAGTGTCAACACTGATTTTCGATTAAGTGTATCTAAAAAAACATCTCAAATTGCCGTCTCTAATTTGAAATTAGTCCCCGCAGCAGGTGGTGAAATTACTGGTAGCGGTCAAGCTACACTGAATGACAGAGTAAAATTTAACATTGTAGTTGACGGTATTTCGGGAGATATACTAGCTCGTAGCTACGGCTTTACTCCTCCAATTAATGTTGGCAATGTCTCAGCCAAGGCAGAAATTACTGGCTCACTGGGTAAACAACCCTTGGCACTGAATGTTTCCAGCGTTGAAATGCAGCCACCAGCTGGCGGGCAAATCCTGGGGAATGGGCAAATTCAGCTGGCACCCCAAGGCAACGTTTTATTTAACATTCAAGCCGAAAATTTACCAGGCGATGCGATCGCCAATACAAATAATACTTCATCCAACATCAAAATTGGTACGATATCAGCAAATGCCAGAGTTTCCGGCACTCTTGGCAATCTGCGGACAGTAGTACAACTGCAAGCGCCCACTGCTAGCTATCCCACCACAGGACGAGTTGTCATTGCTCAACAAGGGCAGAATATCTTGTTACCGAGTGCTGTTTTCAATATCGCAGGTGGTAGAATTACAGCCGCGGGTAGAGTTGCCCAACAACGCTGGCAAGCTGTTGTCAACGCCCAAAGGTTGCAATTAAATCGTTTCCAGCAAATACCACCGCAGTTCCAGGGAGTTCTCAGCAATGCGGCGTTGAATTTGTCGGGAAGCACTGATTCTTTTCAACCCTCAACCATTCAAGCCACAGGACAAGCAAACTTGAATGTGGCGGGAGGTACACTGAATCTCAGGGATATTAACTTGAATGCCGGTCGTTGGCAAGCAGTTGCTAACGCTTCTCAAATTCAACTAAGCCGTTTCTCACCCCAACTGGGGGGACGGCTGAGTAGTAACGTCAAGTTCACAGGGACAACAGAATCTTTTGGGCTGGCAGATATTCGAGCTGCTGGACAAATTCGGACTTCCGAATTAGCACAGCTAGCGCAACCATTGACAGCGCAATTTCAGTGGAATGGACAGCAAATTATAGTTCAACGGGCAACTACACCGGGAGTAACTGCCAGTGGTGCGATCGCTGTACAATTACCCCAAACGGGTACACCTGAGATTTCTGGCATTAATTTGAATGTCGTAGCCCAAAATTTCAACCTCAAAAATACAGGCGCTTTTGTTCCTGGAGATTTAGCACTAGCAGGGTTACTAGATTTTAATGGACAAATTACAGGCACTCCAAACACTCCTCAGGCTACTGGCAATATCCGGCTGCGGAATTTTAATGTCAGTAACTTGGCATTCGACCCAGTTTTAACTGGAAATGTGAATTTTCAAGCAGGACAAGGAGCAAGTTTGCAACTTGCAGGTACACAAGACAGGATAGCCTTAAATCTGGGTGCAGATTATCGTCCAACGTCATTTTTAGTCAAGCGCGACGCAGCAATTACCACAGGGAAAACTCAGGGAGATAACTTAATAATCAACGCCCAACAGTTTCCCATCGCCCTGGTTGGCAGCTTTTTACCTGATAATAGATTGAAACCTCTAGGGGGGCAATTATCTGGAAATTTAGTTGTTAATCTGAATAATTATGCAGTCAGTGGAGATGTAGGGATAATTAACCCGCGTGTCGCCAGAGTCACCGCCGACGAATTTCGCGGTAATATCAACTATGCCGATGGCGCTGCTAGCTTAACTAACGGTCAATTGCGCTTGGGAAGTAGCAACATAGCCCTAAGTGGCAATTTGCAAACCGGAAATGACCCGAAATTTCAAGTACAAGCTAATTTAAACCAAACTCGCATCGAACAACTCTTACAAGCATTTAATATCTTCGATTTTCAAGACCTTGGTAGCGGTTTGGAGTCTCCCACCTTAGCGGGAGCAGAGGCACTCAAAACTACACCTGTCAGTTTACCAAATGCAGATTTACAAACTCAATTAGAATATTTCTCCAAAATTGAAACATTAGTAGCAGAACAACAACAAACAGATACCCAAGAACCAGCACCTTTACCGACCCTTGCAGAATTAACAGGTGCATTGAGTGGAGGAATTACAGCCAGTGGTTCCTTAAAATCTGGGTTGAATGTCGGCTTTAATTTTCAAGGAGATAATTGGCAATGGGGTGAATATTCCATTAATCAAGTTACTGCTAAAGGCGATTTTACAGATGGTGTAGTTACACTTTCACCATTGAGTGTAGGGATAAATCAAGGATTAATTGCTTTTTCTGGAGAGTTAGGAACCGAACAACTATCTGGAAATTTGAATATAGCAAGTTTGCCGCTATCACTTTTACAGCCGTTTATCGAACAATATCCCATAGATATTACTGGTCAACTTAATGCTACGGCTAATTTGCAAGGCAGTTTCAAAAATCCGAGAGTTAATGGCGAAGCATCCTTGGCGAATGCCACTTTAAACGAGCAACCCGTACAAACAGGACAATTAAAATTTGACTACAACAACGCCCGCGTCAATTTTGATAGTAACTTGCTATTGACGGGAACACAACCCATTGCAATTACAGGTAGCATACCTGCTCCTTTACCTTTTGTGGCAGTCAAACCAGATAATAATCAAATCAGTGTTAATGCCAGGGTGAATAATGAAGGTTTGGCACTGTTAAATGTATTTACCAACAATCAAGTTAGCTGGGTAAATGGTGGAGGTGAAGTCGATGTTAAAGTTGAAGGTACTTTAAGCGAGCCAATTATTAATGGAATTGCCAGAGTTAATAATGCGACTTTTACGGCTGAAGCTTTATCGGAACCCTTAACAAATGTCACAGGAACATTATTATTTAATGGCGATACATTAAATGTAGAAAATATTCAAGGTAATTATAATCAAGGATTAGTGACTGCATCAGGAATCTTGCCAATTTTTAATCCTGAACAAGGTGCATCTAATCCTCTAACTATATCAATAGAAGAACAACTTAATTTTAATATTCCAGCATTGTATGAAGGTGGTGTTAGCGGTAACGCCGTAATTCGGGGAACAGCACTAAAACCGATAATTGGCGGCGAAATTGAACTGAGTGACGGTCAAGTGATTATCGGAAAATCTGCCACTGATACCTCACAACCAGCAACTACACCAGAAACTACTACTATTACCCTCGATACACCAGAGACTACTTCAATTACTCCCAATACACCAGAGCCTAGCACCAGCGCCCCGACTACACCCAATTTACCTGTAGAGTTTGCAGATTTAAGGTTGATTTTGGGCGATGATGTTCGAGTCACGACTGAGCCACTACTCAGTTTTGTACCGATAGGAGCAGCGTTGAGTCAACCTCTACTCAGCTTTGATGCCGAAGGCGACCTCACCATCAATGGTACCTTAGCCAAGCCCCTCCCTGAAGGACTCATCCGTTTAACAGGAGGACGACTGAGCTTATTTACAACCGAGTTTACCTTGGCGCGGGGCTACGAACACACTGCGCGATTTACTCCTAGCCTTGGACTTGACCCTACCCTCGATGTCCGACTGGTGGCAATTGTACCTGAAGCATCGGCAATAAGCGATCGCATTTTGGAATCACCTTTATCTGCGGAAATCAGTGATGCTTCTGTGAATAACTTTGGTACTTTACGCACCGTTCGCGTCCAAGCAAGGGCCACAGGCCAAGCTAGTGAATTAGCAGATAATTTAGAATTGACCAGCGAACCTAGCCGCAGTCGAGGAGAAATCGTTGCTTTGCTGGGTGGTTCGATTTTGAATTCTTTGAGTCAACCAGGAGATTTAACCCAAGGATTGACTAATTTCGCCAGTTCTACTATTTTAGGTAGTCTGCAAGGAACTATCACTGCCATCGGACAAACTGTTGGTTTTAGTGAATTTCGCATCTTTCCTACCCCTACCACCAATGAAGAATCAAGAAGATCTTCGGTTCTTGATTTGTCAGCAGAAGGTGTGTTTAATGTCAATCGCAATTTCTCTGTTTCTTTATCGCGGGCTTTTTCTACTAATGAGTCTTTCCGTTACAATGTGCTTTACCGCCTCAATGATGAAATTTTGGTACGCGGCTCAACTAATTTGGATAATGAAAATTTATTCTTAGTCGAGTATGAAAATCGATTTTAGTTTGACTTAACCAGGATTTAGATCCCCGACTTCTTCAAGAACAGGACTTACGCAAAAATAGCTAACTTCGCTTAATTTATCGAACCGCCAAGACGCCAAGAACGCCAAGAGTTCGTAGAGTTTGCGTAAGTCCTAAAGAAGTCGGGGATCTGGACAACTACTTTTGCTGAGTTCTAAATTCTCTTTTAACTCGACACAACATGACTGCTATTGCTAACAGTTTTTGGTTCTACAAAAGCTTCTCGACCTGTAATTAATCTAGAGCGACGATTACGAGTAATATAATTCCATGCCCACTGAAATACTACTAACAATTTAGTGTCAAACTCGATTAAAAAGTAGATGTGAACTAGTAGCCAAAATACCCACGCAATGAAACCTTGGAGTTTGATAAAGCCTAAATCTACAACAGCTAAATTTTGCCCAATCATCGCCAAACTACCTACGTCGTTGTAATGAAATTGTGGCAAAGTATGACCTTTAAGCCGTTTTTGAATAAGTTTAGCTACATACTCTCCTTGTTGTTTGGCTACGGGTGCAACACCAGCTAAAGGTTTACCATTTTGATGAGAGAAGTTGCCTAAATCTCCCACCACAAAAATGTTTTTATAACCCCTGATAGTCAAGTCTGGTTCTACAATCACACGTCCGGCGGGATCGCACTCTACACCTGTACGTTGTGCGAGAACTTGTCCCATTGGGGAAGCTTTGACACCAGCTGCCCACAATATAGTTTTTGAGGGAATTTCTTTGACTTCGCCGCCTTGCTTGAAAGTAACGATGTCATTTTCAATATTTGTCACCCTGGTGTTAGTTTGGATAACCGCACCCAACTTTTCCAAAGATTCTGCTGCTACTTGGGATAACTGTGGCGCAATGTGTGGCAGAATGCGATCGCCCCCTTGCAATAGTAAAATTTTAGTCTCTGAGGTGTCGATGTTGCGGAAATCTTCTTTGAGAGTTTTGTGTGCCAACTCAGCGATCGCACCTGCTAATTCTACACCAGTCGGCCCACCCCCTACAATCACAAAAGTTAACCAAGCACGCCGCGCTTCGGGATCGGTTTCTTTTTCCGCTGCTTCAAATGCACCAAATATCCGGCGACGCATTTCTATGGCATCTTCAACAGTTTTCAAACCAGGAGCAAGTTCTTTCCAATTATCTTTACCAAAATAGGAATGATTAGCACCTGTGGCCACAATTAATGTGTCATAAGGTACTACTTGATTGTCCAAAATAACTTTTTGTGCCTTTGGATCGATATCATTTACTTCTCCCAACAAAACTTTTGTATTCTTGCTTTTGCTGAACACAGCTCGCAACGGTGAGGAAATGTCACCCGGTGATAATGTTCCTGTGGCAACTTGATATAAAAGCGGCTGAAATAGGTGAAAGTTACGTTTATCGATGAGAGTAACATTTACATTCGCTTTGGCAAGATGTTTTGCTGTATATAGTCCACCAAAGCCACCACCAATGATTACAACCTGATGTGATAGATTATTCTCAAGTGAAACGCCCATAAAAATTATTTCCTGGTGTTAAGACCTTTGTAACGATTCTTAACAAAGATGTAACAGCATTACGATAGAGTTTGCCGTTTATTGAGAACATTTGAAGAAATCATAAAAGTAGTCAAAGTTAGCAATGAATTGCTTATGCTTTTCTGATTGGGTCATTTATCTTAACGTGAGTCATTTGAAAAACCACATCTGTCGTAGGGGCACAGCATTGCTGTGCCCCTACAGCGCAGGTCTATTCACCATCAAAAAATGATTAGTAAAAACCTGAAACTACGTATTTCTGTTGATGCACACGATGATTTTTTTGTACAGTCGTTAAGTCAAAAATTCTTGTTTAAATACATGTTTTTGAAGATGCAAATTTCAGACATTCTTTAATAAACTGCTGGGGAATTTCTACACTTTCTCCCCAGTGTAAATGAACATAAGAAGCGTGAACATTTAGAGGCAAACCCCATCCTTCATATCCCATATTTTCATCACAATCATAGCGAGAAGTTTCAAATAAAGGCTGACTGGAAGTTAAGGTTAAATGCGAGCGATGAAACTCATGTCCGTAAACAGTTTTACCTGCCTTTACTAACAGATTATCTTGCAAAGCTACAGCACGACGATATCCTAAAGTTAAACGTCCACCCATGACAGCAGATGTTGGTAAAACTCCCGCCATCGGCCAAGATTTACCTGCAAAATCGATAAGTTCCTCACACAAATACATCAATCCTCCGCATTCAGCAATTGTGGGCATTCCTTGAAGAATTGCTGTTTTCACGGCATCACGGCCGCTGATATTTTCTGCTAATTGTTGGGCAAAAACTTCTGGAAAACCACCCCCAAAATACATTCCTTGTACATCTTTTGGTAGTTCGGCATCTACTAGAGGACTCCAGTAAACTAGTTCTGCACCTAGTTGTTGCAGCAAATCGAGATTGTCTTGGTAATAGAAATTAAAAGCGCGATCGCGGGCAATGGCAATTCGGACTGGGGATGAGGGGGATGAGGGGGATGAGGGGGATGAGGGGGATGAGGGGGATTTTAACAAAGGTAATAAGCTGTGCCAATCGAAGCAGGTATCTCCTAAATCGGCGAGGCGATTGATTACGGCATCGAGTTCGGGAAGTTCGGCTGTGGGTATTAAACCCAAATGGCGATCGGGGATTGTGATGTTATCTTGACGGCGTAGGACACCGAGAATCGGTAATTGTAGGGATTCTAGGGAGTCTTTAAGGAGAGAGAGATGGCGATCGCTCCCCACGCGATTAAGCACCACCCCAGCCATTTTAATCCGGGGATCAAAAGATTGGTAGCCGTGAGCGATCGCAGCTACAGAACCAGACAAACGGCTACAATCAATCACTAACACCACAGGTAAATCTAACAGCCGCGCGATGTGTGCCGTACTGGCAAAGTCAGTTGGGCATGGGGCATTGGGCATTGGGCATTGGGCATTGGGCATTGGGCATTGGGCATTGGTTATTCCCCTCATCTCCCTCATCTCCCTCATCTCCCTCATCTCCCTCATCTCCCTCATCTCCCTCATCTCCCTCATCTCCCTCATCTCCCTCATCTCCCCATCCCCCATCCCCCATCCCCCATGCCCAATTCCATCAAACAACCCCATCACTCCTTCCACTAGGGCATATTCACTTTCATGGCTATGATGGGCAAAACATTGCTGGATGTAAGCTTGGGAAGTCAACACTGGGTCTAAATTTCGACAAGCACGACCGGTTACATGTTGATGAAACATCGGGTCGATGTAGTCTGGGCCGACCTTGAAAGATTGTACGGAGCGATCGCTACGGCACAAAGATGCTAAAAGGGTGAGCGTGACTGTTGTCTTGCCCACCCCACTACGTTCTCCAGCAATGATTACAGACATGGATAATAAATAGTCAGCTATGTTAGTGGTCTTAAATTAAATCAAAGTCAAACAAAAATATTGAATCATTTATTTGATTAAAATCATTGCTTTCTGCTAGTCAGTAATAATTTTTTTATCAAGACGTTCCGCCAGCCATAATTTAATAATAGAATCAGATGTCACCCCTAAACGCTTGGCTTCATGTTCTAAAGCTTCAATCATCCAAATTGGAAAGTCAATATTAACTCTTTTTTGCTCATAACCTGGACGACAAGCCTTAGAGAAGTCTAAAAAATCAGTAATATCTTCTCCATCGTCAAACTTAGCATCAAATTCTTCAGCTTTCATAAAAATTTACCTCTTCATTACGAGAGCGACGAACGGAAATCATTCTTATTTTATCATCACGATAAGTAATGACTGCTGACCAAGATTTTCCGTTAATCTTCCCAATAACTAAAAATCGAGGTTCATCGATTGTGCGAGCAGGTATTTCAATGCGATTTGCATCTGTCCAAAGTTTCTGTGCTTCAATAAAATCAATACCATGTTTAGTTTTATTAGTTGCACTTTTGTGAGGATCAAATTCAAACTCCATAATTCTTTTTTAAGATATGGGACTCATATTTGATTTGGCGAAAAATCTAAGTATTTGTAGGGTGCGTTAGCGACAGCGTAACACAGCAAAGCCTTAAGAATGGTGCCGTACTCTCGCCGCTAACGCACCCTACGTATCTACGTATCTAAATTTGAATTAGTTTAAAAACCACATCTTTCGTAAGGGCACAGCATTGCTCATGCGTGTCAACTTAAGTTAGAAATAGCTTATCTGTTGGCTTCCTCGCCCGCCAAGAAATAAATTTCTTGGCTAACAGTTAAAGTCATCTAAAGATGACTAAAGATTTTTAAGTATATCTTAGTCATCTTCAGATGACT
>JAVRBV020000011.1:0-8225 GCA_034531095.2 Nostoc sp. CreGUA01 | reverse complement strand
CATCTCCCTCATCCCCCTCATCCCCCTCATCCCCCTCATCTCCCTCATCCCCCTCATCCCCCTCATCTCCCTCATCCCCCCACTCCCTACTCCCCACTAAAATTGATCCCCAAGATACCAATCCAGGATACGATGGACGTTGATTTACGTATTCTTTTAGTTAATGCATATGAAGCGCTATTGGTCGCGTCTGCTTGCGCTGGTTTTGGTTTTATCTATCGGCTTGATGGGTTGTTCTGGTAGTCCAGATAGTTTGACTGGCGATTATCGCCAAGACACTTTGGCTGTCGTCAATATCATGAGAGAAGCCATAAATTTATCACCAGATTCACCAAACAAATCAGAAATTCAAGCAGAAGCGCGTCAAAAAATTAATGACTTTTCAGCTCGTTACCAACGGGCTAACTCTGTTTCTGGTCTTGGTTCCTTTACAACTATGCGAACAGCCCTCAATTCCCTAGCTGGACATTACAGTTCTTACCCTAACCGTCCAGTACCCGAAAAACTCAAAAATCGCTTAGAGAAGGAGTTACAGCAGGTAGAAACAGCACTCAAGCGTGGCGGTTAACTCTTAACTATTGCCTATTCCATGATTAAGAGTCAGCAGTCTCAAGTTTTGATTCTTCAATTCTGAGTGGAGTCGGAGACACTCCGCCTCCACTCCTGACTACCTTCTCAACCTGAATCTCAGTCTGAGTTGAAAATTTAAAGTTTTATACTAAACTAATTCATACTCTCTTAGAGAATGTATCAGATATTCTCTGCTACGAGGGAAAAATCAAGTATATATTTTTACTTTTTAAAGAAATCATTAAGTGTAAGTTACAGTATCCTTAGTTCAAAAACCCCATTAATTTTGGGAGATTTTCAATAACTAAGGTATATGTATGTCTTGAATTTTGAATTTTGAATTTTGAATTTTGAATTTTGAATTTTGAATTTTGAATTTTGAATTTTGAATTTTGAATTTTGAATTTTGAATTTTGAATTTTGAATTTTGAATTTTGAATTGTTAATGTGTCCATCTACTAGCAGGTATGTTTAATAGTCCTTTGAACGTTGCAAAATCAACATTATTTTGGCGACGCCTATGCGCTGTGGTTTTCACTAGTAGCTCATTACTTTCCAGCTTTGGGAACCAACCAGCCGCATCGCAAGTAACCCAGTATTGTCAGTTATCACCAGGGGCGGCGCAAGAAAAAGAAAAGTTACGTTTGTCAGCCCTCAAAGGCAATCAAAATGCCCAGGCTCGATATCAAAAAATATTACAACAACAGGCACAGGAATTACGAGAATGTCGTACTCGAACTTGGCCACAAATCCAAGCTCTGTGGTTGCGCTTGTATCCATGTGACGTTCAGCCAGGAACAATCGATCTGGTCATGGATCGGATTGTCAACGGTGGTTATAACCAAGTTTATTTAGAAGTATTTTACGATGGGCAGGTATTATTGCCGGCAATTGCTAACCCAACGGCTTGGCCTTCTGTGATTCGGACTCCAGGAGCAGAAAACATCGATTTACTGTCTCTAGCGATTCAAAAAGCTCGGCAACGGGGTTTGAAGGTCTACGCCTGGATGTTTACCACAAATTTCGGCTATACTTACGCCCAGCGAAAAGACAGAGAAGATGCGATCGCTCGCAATGGCAAAGGTCAAACGAGCTTATATGTTGTAGACAATGGTTCTCAACTATTTATCGACCCCTACAACCCCCAAGCAAAACGCGATTACTACCAATTAGTACAGGAAATTTTACGCCGTCGCCCAGATGGTTTGTTATTGGACTACGTGCGCTATCCCCGACAAGCGGGAAGTGATTCCATCGCCACCAAAGTCTCAGATTTATGGCTATTTAGCCCCGCAATTCAAGAAGCTTTATTTAAACGGGCACAGAATTACAAAGGACTAAATTTAATTCGCCGCTTTTTGACCAAGGGATATGTCACCGCTGGAGACATAGCAGAAGTTGATAAACTTTATCCTCAAGAAGGCGAGCCTCTTTGGCAAGGACGCACTCCCCCACCAGCCGAAAAATCGATTCAGCCTGCAACCAATAGACAGCCACTTTTACAATGGGAGTTGTGGCAACTTACCGTTGCCCATGCCATGCAAGGAATTCTCGATTTTGTCACCATCGCCAGTTATCCAGCAAAACAGCAAGGTGTTCCCACAGGAGTAGTATTTTTCCCTGATGGTAACCAAACTGTCGGACAAGGCTATGATTCTCGTTTGCAACCTTGGGATCGGTTTCCCGCAACACTGGAGTGGCATCCCATGTCTTATGGAACTTGCGGTAATGCTAGTTGCATCGTCTCCCAAGTGCAGCGCGTTTTGAGTATGGCAAAACCAGGTACCCAAATCATTCCTGCTTTAGCCGGTCAGTGGGGAAAACCTATTACTAATCGTCCACCCCTTGAAGTACAAATGCAAGCACTCCGACAATTTGCCCCCCAACTCAAGGGAGTTAGCCATTTTGCCTATTCTTGGCAATATCCCCAAGATGATAGCGATCGCAAATTTTGCCGTAATCGTTAAATATAGCGCTTCTCAATTGGGTAAAATACGGCCGTTCGTAGGGGCGCACAGCTGTGCGCCCCTACTACAGCGTATTGCATCCAAACGAGAATCCCTATATACCAATTTGAAAAAATAATGCCAGAAATAGACCATTTGTAGAGACGCGATTCATCGCGTCTTTACCCAAGAATGTGTTGCAATCATTGATTGAATTGGTATTAGAATTCTGAATTCTGAATTCTGAATTCAATTTAAAGCCAAGTCCTCTGGTGTATTACAGTTAAACAGCATTTCTGGTTCTGCTAAAGGCAAAACTTCCACAGGATATTGCCGTAACCATTCCTGAAACGATCGCCCCCCTTGGTTGATAAAATCCAGGAGTTGTGGTAGACAACCACGGCGATAAAAACCACACAGAGGTTCCCAGCCTTTGGGATGATGAGCTAAAGCTGCGATCGCATTATCCCCCACACTATCAAGTCTAGTCACCCAATCTTGCAAAACCTCAACCCGCAATCTCGGCAAATCGCAAGCTAGCAGCAGCACCCATTCTGTGTGTACTTCGGCTAGTCCTTGGGCAAAACCAACTAAAGGCCCGTGTGTCTGGAGAGAGGGGTAAGACGCAAAGACGCAGGGACGCGGGGACGCGGAGAGTAATTTTTTCCCCGTCTCTTTTTCATCTGCTGAAGGCAAAGGTACTTCCTGGATAAACTGACAACCAGGCAAAAGCAAATGTTGATAGCGTTCTGGCCAGGGAGTGACTACATAGACAGTATCGGCACAGCTTTGAGCAATGGTACAAACTCGCTCTAATAAGGGGATTTCTTGAATCGGAATCAGGGCTTTGTCCTCACCCATGCGAGAACTCTTACCCCCAGCTAATACAATGGCAGTTAATTCGCTTCGGGTCGTCATTGGTAAATCAACTCTGTATCCAATGCCCCATGCCCCATGCCCATCATCCCCTATTTTGACTTTGCTGAACTTGCTCCAATAATCGCTCTACAGTTTCTGCTGGTGCAAGACACTTCAAACCTTGGCAAACTAAACCAACGCTTCCCTCTGGTAAATCAGATACCACAGCAAAAACAGTACTCGGCAGAAACTTGGGGACGAGAGAGTTTAATTGCTCAGTTGTGCTGCGAATCAAAGTTGAATTCCGATACCAATCCAAGGCTGTAAACAAGCTGGGACAAGCTTGGGGAGCGCGATGCATCACACTTCTAAAAGCTTTCAAACCAAGTTCCGCCAAATCCAAATAATGTAGATTATCGGTGAGTAAGGCCAGACGCACAAGGTTAGCGATCGCAATTCCATTAGCTGATGGTGTGGCGTTATCGGCATAACTCCGTTCTCGTACAATTAAATCTTGACTAGAATCAGTCGATGCGTTATAATAACCACCTAATTCTACACTCCAAAGAAATTCGTTAAATTCATCTTGGATAGCGATCGCTGTTTCTAACCATTCCTTGTGTTCAGGGTTGGCAGCTTGCAAATCCAAAAGAGCTTTAATAAAAAAGGCGTAGTCTTCAGACTGAGCTAAAACCGTTGGTTCTCCTTGATAGTTCAGCCGATGGAAACGCCCATCAACAAACTGACGATCTAAAATGAAATTCGCTGCTTGTGCTGCTAATTCCAGATATGACGGTTGTTGGAATACTCCCGCCGCCCTAGCCAGCCCAGAAATCATCAAGCTATTCCAGGCGACAATCATTTTCGTATCTGTCACCGAGGGAATGCGACCAGGCCAGTTAGTGGTTTTTGCCTCTTGGTTGTTGCGAGCCGCTGGAAAAGTTTCAAGTGACTCAGGACTAGCACCATAGCGGACTGTAAATAATTTGCTCAGTGCTGTTTCCAGTGTTGCACTCAGTTGGCCGACATGGCGTCTTTGTAAAACATTCTTACCTTCAAAGTTACCGTTAGAACTTACCGTAAACTGTTGTTGTAATTCCGTGAGTTCTTCAGAGGTTAACAGTTGTTGTAGTTCGCTGTAACTCCAGACGTAAAAGGCTCCTTCCTCTGGCTCCACTGCTGTGGCTTGGGTGAAGCTGTCAGCATCTTGAGCCGCATAGAAGTAACCTTCAGGGGCGGTCATTTCTCGCTTTAGCCATTGTATGGTACCAGTGATCGCTCTTTCAAAAGCTGGCTCTTGTATTCCTGCACTCCACAAACCAGCTAAATACTCGACAATTTGTCCATTGTCGTAGAGCATCTTTTCAAAGTGGGGTACTGTCCAAGTCGGGTCAACAGTATAGCGATGAAACCCACCGCCTACATGGTCATAAATCCCTCCCAGTGCTAGGTCTAGTCCCCGTTGGGTACAAACTTCCTGACCATCATACCGAGATTCAAAATTAAATCGACTTCCCCGCAGTGCTAATTCTGCGTAGGGGATCATGGGAAAGCTATTGCCAGTTTGATTAGGAGTAATTATACCCGTGCTGGTTTCCCAACCTTGCCTGAGTAATTCATGGTCTTCTAGCTCATTGGTTGTGGCGTCTTGCAAGACCGCAGAGGTGAGTAGCGACTCAATAATTATGGCTTTGCGTTGTTGTAAATCTTTTTTTTCTGTATCGTAATAACGACGTAGTGCTTGCAACACTTGTAAAAAACCAGGACGACCATAGCGTTGGTCTACAGGAAAATAAGTACCAGCGTAAAACGGCACTAAATCCTCTGGGGACAGAAAGACATTTAAAGGCCAACCCCCTTGACCACTCATCATTTGTAAAGCTTGCATGTAGATGCTATCGAGGTCTGGTCTTTCTTCTCGATCTACCTTGATGGGAAGAAAATTAGCATTCATGTAATTAGCGATCGCTAAATCAGAAAAAGCCTCGCCTTCCATCACAGTACACCAGTGGCAACTAGAGTAACCAATGGAGAGAAAAATCGGTTTATCTTGCGCCCTCGCAGTTGCAAGTGCTTCGTCACACCAAGGCCACCAGTCAATGGGGTTTTCGGCGTGTTTTTGGAGGTACAGGCTCTTAGCTTCAGCAAGGCGATTAGTCATAATCAAATGCAAATAGTTGCCTTCTTTGCTCAGTCTACCCTGTTGCCAGGAATGTTAGTCTAGATTGCTATGTGCATAACAAAGAAACCCAAGTTTATTGGGTTAAAAATCACTGGTGGTCTGTCCCATTAATTTTGACGAGTTTGTAGTAAGCACTTCAGTGCTTAAAAATTCAGGACTCAAGTCCTGACTACGAACATTTTTACCCATCATATTCAATGGAACAGATCATTAGCCTAAGTATTGAATATCACCTACACCTGTGCAATTGATAAAATATTTTTACTCAAAAGTACGCAATAGCAAACTAACGATAATATTTGTTGGGGTTTGACGCACAGGTGATGCTGTTTTTGTCTGAGCTATAGTATTTGGGCTAAGTCCTGCTATCAGGTGGAGCAAGAAGGTGATAATGGCGGCTTGTACTAGTTTTTCCCGCATGGCACGTCTCTCTCTAAATGGATAGCATTTCAATTAGGACTGGTTATTCTAAATACACCTCGTACTATCGATTTACCGAATCTAACAAAAATAATTTGACAAATGTCGAGGGAAATCCTGAAGAAATGTTTAAAATGTTACTTTCATTTCAGAGAATTTTTCAACTCAGTTGAGTCAACACATCGCCAAAGTCATACAGCAAACCTTGAGATATGACCTTGGCAACAGTCGGAATTTTTTGATTCTTCTTCCCGAAACAGTGACATTTCCAAAGACAGCCTTTGCGGTTAAAAAGTGCCCTGAGTGCAACTGACGATCAAAAGAGTTAAAATTCTATTTCTTGTCTGTCAGAGAACAGGAGAGATCAACTCCAGTTTCCTGTTCTCATCGATAAAATGTATTTAATATAGCCACAAACACGCTAGTTTCATGATTCCTATCGTTATTGAACAATCGGGTCGAGGTGAACGCGCCTTTGACATCTACTCACGGCTGTTGCGTGAGCGCATCATCTTTTTGGGACAACAAGTTGACAACAACATCGCCAACTTGATTGTTGCCCAACTGCTGTATTTGGATGCTGAAGACTCGGAGAAAGACATTTATATGTACATCAATTCTCCCGGTGGTTCGGTGACGGCTGGCATGGGGATTTTTGATACCATGAAACACATTCGCCCTGATGTTTGTACAATTTGTACAGGATTGGCGGCGAGTATGGGTGCTTTTCTTCTGAGTGCTGGTGCTAAGGGTAAGCGGATGAGTCTACCTCATTCTCGGATTATGATTCATCAACCTTTAGGTGGCGCTCAAGGACAGGCGACTGATATTGAAATTCAGGCGCGGGAAATTCTCTACCATAAGAAGCGATTAAACGACTATTTAGCCGAACATACAGGTCAACCAATTGAGCGCATTGCTGAAGATACCGAACGCGACTTTTTTATGTCGCCAGAAGAAGCTAAAGATTATGGCTTGATTGACCAAGTAATTGACCGTCACGCTGCTGGTAGCCGTCCAGCGGTTGCTGTTCTTCATTAATTCCCTTAAACCCTAAAAATAACCCCCCTTCATGACTGAAGAGGGGTTATTTGACTTCAAAACCTGATTTACGAGTTGGAAATCAAAATCCCGCTAGCGGGTCTGGCTGAGACTGGAGGTATTTGAGAAATCCATGCAATTCTTCTTCAGTCAGCAAAGTACGCCCCCGCTTGCCGTAAGTTTTAATCAAATGCTCCCGTCCTTGGTCTGGTGTCCAGCCTAAACGCTGAAGTTCAACATCTGTTTTGGCAATGACATCAGATAAATCTACGGGTTCAGCTTTTTTCTTTCTCTTGCTTGTACTGATTTGCGGAACTGTATCCTCTTGAGGAGTATAATTCCGGGGTGTAAATGGTGTCACATTACTGGTAGAAATTCCGGGAAAAATTTGATTTTCTACCTCTTTACTAGACATCATTTCCAAGTTTTCTGCTGGCGGATCGAATTCTAATTGTCGGTTAGCAGTCAAAGCAAACTCTTGACCTAAATCTTGGCTGTAGGTATTGCTTGTGCTTGGCGTGTCAGATGTCAGTTCTATTTTGCTGGTAGCAGTTGGCGGATCTAAATTCTCAGTTGTTACTGGTTCTAGTTTGAGGTTCCGTTGTCTAGAGGACGGTATGGATATTTCTTTGTCGCTGACAACTGACCACTGAGGAGCAACAAAATCCTCATTTTTTGTAGGGGAATAACTAGACTCACTCAATCCTTCTTTGGTGTTCAATGAAGGATTTAGTTGTGCTTGAGAAATTGATTCCTGTGGCGCATTAGTAATTCCCAAAACCATCAATGCCCTCGTTCTGGCTTGGTCTTCTGCTACTTCTACTGTTTCTGCTGCTGCCATACCTGTAGCACGGGTTACACCTTCAATTTGTACGCTTGCCCGGACAATATATTTTCCTTGAAAAATTTGGACTAATTCAGAAATCAGATTGCCGTTGGGATACAAGCTCTGGAATTGAGCCAACATAGTACTGTTACCAATCTAAAGGGGAGTGGGGAGATGAGGGAGATGAGGGAGATGAGGGAGATGAGGGAGATGAGGGAGATGAGGGAGATGAGGGAGATGAGGGAGTGTGGGGAGATGGGGGAAAGAGAATTAATGCTTCCCCATCTTCCCACACCTCCCACACCTCCTGCTTGCCCCATGCCCAATCACCCATGCCCTAAAGTAATATTCTTGCTTTGCCCCGTGTCCCAATTGTAGCAGT
>JAVRBV020000010.1:0-63522 GCA_034531095.2 Nostoc sp. CreGUA01 | reverse complement strand
AGCAGAAGCATTTAATCGCATGAAATCCAGCTTAAGAATAGCTATGGATATGCTCAATAATCAGAGTTGAATAATGGGGATTGGGCATTGGGCAAGCAGGAAGTGTGGGAGGTGTGGGAGGATGGGGAAGCATTAATTCTCTTTCCCCCATCTCCCCATCTCCCCACACTCCCCACACTCCCTCATCCCCCTCATCCCCCTCATCCCCCTCATCCCCCCATTCCCCATTCCCCATTCCCCAATTTAAGAAAGTAAACGTTGCTGAAATTGCAAAGCTTTTTGAGCTTCAGGAATTTTTGAGGCTAAAATTTTTACCAGTTCTGTACGAGAAATTTGTCTAGAAGATTTAACAGCTTGTTGGACTAGAAACTTAGCTATTGGACCGATTAAATCAGCCAACTCCCGTTCGCATTTTTCTACAAATTTATCGCTGATGTCTTCAGATTCTTGGTTTGGTAAATTATTTGAGTTAATTGTAGATTGATTAGATTTAACACTAAAATCTTGGAGTAGAGTCGGTTTTTCTAATAGAAACGTTGTTTTTTTCTCAAAATCAAGTTGTTGATTTCCTCGCAGATGAAGTTCTAATCTACTAATTAATTCTTCGCAGCTGAATGCTGAGGCTGCAACTTGTTGCAGTAATCTTGGGGCAACAGGGCCGATAAATTCCAAGAGAATTTTTTCTAAGCGATTGTAATTTTCTGGAGACAAGATACAAACAGGCGAATATTCAATTGGATTTTCTTGAGCCAGTGAAGCTTGAGGGGGCTGTGTAAAAGATAAAGGTTGAGGTAGTTGTGCTTCTATTCTATTGTCAAAATGCTCAAGCACCCGTAGGACTTCAGCCGCAGATTGATAGCGCTGTTTAAAATGATGTAGCACCATTTTAGATAACACAGATGCCAACTCACAACTGACATTAGCGTGATGCTCCCAAGAAATTTCTCCTGTATCTGAGTCCTCCTCAAAGTTTATTGGATGTAAACCTGTTAGCGCTTGGATAGCAATGATGCCCAAGGAATAAATATCACTGTTGGGACGCGGCTTACCTTGCCCCTGTTCTGTAGACATGTATCCGGGGGTGCCAATAATAATACTAGCCCTGGTATGCCCTGGAACTGTAAGCAGTTGAGTTTGCATTTGTTTGACCGCACCAAAGTCAATCAGCACTAACTTACCGTCTTGTTGCCGCCTAATTATATTGTCTGGCTTAATATCTCGATGAATAACGTTATGGCTGTGAATAAATTGCAGAATACCCAATATTTGTTGGAGGAGTTGAATGACTCTATCTTCTGTCCAACGTTCATTGGGAGATAGTTCTGCTTTGAGAGTATGCCCTTGAATGAAATCTTGCACCAAGAAAAACTCTTGGTTGTGTTCAAAATAAGCTAAAAGCCGAGGAATTTGGTCATGGGTTCCCAGTTGTTCCAGTGTTTCTGCCTCACTGGTAAATAGCCGTCTGGCAGTTTCGAGAAATTCAAGGCTGTGAGTGACTGGCTTGAGGTGTTTGACTACGCATTTCGGGGAACCTGGCCGGTGGGTATCTTGGGCAATGTAGGTTTGACCGAACCCTCCTCCACCTAGAACTTGAAGGACTTGGTAACGTCCGTCTAATAACTGTCCTAACATTGTGTTACTTGCTTAAGTCCTCAAATCAATCTTGGCACAACTACCAGCTTTAAATGGCTTATTCAAAAAAAACTACATCGCTAGTGCTGAAATTGCAAAATTTTTTGAGGATTTGACTACAAGTTTCTAACTCCCTCAATTCCAAATCGGCTTAATGCCATATTATTAAAGCTTTAAATTTCTGGAAAATCGGTAGCATCCCAATTTTTTTAGTACTTGCTGGTTCTAAGACTAAAGTAATTTTTGTTTACGCAGTTTTATTTACATAGTAAGCAATTCCCCTAAAGCTCAATTTATTAGCTAGTGGTGCTTCGGGAACTTCATCTAATTTTGAATTTACATTGATATGATAGCTAGCACCACGGTATGTCAAATTATGACCCGATGTCAACGCTCGTTGTGTTTTTTTGCTGTCAACTTGGCTTGGTTCATATTCATAACTCAGACCACGATAGTAAAGTTTCATAGTTTTTGCCTCCTGAATAACTGTTGTTCAATAATGTTGATGAGTTATCAGAGGTTAATTAAAGAGTTATGCAAATTTTTCAGGAACTGGTTAAAGTATTAGTCGTCTAGTTTGAAGTGAATGGGGCATGGGGAGATGAGGGAGATGAGGGAGATGAGGGAGATGAGGGAGTGTGGGGGAAAATATTTGTTCTCACACCTCCCACACCTCTCACACCTCCCAACTCCTAACTCCAAACTCCTAACTCCTAACTCCCCATCTCCCCATCTCCCCATCTCCCCATCTCCCGTATGCTTACCCTTTTCATTCTGGGGTAACGTGGTTAACAATGGGTTGAATGTTTTTTTAAATGATTCAATCTTATGCCTAGAACTCCAAATGAATACGCTGTACACCTCCTAATGGAAAGCGGCCATCGAGAAGAAGTACGTTTTCCTACTATCCAAGAGTTTCAGAAGTGGTATAGTGGCGAACTTGTGCCAAAATCTGCTTCCAGTGACTTTATTAGCGTCCCGATCAAGAATATTCAGGGGGAGTATATGGTAGTACGCCCTTCTCGGATCGTGGCAATCCGGGTAGAACCCGTTTTTAGTTCCAGCGTTGAAAGATTCAACTAAATGATGAGAAAAACCCTTGCTTTGCTTTCCCTGAGTCTGGGAATTGCCTTTGTACATCCTCTTTTGTCAGCTATTGCTCAGGTTCCTAATTTACAGCCGTTGTCAATACCGACTACTCCGGAACTGCCGCCTCTGCCAGCACCAATTACTCCTGAGTTCACGCCGCCGCTAAAACCAGTTGCCATCGGAACCGATTGTACGCTGCGGCAGAGTTGTTTGGGTTGGGATGACCAACTTTGGGGTCAAAGGGGTAAAACAGGCGATCGCCAAGCTTTATTGGCTTCTATTGACAATAGTTTGCGTTACTTAGCAACGGATAAGGCGATCGCAACATATCAAAATTATCCCATCAAGGAAATTACGCTCGATCGCGTCCGTCGCAGTTTAGTACGTTTTCGCCAACTGGTTGTCAACTCTAAGTCACCAGCGCAATTACAAGCTGCTGTCCGGCGAGAGTTTGTTTTTTACCAGTCCGTGGGCAACGATGGCAAGGGTACTGTTAAATTCACAGCTTACTACGAACCTATTTACACCGCTAGCCGTGTCAGGACTGCAACATATAAATATCCTCTTTATCGGCTACCATCTGATTTCAACCAATGGTCAAAGCCCCATCCAAAACGAATCGATTTGGAAGGAAAGGATGGTTTACTGGGAAATAAAAGCCAACTGCGCGGTTTAGAAATACTTTGGTTTCGCGATCGCCTAGATGCATACATGATACATATCCAAGGGTCTGCTCAAATTAAATTAACTAATGGCAAAACAACGTCTGTTGGTTATGCAGGTGGAACTGATTACCCTTGGACTAGTATCGGCAAAGAACTAGCCAAAGATGGCAAACTGCCCCTGGAAGGATTGACAATGCCACGTTTGATTAGTTACTTCCAGCAAAAACCCCAGGAGTTGAATAATTATCTGCCACGCTGGGAAAGATTTATTTTCTTCCAGGAAACAAACGGTAGACCAGCTACTGGTAGCATTCATGTGCCAGTAACAGCAGAACGTTCCATTGCCACAGATAAGTCTCTCATGCCTCCGGGAGCGCTAGCCCTAATTTACAACTCATTTCCTTATCCCGCTAGCGGTGGCAAACTCGAAAGACGTGCTGTCAGCCGCTTTGTTCTTGACCAGGATACAGGAAGCGCCATCAAAGGCCCGGGACGAGTAGATTACTTTATGGGATCTGGGAAATTAGCAGGCGATCGTGCTGGCATCACAGGCGGTAATGGTTCACTATATTATTTATTGCTCAAAGAATAAAGTGAGGAGTTAGGAGTTGGGAGTTGGGAGTTAGGAGTTAATAATTCATAATTCCTCACTCCTCACTCCTCACTTTTAACTCTCTCTAATACGGCGGATAAGCAAAATCATCTTCATCAGCATACACGTAAGAACTAGAAACCCCTGCCATTGCCATTTTCGGTGTTTCTGATTTTACAGGTTCTTTGCCAAATTCTTTGTATTCTTCAAAAGTTTTGCAGATAATTGCAGACTCCAGAGAATCCGAAGCAATTAAAAATTGTGTTAAAGTTCCCACTGTCGGATGTTTGTAGTCCACAGTTGAAGCTACTAGAACTGTATTTGGTTCAATGCCTCTTTCTTCACATTCAATTATTGGACAAAAAATTCCGTGAGCGTGGAACAAAGGGCCTTTTGGTGTCAATGGTTGCTTGCGGTAGACAGCATAGGCTTTTTCTAGTTCAGCAACGAATCCACTGACTACTTTCCCTTGTTGGAATTCGCAGTAAGTTTTGCTGAAACTCGCTCCAGCTGCACCATTCAGTGTTAATTGTAGTGGTGATTGATGTAAAAACTTTTTATTCTCTCCCACTATAAAAATTAGATAGCGAGTAAAGGTTTTAAATTTAAGTTTGTCTGCTAAAAAAGCATCATAATTATCTTTGAGCGTACCCAGTTTTAGACCAGTTTCCCGATCTTTGACAGACAATGGTCCCCGACGCACTATAACCAAGCGTGGAGTCGTGCTAATAAAGACCGTTTCCACTCCAGAGGTAAATTCATGCTCCACCTGTTGCCAATTGTCATCTGGTACAAAGCCGACAGCATTGGCATTATCCAGCTTCAGCGCCAAACCGTGGGACTGTATACCATCTGTGCCATACCGAGGATTAATCATCTGACACCAGGGGATGACTTGAGAAGGCGGTGCATTAAATTTCTCGTCTTCAAAGTCGAAATTAGCAGATGCTTTCATCGTTTTAGGCTATCAAAGTGTTTTCTTGAACAAGTTTATCGGCAGTTAGTTATCTAGTTTTCCGCAATTTGGAAACAACTACGTTCCAGTGAGTCGATCGCTATAGATGTATTCTGCACCACAGTAGACTGCCGAACGTGGCGTCAAACTGCCATAGTAGTCTTTCCAGAGTAAGGCAGAATCAATCTATGTTGCAATCCCTGTTTCGTTTTTTAACAACAGTCATTAGTCATTTCCCCATCTCCCCATCTCCCCATCTCCCCATCTCCCCATCTCCCTTATCTCCCCTACTCCCCAAACTCAAAGCAGAGTTTAAGTAGATTGGTAGAACAAAACTCAACTATGTAAAGAAAAATGAAGTCGAGTAAAAGCCTTTTCGCTAGTACTTTGTGTCTTATCCTGGCAATAAATATTTAGTTGCGTCTAAGTGTGTGGGATAATGCTACATAGTCCAGGAAATTCTTCCTAAGCATAGTTTGTATGGATGCTAAATTTGGGAATATAAAAGTCAATACCAATAAAAAATTAAACTCAACTGAACAGCAGTTTGATAGCAAACCATCCAGACCTTTTTCGGTAGCAGAGACAGTGGTTAAAATCCTGGAAAATCTGGGAGTTGAGTATGCTTTTGGTGTTTCCGGAGGTGCGATCGCGCCGATATGGGCTGCACTACACGAAAGTTCTATTCAAGTGCTGCACTTTCGCCATGAAGCTGGAGCCGCTTTTTCTGCCACTGAGGCGCACTTTGCTAGCGATCGCCCGGTTGTAGTGTTCACTACCACAGGGCCAGGAATCACTAACGCTTTGACAGGATTGCTAGCTGCTCGGTGGGAAGGCGCTAAGGTGATTTTTGTGTCAGCTTCAACTTCCGCACCACAGCGAGGACGTTGGGCTTGCCAAGAAACTAGCACATACACCATGCCTCAGGCAGGTATTTTTACTTCGGGGCAAATATTTCATTACGCGACTACTCTCGAATCCAGCGATGAACTTCCAGAGGTTGCACGAAGGCTTGCTCTTGGTGTAGGACAACCAGGAGGATTCGTAGCCCATATAAGTATTCCAACAAATATTCAAACAAGCTCGCTAAAAACTTCGTTACCATTGGTAAATTTGTCTCATGCTGTGGCAACAGCAACTGAGGAAGCGATCGCCCAATGTGTTCAGTTACTGTCTGAGGGACCCTTTGCCATTTGGGTAGGGTTTGGGGCGCGGGGTGCTGCAAAAGAGATTTACGAGCTCGCCGAGAGAACAGGAGCTGCTGTAATGTGTTCGCCACGAGCCAAAGGAATTTTTCCTGAGGATCATGCTCAGTTTGTAGGTGTCACAGGCTTTGGTGGGCATGAATCGGTTCTCAGGTACATGCAGGAGTACCGTCCTTTACGCACCCTAGTACTGGGAACACGCTTAGGGGAACGCACATCACTCCTGCTGCCGATGATGATACCCTTGCGGGGCTTTTTGCATGTTGACATCGACCCACAGATCCCAGGAACTGCATATCCATTTGCTGAGACCTTTGCCATTACGTCTGACATTAGAGCGTTTGTCAAGGCTCTGTTGAAACACTTTCCCCAACATCCTGCTCAGGTGGCAAAAGCGATGCTGCCTATACCGGAACACAATATAGTTAATCCACGCGAATACGGAAAAGTGCGTCCCGCAGTGCTTATGGATGCTATTCAAAGACTGATTGTTGAGGGAAGCGATGTATTGGTCATGACCGAATCAAGCAGTTCGTCTGCCTGGGGAAATTACATGCTGCGGTTTGCCAAGCCACATCGTTACCGAAACTGTAGCGGTTTCGCATCTATGGGGCATATTACCACTGGCGTTGTCGGTGCGGCAGTAGCTCGTCGTGGTAAGGCTGTGGCCATTGTTGGTGACGGTGCCATGCTAATGAATAACGAGATCAGCACAGCAGTAAAGTACCAAATTCCAGTTGTCTGGATAGTGCTTAATGACGGACACTACAACATGTGCGATCGCGGAACGGCGATGCAGGGCTTCCAGGGTGTAGATGCAGAGATTCCGCAAACCGACTTTGTGAAGATTGCTTGCGGAATGGGAGCCGATGGCATCCGTGTTGAGACAGAGCCTGAGATCCAGACGGCTGTAGAGAAAGCAATGAAAGCGACTGGTCCGTTCCTGATTGATGCGATCGTTGACCATACTCAGTCTGCACCAATTGAAGGTCGTATTCAAAATTTGATTGCCCAGAGCGTTACAAATTATTGCTACTAAACTTATTGAGAGTAAAAGAAGTTTTTCATGACACAACACGCAGTAGGTATTCGCTCACTCGCTGTGAGCCTACCCAGCATTAGACGTACCAATGATTACTATAAAGACAAATATCCAGAATTAATCGCACAGGCGGAGCAAAAAAGTTTGGCAAGGTTGTTTTCGCTTGCTGGCTCCACCCCCATCAACGAGTTTGACTTAGAGATGATACCTTATCTATCAGATCCCTTTCGGGGTACAGTTGAGCGATATGTACTGGGATCGGGTGAAACATCATTGATGCTAGAACATCAAGCAGCAAAAAAAGCCCTTGAAGCAGCTAAACTTTCACCTGATGACATCGATCTGATGCTAGTCGCCTCAGTTTGGCCTGAACAAGTCGGCTTCGGCAATGCAGCCTCCCTTGCCGGACAGCTTGGCTTAAAGGGCGCGGCTTGGAATCTTGACGGGGCGTGTGGAGTGACCCCAGTTGCGCTGCAAACTGCCTGTGCCCTAGTGCAAGCCGGAGAATACCGTAATGTGCTGGTGGTAATTTCATGCACGTACTCTCGCTTTTTTGATGAAGATGATACTGTCTCCTGGTGTATGAGCGACGGTGCCGGAGCTTTTGTGGTTAGTTCACTTGAACTAAATCAAGGCATCCTTAGCACAAAGACAATTCACACTGCTGTATTATGTGACACTTTAACATCTCAATTACGTCTTGGAGAAAACGGTGATTTGCAGCTGTCCATGAAAGTAGGCAAAGGCGCAAACCGATTATTCCGCGAAATGTCTGTTGATCTTCTCCGTACCTGTTGCGAGGGTGCTGTTGCTTCTGCTGGCATAACTTTTGAGGAAGTAAATTTCTTCCTTTTCAACACAGCTACTGCTTGGTTCGCAAACTTCTGCACGCGTGTATTAGGAATCAACCAAGAGCGCACAATCAATCTCTATCCACAGTATGCAAACATTGGACCAGTACTCACCGTAGCCAATATGTACTATGCTGCACTGTTGGGGAAAATTCGGGAAAATGACTTGGTTCTGATCTATGGATTTGGTGTCAGTGGTGTTGCCTCTGCAAGTGTGATGCGCTGGGGCAAAGTGGCGCTAAGTCCTGCTCCTCTAAATTTAACTGAATCTGACTTGGCATTGATAAGTTCTCAAAACAGAAGCAAAACTGCTTGTTAAGAAGTTGACCAAGATTTAAAGTTTATCTAAGTAATTGGCTGTGAAAAAACAAATTCTGGCGACAGGAATTTTTCTTGTATCTCTCATCTTTCCTCTGAAAGTTTCGGCGCAGAATAATGATGAGATTTATGTGTTTGGTGATAGCTTCTCTGATACTGGTAATATATTTAATGCTACAAGCAAAATCGTTCCTCCAAGTCCAAGCTACTTTAATGGACGTTTTTCCAATGGTCCAGTCTGGGTGGAATATCTCGCCTCAGATTTAGGATTAAAGTTGAATCTAGAAACCAATTTTGCCTATGGTGGCGCAACCACAGGGTATGAGAATATCGGCATTCCTGGTTTACCAGGATTGCAGCAACAGATTAATAGCTTTACATCAGCAAATCCTTCTGCAAATCCGAATGCCCTCTATGTGATTTGGGCTGGCACGAATGATTATTTAGATTATTTTTTTGGTGACATTCCTAATCCTACACAAACAGTTAACAATTTATCAGTGTCAGTGAAATCACTCGCTGCTGTTGGTGCAAAAGACATTCTGGTGGTTAACTTACCAGATTTAGGAAAGTTTCCAGTTACAGGCGGCAATAATCAAGATGCGGACTTCCTGAGCAGTTTTACCAGCGCACATAACTCCAGCTTAACTGCAAATCTCAACTTGTTAAACCAGCAACTCAGCCCTGATGTGAATATCGTTCCTCTTGATGTTAATTCTCTATTCAATAGAATTATCGCTGCTCCAGGAGAATTCGGTTTGACAAATGTGACCGACTCTTGTGTTGGAGAATTATCGATAGTGCCTATCAATCTTCCCAAGCAGCCAGTTGTTTGCGATCCAGATCGGTTTTTATTCTGGGATCAAGTCCATCCCACAACTGCTGCCCATAAGCTAATTGGAGAATTAGCTTATTCAGCCGTGAAACCAGTACCTGTGTCTGAACCTGATGCTGCATTAGGGATCTTGGCACTTGGTGTTTTAGGTACAGTTGGCTGCGCGACCCAGAGATACAAACATCAGCGTAAATCTTGGGTTCAAAGTTATGGCGATCGAGTTTAAGAACATTCATCTATTCTGAACACCTATCTCAAGAGTTCCATCTCGCTTCTATTGCAAAAATGTGTCGAGTTGCTCTAGAAACACGCATTTTTCTACTGCTAGACACGTCTGGCAAGCCATCTCCATTTTTGCTGCCAATCATCAACCAACTCATGGAGCAGGGGTATGAAGTAGAAATTAGACAAGCATCCTATGAATTTCAGAAAAGTGGAGACAAGCTCTTAAGTATATCAAAAAGCTAAGTCTTGAAAAAATGATTTAGTTTTTTCTTTGATCGTCCAAGTTTTTCATTTCACAACTGTAGGGTTATCTTCTCCATGAATAACTGCTCCCAAAGCTTTCAGAGATACTTTCTGGGCTTCCGTTATGCCTGTAATACCAATGGCTTTCATGCCTTGATAGGGTCTTTCATTTCTCAAAATCTTTAAGCACTCTCCAGTTTTCATATCCCATATCCTAATCGTATCATCTTCGCTGCCACTAGCTAGGGTCTGATCGTGGGCACTGAAGGCAAGTGACCAAACCAACTTGGTATGTCCTGAGAAAGTTTTCAGGCATTTTCCACCAGTAAGATCCCATAACTTCACCAGTTGGTCACCACTACCAGTTGCAAGTGTACAACCATCTCGACTAAAGGCAGTGGAGTATATGGAACTCGCATGTCCCTTCAAAGTGTGAATGCATTGCCCAGTGTTAACATCCCACAACTTCACCGTTTGGTCGCTACTACCGGTGGCTAGTAGATCGCCATCAGGACTGTAGACAATTGACCAGATCAATCCATCATGCCCCTTCAAAGTGTGAATGCATTGCCCAGTGCTAACATCCCACAACTTCACCGTCTGGTCGTGACAGCCACTTGCCAAAGTCTGACCATTTGGGTTGAAGGCGACAGACCATACTCTATCTGTATGTCCCTCCAATACCTGAATGCAGTATCCAGTGTTGACATCCCACAGCCTCACTGTTTGGTCATCGCTACAAGTGGCAAGGATGTCACAGTTTGGACTCAGGGCAACTGATGTCAGCCAATTACTATGCCCTCGCAAAGTTTTAAGACATTTCCCAGTTTTAATATCCCACAACTTTGCCGTCTGATCCTCGCTGCCGCTAGCAAGAATCAGATCGTTGGAACTCAAGGCAACGGATGTGACTCGATTACTATGTCCTCGTAAAGTTTTGATACACTGACCGCTAACAGTGTCCCAAAGTTTCACTGTTTGATTGCCACTTCCACTGACAAGCATGTTACCTAGAGAACTAAAGCAAACTGACCATATTCCATTACGATATCCCTCCAAAGACTTAAGGCATTTACCCGTGGTTACATCCCACAGCCTAACCGTTTGGTCATCACTGCCACTTGCGAGTGTACAACTATCTTGATTCCAAGCGACTGACCACACCCTGCTATTATGTCCCTGTAACGTTTTGATGCAATCACCAGTACTGACATCCCACAGTTTTGCTGTTTTGTCATCACTTCCACTTGCCAGCGTATGACCGTCCAAGCTAAAGGTAACTGAATTTACACAGTCAGTATGTCCTTGTAAAGTCTTGAGGCATTGACCAGTGCCAATATCCCACAACTTCACCGTTTGGTCATGACAACCACTAGCCAAAGTTTTACCATCTGGGCTGAAGGTAACTGACCAGATTCCACTGCTGTGCCCATATAAAGTCTTGAGGCATTGGCCAGTGCCAATATCCCACAACTTCACCGTTTGCTCATGACAACCACTAGCCAAAGTTTTACCATCTGGGCTGAAGGTAACTGATGAAACTCGGCTATTATGTCCCTGCAAAGTTTTGAGGCATTGACCAGTGCTGAGATCCCATAACTTTACTGTTTGGTCTTCACTACCACTGGCAAGCGTATGACCTTCAGGACTAAAGGCAACCGACCATATTCCACCATAATGCCCGTATAAACTTGTCAGGCATTGACCAGTGCTGAGATCCCATAACTTTATGGCTTGGTCTTCACTACCGCTGGCAAGCATGTGACCTTTACGACTAAAAGCAACCGACCAGATCCAACCTGTGTGTCCGTTGCAGGAGAGCAATTGTTTCCCACCTGCAACCTGGTACAGACGAATTTCATTATTAGTATCGCCTGTAGCTAATAATTGTCCATTTGGGCTGAATGTCACCGAATGAATACCTCCTAGTGTTTCAGCAAAAACACACTTAGCTAGATCGGCGTGAGCAAAGTTTGTATTATGCAAATTCGTACTCCGCATATCTGCTTGCCAAACAGTCAGATAAGAAAAATCATAGCCACTTAAATCTGTTTCTAAATGACAAAGCAAATTCAGTATATTGCCAGCTGTGTACCCTGGTTCTAACGGCGATGTCTGTCGGAGTTTTGCAAGAAATTGAGTTAATTGATTTTCAATGTTTCTTTTACTTCTTAAAACATTAAGCAACCCATCTATAACTGGTTTGATGATAAGGCGAATTTGAGTATCTTTAACATAATCTTTACCCGTCGCCTTCATTAAAGCATGACGCCTGAATAAATCAATATTCTCAGTGAGAATCTCTTGGCAAACTTGTTCTATCAAGCTAGTAGTTACATACTCCATGACTACAGGCTGGAGCGTAAAAAGCGATGCAGTTTTTTTAATGGCTGTAGGTGTAGCCTTCTCGATTAGCGATCGCCTCCCCAGCGATTCTATGGCTTCTAGTAATTTTGCTTGTGGTATTGGTGATATGATATCATCTCGCAATTCTGAGAATGTTATCGACTCACGATTTATCGCTAGCCAGTACATTATGTCCTTTTCTAAATCTGACAAGCGCTCAAACTGCTGCTCTAAAACATCACGAATGTCGCCAAAAACAGCCGTATCTTGTTGCAAAAATTCACTCACATTGCCATCAAAAATGTCTTGAATTGTGGTAGCAACTATCTTCAAGGCTAATGGATTCCCGGCATAGCGTTCAATCATGACTTTCCATTGATCTTCTGCCGCACATAGCCCTTTGAGTTTTAAGATTTCTTGCCCTTCTGCCACTTTTAACCCATTTAGTGGTAACGAACGAACAGGTAGCGTTTCTCCTTCCAGCAATGCTACTTCTTTAGGTTTTTCCCGACTAGTGAGCAATAAACAGCTTTGGTGAGTTGCTTCTCCTATGCGTCTTAAAAGTTCACCATATTCCTCATATCCTTCTCGATAAACTCCAGCGCGGCTACCACTGCGGAGAATTGATTCTGCATTATCAAGTATCAGTAAACAACGATTATTTTGCAAATAATCGAGTAGTCGAGATAATCGATCGCTAAAATTTTCTGGTAAGTTTGCTTCTGTTTCCTGTTCGTCAGATAAAAACTGAATTAAGTTACCTAGAATAATTTTAACAGGCGGAGCTTCTCGTAGCGATCGCCAAATAACATACTCAAAGTTTTCCTGAATCCGTTGAGCAAACTTTACAGACAGTGCTGTTTTACCAATACCTCCTATTCCCAATACCGCTACCAATTGGCAGTCTTCATCAAGAATCCATTTTTCTAACGTACTTAGTTCTTCTGTCCGTCCATAAAAAACTGATGTAAAGATAGCTTCTCCCCAATCTAGACGACTATTTGAGCTTGAATAGTCACTTTTATCTATTTTTAAGGAAAAAGCTGAAAACAGCTTCTCAATAGTCTGTTTATCAACACCTCCTTCCCGATTCAATACTTTCGAGATTGTACCGGAATATAATCCAGAGCGTGCGCTCATTTCTTCTAGAGTGTATCTGTTTCCAAAATTTTCTTTTGCTTCTGACTGATGCTTTGCTTCTTTAATTTTTTGCAGACCCTTAGTAGTAAGTGCAACGCCACGCTTGCGTCTCCAATTCTGTAAAGTCATGTATTAATTCACCGTTTGCGTAATCGCCTGTGACTAAAAAGGATTATCTAGCAGGTTGCTGTAGATATTAAGTGATACTTGTAACAAAGAAATAACTCCGTATTGGTGAGGATTTAAAAAGGTGTAAAACCAAAATGTTCACCAATCAAAGCGACATTAGTCAATCCATTCGTTTTAATTAGTCAACAACCCTTGCTCAATAGGCAATCTCATGTCTGGGGTATTGCTGACATCATTTGTTTAACTAAAAGTTCGTTGCATTTGAGTAATGCGATATTCCTTACGTGTGATGTTAATTGCTTAATACATTAACTTTTAAGTAATCTAACTGGGGCTTAAAGCTTAAGTTCAATCTTAAAATCTCGATTTTCACTGGTAAAGACGGTTGTGAATTTGGCAATCTTGATCGAGAGAGTTTGTAAATATTTAGTCTATCAATACAATGAATAAGACCACCGTCGAGAGATTTTCTAGTTTAGCAACCTCCACAAAAAAAAGGACACTCAAGCGAATCACTATAAACCTGGCATCGGATGAAGCCGAGAACCTTGATAAGTATTGTGAACAAACAGGAAAAACAGCAACGGATGTGATTCAAGAACTCATTCGCTCCTTGCCATAACCTAAGTTTTCACACTAAGTTTCAAAAGTTTAGTGTCTACAACAACCACAGTAAAAGTTGAGAAGCACTCTTTCACTACCAATTTTGCAACCTAACAAGGGTTATCATGTCATTTTTTTTACACATAAAAATAGAGGACAGAAGCCAAGAATAATTCCAAAAACCCGATCGGAGGTGTTTAAAACTGCATCAAAAGAATAACATTTGTGTAGACACAAGTATCACCACCCAATGTGTTACAAAGGTCACCTTTGTAGGCATCAAGCTCGGGACTGCCGTCAAGATAATAATCTCCTTGCTCAAATCCCGTGTAATTGCGGGTGGGTTACTTGTGCCTCCAGCATAGGCAGTTTTTTGGAGGCGTACTGTGTCCGGTGTAAACGAGCGCAGCACTCATCTTGAAACTGTTACATCTCAATCATCACTAAAAATTGCGAACTACTTTCATTTCATCACTGGCAAGGCTCGAATGAGTTCTCTAATCACATCCGTTGCTGGTCTGCCCGTCTGTTCACAATACTTTTCAAGGTTCTTGGCTTCATTGGATGCCAAGTTTACAGTAATTCGCTTGACCGCCCATTTTTTGTTCATGCTCAAACAGTTAAATCGTGTATTGATAACTTCAAAACCTGATTTTACCTTTCCGACTGGAAAGTAACCTAAATTTCGGATCTGCCAAGATACCCGTAAAATTAGGATAGGTTGTAAATAACTATGGCAGTTGTACTTTATTATCCAATCACATTTGTAATCACCTAATTTTTTTGCCTTACGCGGTTGTAAACCAACGCTTTTTAGTAGAAAAAACACCGCTGCTTGTTCACAGAAGTTAAAACGATTTAGGTTTGTGGCTCTGAGTAAGTAAGTTGTAGAAATCCAGACATAAAAGTCAGAGGCGATCGCTTACTACATAGAATATTTTAGTAGTATTGAATACTCTCCTCTCTGGGGTATCTAGTTAATTATTGATACCCCAGATTTTGCTGTCGAGCAATTTGATTGTCAACTTACTTTACTCATTTCAATAACATTCGTTTCCTTGGCATAATTACTGTTCTATCGTTGCGATCGCTTCCACAATTCAGGCAGAATAACAACCAATTTTCAATCAAAAATGTCCACGAAAGCCTTAACCTAAATTTGTACTAATTTTAACTCAACCTTTGCTCAAGCTGTATGCCTTAGTAAGAAGATTGTGTAGTAACTGTGATAAAATACGGTATTCCCATCGATTTATAGATGTACTGTATTGATCGACCCAAAGGTAGAAACCAAATTCGAGGCTCTTGCTACTACCTTTTTGGTGGGTTCAGTCTTGTAGATTGATGAAACTGCAACTTACACAATTACGCACACTTTGAGCCAACCAAATTAACTGGAGCGTAGACCCATAAAACACACAAATGCTTGTTGCATAGTGTAAAACCATCTGTCTACGCCGACAGCACAACATTTGCATATTTTCTGTGGTGTTTTGTTACTAAACTTGAGGAGTAAAAATGCTTGAGGCTATCGCTGTTGCTTGGTTATTATTATTTTTTGGCGATTTCCTATCTACATTCTTTTACCACGTACCCGAGCATGTTTTTGGTAGCCTTCATTTAAAAACGCACCACTCTTGGAAAAAGGACTTTCGTCACTACGCTATTTTAACTTTCAATCCCCAAGTTCTTTTAGATGGTATCTTGGGAGCTTTGCCTTATATATTTATAGCAGTAGTTCTGTGGTCTTTTTCTCCCATCGGCGTTATTTCTGGACTACTGCTTGGTCAGTTTCACGTATGGTGGAGACACATAACTGTGTTGGGTTGGCAAACTCCAAAACCTGTGAATATTTTATGCCAAGTTCTATTTATTACTACTCCTGAAAGACATTGGTTACATCATCACAAAACTAATTTGGGTTTTGGCGATATTTTTACCTTCTTTGAACAACCGGCACAAATCTGGTTACGCTGGCTGCGGCTGCTGAGGCTTCGTTTGGGCTACTCTCGTATTTAACCGAAGCTAGTGTTCAACTAAATATTTTTTAAACAAGTTGCAAGTCGCAAGTACAGTTTTGTAATGGGAATTTAGCGCAAAGTCAGAGAGGAGGTTTCCTCCGATCTGAACTTTGTAAGAGAGACCCCACCACAAAACTTGCTTTTTTATTGAACTGGGGGACTTAAACCCGCTGAATTTGTTAAATAGGGCGTTGGAAGAGATGACTGAGGAGTTATTATTCTCCTCTACCCCATCTCCCTTATTTCCCCACTCCCCACTCCCCACCACAGAAGTTTGTAGGAGCGAGAGCCTTTTGCCAGAACGAACTAGAATTAGGAAACACCTAGCTGGGTTCTTCTGACTTTTGAAATTAGGAGTGCATGTGTGCCCAAATCCCCTAAATATTTGCTGATTGGATCAACCGAGACTTACAGCGGTAAATCTGCAACTGTTCTGGGTTTGTCTCATCAGCTACAGCAAAAAGGACTGGATATAGCCTACGGTAAACCGCTTGGTACATGTTTGAATTCATCTACCGGAACTGTAATTGAAGAAGATGTCCAGTTCATCGGTCTTAGCCTGAATTTACCGGAAAACCGTGTTGCACCTACAATGCTGGCTTTGGATGAACTAAATGTGCAAAAACGCTTGCGTGGGGAGGACAAAACAAATTATCAGCAATCGCTATTACAGCAATATTCGCAAATGTCGCCAGGAGATTTAGTGTTGCTAGAGGGGCCTGGTGATTTGTCTGAAGGCAATTTGTTTGACTTATCTTTACTGCAAGTGGCTGAACTCTTGGATGCTGGCGTGCTGTTAGTAGCCCGTTATAAATCGTTGCTTTCAGTTGAGGGATTATTGGCTGCTAAGCAGCGTGTGGGCGATCGCTTGATTGGTGTTGTCATCAATGATATCCCTGTGGCACAACTAAAAACGGTTGACACTATGTTGCGCCCATTTTTGGAACAACGGGATATTCCAGTGCTGGGAATGCTGCCAAACAGCGATTTACTTCGTAGTGTCAGTGTTGGCGAACTTGTTAAGCAATTAAAGGCCGACGTTCTGTGTCGCAACGATCGCCTAGATTTATTGGTGGAAAGTCTGGCAATTGGCGCAATGAATGTCAACTCGGCCGTGAAATATTTCCGCAAACGCCGGAATATGGCAGTGGTAACAGGAGGCGATCGCGTGGAAATTCAGCAGGCCGCTTTGGAAACTTCTACCCAATGTTTAATTCTCACCGGACAACTACCACCTCCACCGTTTATTCTCAGTCGTGCTGAAGAACTAGAAATTCCCATTTTATCTGTTGACTTAGACACCCTCACCACAGTGGAAATTGTTGACCGCACTTTTGGTCAAGTCCGCCTCCACGAGCCGATTAAGGTTCAGTATATTCGCCAGCTCATGGTTGAGCATTTCGACATTAATCGCCTGTTATCTAAACTCGGTTTAACTCCTGCAACGGCATTGTCTTAGGGCATGGGGCATTGGGCATTGGGCATTGGGCATGGGGCATTGGGCATGGGGCGTTGATTATTCTTTCTGCCCCTGCTCCCTCATCCCCCTCATCCCCCTCATCCCCCTCATCTCCCTCATCCCCCTCATCCCCCCATCCCCCCATCTCCCTCTGGCGAAGGCACACCAGGCTCGCTCTCACCTCCCAAGCGACGGCCTGCTGTTTCCCTTCGTCCCTTGGCTGGAACGTGCTTAGTTGCAGCAGCTAATCCAAATACAGGCATATTTCCGTAAATTGCCTTATAACTTCCCGGCTCGATTAAATAAGTTTCGTGCCAAATGCCAACACTGCCATCAGCACCAATAGCTCGATTAAACCTTTGCCAAGCTTCTAGATGTGCATCTGCGGGATTTCTGGCAAAACGCTCCAAATCCTCAAACGATCGCCAATACTGAATCAACCCTACCCCCCGCGAGTAAACAAAACCCTCTCCCCCTAAAAACCCTTTTTCAGGATTCTGCTGGAGGCTCCGTAGCATCGGCGACATTGCCCTAACTGTGGGAATCCATTTAGAAAAAGCAAAGAATTTATTAATTCTCATCCCAATCAGAAATACAACGAAGGGTTCATCAATCTCGGCGGTAAATCTTCCTGGCATTACTTGAGACATGAGTTACATTCCTTGTGGTTTTGGATTAATATGCAATTAGTTGCATACATTTATTTTATGCAATTAGTTGCATATGTCAAGTAGTGAATTAAAAATCATGGCATTAGCCCACGCGATATTAGCTGCTCTGGTTGAAGCCCCTTGTAGTGGGTATGATTTAGCAAAGCGATTCGATGGTTCTGTAGGCTTTTTTTGGTCAGCCAGCCATCAGCAGATTTATCGGGAGTTATCGAAATTAGAAGACCAAAAGTGGATTAGTTGCGAGACGATTCCGCAAGCAGGACGCCCAGATAAAAAGCTTTACAGCGTCACAGACTTGGGAGAACAGCAGTTGCAAGAGTGGATTGCTCAACCTTGTGAACCCACACCGATCAAAGATGATTTACTTGTAAAAATTTTTGCTGGTTATGTTGCTCCTCTGGAGACGATTTTGGCAGAACTAGAACGCCACCAAAAAGCCCACTTAGAAAAATTGTCTACATACGAAAATTTGGAACAGCATTACTTTCAGAATCCCCAAGAACTGGCACAAGCGCAACAGTTTCAGTATTTGACTCTCCTGAACGGTATCACTTATGAAAGACATTGGTTGGCTTGGTGCGATCGCGTAATTCACTCACTTAACCAAAAAAGTGAAAAATTGTAGTCATGTCTAACTCAGGTTTGCCTCGCACCTACACGCTCTTTGGTAGAATATCTGGGTCGTTTAATCTGATGCATGTCTATCTTTGAGTCAGTCAACAGACCTTATTAACGTAGATACATTAGCGCAAGAACTGGCGACAATCCAGCAAACAGGTTCTAAAAGAATTGCCTTGCTGGGTTCTCGTCATGTGCCGATTACACATCAGAATCTTATTGAAATGATGACATATGCCCTAGTTTTATCGGGTAATCGAATCATCACTTCTGGTGCTACAGGTACAAATTCTGCTGCCATCCGGGGAGCAACGCGAGCCGATCCAAACTTATTAACCGTGATTCTACCCCAAAGCTTGGAACGCCAGCCCTTAGAATCGCGCCAGCAACTAGAACAGGTAATGCACCTAGTGGAAAATCCCAGTAATGATAATCTGTCTCTCGCCGAAGCTAGTTACTTGTGCAACAAGGAAATTGTCTCTCGTTGCCAGCAACTAATTTGCTTTGCATTTCACGACAGCCGCACTTTGTTGCAAACTTGTCAAGATGCAGAAGAACAAAGAAAAGTGGTAACACTCTTCTATTTTGATTAGTCATTTGTCAAAAGTCCTCTCTTACAAAGTTCCGATGCCTGCGGCAAGCCGCCCTTAGGGCGTCTACGCCGGAAACGGGCGCACCCTGCGGGAAGCAAGCTACAGATTTTGCGCTTTGTCCAAGTTCGTGGCAAGCAGACCAAAACACGTCTATGTTTTTGAACCAATGACCAATGACCAATGACCAATGACTAATAACTAATGATAATTTTTCTGTACTCGATCGCTGCTGCTGCCGTACTAATTTACGTACCATTTTTGGTAGTAGCTTATGCCCGTGTGCGTGTTGGGTACGATCTCTCTGCCCCTCGCGCTATGTTTGATAAATTGCCGCCATACGCTCAAAGAGCCACCTGGGCACATCAGAACTCCTTTGAAGCATTTATGGTATTTGCCGCAGCCGCATTCATGGCATACGTCACTGGTGTAAATTCTTCTACAGCAGCGACGGCTGCGATCGCTTTTGTGGCTGCTCGTTTTCTTTACTCAATTTTTTATATTTTGAATATACCCCTTTTGCGATCGCTGATGTTTGGCATTGGCTCCCTTGGCTCTGCTATTCTCATCTTCCTGAGCATCATTCAAGCTAATAGTTAATTGGGGAGTGGGGAGATGGGGAGATGAGGGGGATGAGGGGGATGAGGGGGATGAGGGGGATGAGGGGGATGAGGGAGTGTGGGGAGATGGGGAGATGGGGGAAAGAGAATTAATGCTTTCCCATCCTCCCACACCTCCCACACCTCCCACACTCCTAACTCCTAACTCCTAACTCCCTACTCCCCACTTCCAATAAATCTAAAATCCAAAAACTAAAATCCAAAATCCTTTATGGCTTCTACTTTTTCCTTTGACATTGTGAGCGACTTTGACCAACAAGAATTGGTTAACGCTGTCGATCAAGTTACACGAGAAATCAAAAGCCGTTATGACCTCAAAGATACTCAAACTACTGTTGAGTTAGCCGATCAAAGCATTAATGTTGGCACTGACAGTGAGTTTACTTTAGATTCTGTACACAATATCCTGCGGGAAAAAGCCGCTAAACGTAATCTCTCCCAAAAAATCTTTGATTTTGGCAAAATTGAATCAGCAAGTGGGAACCGCGTGCGTCAAGAAATTAAACTCAAAAAAGGCATCAGTCAAGAAATTGCCAAACAAATTTCCAAATTGATTCGTGACGAATTTAAAAAGGTACAAGCGTCAATTCAAGGTGACGCTGTACGGGTTTCTGCCAAATCTAAAGATGACTTGCAAGTTGTGATTCAGAGACTTAAACAAGAAGATTATCCTGTGGCTTTGCAATTTACAAATTATCGTTAAAAGGTATTAGGGACTGGGTACTGGGGACTAGGAAATAATTTTTTTAACTGCTAATATTCAATACCCAATCCCTAATCCCCAATCCCCAGTCCCTTTTACGTTCTTACACCGATACTTTTTTGAAATGCCGCACGGTCAGCTAACAGCTTCATGTAATTCAATACCGCTGGGTAAGGGCTGAAATCTAGTTTCAGAATTAAGGGAATGTAGTTTAAAACAGACCCCACTGCGACATCTGCAACAGTGAATTCATTCCCTAACAAAAAAGCTTGTTTACTGAAAATTTCATTCAACGTACTCAATAAACGGGATAATTGGCGATCGCGATTTGCTTCTACTAAAACTGCTGTACTGAGGGTGGAATTGGCAAATAATACCCATTGGTTAATCACAGCACGTTCTTCTAGTGAAACTGGCGCTTTTGCATACTTGTCCATCAAATACAGCAAAATTGCCCCAGATTCCCAAAGCTGAAGATCTCCATCAACAATTGCTGGAACTCTTGCAAATGGATTAATTGTCAAATACTCAGGCTGGAGGTGTTCACCCGCCTGCATATCAAGCTTGACAAATTCATAGGGAACTTCTAGTTCTTCTAAATACCAGTGAACAATAGAAGCTCGACTACGTGCGCCACCGTAAAGTTTTAGCATAATTACTTAAAGAACTTTGTGAGTGTGAGAATGCTGCTTAACGTTATCTTCTTTAGTAACAACTCTAGCGGCATTTAGCACTCGCTTACGGTCAATTGAATATTTGAACTCAGTGTAGGTTGTACCCAAGGGAATTAGAGATTTTGCAGATTCACGACGCTTGTAAGTACGAGCTGCTGCAAACAAGCGTGGTATAAATTCTTCACCGAACTGACCCGACTCTGGGAAGCCATCTGGCGCCAGTTGTGAATCCCCATCCAGCACAGATCCTAAAGTTGTTGCATAAGCCAGCTTGTAGGAGGTAGGAATGCCCTTTAACAGTGCTTCCAAAGCCGCAGAGGGAATCGGTTCTATAACATCGATTTGATGCACTTCTCCATCTTCCTTGACGAAGCAGGTTGCCAAACCGATGACAATGTAATCATCGGTTGCTAAGTCGGGAGCATT
Source organism: Nostoc sp. CreGUA01 (assembly GCA_034531095.2). Classification (GTDB taxonomy): domain Bacteria; phylum Cyanobacteriota; class Cyanobacteriia; order Cyanobacteriales; family Nostocaceae; genus Nostoc. The sequence goes on along the minus strand of JAVRBV020000010.1, from coordinate 41,870 downwards.
GGGATAAGAAATTGTAGTTGTCATCAGAAAATTTCTCAAAATTTTAGGGATTGGGGACTGGGGATTGGGGACTGGAGTTATTCGCCTTGTCCCATTGTCTTGTTGTCCCCTCAGCGTCCTTTGTAACGAACGAATGAACAGCTTGTTGGCATTCTACTAACTTGTCGCTGTCACTACGTTGTACATTGCGACGGGTATAAGAATAGCATTCCAAACGTTTCAAAAGCCTAGAAATACAGGATTTTTAATTTTTGGCTGGTCTTGCCTTACTTGAGAACTAACAACAATTTTTTCGGCGTTGCCCAATTGCGGTATGAATCCAGATGTAGAGACGTTGCAGTGCAACGTCTCTACTGCAACGTCTCTACTGTTTTCATATATGAAATCAGCAACGCCATTTTTTCAATTCCCAATCCCCAGCGCGAAATTTCTCTTGGCTATTTCTGGAATTGACCTTAGGGGTGAAGTATCCATGATTAGGTTTGAGGAGCAATTGTCTATTTAAGGCGTAAATTTCCACTTGTGTGAGTAGTTTAAGTTCTCTCTTGAGATGGCTTTCAGCTAATAGTCAATACTCTAAAAATAGACGTAGTGGTAAAGCCAATAATAAATAAAACTAAAATTTTATTTCATATACCAGGCATTTTAGGTATAAAAAGATGAATATTCACTCATTTTTAGCTTCCGGTGACCATCAAAGTAATCAATATAAAAAACTGTTCATAAATAATACAAAGAATCAAGACGAGAGGACAAACGATCGCAGTGAATTAAAAGACAGCCACTTACGCTCTTATGCTTTGAAGTTGTCTCAACAAGGACATTATGCCGAAGCGATCGCTCTTTTAAACCAACTAATTTCCCGCCATCCCTACGATGCCATTGATTATAACAACCGGGGGCTAATTTATTTCCAAAGTGGTGAAATGCAAAAAGCGTTTTATGACTATAATACCGCTTTGAAGCTGAATCCTTATTTAGCTAGCGCTTATAACAATCGAGCAAATTATTATGCTGCTTGTGGAGAATTGGCAGTAGCACTTGCGGACTACGATGAAGCGATTAATTTGAATCCTCGCCATGTCCGGGCGTGGATTAACCGAGGCATTACCTTACGCGATTTGGGGGAATACGAAGAGGCAATTGAGAATTTTGAGGTAGCGCTGCTTTTCGGTCAACTAGAAGGTCACATTTGGGCTGAACGCGGCAGAACTTACCATCTTTGGGGTGATTGGAATTGTGCGATCGCTGATTATCGTCGTGCCCTGACTCAATTACCTCCTGTAAACAACAGTAATGATGTTACTGGTTATCGCTTGCGTTTACAACTCGAAAATTGGCTGAACGATTTGCTATCTCCTGAGCGTCCTAATTGGTAGATGAGCCATTCTGATAAATTCAAGATTTTCATTTTTGAATTAGATATAGCGACGCTGTTATTTATTAGCAATAATATAAATTTGCACCCGGTTTATAAGTAGGTAAAATCGCAAGAAACAGAATAATCCCAAATTCGATATTTCTCTTAGGGTAATAAATCTGTTTGTTCAATTACTCTGCCATCTGGATTCATCAGCACCACCCGACGCTGGCTGGGGTCGAATCGATATCCTTGTTGCTGCCTAATACTTTGAGCTTGCTGGGGATCGAAGTTACGGCTAAATTCTGCCTGTAATTTGTTGACATGTCCTTCCATCAGATTGACTTCAGTGCGGATTTCTCGCAACTTTTCTTGCTGTAGCCAGTGATAAGGCAAAAGTTGTACCAAGGCAGATGCGGCGGCGGCTGTAATGAAAAGATTAACAACGATTTTGGCAGTACTTTCCCATGCCATCACTTGGTAAGAACGTTGACGAAGATGCCGCTTTGGTCGGGGAATGACTCGGCGTTTTTGTATCGGTTGTAACGGTGGTCTTGAGGGTTGAATCGCGTTCATGATCCTAAAAATTAACCTCGCTCAGTGAAGAGAAGCACGTAAAAAGCTGTCTGGGACTAATTAATGCTTGATTTAGCTGTCATATTACTTCATTTTTTGCAAATTGCTACAGGTGCTGCACAAGTTAAAAAATAACCTGGCTTACGTAAGTGCAAGTTCGTGAATACTCAAGGCGTAAAGCCTTAAGCGTTGGGAAATTGCACCCCCGTAATGCCAGGATTATTAGCTTCTTAACTGTGTCACATCGTACCCTTATTTGTAAAGTTCTGTGGCTAAGCGCCAAGCAAGAACTCCTGGAATCAGCGCCACAACTAGAGCGATGTACACTTGGGTATCGGAGAGAGAAGATACTTGAGCGATGTACAGAGTATCTAAGATAGGCATGGCTGAAATTCTCCTAACTTCAATAGATTTTGAACTGTTCGTTTACTACTTTTCCTTGTTTTGCCAGATTCGTGGAAGATCTTGTTACAAGATGCAACAAAAGCAGTTATTAGTCAGTAGTCGTTAGTTATTATCCTTTAAAAAAATTTAGAAATCTATGGATTTTTATTTGGGTATCGACTTTGGGACATCTGGCGCACGCGGTGTGGTAATTGGTCAGAAAGGTAGCATCCAGGCAGAGGTACGATATCCTTTTGAGGATTCATCAGTCGCGGTGATGGCAAGTTGTTGGCAGGAGGCTTTGTTGGCACTGCTGGAACAAATACCTCAGGGATTGCGGCGAGAAATTAGAGCGATCGCCATTAACGGTACTTCTTCCACTGTCTTGTTGGTGGATGCTGCTGGTAAACCAATAGATGCACCGCTATTGTACAACGACCCACGGGGATCATCTGTGCTAGATGATTTGAGGAGCATAGCACCACCCAATCATACCGTGTTAAGCGCCACCTCTAGCCTGAGCAAATTGATTTGGATGAAGCAATTACCTTCTTTTGCTGAAGCTAGATATTTCCTACATCAAGCAGATTGGCTGGGATTTCTGCTGCATGGGTATTTAGGCATTAGTGACTACCATAACGCCCTAAAACTGGGTTATGACGTGGAAGAGTTGAAATATCCAGAATGGATGGGAAAGTTGCAAATACCGATTCAACTACCCAGAGTTTTACCACCAGGCACTCCCGTGGCGGAATTACGTTCTGAAATTGCAGATAACTTTGGTTTTCGGCGTGATTGTTTGGTATGTACTGGTACAACCGACAGTATTGCCGCTTTTCTTGCCAGTGGGGCAAAATTGCCTGGTGAAGCCGTGACTTCCTTGGGTTCAACGCTGGTACTGAAATTATTAAGCCGTACCCGCGTAGAAGATGCCCGATATGGAATTTATAGCCATCGCTTGGGTAAATTGTGGTTGACTGGGGGTGCTTCTAACACTGGGGGTGCAGTGCTACAGAAATTTTTTACCAACGCCGAGTTAGTAAGCCTTAGCCGTGACATTGATACATCAAAAGCCAGCGAACTAGATTATTATCCATTATTGAAAGCAGGCGATCGCTTTCCAATTAACGATCCCAATCTACCGCCACGATTGGAACCACGCCCACAGAACCCAGTAGAATTTCTGCATGGATTATTAGAAAGTATTGCCCGTATAGAAACAAAAGGGTATGAATTATTACAAAAAATGGGTGCAGACAATTTGACACGCGTTTATACTGCTGGTGGTGGTGCAGCAAATGACACTTGGACTACTATTCGTGGCCAATATTTAAAAGTGCCTGTCATCGCCTCAAAATATACCGAAGCTGCTTACGGCACAGCCCTGCTGGCGATGGGAAGAGTGGGCACAGACACGGGGATGAGGGAGTGTCGGGAGTGTCGGGAGTGTGGGAGATGAGAGGGACAAATCAATTCAAAATTCAAAATTCAAAATTCAAAATTAAATAACTTCCACCTTCTTCCTCCTGCTTCCAATGCCCCATGTCTTATACCCCGCGACAGATATCTTTTAAATCAGTATCTATCCGGGTGACAATCTACATATCTCGGCCGATACTGTGATTATTAGATACCGGACTATAGGATTCCAGGTTTCATGATCTGGGCAGCTATTCGGGGATGGGTGCTTTGCGACAAGCGAATGTCATCTATCCCCTTTATTAATGGTTGGAGTTAATTTTAAATTAATTCTAAGAAAAGAAAAAGGTTTTTTAAAAAAGTTTGGCCTGCGCGATCGAGGTTATCATCTAGGGAAAACGTGAGACTGCGGACTCGGATTCGATCGCTTTTAATATCTAGTGGTTGTGTCAAGTCTTTAGGGTATATTAAAAAGGCTTGGCTACATTTTGTTGTGTTTGCGTAGCTTATCATCTGATGAATATCTGTATTTACTGCTTGTTCAAGGGCTTTATACTTTGTATCCAAAACTGCTATTGCTTTGCCAGTAGCAGCATCGCACAGTAATAAATCTATAATGAACTGCCGATTCTGACTAATTTCTGTCGTATACTGTTGTTTAAAAAAATATCCTTGTGGCGTATTTTTCTTAAGCCATTCTGCAACAAAAAATTCATATAAATGTCCCATATCGACGATAAAGGGTAGGGTTTTATAATTTCCTATTTCATAACTGGGACTACTATTTTCTAAAAAGAATCGGCAGAAATTATGTAACAGTTCATAGTCTTCATTGAGGCGATTATACTGTCTGGCGATACAATCTTCTGCACTACAAGGTTGCAGCGTTACTAATCCTTGTAGAGCGTGATAAGCTTTTCGTATTGTTGGTGATACTCTTTCTGAACATAAACTGCTACGACCAATGATATAAAGTGTCCATGCCAAGATTTGATTTTCTTTAACATCAGCCGTATGTTCTTCGTAATTGCATTTAAGTTTAACATTCCACGGCTTTTGAATTATCTGTTGCACATCTAGCCTTCCCCGCACATAAGAAAGCTGCTGTGTTTTAGGCAAATAAGTACGATATAATCCTTTGCGACACCGTTCTAAAATTTTATCGGCTAAGATATGAGCCAGATTATTATAAAAGTCCTCCAGAGATTCACAATCCATTAGCCCTTTGAGAAAGCGAAAGCCTTTTAAATTGTAGGCATATTCCAGCATTCCGAAGAGGTTTTGGATAGGCACTTTCGGATTTATTTTTAGATGCAATTCAGGAGTTACAGTAATGTAACCTACCCATCCTTTAGCTTTCAGTTTCCAACTATTTCTCGTTGTATAGGTAGGAAATTCTATATCTACTTGTATTTTGTATTTTTCATATAACTCGACTGCGGCTGAATCGAGTATTTCATCACGCTTAAATGATTTATTTTCGTATTCTGTAAGTTCAATAATTCTTGGTTGTACTGGGTTTATATCCATAGTTTATTTTTTATTTTATCCCAGCGAAACGGATCTACTTTTTCTAGCTGGTTAAAAAAGTATTCTTCTAAATATGGTTCAATTTCCATGCGCCATATATCTTCTATATCATCACGTAAGTTATCTGTTAAAAAAAATGAAATACCAATTTCGTAGTTTTTGTCTGCTATTACCTGATTTAATTGCTGTAAAATCTTAATTAATCCCTCTACTGCAAAACCTTTTTTTCGGTGATAATTTCGCAGTACCTCATAGTTTGAGCGAAGTTCAATAAACGCAAAGCGGCGACGAAGTGCATGATCTATATTTGCAATAGACCTATCTGCTGTATTCATCGTGCCAATAATACGAACATTTTTCGGGATGCGAAACCTGTTACCGCCAGCTAGGGGAATTTCTTTATCTCTGTACTCAAGTAAGTACATTAATTCGCCAAAAACTTGTGCAAGATTAGCGCGGTTTATTTCATCAATTATCAAAACACAAGTATCTTGATAAGACTCTGCTTTTTTGCAAAATTCTAAAAAGCGTCCTGGAACTAAGGGATATGCTAATATTCCATTTTGGCTTTGAGGACGGATACCTTGAATGAAGTCTTCATAAGAGTATGCTGGATGAAATTGAACCAGTTCTGAAAAACCATAATCACCGATTAAATATTCAGCAATTTTTTCAGCTATGAAGGTTTTGCCTGTTCCAGGTGAACCATATAAAATTGCTTGACCTTTACGATTAATTGTACGTATCCAGCATTCTAGTACTAGTTGGGAAACTCCAGTATCTTTAGTACATTGGTCTAAGTTATATTTAGGTTTACTTATATATGCAGGTATTGGCTCCTTAGGTACTGCTTGTAAAAATAACGGGAGATAATATTGAAACCATTTTTTAAATCTATTAGTTAATTCTTCTTTGGAAGAATTTAATATTTCTCTTTCCTGAAAACAACAGCTATCATAATAAAATTCAAATCTATTTTCATCTTCATCAACTCTTTTTGACACTATCATAGAGTTTAATTCCAGATTTTTTTGTGCTAAAAATGCACCTGCATCCTCTATAAATTTTATATTTATACAGTTATCTAATAATTCTACATACAATAAGGAAAATATATCTAAGTATTTGTATAAACGAAAAATTTTACGAGAAGCTACTGCATGAATATCCCCATCGATTAATCTATTTTTTGTTGGTATACAATTATTAGCAGCAATTTCAGTTGGAATTTGTTGATATATCAAGTCGTAGAAGTTAATAAAAGGCTGTCGTACTTTATTTAAACAAGCTGAATATTCTTGAGAAGAATAAATTTTATTATCATTAAGCTTAGTTTGATATTGTTTAATTACTTCAAATATATTATGAGAAAAAAAGATTGATTGTTGATTATTTTCCATAACAAACTACATATCTAAAGTAAAAAATTTTACTAGTTTATGTCACAAATCATTTTAAGGTACTGATTTAATAAATAAAATGCTAGAGTAAAAATACGTAGATATACGATATTATAATTCCTTTGCGATTAGTTTTTCATTCTTGTACTTAAATATGCTTCAGCGCATTTTATAAGGCGATCGCAACAAACTTTCACTGATAAAAGAACGCAAAATTGTAGCTTGAAAGTAACCGGATGCTGCGGCGCTATAGTGTAGAAGCTAATGACAGCAAGCGTAACACTGAGACAAAAAAGTGCAAATCACTAAGCGCAACGTTGAATTAAGAGTAGATGGCAGCTTAATGCGTGTTTATGTAGCATCTCCCAAAGCAGCAGGAAAATACCCTGGTATTGTCTTCTACAGTGATATTTATCAATTAGGCGATCCGATGATTCGTCTAGCTAACTACTTAGCAGGATACGGCTATGTAGTAGCAGCTCCAGAAATTTTTCACCGAATTGAGCCAGTTGGTTCAGTAATTGAGCCAGACGATCTGGGAAGGATGCGCGGTAATGACGATGCTCGTCGAACCTCCGTAGCTGATTATGATGCCGATTGCCTTGCTGTGATTGAATTTCTGAAAACAGAGAGTGCGGTTTCTCCAAATAAAATAGGCACTTTAGGCTTTTGTATTGGTGGACATTTAGCTTTCCGCGCAGCATTTCAAAGCGAAATTCGGGCTTGTGTCTGCTGTTATCCTACTGGTATTCCCAGTGGGAAACTGGGTAAGGAGGTAGCCGATACAATCCAGAGGGTAAGTGAAATCAAAGGCGAGATGCTAATGGTGTTCGGTACTCTTGACCCTCATATACCAGATAGCGATCGGCAAACCATAATAAAAGTAATTGAAAATGCTAACATACCTCACAAAATTTTATTGTATGAAGCAGAACATACATTCATGCGCGACGACGGTTATCGTTATGATTCTAGTGCTACCACCGCAGCTTGGTTTGAAATAATAAATTTCTTGGGGCGCATATTTGCAAACTGAAAACTCCTATTATTGCTTTCTTCGCGTCAATTTTGAGTTGTCTGTAACGCTAATAACCCAGCACCGTAAGCAGGTTCATACCTCGAAAAAATCACGTTTACATTAGGAAACTTATTAACAAGAGACGCTACAAATCTTTCATGGATCTTGCATCTACCGCGCCAGACACTTCCTGTTGTGACTACTTCCAAAACTGAGTTAGCACTAAAAATTGCATCAATTACTGTAGATGTAGCTTTTACTAATTCTTTGACAGCATCATCAATTATATTATTCGCTACTTCATCACCTGAGACTGCTGCAAAATCGACAATTGGTGCTAAAGCAGCTATTTGTTGAACTCCCCATTTTCGCCGATATATTACCTCTATTAATTCTTCTATATTTTCCAAATCAAGATGCTGTTTAAAAGCCTCTATTAAACTCGTTTTTACCTCCCGTCCATCATAGGATTTTAAGGCTGCATTCATTCCAGCAACAGCAATTTTATAAGCACTACCTTCATCTCCTAAAATATAGCCCCAGCCGCCAACTCGCTTGGTAATTCCCTGATGATTTCGCCCAAAAACTATGGAACCAGTACCTACTGCAACCACAATTCCCACATCATGACCAATTCCACCAACTAAAGCAATGAAAGCGTCGTTATAAATTACAATATTTCCTGGCTGTAATGCCCAAGTAATAGGTAGAATTTTACTATTTTGCAACTCTTGTACTAAATTTTTTACTACTTCGATATCTGATGCACGTCCCACTCCTGCCAAACCCAGACATATTGCTTCAATAGTAATAGTATTTATAATTTGTCTTGCTTCATTAGCCGCAGTATGAATTGCAGATTCAATTGATTTAAAAGTGGCTTCAATACCTATACTCTGATAGTTAGCTCCCCCAGCTTCACCGCGTCCTAGTACTTGACGTAAATCATTCATCAAAATACAGACAGTCTTACTACCGCCGCCATCTATTCCGAGAACATAACCCATATTAATTATTCGTAAGTTTCGATTCTTCTTTTAAGGGGATGAAAAAGAGAGCAATCATCCCAGGAATCGTCAGCAAACAGACCAAAATAAAAAATACTGGATAGCCCAATGCTTTTTGCAGATAACCGCTAATTAATCCCGGTAGCATCATTCCTAAAGCCATAATGCCAGTTGATATGGCAAAATGGGAAGTTTTATATTCGCCTTGACAAATGTACATTAAGTAAACACTAAAAGCTGTAAACCCGAAACCATATCCGAATTGTTCTAGGGAAACCAAAGGATATACTAATGTTAGTGAAGGTTTTGTGTAAGCCATATACACATAAAATATATCAGGTAAGTTTAATGCTAAAGCCATAGGTAAAAGGCATTTTTTTAATCCATACTTAGAAATCAGCAAGCCTCCTAAAAATCCTCCACTAATCAGAGAGATTACCCCGAATGTTCCGTAGGCTAAGCCGACATCTGATGTTGATAAACCCAAGCCTCCTACTTCTGGTTCATCTAATAAAAATAAAGACGCCATCTTCACTAGCATTGCTTCGCCAAGTCTGTAGAGTAAAATAAAGGCTATAATATTAATAATTTTGTTTTGAGCAAAATACGAACTAATAATTGTCCAAAAATCTGTATTTTTCGTAGCTTTTGACTGTGGTTGATTATCTGATTCTGGTGCTGGTAAAATTAGACGATGGAAAATAAATAATATAGCTAAAATTAAAGCTGATAAGCCAATAGCTATAGTCCAGCTAAGAGAGATATTATGCAGAGATACTTCAAGCTGACCTGCTATGACTACTAATATTCCAGAGCCGAAGATCACAGCAAGTCTATAAAATAGTGAGCGTATGCCCACAAAAAAGGCTTGTTGTTCGGGAGATAAAGCCAGCAAATAAAAGCCATCTGTGGCAATATCATAAGTTGCAGAAATAAAGGCTCCGATTGTTAATGTTGTGAGGGAGATGAAGAAGAAGTTGGGTAGTTGTAACGAAAGGGCGACCAAACCTAAACAAGCGAACATGGCTAATTGGGTGTAAGTTATCCATTTGCGTTTGGTAGAGTAAATATCCACAATTGGTCCCCAAAACATTTTGATGACCCAAGGTAGATAAAGGAAGCTTGTCCATAGGGTAATTTGAGCGTTATCTATTCCAAGTTTTTTGTAAAAGATGACGGAAACGGTGTTGATGATGACGTAAGGGATGCCGGAGGTGAAATATAGGGTGGGGATGAATGTCCAGGGTGAGGTTGTTTGATTTTTCATGGATTACGAACCGCCAAGACGCCAAGTGCGCCAAGAGGAGATTAAGAAGAAAGGATAATACGTTTGATGCCGTCTTTGAGGAGAGGGACGTTAAAGTTAATGAGGAGAGCTTGCGGGTGATTAGTTATTTTAAGGTATGAAAGGACTTGAGCTTCGTGAATTGGGGCTAAATTTTGGACAGCTTTTAATTCCAAAATTAGACAATTGGCAACTAGAAAATCTAATCTACCCTTGCCTACTTCATGTCCTTTGTAATTCACTGTTACCGACTTCTCAAACTCATGAGGTATCCCGCGCCTTAAAAATTCTATAATCAGTGCTTCCTTATACACCTCCTCCAAAAACCCTGCCCCCAACACCTGATGCACCTCAATCGCCGCCCCAATCACAGCGTAAGCTAATCTATCCACCTCCTCACTTGGCTCCCTTCTCTTGGCGTCCTTGGCGTCTTGGCGGTTCGTTTCCATCAAACCCTCTCTCCACCCTGTGGCAAAATTTATTAGAGTCCTTCCTTAGTTTTCCCCGCATGACCGCAACCATCCTCAATCTCCCCAGTCTCTACGAACCCTTTTCCACTGAAGCCAAGTGGCAAAAATTCTGGGAAGACAACCAAGTTTACAAAGCTGACCCCAACCATAAAGGTGAACCTTACTGCATCGTCATTCCCCCGCCTAATGTCACCGGCAGTTTGCACATGGGTCACGCTTTTGAAAGTGCCCTGATTGATACCCTCGTGCGCTACCACCGAATGCAGGGACGTAATACCCTGTGGCTACCCGGAACTGACCACGCCAGCATTGCCGTACATACTATGCTGGAAAAACAACTCAAGACTGAGGGCAAGACTCGCTACGAATTGGGGCGCGACCAATTCTTAGAACGCGCTTGGCAATGGAAGGCGGAGTCTGAAGGAACGATTGTTAATCAATTGCGACGCTTGGGTGTTTCGGCAGACTGGTCGCGGGAAAGGTTTACCCTGGATGAAGGTTTATCCAAAGCTGTTGTTGAGGCATTTACTCGCCTTTACGAGGAAGGTTTAATTTATCGTGGTGAATATCTGGTTAACTGGTGTCCGGCTTCCCAGTCGGCTGTGTCTGATGTGGAAGTGGAAAATCAAGAGGTTAATGGCAATCTCTGGCATTTCCGCTACCCACTGACGGATGGTTCTGGTTTTGTAGAAGTGGCGACGACTCGACCAGAAACGATGCTGGGCGATACAGCAGTGGCAGTTAATCCCAATGACGATCGCTACAAACATCTCATCGGCAAAACTCTCACTCTGCCCATTGTACAACGAGAAATTCCCATCATTGGCGATGAATTCGTTGACCCCACTTTCGGCACAGGCTGTGTGAAGGTAACTCCCGCCCATGACCCGAACGATTTTGACATGGGTAAGCGTCACAATCTGCCGTTAATCAACATTATGAATAAAGACGGCACCCTCAACGCCAATGCTGGGGAGTTTCAGGGACAAGACCGCTTTGTTGCTAGAAAAAATGTGGTTTCTCGCCTAGAAGCTGATGGCGTTTTGGTGAAAATTGAGGATTATAAGCATACCGTTCCCTACAGCGATCGCGGTAAAGTACCCATTGAACCCCTACTTTCAACTCAGTGGTTTGTCAAAATTCGCCCCCTGGCTGACAAAACTCTCGAATTCCTCGATGAGCAAAACTCGCCGGAGTTTGTCCCCCAACGCTGGACTAAGGTTTATCGTGATTGGTTAGTCAAACTCAAAGATTGGTGTATCTCTCGTCAATTGTGGTGGGGACACCAAATTCCTGCTTGGTATGCTGTCAGTGAAACCGATGGCCAAATTACCGATAACACACCGTTTGTGGTGGCAAAATCGGAAGCAGAAGCTTGGGAGAAAGCTAAATCGCAATTTGGCGAAAATGTCAAGTTAGAACAAGACCCAGATGTGTTAGACACTTGGTTTTCTTCTGGACTTTGGCCGTTTTCAACTTTGGGTTGGCCTGAACAAACTCAGGATTTAACGACTTACTACCCTACCACTACTTTGGTGACAGGCTTTGACATCATCTTTTTCTGGGTAGCCAGAATGACAATGATGGGTGGGCATTTTACTGGGAAGATGCCTTTCCAAACCGTTTACATCCACGGCTTAGTACTGGATGAAAAAGGTCAGAAGATGTCAAAGACCAAAGGTAATGGGATTGACCCGCTGTTATTAATTGACAAATATGGTACTGATGCGCTGCGTTACACCCTAGTTAAGGAAGTGGCAGGGGCGGGACAAGATATCCGCTTAGAATACGATCGCAAAAAGGATGAATCACCATCTGTAGAAGCCTCCCGCAACTTTGCTAACAAGTTGTGGAATGCAGCTCGGTTTGTAATGATGAATTTGGATGGACAAACCCCTGCACAACTGAGTCAACCACTCTTCACTCCTAACTCCTCACTCCTAACTCCTCACTCAGCACTCAGCACAGAATTGAGCGATCGCTGGATTCTTTCCCGTTATCATCAAGTTGTCAAACAAACTAGCAATTACATTGATAATTACGGACTGGGGGAAGCAGCAAAGGGATTATATGAATTTATTTGGGGTGATTTCTGCGACCAGTATATTGAATTGGTGAAATCTCGCCTCCAGCCAGATGCAGACCCCACATCACGAACGATAGCACAACAAACCCTCGCCTACGTACTAGAAGGGATTTTAAAACTACTTCATCCCTTTATGCCTCATATTACCGAGGAAATTTGGCAAACTCTCACCCAACAACCAACAGATTCCCCCCAAACTCTAGCTTTACAACTCTATCCCCAGGTAGATGCAAATCTGATAAATTTAGCTGTAGAAGAACAATTTGAATTGCTAATTGATACTATCCGCACAATTCGCAATTTACGTGCTGAAGCGGATGTGAAACCAGGGGTGAAAGTGACAGCTAATTTGCAAACTGAAAGTGAAAAAGAAAGACAAATCCTCACCGCTGGACAGGTTTACATTAAAGATTTGGCGAAGGTTGAAACTTTAATTATTACTGACAAGCAAAAAACCCAAACTGTTGCTGCTAAAAAACCTCAGAAGGGTTTGAAAATAATTGGCTTAACTATTTTGGCAATTGTCTTTGCCAGGGTAGGTTTTGCTGTGGGGAATGCGATTTATCAAACTGCCATCATTGGAAATTTCTTTGAAATGGTTGGTTTTCTTTACGCAACTTGGTTTGTTACGCAAAATTTACTGACTGCTGAAGCTAGACAAAAGCTATGGAGAGAGTTTTTCCCAGGGACAGAATCACAACAGGCACAAGAGGCGGAAAATGCGATCGCCGGTGTGATAGGTACAATACAGGTAGTAATTCCTCTCAGTGGCGTAGTCGATATTGAGGTTGTGCGTGCCAAACTAGAGAAAGGCCTTACTAAAGCCGAAGCGGAAATTCAATCTTTGAGTGCCAGATTAAACAATCCCAATTTTGTCGATAAAGCTAGAGCCGATGTGGTTCAAGGAGCGAGAGATGCCTTAACAGAAGCCGAAAAACAAGCGGAAATTCTGCGCGATCGCCTCCGTGGTTTAGGATAACTGTAATGGGTAATGGGAGAGTGATTAATTCGCAAGTCCCCTATTACCCACCTGCAAATAAGCTGTTCCAGATTTTTTGAAAGTACAACTCATGTAGCTAAATTTAATTCTTTTGACATTTATTTTTTGGCCTTGCTGAATCAAGATATGAATTTACAATTTACGGGTATGTAGAGACGTAGCAATGCTACGTCTCTACAAGGATTTGGCATTAAACGACAAAATGTGGACAAACATAATTCATGACCAAATTTAGCAACGCCTATTTTTTGATTAAAAATAATTTTTTAAATTTTGAATTTTAAATTTTTAATTGAAGCGGAGTAAATCTCATGCTATACCTAGCCCAGGTGCGTAAAAACGATTTTTTAGAGCAGCACCAGTTACGCTTATTAGCACGTCAAGAAGTTGATAACTTGTGGGCGATAATTCCAGAAGAGGCTTTCATTCTGCTAGGAAAGGGAAATCCTATGAGTGAAAACTTGCTTGTTTTAGTTGAACTTTCACCCACTGGTGATATTGAAAGGCTAGAAGACGCCACCAATTGGGTACTCCATTTAGTACAAACTTACCTGACCACTGGCATTACACCAGAATTTTTACAGCACGAAGCCGAGCGAGCAGAACATTGGCGACAATCGTTGACGTTGCAAAACCAAGACTTAGCGCGGCGTTCTCTGGAATTGGAGGCTAGACGCGAACAAATTCAAGCTTTAGAAGAAAACCTCAAACGTGAGAAAAATGGTTATCACAAAGATGAGGAATGAAATTTATTGAGCCTGTTACTGCTCAAACTCTGCACATAGACACAAAGTGGCTTGTCGTCAGACATCGCTTGCTACAATTTCCCATCTTAAACAAGAGTAAACTATGGACATATTATTTCTCGTCCTATGCATCTCGAAATAAATGTTTTTATTTCGTTCCATAAATAAATTTAGTTGCTCTGTAACTATTTTTTCTACGGTTTCACTCATGCTGGACTGCAATACTCGTAGCTTTTTGCGATCGCTTCGTTAACAAAACTTACGACGCCAATAATTGCCGAATTATCCTGGCTAAAGCCTTTTGCGTGAAGCGGGTGGCCACTTGTTGACCCAAACGCTGCACACCTGGATTTACCAATAACTGAGCAATTTGAGGCGCAAGTTGCGCTGGGTCAAAGCCTCGTGTTTCCCTGAGAATATTTAAGATGCGTTTGATATGTTCTAAGGTTTGTTGTTGTTCAACTGTCGCGGCTGGAGTTTCATTAACTGCTGTCAAACCTACCCTTTCTCTGAGTAAATAGGTAAAGTTATGCAAAACATTTTTACCTAAAGCATCAAGTCCATTCACAGATTCATCTACCAGCTTGTCACGAATAAAAGCACCGCGTTCAGATGATAGAAATTCTATCCCTTGATTCAGTACTAAATTAAAGTCGTAATCTTGACTGTTACGCGCATTTTTTAACAAGTTTTCTAAACGGTTCCAGCGAAATCTGCCATCTTTAAATAACAAATCTTGCAATGATGCTCTTAATTGTGGTGCTGGGTCTGTTAACAGGCGTTTAGAAACGTAGGGATAAGCTTCACTGAGAACTTTAAAATTCGGATCTATAAAGATTGCAATACCTTCCAAAGTCACCAGGGAGCGAATAATTAAAGCGTAGTAGGGTGGTACGCGGAAAGGATATTCATACATCAAAGCCGATAATTCATCGGTGATGCTTTTAATGTTGAGTTCGGCAACACTAGCTCCTTGAGCATCAGCAAATACTCTGGAAAAAGCCGGGATAATTGGTGTTAAATCTGTTTCCGGTGATAAGAAATCTAATTTAACGTAGTCTTTTGCTAAACCTTCAAAATCGCGGTTAACCACGTGGACGATCGCTTCAATTAAACCATAACGCTGCGGTGGTTTAATCTCGCTCATCATCCCAAAGTCGAGATAAGCTAATTTGCCATCGGTTGTTGCTAACAAATTACCAGGATGGGGATCGGCGTGGAAAAATCCGTGTTCTAGTAGCTGGCGTAGAGAACACTGCACACCCACTTCAATTAAATAACGAGCATCTATACCTTGGGCGCGAATTTCTTCTGTTTGGGTTAATTTAGTGCCGTTAATCCACTCCATCGTCAACACGCGACGATTGGTATATTCCCAGTAAATTTTCGGTACATAAATGTCTTTGATATGACCATACAACTCGAAAAATAGTTCGGCATTTTGGCCTTCATGGATGTAATCCATTTCTTCAAAAATGCGATCGCCTAATTCATCGAGAATCCCAACTAAATCACTGCGTACTCGTTTGACCTTTTTCTGTACCCAAGCAGCGAGATTACGCAAGATATACAAATCAATGGTAATACGCTCTCTTAAGTCTGGGCGCTGGACTTTGACCGCCACTTCTTCACCAGTTTTCAGCTTACCTTTGTAGACTTGCCCCAAGGAAGCCGCAGCAATTGGCTGGGGCGAGAGTTCGGCGTAAATTTCTTGAGGAGGTGCGCCTAGTTCTTCTTGAATAAACTGGTAAGCAATTTCGTTGGCAAAAGGTGGTAATTGGTCTTGTAACCTAGTTAATTCTTCCAGATATACCGGAGGAACCAAATCAGGTCTGGTGGACAAAGCTTGGCCAATTTTGATGTAAGCAGGCCCTAATCGCGTCAGTAATTCTCGTAGCTGAACGGCTCGACGACGGTCATTTTTGACGACAATTCCCCGTTTGCTATCAGACCACAACCCAAACACAAAGGATAGCGTTGGTCTCAACACCGCGAAAATCCGCCCCAAAACTTGCAGCGGTTTATTTTGGTAATGCGCCGTTATCTCTACAGGATCGTAAAGCGTCTCAGGTTCGGCTGTTTTAGTATCCCTTCGGGCTGCCAAAAGTTTTGGCGATTCCACTACCAAGTCTTGTGTACCACTTTCTGGCATTACATCAATAATTTGCAGTTCGCCTTGGCTACTGTTGCCGTTGCGACTGTCCTCCTGAATCGATCCGGAATTAGGGGGAAGTGTCTTAACAATCATGGGGAAGGCCACCGCTGAGAATGAGCATGTTAAGTATTGTAACAATATGTTTGGGCATTGGGCATTGGGCATTGGGAGTTAAGAGTTAAGAGTTAGGAGTTAAGAATTATTCTCCTCATCTCCCTCATCTCCCTCATCTCCCTCATCTCCCTCATCTCCCCATCTCCCCATTCCCCAGTCTTCATTGCTTTGTTACACTAATATGGGCGTATTAATTTAATAGTAGTAGGTATTGCTGCCTTTCTCGGTGCTGAGTTGAAAGTGCTAAGTTGTCTCAAATAAAGACATCCATCGCTTGCGGGCTTACTAACTCCGAAATTTTCTTCCGACTCACAACTCAGCACTCAACACGCGGCTCATCGCCCCGCTAGCGCTAACGGCACTATGGAAGGAGAATTTGGCTAGATGTTGCTTTGCTTACGAATTGAAAACTTTGCCCTGATTGACCAATTGGAATTGGAATTTGGCGCGGGACTCAATGTGTTGACGGGTGAAACCGGCGCTGGAAAATCGATTATTTTGGATGCTATTGATGCGGCTTTAGGCGGTAAGGTTTCTAGTCGAGTGATTCGGACAGGGACAAGTCGGGCAATGGTAGAAGCGACTTTCACTTCCAACCCGCCTTTAGCTGCTTGGTTGACGGAACAGGAAATCGATTTGCTTGATGAGAATTCCGTTGTGATTAGCCGAGAAATCACCGCTACAGCTAGTAACGTCCGCAGCCGATCGCGGGTGAATGGTGTGTTGGTAAATCGCCAACTCATGGGAGGATTGCGCGATCGCCTGGTGGAAATCACAGCCCAAGGTCAAACTGTACAAGTGGGACAATCTGCCCAAGTCCGGGACTGGTTGGATTTATATGGCGGTGACTCCCTGATGCACCAACGCCAAAAGGTTGCCAGTTGTTTTAGTGCTTACCAACAAGCCCATCTCGCACTAGAAAAACGCCGGACATCAGAACGGGAACGTTTGCAACAACTAGATTTGCTCACCTATCAAGTGCAAGAATTGGGAGCAGCTAATCTGTGCGAACCAAATGAATTAGAACAGTTGGCACAGGAACGGGAACGCCTGAATCATGTTGTTGATTTGCAACAAATGAGCTACAAAATTTATCAGGCTTTATATCAAAACGATGATGAAACCCCCGCCGCCGCAGATTTATTGGGAGACAGCGAAGCCACATTAAATGACATGGTGGAATACGACACCCAATTGCAACACCTGTTGGAATTAGTCAGGGATGCCCAAGCTGCGGTGATGGAAGTGGGAAGACAGATTAATGCTTATGGAGATAGTTTAGAAGCCGATCCCCAGCGGTTAGAAGAAGTGGAAGAACGGGTTCAGGAATTAAAGCAAGTTTGCCGCAAGTATGGGCCGACATTAACAGAAGCGATCGCCTATTACCAACGCATCCAAGCAGAATTAGCCCAACTCAACGACAGCGAACAATCTATCGAAACTTTAGAACAGCAAGAAAAGGCGTGTTTTGAGAAACTCACCGAAACCAGCGATCGCTTAACTCAACTACGGAGTAAAGCCGCTGCTAATTTAGAATCGCGTTTGATATCTGAACTCAAACCTTTAGCGATGGAAAAGGTGAAATTTAAAGTTGAAATTTTGCCCACTGCCCCAACTGCGATGGGAGCAGATAAAATCACTTTTATGTTTAGTCCCAACCCCGGAGAACCACTGCAACCTTTAACAGAAATTGCCTCTGGTGGGGAAATGAGCCGCTTTTTACTGGCATTGAAAGCTTGTTTTTCCCAAGTCGATGCAGCTGGGACAATGGTATTTGATGAAATTGATGTGGGGGTTTCCGGAAGAGTTGCCCAAGCGATCGCCGAAAAATTACACCAACTCAGCCAACGCAACCAAGTATTATGTGTTACTCACCAACCCTTAGTTGCAGCAATGGCAGACCGCCATTTCCGGGTAGATAAGCAAACTATTAATGAAGGTAAAGGTAAAAAAGCTAACAATGGCAGTGTGGAACAACGTACCGTTGTACGAGTTACTGCTTTAGATAATTTAACTACCCGCCGGGAAGAACTAGCACAGTTAGCTGGTGGAAAATCTGCGAGTGATGCGATCGCTTTTGCCGAATCTTTGTTATTGCAAGCTGCCAACCACCGTCGCGGGGAGGAGACTTGATAATTCGTAATTCGTAATTCGTAATTCGTAAAGGTTTAGCTGTAAAATCTTTAGCAGCAGATGAACAATTGATACCACTAGACATTTCCGAAAATTAATTCTGCGTTGCCCGAAATCCTTGATAGGGGCGTAGCTTGCTTCTGGGTTTCGGAGTACGGCCGTACCCTACGGGAAGGCGGAGCCTACGCCCCTAAATCATTTCCACTCCTATGTGTCTACTTAACTTTGTTGCTCATTCTTCAAACTACTTCCCATGAATACAGAAAACGATCCAATCTCCCACAGGCCTCAAATCAATCCATTCTATGTTGGCGGTGCCGTTTCCCCAGAAAAATTTGTTGGACGTAGATCGTATATTAACGCTGCATTCTTGGATGTGATTCCCAATCGGACGTGTCTGGCAATTCAAGGTAGTAGTGGTATGGGTAAATCTTCACTACTGCGATATATCTCTTCACCAGAAATTTGGCAAAACCAAGGATTCGATCCGTCTCAAGCATTGATTATCTTTTTTAATTGTTTCCAAATTCAGCCTTTTACTGCCGTTGGCTTTTGGGAAACGGTACTGAATTTTTTGAAAGACGAAGCAAAAGATCGCCAAGCATTGCAATCTGCGATCGCCCAAATTTTACTACAAGGAACCTATAGCGTTAACGAGTTACGTTCTTTGTTAGCTGAAATTGGCAAAAACAATCAATTTCTATTGCTATTGTTGGATGATTTTGATGCTGCTCTCTACACTAATGTTTCCTACACAGAAGATGAAATGCGCTCATTTTTGAGCCAATTTCGAGCTTTAGCAAATGATGGTCGAGAAAAAGAGTATCTTTCAGTAATTGTTACTTGCCTCAAACGACTCTCTGACATGGGGCCTAATCTCACACCAGGAACTTCCCCTTGGCATAATCACTATCTCCAACGTTATCTCAAATCTTTAAAGGAAGAAGAAGTATTGCACTGGTTTCAACAATTGTCACAGAAACATTCTATTGAGTGGATACTCAATTTTCAAGCAGGCATACAAGAAGTTTCCGGAGGAAATCCAGCATTAGTTCAAAATGCTGGTTCTCTACTTTATAGAGCTTGGCGAGACCGAGATATTCAAACGGTGTTAGATTTCGCCGTAGAATTTGAAAGAGCAAATAGACAATACTTTTCTGTGGCTTGGAATCAATCAACTGATGACGAAAAAAGTCTGCTGAAATTTATTGCTCTGTCTCGTTTGGAGGGTCGCGTAAATCGCAAGCGACAGTACACTTTGGATGGTGTGGATATTATCTTGAGTCAAAAAGACAGAGAATTACGCCAACTAGAAGAACGAGGTATTCTCTGTCGGTGTAATGACAATGATTTACAAGTATATGAGTTTGCATCATCCATTATGGAATGGTGGGTAGTCAAAGAATTAGAAAACAGCCAAAATCAACCAGAATTAGCAGAACGCGAGCTAATTTTTCTTAACCTTAGTAGTAAGCAGGTTAAGCAAATGACAACTATTATGAAACAAGTATGGCAGTATAAAGATACGGCTCAATCGGTGGCTGGATGGGTTGGGAAATTGGGAGGTAGTTTTTTTCAAGGATTTCTAGGAAATGGGTAGTGAGTTGGGAGTTGGGAGTTAGGAGTTTGGAGTTTGGAGTAGTAGGGGCGGGTTGAGCCAGAATCTCTTTTAGCAACAAAGTCTTTTTGTAAACCCGCCCGTACAGGAGTTAGGAGTTAGGAGTTTGGAGTTTGGAGTAAACAGGTAGTCTCTATGCCACTAGGTCTAATCAATCCCTATATTACTGGCACCGCAATCAATGACAGAAACAAGTTTTTTGGGCGGGATGACTTGTTTAGGTTCATTGAAGATAATTTAGTTCAAGGGACATCTGTAATTCTCCTACATGGTCAGCGACGGATAGGTAAATCTTCTTTGTTAGCTCAAATTCCTCACTTTTTGAGTCATCTGACGCAACATGTTTTCATTCCGCTTTCCTTAGAAGGTCAAAGTCAGGGTTCCCTGGCGGATATTTTACATCACCTGGCAATAGGAATCGTCAGACACCTAAATTTGTCTGAAGACCAAGTAGCAATCCCCACAAAAGATAGACTACAATCAGATCCTACAGTCTTCAGTATGGATTTTTTTATCCAGCTTTACCAAGTTTTAGACGATCGCAAACCAGTCCTGTTATTAGACGAATTTGATACAGTTGGCGATCGCAGCGATCAAACAACGACTGAGGAGTTTTTTCGCCATCTCCAGTCAATGATTAACAATCAGCCAGCAAGATTTTGTCTGATCCCAGTTGTCGGACGCCGACTGGAAGATGTAAAAATCCTAGTCAGCTTGTTTCGTGAAGCACCACGCAGGGAAGTTGGTTTGTTAGATGAAACTCATACCAGACAGCTGATTACCAAACCATCTGAAGGCATTTTAGAATATGAGCCTTCAGCAATTGGAGCAATTTGGCAACTCTGCGCTGGACAGCCGTATTTAATCCAGGTGCTATGTAGTGTTTTGTTTGAGAAAGCCAGAGATAAAAAAGTAGATGAAGTCAAAGACTGGCAAAAAATTACTCAAGAAGATGTCAACAAGAATATTGATGAAGCCATTGAAACAGCCGACAACGGTTTAGCATGGTTTCGTCAAGGATTACCAATTGCTGAGAGGGTAGTGTTTGCAGCCGTCGCCGAAATGCAAGAACGCTCCCGCCCCGATCCTTGGAAACTGCTAATAGATAACGGTGTGGTTTTAACTGATGAGCTATATCAGGCGTTGGAAACCCTGAAAACAGGCGGGTTTATTAGAGAAAGAGAGCTTGCAGAATTATCGCGCGATCGCCCTTATTCTCATGAAATTATAGTAGAATTAGTGCGTCGCTGGTTTATTAGAAGACACTCGCTACGTACAGAAATTTTAGAATTAGATGGGCTGCATTCAGAAGAAATTAGCCCTTTGTATCAACAAGCAAAGGAGCTAGAGGAACAAGGGGATGTAATTGAGGCGATCGTCAAATATCAAGAAGTTTTACAAATAAATCCCAATCACTTTCTAGCTTTATTAGGAATGGCATCTGCTTGTTTAGAAGACGAGCAATTTAACCAAGCCGTTGAACTTTATACCAGAATTTGCAAAGTAGATAATCTCAGTTTGCGTTACAGAGAAGCACTTGTAAAATCCCTCTTGGGTAATGGGCGGGATTTCATGCAAACAGGTAATTTAGTTCGAGCAAAAACCCAATTTTTAACAGCTCTAGAACTAGACCCAGAAAATAGGCGGGCACAGCAGCGACTCTCGGAAATAGAAGCCCAATTAAAACAACAACAAGAACAAATTCGGACAAGTTTACAAACATTACGCAATCCTTTTTTTGTTGGCGCTCCCGTTCGGCCAGAATCTTTTGTCGGGCGACAGTCTGAAATTGCAGCAGCATTCGATCAAATCTACAATCGCTCTCATCTTGCTATTTGGGGCAATACAGGTATGGGAAAATCTTCGTTGCTGCAATTTTTAGCTTCTTCTCAAGCTTGGCAACAACATGGACTTGACCGCGAACAAGCAATTATCGTTACTCTTAATTGTGCTGATATTGTTCCTTTTACCCCTGATACTTTTTGGAGAGAAATCTTCAATCTTCTTCAACAAGAGATTGGCGAAGATAATTCTTTGCATCAAGATATTGAGCAAATTTTCGATTCAACATCTATAATCAAAAATGATAACATCCGCTTGATTCTGCGAAAAATTGGCGAAGAAAGCAAGTTTCTGGTGTTGTTTTTAGATGATTATGATAATGCCCTCTACCCTAGCAACAACTATACTGAAGATGAAATGGGCAGCTTTCTATCAGATTTTCGCAGTCTTGCTGTTCATAGTAAAGAAGGCGCTAATCTTTCAATTATTATCACTTCTAAAAAACGCCTGAATGAATTTAGTCTACGTTTCAATCCTAACCAATCACCCTGGTATAACCACTATTTATTTCAACGTCTAGGACTTTTTGATAATAAAGAAGTAAATGAATTACTCCATCGGATGCCTGCTGATTTGAAGCTCACAACAGAATTAAAGCAAGTAATCCAAGAAGTATCCGGTGGATATCCAGTGTTACTGCACAATGCTTGCTATTTAATTTACAACTTTTGGCGTAGTGGTCAGAATTTAACTATTGAAAACTTTACAAGTCAGTTTCTTGAAGCTACAGAACATATTTTTCAAGATTGGTGGTTATCTTGTGACGAAACAGAACAAATCCTATTAATTTTTATCGCCCTATCTCATTTAGAAAATCGTCTCAAACAGCGGCAATACAAATTGATTGATATGGAACTAAGCCTAGTTCAAAATGAGCGAAAGCTGATTAACTTAGAAGAAATGGGCTTAATTAAACGTGTAGCACAATTAGGAATAACTGATTACCAATTTACTTCATCAATGATGGAATTTTGGGTATTAAGGGAAATTGAAACCAGTGATGAAGAAAAACTTAGACGACAGCATGAAGTTGCCCTAAGCTTAATGAGCCATCGACAAGCAGAGCGAATACAGTTTATTATTCAAAGATTATGGCATTCTAAGGACGCATCTGCATCAGTGATTGATTGGTTGAGTACATTAGTCCCCGCTACAGGCTTGGGAATGCGATGATTTTCGCCGAATTTTAGATTTTGGATTGAAAAGTGGTCAGATCCCCGACTTCTTGAAGAAGTCGGGGATCTTGCAGCCCATTAGAATTAATGGGACAGACCACTGCACCCACACCATAATTCTTATCCATAAATTAGTTTGATTTTTAAAAAAAGTTCCGTAAACCTATCATGTGAAAATCGCTGTAGTCAGCATATATTGTGGGCATCATAATCCAAGCAGAATACACGAACTAGCAGCCAGAAAATTTTTTTGGCAGCTAGTTTTTCATTGATATACACCTACAGTATCGGCTGATGGCAGATAGTTTTAGACGTTATCTCTTTATTTATCGATATACTTTTACTAAGTATATTTTGGGATATTTACAAATTCAATTGGGAGTCATCTTAAGTTTAGGTATTTGGGCATTGTGTGAAGTTAAGTTACTAGCTGCCCAACTCCATGAAAACACTAAATCTCTCTCATCTTCGCCATTAAATATAAATCAGTATCACTTAGAACTTTCCAAACCTCTGCCCGATGGGTTTTTGATTGCAGCACCTGAAAACTTCAATCCCGATTTGCGAGTACCGCCACCGCCACCCAAATCACCAGAGAATTCTAGTCCACCAACAACTTCCACCGAACCAGCAAAACCAAATGCAGTTTTAGAAAGTATTAATACTGACTATCGTTATGACACAGATAACTTTGGGCAAACTAATTTATTCATCGAACCAACACTTCAGTTTCGATTGAGAAATGGCAATAAAATATTTTTCAAGACAGGTTTTAATTTCTTTGAACAACGCGGTGTTGAATCAGTTAGCAATTTTCCTTTGCAAGTTGGATGGGAAGGAAAAATTGGGCAAGTGACGCTGAAAACAGCGGCTGGAGTTGATGTTTTCGACAGGTTACCCACAGCTATCAATCTTAATGCTAAGGTAGACGTTCCAATTTTGCCAGCGCGAGTTTCGCCATCAGGCCAATTGCGATCGCTATTAGTATTATCAGGTAATTTAGAACATAGGCCTTATAAATCCAATGCCCGGACTTTAGAAAATCAAATTACTAATTGGCGATTTGGCCCTGATTTATACTGGCAAATTGACCGCAATACCAGCTTGTTTTCTTCTTTGCGTTTGGGTAACTACAACGATGGTAATTCTGAGGTACAAACATTTAGTAGACTAGAGCGCAAATTCGGACAGTTTTCTCTAGCAGCTAACTTATTTACTTGGAGTTACGATCGCGATTTAGAAGGCACAAGTGGCTATTTTTCACCACCAGATTTCTTAGTTTACAACGCTGAGGTGGCTTGGGAAGGAGATATTACTAAATTCTTACGCTGTCGCCTAGCTGCAAACTTAGGACGACAACGACTCAAAGGAGAATTTGATAACGCTAATACATATCAAACACGCTGTACGGTCAAGCTATCGCCCAATATCGAAGCAGATTTGGGCTATAGCTTTAGTAATGTCCGCAATCAAGACACAGGAGAAAATGCTTACAGCGGTAACTCTTTAACAGGACAATTGCGTGTCAAATTTTAAGAAAACAGAATTCAGAAGTCAGAAGTCAGAATTCAGAATTCAGAACTCAGAATTCAGAATTCAGAATAAATATAAAATCAAGGGTGCTATAGATTTTTGATTTTTTAATCTTCTTCAAATTATAAAGCTTGAGTATCAAAGTCTTCCAACTCCTAACTCCCAACTCCTAACTCCCAACTCCTAACTCCTAACTCCCAACTCCTAACTCCCAACTCCTAACTCCTAACTTCTAACTCCTAACTTCTAACTCCCAACTCCCAACTCCTGAATTCTGAATTCTGAATTCTGACTCCTAAATGATGAAAGCACCATTACCTGAGAACGAAACACAGCGAATCGAGTCTCTTTTGCAGTATAAGATTCTCGATACTCCTTCGGAAGCTGCTTTTGACGACTTGACTCGTCTAGCCTCATATATTTGTGGAACTCCCATTGCATTAATCAGTTTAGTCGATCGCGATCGCCAGTGGTTCAAGTCAAAAGTTGGTTTGGATGCCTTAGAAACGCCCAGAGATATAGCATTCTGCGCCCATGCGATTCTGCAACCTGAAGTTTTTGTTGTGCCTGATGCCACAGAAGACGAAAGATTTGCCACAAACCCGGTAGTTACGTCCGATCCTCATGTACGATTTTACGCTGGTGTACCCTTGACTAATCCGGAAGGATATGGATTAGGAACACTTTGTGTTATTGACCATGTACCCAGAAACCTCTCTCCAGAACAAATTGAAGCATTACGAGTTCTAGGTCGCCAGGTAATCAAGCAACTAGAAATGCGGCGCACTTTAGCAAGTTTGGTTTTGGCAAGTGATACACGCAAACAAGCACACAAGGTACGTAAACAATTTTTAAGAAGGATTGCCCAAGGATTTGGGTTGGCGTTGACTATTTTAGTCCTGATTGCGACGCTCTCATATCAAAGTACAGAAGTGTTGATTAATACGAGTAAAAATTTGCTCAACACTCAAATGACAATTAACAGTTTGGAAGAATTATTATCTAGTATTAAGGATGCTGAAACGGGACAACGCGGATATATAATCACTGGAAACAATACTTATTTAGAACCTTATCAAATAGCAATTGGTAAACTTGCTCCGGAAATTCAGCAATTAAGAAAATTAACAGCAAACGATCCTCAAAAATTGAGTCAAATCGACACTCTTGAATCCCTGATATTAGTAAAGTTGAATGAACTGAAAAAGACTATTGACTTGCGCCATTATCAAGGATTAGATGCTGCATTGGAGGTAATTAAAACAGGCCAGGGAAATGACTTCATGAGTGATATTCGCAATATGATTCGTGAGATGGAAAACCAAGAACAACAACAGCTTCAGCAGCATTTAAAAATCACTAAAACCAGTGTTACCAATACGATTTTGATGCAGGCGATCGCTATTTGCTTAAGTTTCTTGATTCTGGCTATGGTTTACTACTTCATTTATCGTGAAGTAAGAGAGCGTAAATTGACAGAGGAGACACTCAACAAAGAACGCAACTTTATTGCAGCAGTTCTTGATACAGCCAGCGCTTTGGTAATAGTTTTGGACGCACAAGGGCAAATTGTTCGCTTCAATCAAGCTTGTGAGCAAACAACTGGTTATTCATTTGATGAAGTTAAAGGAAGGCATTTCTGGAACTTGTTTCTGCTTCCGGAACAGATAGAACCAATGAAAGCAGTTTTTGAACAATTGCGGACTGGTAAAGGTTCAAAAGAGTACGAAAACTATTGGATTGTCAAAGATGGTAGTCGGCGGCTAATTACCTGGACTAACACGATTTTGCAGGATTATGAGGGTCGCATTGAATACATTATTACCACAGGCATTGATATTAGCGATCGCAAGCGAACAGAACAGCATCTCAAAGCCCAGTATGCTACAACCCGCGTCTTAGCAGAATCTACTACCATCAACGAAGCCATGCGCCAAATTCTCCAAGGAATCTGCGAAAGTTTGGGATGGTCTTTGTGTGAAATTTGGATGGTGGATCAGCAAGTTAATATACTGATTTTTTTTGATAACTGGTATAAAACCTCATTAGAGATGCAAGAATTTGAAATACTCAGTCGGCAGACCACCTTTGCGCCAGGAATTGGGCTGCCTGGTCATGTTTGGGCTAGGGCTAAACCTGTTTGGATTGCTGATGTTGCTAAAGATCGGAATTTTGTGCGCTTGAAAATCGCAGCCAAAGCCGGACTGCATGGAGCTTTCGGTTTTCCGATTCGTGGGGGTAAAAACATCCTTGGTGTAATTACTTGCTTTAGCCATGAAATTCAGCAACCTGATGCAGATTTGGCAAAAGTCATGAATTCCATTGGTGAGCAAGTCGGACAGTTTATTGAGCGCAAACAAGCAGAAGAAGAACTGCAACGCCAAAACTTGCGATCGCAATTATTTACGGAAATCACCTTGAAGATTCGTCAGTCTTTGCAAATTAAAGAAATTCTGCAAATTGCGGTTACGGAGGTACAAAAAATCCTCCATAGCGATCGAGTTTTAATCTATCAACCTTTGCCGGATAGATCTGCAACCATAATTGTCGAAGCAGTAGTTTCTGGTTGGCTGACAATCAAAGAAAAAAAGTTTAGCGATGCTTATTTTCGAGCCGAGTATCTACAACAGTATTATCTACAGCAGTATCGTCAAAAACGAAATTTAGAGCTTGCAGATTTGGATATAAATGAAATTCAAAAAAATCACATAGAATTACTGCAACAATTTGGAGTAAAATCCCATTTAGTTGTGCCCATTCTTGTTAAAGAAGAACTCTGTGGTTTGCTAATTGTTCATCAGTGCGGTAGTTCTCGTCAATGGTCTAGTTTTGAAACTCATCTTTTGCGGCAAATAGCAGACCAAGTAGGTATAGCCTTAGCCCAAGCTCAAATGTTAGATGCAGAAACTCAACAGCGACGAGAACTCGAAGTTGCTCGTCACGAAGCGGAATTAGCTTCTAAAACCAAAAGTGCTTTTTTAGCTAATATGAGCCACGAAATCCGTACCCCCATGAATGCTGTGTTAGGAATGACGGGCTTAATGTTAGAAACTCCCCTCAATTGGGAGCAACGGGATTTTATGGAAACAATTCGCATTAGTGGAGATGCTTTGTTAAGCCTAATTAACGAAATTTTAGATTTGTCCAAACTTGAAGCTGGGGAGATGGTATTAGAAACTCTAGATTTTAATTTGTCTACCTGTGTGGAAGAGGTATTGGAATTATTGGCACCCCCAGCCCATAACAAGGGATTAGAAATTGCAGCCTTGATTTATCCCAACGTCCCCACCCATTTGCAAGGTGATGCTGGTCGTTTGCGGCAAATTCTGATGAATTTAATCAGCAACGCTATTAAATTCACCAGTAGTGGAGAGGTGATAGTACGAGTAGAATTGCGATCGCAAACTTCTAACACAGTCACCATTAATTTTGCCATCACAGATACCGGTCTTGGCATTAGCCCTGAAGACCAATTCAAACTCTTTACACCATTTACCCAAGTAGACGCTTCCACCACCCGCAAGTATGGCGGCACAGGTTTGGGATTAGCCATCTGCAAACAACTGGTAAACTTGATGGGAGGAGAAATTGGCACAGAAAGTTCACCGGGAAAAGGATCTAAATTTTGGTTTGAAATCACTTTTTCCAAGCAACTCCACCCTATTTCCTCAATACACGAACGCGGACTTCTAACTAATCGGCGCTTATTAGTAGTCGATGATAACGCTACAAATCGCAAAATTATCCAGTATCAAGCTAACCGTTGGGGGATGATAGTAGATCAGGCTGCTTCGGCTACTATTGCCCTGAAAGCTATTGAACAAGCTGCCAAACACAAAACTTTCTATGACATTGCTGTAATTGACATGCAGATGCCAGAAATAGATGGCATGACTTTGGGAGAGCAAATTAAAGCAAATTCCGCCATCGCCCAGTTACCTTTGATTATGCTTACTTCTACTAATCAACGCGATGAAGTCCAACGATCGCTAAAAATCGGATTTACAGCTTATTTAGTGAAACCTGTCAAGCCGTCCCGACTTCTTGATGCGATCGTCACTATTTTAGAAACAGAAGAAAAGGACACTCTGATGCGGAGAATGGGAGACGCGGAGAATGTATTTAGTACAATCCCCGCGTCAGAGTGTCCCTCCGTAAGAGCGTCCCCTTCCGCAACTTCTAACTTCCCTAAATTAAGAATTCTTCTAGCAGAAGATAACTTGGTAAATCAGAAAGTAGCCTTGAAGCAACTTCAAAGTCTGGGCTACAGTGCTGATGTTGCTGGCAATGGCCAAGAAGTGTTGCAGTTATTAGAAAAAATTCCCTACGATTTAATTTTGATGGATTGTCAAATGCCAGTTCTTGATGGTTTAGAAACTACAAAAGAAATTCATCGTTGGCAAGAAAGTCGGTTTGCAACTGGTCGTCATCCTGTGATAATTGCAATGACAGCTAATGCCATGAAAGAAGATAAACAAATGTGTTTAGATGCAGGCATGGATGACTACTTAAGCAAGCCAGTTCTCAAGGAAGATTTGGCAGCAGTACTAAAACGTTGGGCAAGTATAATTTTCCAAGCAAAACAAACAGATATTGGTTTAGTTAACTTACCAATTGAGTGGGAACGCTTGCATCAACTCTCAGAAAACAACCCAGAATTTGAATTAGAATTACTGCAAATATTTTTTGATGATATTCAACCTCGTATAGAGATGATTAAAATTGCGATCGCTGCTCAGAACTTTGAGCAGGTAGCACTCCAAGCCCATCAGATTAAAGGTGCCAGCGCCAACATGGGAATTACAACCATGCATCTAGCAGCAGAAAAATTAGAACAACTAGCTCATAACCAAGAACGTCGAGGCACTAATCAATTCATCTTAGAGTTAGAAGAATTTGTTAAACGCATTCAAGAGTTTTTAATGACGAGATAGAAGCTATTATAGTCTGAGCATCTATCTAATCATCGCCCTGACAGCCAAACCTGTAAATCAGCCACACTAGTAAAATCTAACAATGCTTCGCTTAAATCTTCAAGAACAGGTAATGGTAAACCAAAAATTGCGGAACGCATTTCTTGGGGAAGTTCTCCAAACCGCTTAGTCAACTGTCGAATAATAAGATTAAATGTTACTCTCTGCATTGCTGGGGAGATTTTTCAATAGCTCAAATAGCAAAGTCGGGGATTGCTGAAAAGTTTATAAAATATTGAATCTCTTCGCATAAAGCACTAGTAATACTTACTAATAAATAAACAGTAACGATTATCTATCGTCCGTTCATAACTGAACTTGTCGGCAATAGCAGACATAATTTTTAAACCACGTCCGCGTTCTTGGTCGTTATCCTCAAGTTCTGATGTTTGTCGCAATTGTTCCTCCAAATCAAAGCATTCACCTTGAGACCAAATACGAATTTCTATATACTCATTTAAACGCAAAGCTTCCATCTCAATGGGAGTTTCGATGGGTAAATTTTTGTGGGCATGTTCAACAATATTAGTAAAGCCTTCTATCAAAAGTGTTTGACATTGCCACCAAATTTGTTTATCAGGAATACTTGGTTCATTCATCTGCTCGAACCAAGATAAAACTTCAGGCGAAGCTGTGAGATCGGTGTTGACTTTGAGATATATTTTCTTATTCACTGCTCACCCAATTAAATATTTTCAAATCATCTTATTCGCTAATTAGTTTATTTAATTTGAGTATTTTCACTATACATGAAAAACTAAATTTCATATAAGTTAAATTAAATCGAATACTTACTTTTCATTCTAGTCACCAAGTATAATTTATGTTTAAAATTTTGGTTATTGATGACGATCCTACAGTCCGAGCAGTACTGAAAAACACACTCAAAAAACAGGGTTACGATGTTACCGTAGCCAGTAATGGTGAAGAAGGAATTACACAAGCACAACTGCTACGTCCTGCTCTGATTATTTGTGATTGGATGATGTCCCAGGTAGATGGACTAGAAGTATGTCGGCGAATTAGATCGGATACAGAGTTGGCGACTACGTTTTTTATTTTATTGACTGCTAGGGGAGCAGCTCGAGGAGAAGAAGAAGATAGAGTTAGGGGACTTGATGCTGGAGCAGATGAATTTATCTCTAAACCAATAGAGATGAATGAATTGAAAGCAAGAGTCAGAGCCGGATTAAGGTTGCATCAGCTCAATCAGGATTTACAAAGTAAAAAGCAAGCTTTAGAAACACTCAATCAGGATTTACGAACCCAAAAGCAAATTTTAGAAGCAGAATTGGCACAAGCAGCTGATTATGTGCGATCGCTTCTCCCCTCACCCTTGGTAGGAGCAGTGACTACAGAAAATTTGTTTATTCCTTCAGCACAGCTAGGGGGTGATTGTTTTGGACATAATTGGATCGATGACGATCGCTTGGCAATTTATTTGTTGGATGTATCAGGACATGGAGTGGGTTCAGCACTCTTATCTGTATCGGTGCTAAATGTTTTGCGATCGCAATCTCTACCAAATACCAACTTTTGTCAACCCAGTGAAGTCCTAAAAGCCCTCAATCACGCCTTCCAAATGAGGAAGCACGGTGATAAATACTTCACAATTTGGTACGGAGTTTATCACCGCCTGAAACGCCAACTCATTTACGCCAACGCTGGACATCCACCCGCTTTACTTTTATCTAGTAATTCTGCAACAAATATCCAAATTCAACAGCTAAATTCTTTAGATTTACCAATTGGCTTTTTACCTGATGTTGAATTTGAAAATGCTGTGTTGGAAGTCCAAGAAAACAGCACTTTATATATCTTTAGTGATGGCGCTTATGAAATTAATCAGCCAGATGGTAACATTTTAGGTCTTGATGCTTTCATTGAAATATTAACTCAATGTAACCAGGAAAATACTTGTAATCTCAATCAACTATTAGCAAATATTTTCACCTTTAATGCTCAAGATAATCTTGATGATGACTTGTCTTTAGTAAAAGTTAACTTTGGCTAATATACTCAAATTATTTATACTTCAATTTTGCATTGCTACTACTTGGCGATTGAATTCTTCTTGGTCAGCAAAAGTTTGAAAAATTCTATCCATTTTAGTCAGTTCAAATAACATCCTAACTTGGTCACTGATCGAACAGACAAAAAGTTTACCATCAGCTTTTCTTACCATTTGCATTGCTGATACTAAAGCACCCAAACCAGAACTATCAATAAATTTGACTTCTTTCATATCCAACAACAAAATATCTGTTCCTTTTTCCACAATAGTGCTAACTTCACGACGCAATTCATTACCTCTAATACCATCTAGAATTCCAGATAATTCGAGTACAGTGACACTCATATTCATGCTTTGATTTTCCGATGATTTATTTGAGAAATATACGTTTATATTTTGGCACTATTCCCATAAAATCCGCAAGATATATACTAATATTTTTATGTTTATTTATTACCGTTTGCTATTGCAGTAAAAAAGCTAGCATCAACCCATTGACGAGAAATTTCAAACGCTTCAAAATATCCATCCTTTTGGCCTAATTCACGCGCCCAAAACCGAGATAAAACAAGTATGGCATCGAGTTGCATAAATGCTTTATTTGCTTCTGATTCATAACACCCAATAGCTGTGACTTTTTCCTCAATTACAGAAGTGATATCCACAAAAAAGTTTGGCTCAAAACCACGCAAAAAAACAGGTGGCGCTGAATACCACAAAGGTATGTTTTTGCGCGTAGCAACATTAGAAACTGCGATCGCACACACTTCATGATCTCTGTGTCCATACTTTTCAGGTTGTGGTGCATGAGTAATAATCAAATCTGGATGCCAACGCCCAATAGCATCTTCACTAACTTTAATCACTGCTTGTGTAGAGAAATTGCACTCTTCAAGTGCATAAAATTCATAACTTGCACCAATGATTTTACCAGCCGCATCTGCTTCTTGATGACGTGTACCCTTAACAGTTGAACTAGAAAGACTACCATCAGTCAAAATTAAGCAACCAACATTCCACCCTGCCTTAGACATCAGACTGAGAGTACCAGCAGCAGGTAGAACTTCATCATCAGCATGGGCATAAATTGTTAACACAGTTCGTTGACTAAAATTGTTGTCTAAATGAGTGTTCATACTTGTTTTTGAGTTTGTTATTTGTCATTAATTTATTTCCACATCCCAGCGTCTCCCTCATCCCCCTCACACTTCTTTCGCCGGTTGCCAAACAGAGGCGCGGATGATTGCCCATAAAAGTAATAAGTTATAAATAGCCCATGCACCATTGAGTAGGTGGACTTCAGGATAATTTAGATGACCAATTGCGAACCGATAAAGGCTCCATAATATCCCCAAAATCGTCAAGATAAAAACAGCAACCTGTGGCCAAACTAGTCTAAGATAAATACCGGATTGTCGTTGTTTAGGTGTTACTTGGAAATTGAGTTTTTGTCCTGTAAATACGCTCCAAACTGCTTGGATTAATAAAGGAAATAAAGCGATCGCGTATTGTTCCGAACGCCAAACTTCTCTAGCTGGAATACCCCAGGTGGCTGCAAGGAAAGTCAAGCGGTTGATAATAAAGGCTGGAAAAAAGTGTATGGCAAAATCCGGCCCGTAGGTTTTAACTGGAATAATATCTGTGAAAAAATAGATAATTGGACAAGCAATAAAAACTAGAGTTGCAAAACCAGAAAAATAGCTATACATCGTTTTAAAATAATGTAATCTTTGCCAAAAACTCAATCCTGGTTTTGTTAACGGATTTTCTCTCAGTAGCACTTGAATAGTTCCTTGTGCCCAGCGTAGCCGCTGTTTAAGAGTAGAACTGAGGTCATCTGGTGCTAAACCTTCTGCTAGCAATTCATGGTGATAAATAGATTTCCATCCAGCACCATGTAAACGCATTGCTGTATTCATATCTTCTGTAATACTGTTGCTGGATACGCCACCAATTAATTGAAATTCATTTAAACGTTTTTCATCTTTGGCAAAATCATCAGCAAAATATTGCAGTCCTACGCTAATCAGTGCATCTCGTCTCAAAATTGCATTTGTGCCTGTATAAAAAGCGGCATTCATGCCATCTTTACCTTGTTGGAGTGGCCCATAAAATAAGTTAGCTCGATGTCCAAAAGGATCGCCCGGAGGAATGTTGTAAAAATCCTGGCGGGTTTGGACAAAAGCAATTTGATTCTGGTCATATTTCCCTGTGAAAAGATTATAAGTGTAGAAATAAGGCAGAACTCGCTTAATAAATTGTGGTTTGGGAATATGGTCAGCATCTAAGGTAAGAATAAACTGTCCAGAGGTTTCCCCAGAAAAAATTGCGTAATTGAGGTTACCCGCTTTAGCGTGGTGAGGTACACCAGCTGGTTTGGGACGAGCAATGTAGCGAAAACGAGCGAGTTCAACTAGTTCTAGTTCTTTTTTGCGAATAGTTTCTTCTAAAGCTTGGCGTTCGGTAATCAGGCGTTCGCTTATACTTTGATGTTGTGGAGGTAACCAAAGAATAAACTGTCGCAGACTTTTCACAAATTCGCTAGCAAACTGGTTTACCTCCGGTTGTGATGACCCTTGCAGCCATTCTTCGGCGGCTTGAGTGTTAGCTGTGAGATTTTCCAGTTGCTGGAGACGTTCCAATAAACAAGAGTGTTCTGCATCAATTCGTTGTGCTTCTTGCTGTAGTTGTGGTGACTGCAAATCCTCAATGCACAATCTTTCTGTCATTGCTCGCATATCAGCCGAGTTACCATCATCTAGCACATAAACACGTAACTTGCTTGGCGGGTAATCCATTGCTAGAGCAGCTTTAGCAGTTGCTTCTACAATTTCCGGCGGTTCGTTGTAGCAGGTTACAAATACGTCCACTGTTGGCCAGTCAGATTTAGGTATTGATGGGGTCATCAGGTCGAGAGACTTAATTTGTCTAACTAAAGGCCGCCACAACCCAATTACAAACATGACGCCACCGAAATAACTATAAATTTCTGCTACTAGCAAAGGGATAGAAATCCAAAGTGCATCAAAATTAATAGAATGAGTGATGCGCCATTGTAAATACCAAATACCAAAAATTAAATTGATTTCTGCCAAATAACGAAACAATAGGGTTCTTTTTTTGAGTAACGAACGGCTGTTACCAGAAAAGTTTGCCGAATTATCAATAATAGAAACTGAAGTCATTTTGGTAATATTTTGAATTTGAGATTTTGGATTTGAAATTGTGTTTGCGTAGTCTCTCGCTAGAGAAAGAGTTAATGGTAGTCCTTTTTCGCACTCTGTCTCTGATAATGATTCTTTTGAGGTCGTTGACTGTTAACTGTCAACCATCATCAATGCGAAATCCCATTCCCTAAAAGGGAATGGGATCGGCTTAATCTGTGACTTTTTTACGAGTTACTAGTGGAGTATTCTTGTTAGTTGAAGCCCAGTAACTTCCAGAACCATCAGAAATTAACTTGGTTTGTTGGATTGCGGTGTTGGGTAAACCTCGCCCAGAATTTCCTTTAGTTACTGCCACCCACCAAGGAGATTTCATGGTGGTAATTGGACGAATTAGAGGTTGTCTATTCATCACTTTGTACAATAAAGATTGCAAAATCATGCTGTTGGTGCTGCTGGTGAAACCAATTGCTGTTTTACCGGTGGTTTCATAAAAGCCTTCATAAAATCCAGCCGATGGATTATATAAATCAGTTGTTGCTTGGAGTAATTCTTGAGTGTATTTGTTTTCTGGAACCAAAGCATGATAAGCAAAAGCTACTGCTGTACTTACCAATCGTCTTTTTGGTACTGGTTGACCGTCATCTCCTAAAGCTACCCAAGCATCGCCTTGGCCAGTAATTGTACTGTGGAGAGTGTAAGGCTGGCGATCGATTAAAGTAGTAGCTGAGGCCGTGAGGATGCCGGTACGACGGTAACGTTCGGCTTGCGCCTGGAAAATTGGCTCAAAGAGCGATCGCATTTGGGGATCTAGTCCAAATTCCAAACCATAGAGTAAGAAAGGATTGCTAACTGTGTATTGGTTAACTTTGGAGTTAGTATCTCTGCGACGGCGTTGAATTGGTACTTTCACTCCCTCTACTGAAGCAGTTTGATATTCACCGCCAACGGCAGAACCCTCGACATTAAACCCCCATAATTGAAAAGCACGAGCCGCATATTCTTCATAACCTAAGCGGGTTTCAGGGTTGACACGAATCAGCGATCGCCCATCTTCTTCTTTGCTCACAGTAGCACTTGAAAGAATACCTTCCCGCACCACACGCAAGTATGACCAATCCAGCACAATTTTATCTACCGCTGCGGTGTATTCTGGATGACAGGTTTTCAAATTATAAAGCGCTGCCAGCATCCTGCCCAAATCTAAAGCCGACCAGCCATTTCCTTCTGGACTCGGATTTCCACCATAATCTACTGATTGCAGTGTTCTCGTATCGTAACCCCGACTCGGTAACTCTCCAGCAAATAAAGGTAATTTTGTCAAGGCTCCTAACAAATGTCGGGTGCGTCCGGCAAATTCTTTGGCGTTAATGATATCAAGCGATCGCGCCGCATGGAGGGCTGCCAGATAATCTCCTAAGCCCCAGAGAGTTGCACCTTTGAAATCACTGCGATCGTCAATTAACCCATTCTTGGAATGATAATTCGCTTGAAAGTATCGCCAAGCCGCCTCTGCATAGCGTCGTTCAATTACTGTTAGCGGTCTTTTGAGTTGGAGATGAGATGATGTTTGCGGATTACCCACCGGCGGAATCGGTGCAACGGCCACTTCCGTGATTTTAGAAGTTTCCCCAGGAGCCGTAACAGTAGAATTCGATTGATTGGAGGGTGTTGTATTCTCACTGGGTTTACCAGTAGACACGCTTACGGAACCAGAAGCAATCAAAGGGCGATTTCCTCTAGCTTTGTAGTACAAAATCTCCAAAATTAGCCCATTAGTATTACCTGTCAAAGCTTTATTGGGTTGCTTTGATTCTTCATAAATACCAGCGTAGTAGCCACCATCATCAGGACTGCGGAGATCCTTGACAGCATCAAAAAGTTTTTGGGCATAAGGATTATCAGGAAAAAGATAGCGCCAACCAAAAGCAGCTTTGGTACTGATGGTGCGAAACTGGGGATAAGGCTGATTAGTATCAGTAATTGTTGCCCAGTTTGCACCGTTAGCGTAGACAGTATTGTAGAGAAAATAAGGTGCTTGGTCGATATTGTCTTCTGTAACCGCAGTCAACTGACCGGTAGTATCGTAACGCCGTTTTTGCACCTCTAAAACTCTGGCTGCAAAATCAGCTAACTCACCTTGTAAGCCGAATTCAATCCCATCAAGAATATAAGACTCACTGACAACATAATTATTGGCGTTAGTACTTTGAAAATCGCGGGTATCAACGGGAATTTTCACGCCATTAATTTCTACTAACTTAAACGGCTCGAAAGCGATGGCTTTTGGTGCCGAGAAACCCCAAAGTTGATAACCTCTAGCGCCGTATTCTTCGTAACCAAGTCGTCCTTCTTGCACCAGTAATGTTTTGTTGTCAGAAAGAACAGTCGCGCCAAAAAGTTGTTCGTCTTTGAGCGATCGCCCTACCTGCCACTTCGCTACAATACCTTTGAGCCAATCATTATATTGCGGATGACAATTGCGAATCACATCAAACGCAGCCAGGACTCTACCAATATCTAAAGCAGACCAACCAATACCCCGTTCGCTGGGATTGTTGCCATAATCAACCATCTGCCCCGTAGCTGCGTTATAGACTTTATTGGGCAGAGCATCTTCAAATAACTTGAGGCTGCTCAGACTCGTCAAAAATTTATTCAGACGAGCATCAAAGTCTGCTTGGTCAGTTAGATTCAACCAACGTGCAGCATTTAACGCCATCAGATAATTCCCCATATCCCAGAGCGTACCAGAAGGATAACCCCCAGTAGAATTGGTAAATCCCGTTGCTGGCTGATAATTTTTCACAAAATACTGCCAAGCAACACGAGCATAAGTTTGTTCTTCAGGTGTCAAGGGAACTGTAATACTGCTACAGCTATTGGAATTTTGGGATAAGACTGGTGTTGGTATGTAAAACAAAAATTGTAGAAATGTTCCGACTAAAAACAATGCAATCGATTGCAACAGCTTTTGTTGACGGTGTTTGTATAGCATCTGCAAATAAATAGAGAAATAAAATTCCGGTTAAAGGTAGATTTTGAATAGATTAGGACTTACGCAATTGGCGAATGGAATTCGCGGCTACACAGGCGTTCGCGTAGCGTCTCGCAGAGAAGTCCGCCTACGCGGACTAAGGTCAAATTAAGGTTTTGAAACCCACGTAGGTGGGTTTTGTTTGTGTAGACGCGGTTTCTAACTACGCATAGCGTCTCTAAGAGTTGCCATGCCGCAGGCTTTATGCTGTGCTATCCGCCAGTCGTACAAAATATCCAACTGAATTCTGACGACTGACTTCTGAATTCTGTGAGCTAAATAATGTTTAAATTTTTGGGTCTTGTTTCATGTAGTATTCAGAAAATTTTGGTTTTATCTTCTAACTTGGATATTATGCCGAAAATTTCTGGATATCAGTGATAAATATACCTAAAAGTCCGTACTTACGCACAAAATCAGGTGAATACACGGGATATTTTTCTTTATTTTTGAAAAAAATAATATGCAGAAAATTTATGAGTATTCACCACTCATAAAAATCTAGTTCCAAAACTCAGGAGAGTGTCATTCAACTAAAACTGTAACAGCAGCGATCGCAATTAACATTTCGTCATTTTGATCGTTGAGTTCAGGAATTGCTCGCCCTTGAACTACCATCCCCCCAGATTCTAGAGTTAGAGTTTTCCTCCCAAACGGCAGTACGGCTAGTACTTCCTCTGGCCTAACTTTTTCTGGGTATGGTACTGCTACCTGCACTTCGACAATCATTTCATTAGGATTACTCAAAAGGGCTACTTCCCAAACACCAGGCAAAGCATTATGAGCGATCGCATTGCGTACTGCCCTAGATGCAGCTACTGTTGGTTCTTGTCCATGCTGATCTACTCCCATCCCCATTTCAATTATCAACCGTTTACGCGCCATTACAACCTCCGGCAAATTTTTCACCTAGCATCAAAAAGAGGCAAAAGTATAGAAAGGGTGGGAAGCTTTTTTCGGCGTTGCATAATTGCGGGATGATTTTGGAATTTGCATCAACAATCCCCGCGTCTTTGCGTCAGCCTCAATCATTCCCTGATTCAGCAACGCCTTTTGTCTCATCTCTCCCCAGAAAGTACCTAGAGCGTATGCAACAATCTACTCAGACGCTCTGAGTAACTTTTCATTACCTTGATGGCAAACATCGGTGTTTCCTGAACAGCAAAGAGAAATGCTTTTTCATCAAGGAAAGCAAGTTTGCAGTCCGTC
Organism: Nostoc sp. CreGUA01; assembly: GCA_034531095.2. Taxonomy (GTDB): domain Bacteria; phylum Cyanobacteriota; class Cyanobacteriia; order Cyanobacteriales; family Nostocaceae; genus Nostoc. Next base: position 2,622 of record JAVRBV020000010.1, on the reverse strand, counting down.
TTGGCAATAGCTGTGTAAGTTCTATTTTTTATCCCTACAAGTATCCCCACACCAAAAACTTCACCCGTCTCAATGGTTTCTACAACTTTACCATTGACTGATATATCTACTTCCCCTTCCACGATGCCGTACATTATGTCACCAGACTGTCCTTCTTCAAAGATGACTTCACCCAGTGAGAAGACTTTAGGATTGGGTTGTTTTTGAAATATATTGACTGTAACTACAGGACTTAGCATTAGAGCAACCCCAAAATTTTTAGTTTTTGAATGAAACCTTTGGATAGGCATCATGAGAACCGAGAAGAGTATACTACTTTCTGTTGATTAACTTCAATTTCCGCAATATTTCTGATTGTTTAAGTCTTGGTTAAGAATATTCAGGTAAATGAAATGGCGAAATTGCTACATTTGAAAGGTGTGCTACAGCATCTTTGATCGTCAAATTTCAATAATTAGCCACCATCTTCTTTGAATTAATTAGCAAACGTCTTGTAGAGAGCGTCAAGATTGCTGAATTCTGAATTCTTCTCTATTTGAAATCAAGCAAACTGCTTTGAGATAATTGTTAGCTAAACTCCCAGAAAAAGAGAATTGATCGAGATAATTTGTAATTGCTGCTAGAATGAGTATTTAACTATGCAAAATTCCAAATCCGATAAATTTTAATAAATGACTCAATATAGTTCAGTCAACTGGAAAATTTAACTATGGAAAAACAACCGATACAAGTAATTGGAGGTGGATTAGCTGGAACAGAAGCAGCTTGGCAAATAGCCCAAGCTGGAGTACCGGTGATTTTATACGAAATGCGTCCAAAACGCTTTAGTCCTGCTCATCATACAGAACATCTGGCAGAACTAGTATGTAGTAATTCCTTTGGGGCAATGGCAAGCGATCGCGCCGCCGGATTGTTGCACGAAGAATTACGTCAGCTTGGTTCCATTGTAATTAACAAAGCTGATGAACACGCCGTTCCTGCCGGTGGGGCACTAGCTGTAGACAGGGGACAATTTGGCCAAGATTTAACTCAAACTTTATCGAATCATCCTTTAATTGAATTTCGCCGGGGTGAAGTGCAAGCAATTCCTGAAGGAATTGTGGTTTTAGCAACCGGGCCTTTAACCAGTCCCGATCTGGCAGAAGATTTGCGCCGCTTTACAGGCATGGAATACCTCAGCTTTTTTGATGCGGCTAGCCCAATTATCGTCGGAGAATCGATTAACCGTGACATTGCTTTTATGGCATCACGTTATGACAAAGGTGAAGCTGCTTATCTCAACTGCCCAATGAATAAAGAGCAGTACTTGAAGTTTCGAGAAGAACTCTGCAAAGCTGAACAAACGGAACTCAAAGATTTTGAACGGGAAACAGCGAAATTTTTTGAAGCCTGTTTACCCATTGAAGAACTAGCACACCGGGGAGAAGACACCATGCGTTATGGTCCCCTCAAACCAGTGGGTTTATCCGATAGTCGCACAGCGGAACGTCCCTATGCTGTGGTGCAGTTGCGCCAAGAAGATAAAGCCGGTCAACTTTGGAACATGGTAGGATTCCAAACTAATTTGCGTTGGGGCGAACAAAAGCGGATATTTCAGCTAATTCCTGGTTTGGAAAAAGCCGAGTTTGTGCGCTTAGGAGTGATGCACCGCAACACTTTTATTAATGCTCCCCAGTTGATGCATCCCACCCTGCAATTTAAAGCGCGTCCAACTTTGCTAGCAGCTGGACAGTTGATTGGTACTGAAGGCTACACCGCCGCCGCCGCCGGTGGTTGCTTGGCAGGAATTAATGCAGCACGGCTAGCTTTGGACAAAGAACCGTTGATTTTACCACCAACAACAATGATGGGGGCGCTATTTGAATTTATTAGTTCTGCTTCGCCCAAACATTTCCAACCAATGCCGCCTAACTTTGGGATTTTTCCCGAATTGGGTGCGAAAATCAAAAATAAACAAGAGCGTTATGGACGTTACCGCGATCGCTCTTTAGCCGATTTAGCAAATTGGAAAGCTCATAATTAATATTAATGGGCATGGGGCATGGGGCAAGCAGGAAGTGTGGGAGGTGTGGGAGGTGTGGGAGGTGTGGGAGGTGTGGGAGGTGTGGGAGGTGTGGGAGGATGGGGAAGCATTAATTCTCTTTCCCCCATCTCCCCATCTCCCCACACTCCCCACCCCCCCCACACCCCCCCATCTCCCTCCTCCCCCTCATCCCCCCCCTCCTTCCCCTCCCCCTCCCCCCTCCCCCCATCTCCCCCTCCCCTACTAATATTTAAAGGTAATTGGGGTATGGGCACTGGGGCTTGGGGGGATGGGAGGAGGAGGGGGATGAGGGAGATAAGGGAGAGGAGGGAGTGTGGGGAGTTTGGGGAGTGTGGGGAGATGGGGAGGTGGGGGAAAGAGAATTAATGCTTCCCCATCCTCACACACCTCCCACACCTCCCTCCCCTCCCACACTTCCTGGAAAGCCCCATGCCCATTGCCCTATACCCAATACCTAATAAATTATGACAACAACAACTCTGCAAGCAAATTCAACTCTATCTTTACCCCCAGCCAATGCTCAGGTGATAGTCAGCACATTTATGCAAAAATTGCAAACTGATATTTCCCAAGCTTTG
>JAVRBV020000009.1:0-131284 GCA_034531095.2 Nostoc sp. CreGUA01 | reverse complement strand
AGGGCGTGTTTTCAAACTCGAAATTGGAGAGGGAGAGACGCGGGGACGCAAAGACGCGGAGATGTTTTTGAATGAATTTTCGCCGTGTCACCGCGTCTCCTAGTCTCCGTGTCCGCCTTTTTTGGTAATATTTGTTACTTTGAAGACACGCCCTAGTCCCGATTTTCAACCTAGTCAATAATTTCGTTGAAATTTCGATACACATCAAATTACTGACAGTTGAAAATTGACCACAGTGATTCTACTAAATTTAATATTTTATTTATTTTTTCTGGAATTTTCCGTAGCAATCGCCCAAATGCTTGCAAATCAAGCTTTTCTGGTTACTAGTTTGCGTTTAGGGTTTAATAATATACATTAAAAATGATGTTTAGAATACTTTTCTCTTCAAATAAAAACTATATATTTTGCACATCTAGCACAGTAGGAAACGCCGAGGGGGACTGGGTAAAAGGTACAAGGTAAAAGCTACAAAGTAATTAAGGTAAGTTCCCTTCTTCATTTTTGCCCGCTTTCTATCCTTGTGGCGCAAGCATTTTTCCTGCTCCATCTCGGCGTTTTAATTTTTCCTTCATCCGTTGCAGCAAGCTCACAACAGCTGCGACGGATTTTTGCTTTCTTTAGTTTCTGCTATACAAATGCTAGACAAATCTAGACATTTATTTCTTACTTCATAGACAGGATGAGACCAGCTATCCCTAAGTAAGAATTTTACGCTTTAGCCAAACGCGATAAATTAACTTGTTCAACTTTGGTTTTTGCTAAAACCTTAATTGGTATTTAAGTAAATAACCTTGATTCTATTGTTTGTCAAGATTTCTGTAACATTTTTTTATAAACAGACAATAAAGGCGTCAGTTCTCAGACAATTTTGGACTTTAGGTGCTGTTAGCGGTAGCGTTTAGCCCAGGGAGTGTCAATCCTGCGCCCCAGCGTTTTGCAAACTCCGCACAATATCGTGATAACCATTAAATTCTGCAATCATCAAAGCAGTGTAACCACCCCGGTTTTTCAAATTTACATCAGCCCCAGCTTGGACTAATAACTGCACAATTTCTCCATAACCTGCCGAAGCAGCCCACATTAATGCTGTTGCCCTTGCTGAATCTTGGAAGTTGATATCTGCCCCCTTTGTTAAGAGCATTTCTACCACCTTTGTGTGCTGGCGTTCGCTTGCCTTAATCAAAGCAGTTTTGCCATCATCTGCTGGAATATTGGTATCAGCACCAAAGTCCAGCAATACTTTCACTGTTTGGGTGTGCCCTTGTGATGCAGCCAGCGTCAAAGGTACTTCACCAAGGTTTTTTCCATTAATATCTCCTCCAGAGTGCAGCAGTGCTTCCACAATTTGGCTGTGTCCCTGCAACGCTGCTACTAGCAATGATGTGTCACCCAGGTGGTTTCTGATTTGCACATCCGCACCGTTGTTAAGTAATACTTGCACCACATCAACGTAGCCTTCCACAGCAGCAAGATGTAAGGCAGTTTCACCATCTTGGTCTTGGAGATTAATTTCGGCATCTCGATCTAGTAAAGCAGATGCGATCGCACTGTGTCCCGCCGCCGCCGCCGCTGATAACGCACTTCCACCACCAACGTTTTTCGCTTTCACATTAGCCCCCGCGGCCAGTAGTGCTTGGACAACCTCCAGATGTCCCAAATCTGCCGCTAACATTAACGGTGTTTCACCCTCTTCATCTGGGACATTCACATCTACACCAGTTTGGAGAATTGCTTTGATAACTTCTACGTATCCGTGCTTAACTGCCAGCTTCAAAGCCGTATCATCATCTTTGTCGGCGATGTCCACTCCTGCACCAGCAGCTAGTAAAACTCGTACTACATCCACATGACCTTTAACTACTGCTGCCATTAAAGCTGTGCTGCCGTCTTCATTAGTGGCGTTGACATCAGCACCTCTGGATACTAAAAGTTGTACAATGTCAAGCTGTTTAGTGCTAGCTGCTAACATCAAAGCCGTCAAACCATAGAGTTTTCTTTTCAGATTGATATTTGCCCCAGCATCCAGCAGCGATCGCACAATTTCGGTGTAGCCTAGATTAGCAGCAAACATTAACGCCGTGGTGCCTTGGCGATCGCACGCATCTACCGAAGCACCATCAGCCAGTAGCGCACACAGCCCCTTAATATCCCCACTTTTAGCAGCCTTCAGCAGCAAAGTATCGTTGTTTTCAGTCATGGATGAGATCCCACACACGGGAGTTTGATTCGTCTACCCTCAAAATTCAGCTTAAGCCAAAACAAGCCCAAGCGAGTGCCTCGACTTTCTGCTCAACCCCCAATCAATTGCATTGAGAATTCTGACTTCTGACTTCTGAATTCTGAATTCTGATTCTGCAACTTTAAGCACAGAAAACAGAGTTATGCTAATTTTTATGAAGATTTAATAAATGGGCGAGAACACTATGAGTCTGGAACTTTCTCCGTCGGTGAAATATTGGCTGAACTTCTTTCATCCACTGATTATGTGGGCGTTATTGGCAGTCTCAATTTATGCTGCCTATTTGGGGTTGCAAGTACAGCGTACCAGAAATGCTCAGGGAGAAGAAAAGAAAGAACTGATTAAAGGTAGATATAACGTCAGACATTATCAAATCGGGTCTATACTTCTAGCTTTGATGGTGACAGGTGCAATTGGAGGGATGGCTGTCACTTACATCAATAATGGCAAGTTATTTGTAGGGCCTCACCTGCTAGCAGGATTGGGGATGACGGGTTTGATTGCATTTTCGGCGGCTTTGTCTCCCTACATGCAAAAAGGAGCAAATTGGGCGCGTGCAACTCACATTTTATTGAATTTCACGCTTTTGGGACTTTTTGCTTGGCAGGCTGTGACTGGGGTGCAAATTGTCCAAAGAATTCTTACTAAAGCATAATCATTTGTGATTTGTGATTTGTCATTTGTTATAAACCAATGACAAAAGACAAAGAACTGTTAACAGATTTTTTGGATTTGTTTCACCCCTCGTGTGTGAAACAAATCCAAAATCCAAAATCCAAAATCCAAAATCCAAAATCAGTTGACTTACCGCTTTTTTTTGGAATTGACAGGAAAGGGTATTTGCAAAGATTTATGAAAATCTTCTTGGACTTTGCGAGTTAAGCGCCGGGAGACTTGGCGGACGATTTGATTAAGTAAGCGATCGCCTGTAGATTGAACTAAAGACTTGGGTAATCGCTGAATAAACCGGGGAAAGTGTATGTAAACGACTAAATCCAATTCCCACTCAACTCTGGTCACTTCCCCAATATCAGTAGAAACATCACTTGCCACGTTTTCTGTTAGCTTGAGGGATGCTCGGTAATCTACGTCATAACCAGGCGGATGGTAATCAGGAATGGGAATTGTGCGGATGCGGTAAATACCTTCATCTGGAGGTAATAATTCCAAACCAATTTTTGGTTCTACTTCATAACCAAAAGAACCAAAACGACCAATTGTTAGAGCATAGCCATTTTCCCCCAACGCTTGCACCTTCATCGGTTCAGCGCAGCGCGAAAACCATGAATTGTGAGAATTGAGGTACTCAGCAACCTTTTCTGCTGGGGCAAACATTTCCATACAGTCTTGATAACGACCGTAAAATTTTGTGAGCGTCGCTACATTTGCTTCTGTTAATGTCTCGTTTGCTTCTTCTTGGCTGGATGCTACTGGTAAAACTGTTTCTGTTATTTCCAAGGATTGGTATTCGCCGTTTCTTAAAAGCATAAATGCATTACTGTATACTTTGGCGTTGGTCTATATTAATAATTCCCTACCGACTTGGTTAGTTTCGCACAAATATCCTATTTTGACAGAAACCTCAATAATCTGCCATCAACTCCATAGAATTACTAAAATTAAGGAACTGAACAAGCACACAATAGTTTCCCAGGATAGCATTTCTCATGAAAGCATTTGTAGCAGGGGCAACAGGTGAAACAGGTCGCCGGATCGTGCAAGAATTGGTAGCGCGGAATATTCCTGTCATAGCTCTGGTGCGGGATATAGAAAAAGCTAGGAGTATTCTCTCTCCGGAGGCTGAATTGGTGGTAGGCGACGTGCTACAACCAGAAACTCTGACTGCTGCGTTGGGAGATAGCACAGTTGTGTTGGTTGCGACTGGGGCGAAACCTAGCTTTGACCCCACTGGTCCCTATAAAGTGGATTTTGAAGGTACGAAAAATTTAGTCGATGCTGCTAAGGCTAAGGGAATTGAGCATTTTGTCTTTGTTTCTTCTTTGTGTACTTCTTTGCTGTTCCATCCACTGAATTTGTTTTGGCTGATTTTGGTGTGGAAAAAGCAAGCTGAAGAATACATCCAGAAAAGTGGTCTGACTTATACGATTGTCCGGCCTGGCGGGTTAAAGAATGAAGATAATACCGACTCCATTGTGATGCAGGGTGCTGATACCCTGTTTGAGGGTAGCCTTCCTCGGCAAAAAGTCGCCCAAGTTTGCGTAGAGGCGCTGTTACAACCAGCTGCACGCAATAAAGTTGTGGAGATTGTAGCGAAACCTGAAGCAGCGTCGAAAAGTTTTACAGAGCTATTTCAACAGTGCTAGGTTGAAAAAGGGAGTAGGGAGTAGGGGAAAAATTTAGAAATTAGAGTTCAAGCGATCGCTCTTTGGTGTAAAGGCGATCGCTTATCATTATGGTGGCGTAGCTGATAAATATAATTTAAAAGGATATCAGCATATTCAAAAGTTCGCTAGGGGTCAAACTTTATCAATTCAAGCTTTCCCTAATGTGAACATTACCGTGAATGAAATCTTTGGCAGATAAAATTATTTCTCCACTGATGCCAAGAAGAATTCAAAAATAAGTAGTAGTTGAGGTAGCGATGTCTGTACAATTGCTAAGACGAAAATTCACAGTAGAGCAATATCATAAAATGGTTGAGTCGGGGATTCTCAAAGAAGATGACCGAGTGGAAATAATACGGGGAGAAATCATTGAAATGTCGCCAATTGGTACAAAACACGCTGCTTGTGTAAATCGACTACTTAATTTGTTGGTGCAGCTGTTAGGGAAACGGGCTATAGTTGCTGCTCAAAATCCCGTAGTTCTGGATAATAACTCAGAACCTCAGCCAGATGTGGCATTACTCAAACCCCGTGATGATTTCTACGCCACAGCACACCCCCAATCCCAGGATATTTTTTTATTAATTGAAGTGGCTGATTCGACTATTTTGTATGACCGAGAAGAGAAAATTCCTTTATATGCAGAAGCTAACATTATTGAAGTTTGGTTAGTAGATATTAACGAGGAAATTGTTGAAGTTTATCAACAACCAACACCCGCAGGATATCAGCATATTCAAAAGTTCGCTAGGGATCAAACTTTATCAATTCAAGCCTTCCCTAATGTGAACATTACCGTGAATGAAATCTTTGGTCAGTCATCTGCTGTGTAGTTCACAGCCGGAGGCGGCGCACTAGCTACTATCACCAGCCTTCAACTCGCCAAGCAAACCAAAGAAGAATTATTAGAGATTATCGAAAAATCAGACGGGTAAATTTAGAGAATATAGGGCGATTATCCCTAAAATAACCTGAAGCATGGTGCATAGGCGTAGCCCGTCGTAGACATCGCCTACTCGTTTCAAGTTCTAAACTCAACTTTGACCTTCTGAGGCTCAACTATGGCAATATTAACCTTGCAAACGCATAGATCCTTGGATCTTTAAAGATAGCCATGTATGGTATAGAAATGTATAGAATCTTGAATAGATATAAAATATAGTTCTTAAATGCAAACATTTTCAGCATCTTCCTCAATGCAGCTGTCTGTACCACCAAAAAACTTGCAGCCTATGAAGATTGTCGCACTGGGGGACAGCTTAATATATGGATTTGGCGACCCGGAAAAAGGCGGTTGGATTGAGCAACTACGGCGATGGTGGATGTTGCCGGATAGTGCGGGTCATGTTCTTTATAATTTAGGCGTGAGGGGCGATCGCACGCAACAAGTAGCCCAAAGGCTAGAAGTGGAATTTCGCCATCGCGGTGAACTGCGAAATCGCCTTCCCGACTTGATTATTTTATCAGTAGGCGTCAATGACTCAGCACGTTTGGCACGTCCCGATGGACGAAGTTACACAGATTTCACCGTATTTGAAAACCAAATCGCTTCTCTGTTGGATTTGGCACAGCAACTCTGTCCTGTGTTATTCGTCGGCATGGTGCCAGTGGATGAAGCGAAGATGCCATTTTTAGATTGTTTTTACTATAATCATGCCGATCAGTACCGCTACAAACAAGCAACTCGCATGGCTTGTGATAAACGGCAAATTCCCTATTTAGATATTTTTGATATGTGGATGGAACGCGGTGAAGCTTGGCGGCTCAAACGCTTGAGTCATGACGGACTTCATCCCAATACACTAGGTTATCAAGCCTTGTTGGAAGATGTCATAAATTGGGATGCCATTGCAAGTTATCATTCTTTAAATTTGATTACCACCTAAAACCGTGCCAATTTTAGATTTTAGGTTTTACCTTTGGTGCGCTGATAGCGCAACTTAGATTTTCGATTTACAGCTATTTTCAGGTAAATAGACCACGCGGTAAGGGCACAGCAGTGTTCCCTACGACAGATGTGGTTCAAATACATAAAAATTGTTGTAAGCTAAAATCTAAAATCTAAAATTACTCCTATGACACCAACTTTATTTGGCCGCTGGCAAACTCGATTATTATTACTAGCAACTGTAGGCGTACTCGTATCTTTACCCTTTGCAATGGGTTTGATTGGTTCTGGTGCCAACTCAGTTTATTTTTGGGTACTTGGTTATGTTGCTATCTTTGGTTTAGGTTGGGATGTGCTTTATAACTATCTCCAAAAATTTCGCTGGGACAGAGATTGGCCAGCAGCTTATCAGCTTTTAGCTGGTATTTGGGAATTAATCTTTGTGTTTTGTGGAATCAAACTATTTGGCTTTTTACCAATACCTTCACCTAAGGAAGAACTGTCACCAATAGATTTTTTATTGCACTATAGCGTCGTCTGGTTAGCAGTTTTTATTACTTCCCAAAGCTTAATGCGAATTATATTTCTCCGTTGGCGTTTCCGTGGTGGAGAGTGGTTGTAATTTTTAATTGTTAATAGTTACATTTTATTTACGTTTCTAAATACTTGTGTCTCTAGCTGTGTCTTAGAGTAATTTTTAACACAATAGAATACAGATAATCGTAGGGGCGCACAGCTGTGCGCCCCTACTTTGTATCCTATTTGGCACTTATGAGCATTACTGTGCTAAAAAATATATCTGTATTATTATTTACCTTACTCAGATTTAATTTCTGCTCAATAATGTCAAATTTTGATCTGGTTATTCAGCTATTTCTGCAATTCACGGTAATTTTAGCCACTTGTCGCATAGTTACGATTTTAGGACGCCGCTATCTTGGTCAAACTGATGTTGTTTGCGAGATGATTGCAGGTGTCATGCTAGGACCATCACTTCTAGGTTTGGTTGCACCAAGTTTTCAGCAATGGCTATTTCCTAAGCTGCCGATTATCACTGCTTTAGGAGACAAAATACCCAATCCATCAATGTCGATTTTATATGCCATCAGTCAAATTGGATTGGCAATTTATATGTTTTTGATTGGTTTAGAGTTCAACACAAAACTCTTAAAACACCATATCAAAAGCGCGGGTTTGTTATCTGCTGCCGGGATTATTACTCCTTTTATCTTAGGAGCGATCGCTTCTTTTTGGTTATATCAAAATGGCAATTTCTTTCAACCAAAAGTAGTGCCTTGGTCGGCGGCTTTATATCTAGGCGCATCGATGACAATCACGGCTTTTCCAATGTTAGCTCGGATTCTTTATGAACGCGGACTCGCACAAACTCGCTTCGGGACTTTGGCTGTAGGCGCAGCATCGGTAGATGATGCAGTTGCTTGGTGTTTACTGGCGATCGTCCTTGCTAGTGTGAAAAATTCCATCAACATCGCCATCTTAGCAATTGGTGGCGGCATTTGCTACGTGCTATTTGCAATTTTTATCGGGCAACGTGTACTTAAAGTCTTCACCCGCATGACAAAACGTGATGCAGGTGTGAGTAGACAAACTTTGACTTTATTCTTGATAGTTTTGATGTTTTGTGCATGGTTTACTGATATCACAGGTATCTATGCAATATTCGGTGCGTTTGTGTTGGGAGCAGTCACACCACGCGGAGAATTTGCTCAACAAATTCGCCAATATACGGAGTTTTTCACTACTTCTTTTTTGCTACCGATATTTTTTGTCTTTTCTGGATTGAACACACAAATCGGACTAGTAAATACACCTGCGTTATGGGGAATTACTTTATTAATTGTGGCGATCGCAATTATCGGTAAAGGTATTGCTTGTATGTTGGCAGCAAAATTAGCAGGAGAAAATTGGCGCGAATCAGCAACTATCGGCGCTCTGATGAATGCTCGCGGTTTAATGGAGTTAATCATCCTCAATATTGGTCTTGAACAAGGTATAATTACCCCCACTTTATTCACTATCATGGTTATTATGGCTGTAGTTACTACACTCATGGCATCACCCTTGATTGCCTTTTTGTTGCACGGCACAAGCCATGATAAATTTACCGCTTAAGCAAATTTCAATAGAAAATTAACAATCAATTTCTGATAATAACTATAGTAAAGTGTTGACTGTTGACTGAGGAGTTAAGAGTTAAGAGTTAAGAGTTAAGAGTTATTCTCCCTCATCTCCCTCATCTCCCTCATCTCCCTCATCTCCCTCATCCCCCTCATCTCCCTCATCTCCCACTAACAGCAACTGACATCACAAATAGGCGCAAATTAACCTTGAGTGCATCTTACAAATTTGATCTGATAATTCATAATTCATAATTAATCGTACAAGGCTATAAATTGATTTATGCAGGTGTTAATGCCTGAATTTTGAATTCTGAATTTCTAATTTGTCTAGTCTCTCGGTAAGACCAGGGGTTGACATTTTCCAGTCTTTTAAACAATTATCTTAGGGAAACCAGATAGTTACTCTTGAGGAAACCATGCACACAGTTATTCTCGTTCTGGTTGAGGTACTGATTGTTATTGGACTTTCACGGCTAGTAGGGCTAGGATTTCGTTCTATTAAGCAACCGCTGGTAATTGGTGAAATTGTCGCTGGGATTATGCTAGGGCCATCTTTATTTGGTTTAATAGCTCCCCATGTAGCAGTTACCTTATTTCCACCAGAAACTATTCCTTTTCTAAATGTTTTGTCTCAGGTGGGACTAATATTTTTCATGTTTCTGATTGGGTTAGAACTAAATCCAAAATACCTCAGTAGTCAGCTAGAAGTGGCAGTTTTAACTTCTCATGTCAGTATTTTAGTGCCGTTTTCCTTAGGAACATTACTAGCAGTGGTGCTTTATCCTCTGGTTTCCAACGCTAGTGTATCGTTTACCGCTTTCGCCTTATTTTTGGGCGCGGCGATGTCGATTACTGCCTTTCCAGTGTTGGCACGAATCATTACTGAGAGTAATTTACAAGGAACGCGCTTAGGAACGTTAGCGTTAACTTGTGCAGCGGTGGATGATGTCACAGCTTGGTGTTTATTAGCAGTAGCAATAGCTGTAGCCAGGACTGGCGATTTTGGTGGTGCAGTACCCACAATTATTGAGAGCATAGTCTACATTGGCTTCATGCTAACTTTAGGACGTTGGTTCCTCCAAGGTCTTGCTAAACATTATCAGCGTGCGGGACGCCTCAGCCAATTGGTATTAGCTGGGATTTACATGGGAGTGCTTGCATCTGCATTAATCACTGAATTAATTGGCATTCACTTAATTTTTGGGGCATTTTTATTGGGAGCAGCAATGCCCAAAAATGAAGATTTAGTGCGGGAATTAGCAGTAAAAACCGAAGATTTTGTGCTGATATTCTTGCTGCCAATATTTTTTGCCTACAGTGGTTTGCGGACGCAGATTGGGTTACTGAATCGCCCAGAATTGTGGCTATTGTGTGCATTGGTTTTAGCAGTAGCGATCGCAGGTAAATATTTTGGCACTTATATAGCAGCTCGTGTCAGTGGTGTAAATAAACGCGAGGCCTCCGCACTTGGCTGGTTAATGAATACTCGCGGCTTGACTGAGTTGATAGTGCTAAACATTGGTCTGGAGTTAGGAGTAATTTCTCCCTTAGTATTTACCATGCTGGTAATTATGGCGCTGCTAACTACATTTATGACCTCGCCACTTTTAGAATGGACATATCCGAAAAAATTAATCAGGTTAGATGTCCTAGAACCTGAGTCGGAAGCAGAAACCGAAATCCATTTACATACAGAAAACACCACTTTTGAAGACGAAACTCACACTCGTTCCTACCGGATTTTAGTACCAGTAGCTAATCCCAATACCCAAAAAGGTTTGGTACAGTTAGCAGTAGCGATCGCTCTCAACTATCGACAACCAGCTGTTGTGCATCCCCTGAGCTTGATTGAATTTGAAGAAGACTATGCTTTTGAAAGTACCCCAGTTGAAACAGACCGATTAATCGCCCAGCGCCGCCAGCAACTAGAAGAATTAATTAATACTCTTGAACCCCCACAAACACGCTCTTACGTGCATCCCATCGTTCGCACATCCAGCAATGTTGCACGGGAAACAGCGCAGATTGCCATACTAGACCAAGTTGATTTAATTCTCGTGGGATGGCATCGCCCAGCTTTTAGTAGCAACCGCTTAGGGGGAAGAGTCGGTCAAATTCTTACCACTGCACCAGTGGACGTAGCAGTGTTTGTAGACCGAGGAAGTGAGCGATTAGAAAGCTTGTTAGTGCCTTATTCTGCAAATATCCACGATGATTTAGCATTAATACTTGCTTTGAGATTGCTGATTAATCATGAAACTTGTATGTTGCAGATTTTACACGTTTTACCAGAAAATCGCCTCAATGATGAATTGAGTTACGAACTGGACATGATGATCGAGCAATTACCCAGTAGTGTACGCGATCGCATCGAAATCAGAGTCGTCCAAGCCCCAGATCCCATCCAAGCCGTAGTCGAAGCCTCAAAAAGTGTAGACTTGACAATTGCTGGCACCAGCCGCACTTGGGGTATTGAGCGTCAAACCTTGGGAAGATATACAGATGAGCTGGCCATTCAATGCCGTTCCTCGCTACTGATTACCCGCCGCTACAGTCAAGTCACTGCTCATCTGGCCTCGGTGCTTCCTGAAGTTACTAGTCAAGAGCCAACAATTCAGGAATTGAGACTTTGACATCCTCACCGCCCTAAAAGTGCGGTGATTCCCAAGCATTACTACTTGGGTTTCTGCTTCATAGCAACTGCCTCCACTCACAGAAAGTTTTGGTCTTATGTTCGCTCCACAGACTATCCCCGCAAGCCCTGCGGTTCTTATGTATCGAAATCTCAACAGAGAATTCTTGTGTATTTTGATTCAAGGGTTGGACTGTCCATTGCCCTATCCTCTTTTCCCGGTCTACCGATTTTTCTTCCCCGTTGCGAAGTATCGCAAACTTTGGCGTTAGGGTTTATGTCTCCATCGTCACGGGTGGGTCATTGACCACGCCAATTATACCATGTGTATTGCCGTCCTTTCTGACGGGGTTTCAGACCCAGGAGTTTCGATGAATCATTTCAACTTCAAATCCTTGGCTTTTTACGGAGTAGCCATCACTTCAGTGCTAGTGTTATTTAAAACCGTAACCGTTTATGGAGAAAACAATCTCAAAGCTCCACCTAAGATTAGCGATCGCTATCGTCTAACACTAGCTGAAAATTTACCCAACTGTGAAAAATCAGACACCCTGACATTAAATATTCACCAGTCAGGTATTTACTTAAATGCCTCTGTATTATCGGCAAACAACAACGCCGATATTAACGAAAAGCACTCTCTCACAGGCATCTTGAGAAATCAACAGTTAAATTTATCTGGGAAAATTAATAGATCAATCCTTTGCAATATCCCTGACTCCCAGAACGATCCTCTTAACTCAGTCACAATTCAAATGCAACTAGCAGACAGAGGTAATATACCAGGGCAATTAACTCTCAATGGCATCCCACAAACTCTAAAATTTACCGCTGTACCAGAAAAACTTCAGGAAAAATCTCAAAAGTCCAACAATCATTAGAGCGTTGGGGGTGCTGTTAGCGGTAGCGGGGCATTTAGCCCGTGCTGAGTGAAGAGTTTTTTCTTCCTAATCTCCTCCTACCCACTGCTCCCTCAATTATCCACAACTTCACTCTCAAAGCCAAGCTAAGAGCTTGTTTTAATTCTGAATTCTGATATCATGTCCGGTTGAAGACTTATTGTTTAGGCTGACGCGGGGACACGGAGACGCGGAGAAATTTTAATCATAAGTGATTAGCCGAACATGATATGACTTCTGAATTCTGACTTCTGACTTCTGACTTCTGCTATCAAATATTAAAAGTATAATTTAATTCTTAGCTTATACTAGAAATTCCTCAGAACTGAATATCAAAGGCATAATTAAAAATGGCTCAGATATTAAAGACCTGGTATTGTCACTGGAGTAAACAACTACTCAGCTTCAGTGTATTCGGTTTTTATGCAGCGATCGCCGTTGAAGCTTCCAGTTTTGCTGCTACACCAGTGGCAAAACTAGATAATTGGCGTTTTTCCCCAAAAACACAGCAACTTGAAATCACTCTCTCAACAGCCACAACCCCTCGTTATTTCTACCTTGCCCAACCACCTCGCCTGGTTGTAGATTTACCGAATACTAAATTGGGCAATATTACCACCCAACAAAATTATTCTGGAGCCATCAAAAGCATTCGTGTTTCTCAGCTGAATGAAAACGCCACACGCATTGTTCTAGATTTAGCACCAGGAACTGTTTTAAATCCCAAGCAGGTACAACTGCAACCAGTTTCCCAAAAAAACCCCACTCGCTGGGTGTTACGTCCTGTCATTTCTGGTAAAAGCACTGCCGTAAAACCGGCAAACTCAGCACCTTCATCCAAAAAAGCACCTCAAACACCGCCTACTAAGCTGCCCGTAATTACTAGTAACTCACAACCGCCTACTAATTTACCCGTAATTACTCCTGACTCACAACCGCCGCTACTCACAATTTTGCCTGTATCAAGTCAGCTACCCTCAACAACTATCACTAACTCAACTCAACCTTTTGTAACTGTACCTCCCCTGACCCCCAACGCACCCTCTCAACAACCCAGTTTTATTCTTCCCCCTCCTTCTTTCCCAAATCAACCCGGTACATTGAATAGCATTCCTACTTTTGGTGTCTCTGAATTTCCAGTCCCAACAGCCCCCAATGCTCCCAACCCCCAAATCATTGAGTTTGGCCAACCTCTTCCTAAAATTAGGTAGCGAGTGGGGAGATGAGGGAGATGAGGGGGATGAGGGAGACAAATCAATTCAAAATTCAAAATTCAAAATTCAAAATTCAAAATTCAAAATTCTTGGATTAAAGAACTTTTGAATGCGTAACTTTTTAATGCCCAATGCCCTGTTTGGCCAATGCCCAGATTTAGAATCTATCCGTTTCCTGGGGTGTTCCAACTGCTCCTGGTTGAGCTGTGAAAAAGTTTTGAGCAGCTTCATTCTGATATATGCATCTGATATCAGGTTTATCGCTGTCCAAATTACCTGTAAACCCAAAGGTGTTTAAGCGATTCTTGCAATCTCTTACCTGGTCAGATGTTACTAGCTTACGTTGCTCTAAAAGTGCCCAGTTATTTTGTCGGATAACGCATCCAGGACGCATACTTGGCTGAGAAACATACACATTGAAGGGGTTGAGAGTTACGAACAGTCTAGCGTCCATCACCATAGCGCTGGCTCCATACTGCACGCAAATCTCAGGGTTCGGTGCTTTAGTATCAATGAATTCACGGGAAGCCACATTTGATGGTGCCAATGTGGTTGTAGAACTAAAAGCAATTCCAATCCCAATTCCCAAAATCAACACCCCTCCCATAATTGCTATGGTGAAGAGGTTAAACATTGGGGATTGGAAAGTAGAGGGTTTAGAAGTAGTAGCCGATCTACCAGTAGATTTACGTCTCATTGTTGCTTAATCACCTTCACGCCAATTGGGTAGGGAGTGGTCTAAAGTTGTCTCTCTGTTTCAGTATGCCTAGTCCTAATTGTAATTCTCTCGGACTTTCTGTGTAATATTCTTGTTAAATCAGGAAAATCGCCAGTTATCTGGATATCTAGATCTAATTTCAATTTTGTCGTTTTTTGCTTGTATCTCGAACAATTGGCGAAGATTTTTATTGATTCGCTGATTAACAAATTTTTATTAGGTATTAAAGTTCCAGTATTTGACTTGTATGGTAAATCTTAACTTGATTAATTTATAAATTAATTTATCAATTATAGCATATTTTGATTATGCACACATAGTCTCAATAAAATTTGCTTTTAATTTGAATAAACATTTGAGTTGGAGAAAGTTTTGTTATCCCTAGTAATTGATGTATCAAACAATGTAAATTAACCTTAAATACAATTTTGATACATAACTAGAAGCAAGTGCAATTTCAAAAAGCATTATTCTCCGGCAAAAGGTTCAAAACTTCGCAATTTCAAATTCTCCTAGCTGATAGTCTAACTATTTTTTGGGGAGATTGGCTAGATTTACGTGTAAGAGTTGTGCAAGTTGCTGCATCAGGCTTAATATCTCCACTGATATATATATTAGCTTTCGGCTTAGGTTTGGGCACTTCCATCAAACCAGGCTCAGGAATTAGTGGTAACTATGACAACTATTTAGAATTTATATTACCAGGGATGGTGGCGCTGTCGTCCATGACGATTAGCTTTGGTGGGACAACATTTTCCATTTGTGGAGACAGATTATTTAGCAAAACTTTTGAGGAATTATTGTTAACTCCCATACATCCATTGGCATTGCACATCGGCAAAATGTTAGCAGGAGTTGTGCGGGGGTTGATGACATCCGGTTCGGTGATTTTAGTAGCAATACTATTGACTGGAAACTGGAATTTTCTCAACCCGCTTTTTCTGGTTTTACTTGTACTGAATTGTGCTGTATTTGCAGGTTTGGGGGTAATTGTAGGATTGAGTGTGCGATCGCTCGAATCCGTCGGACTCTACAACAACTTTATAATTATTCCTATGTCTTTTTTAGGAGCCACCTTCTTTGATCCTGGTACATTACCAGCAGCCCTGAAAGTTGTAGTTTACCTGTTACCACTAACCTATGCCAGCATCGGACTACGTGCAGCTGCTCATTTACCCTTGTCCCAGTTTCCTTGGTATAGTATACCGATTTTGTTACTAGTGGCGATCGCTCTTTCTCTCTGGGGTGGTTATAAATTTGCTCATCAACAGGATTAGAAACGAGTTATAAGTTATGAGTTAGGAATTGTTATGAGTTAGGAATTAGGAATTATAAGTTAAAAACTTTTAACTTCTCACTCCTAACTTAATAATTCCTAACTTTTGTAACTGCTAACTAGCTAACAGAGTCTTTTCTAGAGAAGTCCAACGGAAAACGCGATCGCCACCCCTTTCAATAACTACTTTCACCCGTGGTTCTAGCTGAGGCAAGTTCCCTAAATATTCAATTTCCTGGTCGGAAAGAATATTTCCTTCAATAATCCACAACACCAGCCCTTTTGACTTTGGTGGTAACTGTTCTAGATGAGTACTCAGAAGTGGTGGCGCATAGTATACAAGACCTACCGCTGCACCGCTACCAGTACTTTTTTTGCCCAGATGAGGAGGCCTGATTCCATGAACTTTTGTCAGATAGGCAGCTACATCGCCCAGTCCCCTAGCAGTAATGTGCAGTGTAGTATAGCCAGCCGCACGAAGTCGGCGCTGATACCGACCTTCATAACCTCCTTCCAGAGGTACATACACTCCAAGAGCGCCAAATTTTTCCAGATCCCGGATTAAAGCGTTGCCAGTGGTAATTAGTGCCATAGATTTTTGTCTTATCCCACCTTAGATATCTCTATTATTTACCGTCAAACGATAGATAGAGCATTTTTTTTGGGAATGGGGAGTGGGGAGTGGGGAGTGGGGACTGAGGATTGGTTATTAATTCTTATCCCTCACCTCCCTCACTCCCTCACCTCCCTATTCCCCACTCCCTATTCCCATTCCCAAAAAAAATACTGGACAATCATAAATAAATGATTTATATTATTAGATTGTGACCAAACGTGCAAATTAGTTTACCTTCCCAATGTCATTTTGAAATAGTGTTAGCATCAAAAACTGATTAGTCAATTCAAAGGTGATAATCTAATTTAGATTGTTCATAGGCTGGTAAACTAAGAAGGCTTTAAGGTTAACATTGGAGCCTGTAGAGGAAAAAGCAAAGCCAATCCTCAGCTTCAGATCGAGTTAATTAGTGTGCCTCTCAAAAAAAAGGCAAAATCTTAAACAATAGTTTAAGGTTTCTATGAAACTAAAAACTGGGCAGCAGTGCTAGCTCAGTTGATGGATACTGGGTGGTAAAAGCCGCTTAAGTCCAACTGCAACAAGGCAGTCACCAACCTCAGGGAAGCCGTCCTTTGGGCAGATACAAATCGAAAACCCAGCGGCAACGCTGCCTGCGAAAAGTGCCAGAGCAATTGCTTGAACAAAAGCATTGCTGCACACAGCTTCAAGCTGTAGCGCCTTGCATTGATTCCAGAAGTTACACCTTCCCAAGGGGAAGAAACTTGTGGCTGTTCTGGCGATCGCACGAGTGAAACTAAACAGATTCGCCAAGCAGTATGGACACGGTTTGTTGTGTCCCAAAGTATTTGGAGGGGTTGAAACCATTCCAAATTTCCCAGGCTGTAGCCTAACCTGACACGTACAAAACGTGTCCTCTAGAGTCGGATTCCAAGGTCAGCAAGTAGAAAGGAGAACCAGTTACTGTGTCTGTAGGTATTCTCGGCACCAAGCTGGGCATGACCCAAATATTTGACGAGGCAGGAGTAGCCATTCCTGTCACCGTTATCCAAGCAGGGCCATGCACTGTTACACAAGTTAAAACAAAACAAACCGATGGTTACGCCGCCATCCAAGTTGGTTATGGCGAAGTCAAACCAAAGGCACTAAACAGACCATTGTTGGGTCACTTAGCTAAATCATCTGCCCCAGCATTGCGTCATTTAAATGAGTATCACACCGATAGCTCTGGTGATTATGCTTTAGGTCAACAGATTAAAGCAGATATTTTTAGTGCAGGCGAAATTGTAGATGTAATCGGTACAAGTATCGGTCGCGGCTTTGCAGGCAACCAGAAGCGCAACAACTTTGGTCGCGGACCAATGTCACACGGTTCTAAAAACCATAGAGCGCCTGGTTCCATTGGTGCCGGTACTACACCCGGTCGTGTCTATCCAGGTAAGCGGATGGCAGGGCGCTTAGGCGGTAGCCGCGTCACAATCCGCAAGCTGACTGTAGTGCGAGTAGACCCAGAACGCAACTTATTGCTAATAAAAGGAGCCATTCCTGGTAAACCAGGCGCTCTAGTAAGTGTTGTACCTGCAAAGAAAGTTGGTAAGTAGTCATTAGCCAATAGTCAACCGTCAACATTTGGACTCATGACTAAGGACTAACGACTAAAGACTAATGACTAAGGACTAAGGACTAAAAATGGTTGAAAGTGTAGTTAAAAATTGGCAAGGAGAACAAGTCGGCCAGACGAGCTTTGAGTTGCGAGTTGCCAAAGAGGAAACGGCGTCTCATATTGTACACCGCGCTTTAGTGCGGCAATTGACCAACGCTCGTCAAGGAACTGCCAGTACAAAGACCCGTTCGGAAGTGAGAGGCGGCGGACGCAAACCTTGGCGACAAAAAGGTACTGGTCGCGCTCGTGCTGGATCGATTCGTTCACCCCTATGGCGTGGCGGTGGTGTGATCTTTGGACCCAAGCCCAGAGACTTCAACTTGAAAATGAACCGCAAAGAACGGCGTCTAGCACTGCGAACAGCATTTCTCGGTCGCATTGATGATTTGATTGTGGTTGAAGAATTTAACGAACAGTTATCACGTCCAAAAACCAAAGATTTAGTAGCAGCATTAGCTCGTTGGGGAGCAGCAGCAGAAAATAAGACACTATTAATATTGTCTGAGTTTCCGGAGAACGTTTATTTGTCAGCCCGCAACATCGAAAATTTAAAGGTAATTGCAGCTGACCAGTTAAATGTTTACGATTTACTTCACGCTGACAAGATTGTGCTGACAACATCAGCCCTAGAAAAAATTCAGGAGGTCTACAGTGCCTAGCTTTGACCCCCGCGATCTTGCCGACTTAGTGCGTCGCCCAATTGTTACCGAGAAAGCGACAATTCTAATGGAGCAGAATAAATACACCTTTGAAGTAACTCCAAAAGCGTCCAAGCCAGAAATCAAGGCTGCGATCGAAGACTTATTTCAAGTCAAGGTTGTAAAAGTTAATACCGCAGTCCCACCACGTAAAAAACGCCGTGTTGGCAAATTTGTTGGTTTTAAGCCTCTATATAAGCGAGCCATTGTTACCGTCGCGCCTGGGGATGTAGAGAAGATTAGACAAGTTTTATTCCCAGATGTCTAAAAAAGTTAGGAGTTAGGAGTTAGGAGTTAGGAGTTAAGAGTAAAAAGTTATTCTCCCTCATCTCTCCGAAGTTATGTTCGCCCTTGGCGTTGGCGTTCGCGCAGCGTCTCGTAGAGAAGCCAGACGCTCGCAAGCTCGCTAACGCTGCGCTATCGCCGAAAGCCGACGCTCAGACTTCTCTCCTCATCTCCCTCATCTCCCCACTCACCACTCAGCACTCAGCATTTAAAAATATGGGTACTCGTTCTTATCGCCCTTATACCCCCAGCACTCGCCAAGTTACAATTTCTGACTTTTCAGAAATCACCAAAACTAAGCCAGAGAAATCTTTAACCGAATACGTACATCGCCCCAAAGGTCGGAATAATCAAGGGCGAATTACCAGTCGTCGCCGGGGTGGCGGACACAAACAGCTTTACCGCATCATCGATTTTAAAAGGGATAAACGTAATATTCCTGCCCAAGTCATAGCGATCGAATACGATCCTAACCGCAATGCCCGCATTGCGCTGTTACAGTACGAAGATGGCGAAAAACGCTATATTATCCAACCAAACGGGTTGAAAGTTGGGACAACAATTATTGCTGGTCCAGAAGCTCCCTTTGAAGATGGTAATGCCCTACCCTTGTCAAATATTCCCTTGGGTACTAGTGTTCACAACGTAGAACTGACTCCCGGCAAAGGTGGTCAAATTGTGCGTGCTGCTGGTGCTACTGCCCAAGTTGTGGCAAAAGAAGGCAATTATGTCACTCTCAAGTTGCCTTCAGGAGAAGTCCGGTTGATTCGGCGCGAGTGCTACGCCACCATTGGGCAAGTAGGCAACACTGACGCCAGAAACCTAAGTGCAGGTAAAGCAGGACGAAATCGCTGGAAAGGTCGTCGTCCTAAGGTCAGAGGTAGCGTCATGAACCCAGTGGATCACCCACATGGTGGTGGTGAAGGTAGGGCGCCTATCGGGAGATCCGGGCCTGTAACACCTTGGGGTAAACCGACTTTGGGTGCGAAGACACGCAATAAGAAGAAACTCAGCAGCAAATTAATTATCCGTCGTCGCCGTAAATCTTCTAAACGCGGTCGCGGTGGTCGTGAATCTTAAAGAGTTAGGAGTTATGAGTTAGGAGTTATAAATTTCTAATTCCTCACTCCTGGCTCCTAACTTCTCACTCGTAATTTCTAAATCCAAAATCCAAAATTGAACTATGGGTCGTTCTTTAAAAAAAGGTCCTTTCGTTGCGGATCATCTGCTCAAGAAAATTGAAAAGCTCAACGACAATAACAGAAAAGAAGTTATTAAAACTTGGTCACGAGCTTCGACAATTTTGCCTCTAATGGTTGGTCATACCATAGCTGTTCATAACGGACGCCAACACGTTCCAGTATTTGTAAATGAACAAATGGTAGGACACAAGTTGGGTGAATTTGCCCCAACGCGCACCTACAGGGGTCATGGCAAAAGTGACAAAAAATCAGGTAGGTAGTCATTAGTCATTAGTCATTGGTCATTAGTCATTAAGTTCTCGACAAAGGACAAAGGACAAATGACAAATGACAGAAGACAAATGACAAAAATGGAGAAAATTATGGCTACTGATACTACTGAAGTGAAAGCGATCGCCCGTTTTATACGCATTTCTCCCTTGAAAGTGCGTCGTGTACTGGATCAAATCCGGGGGCTATCTTATCGAGAAGCGTTAATCATCCTGGAATTCATGCCCTATCGCGCCACTGAACCCATATTGAAGGTTCTCAGAAGCGCTGCTGCTAATGCCGAACACAACGCTGGCTTAGATCGGACTCAACTAATAATTACTCAGGCTTATGCCGACCAAGGGCCTGTCCTGAAACGATTCCAACCAAGGGCGCAAGGTCGAGCTTACCAAATTCGCAAGCCGACATGTCATATCACTGTCGCTGTTGGCCCCGCCCCAGAAAAATAACCTAAAGTCAGAAATTTTAGAGGAAGCATTCGTGGGACAGAAAATTCATCCAGTCGGTTTTCGCCTGGGTATTACACAAGAACATCAATCCCGTTGGTTTGCAGTTCCGGAACGCTATCCAGAACTTTTACAAGAAGACCACAAACTCCGTACATATATAGAACAAAAGCTCGGTAGACTCGCTCAAAACAACGCCGGAATTTCCGAAGTGCGGATTGAGCGCAAAGCCGACCAAATTGACCTAGAAGTACGCACAGCTAGACCAGGGGTAGTAGTCGGTCGCGGTGGACAAGGCATAGAATCCTTGCGTACTGGACTCCAAGGACTATTGGGTAGCAATCGCCAAATTCGGATTAACGTAGTTGAAGTTCAACGAGTTGATGCTGATGCTTACCTAATTGCCGAATACATTGCTCAACAATTGGAACGCCGTGTTTCATTTCGGCGGGTAGTGCGACAAGCGATTCAGCGTGCCCAACGTGCTGGAGTTCAAGGTATTAAAATTCAAGTCAGCGGCCGGCTCAACGGGGCAGAAATCGCCCGGACAGAGTGGACTCGTGAGGGTAGAGTTCCTCTACATACCTTACGAGCTGACATTGACTACTCTTATTGCACAGCAAAAACTATTTACGGCATTTTGGGCATCAAAGTATGGGTGTTTAAGGGAGAAATTATCCCTGGACAGGAAGAAGCTGCACCACCACCCGCAGCTCGGGAACGCGATCGCGGCGATCGTGGCGATCGCGATCGTGAACCCCGTCGCCGTCAACAACAACGCCGTCGCCAACAATTTGAAGACCGATCAAATGAAGGGTAAATGGGGACTGGGGACTGGAAACTGGGGACTGGGTAAGAATTCTCAATCCCCAATCCCTAATCCCCAATCCCTAATCCCCAGTACCTAGTACCCAGTAGCCAATCATGTTAAGTCCTAGAAGAACTAAATTCCGCAAACAACAGCGCGGACGGATGGAGGGACTAGCCAGCCGTGGCAGTACCCTCAACTTCGGTGATTTTGCACTCCAAGCTCAAGAACCTGCTTGGATTACCTCCCGGCAAATAGAAGCTTCTCGGCGGGCAATGACTCGTTATATTCGCCGGGGTGGACAAATCTGGATTCGGATTTTCCCTGATAAGCCTGTAACCATGCGTCCTGCGGAAACCCGGATGGGTTCCGGTAAGGGTTCGCCAGAGTTTTGGGTAGCTGTAGTGAAGCCAGGGCGGATTATGTTTGAAATCGCTGGCGTATCCGAAGAAATCGCCCGTGAAGCCATGCGTTTGGCTGCATATAAGCTGCCAATAAAAACCAAATTTATTGTGCGCTCTCAACCACAGGAGCAGGAGTAGGTCATGCCTCTTCCCAAAATTACAGAAGCAAGAGAATTAAGCGACGAGAAACTTTCTGAGGAAATTCTTGCTGTTAAAAGACAACTATTTCAGTTGCGCTTGCAAAAAGCCACAAGACAGCTAGACAAGCCCCACCAGTTCCGCCATGCTAAGCACCGCCTAGCCCAATTGCTGACGGTCGAGGGAGAACGCAAACGGGCAGCAAATCAAACGCCGCAAGCAGAAGAGTAGGAGATTATGGCAGTCAAAGAGCGAGTTGGCTTGGTAGTGAGCGACAAAATGCAAAAAACGGTGGTAGTCGCCGTCGAAAACCGCGCTCCTCATCCAAAGTACGGCAAGATTGTAGTCAATACCCAGCGCTATAAAGTTCACGACGAAGAAAATCAGTGTAAAGTAGGCGATCGCGTCCGGATTCAGGAAACTAGACCCCTGAGTAAAACTAAACGCTGGAAAATCACAGAAATCCTGAACGTCAAACCTACTTAAACCTCATAGTTGTTAGTTTTTTAACAACATTACAAGGGAGTAAAATCGTGATTCAACCCCAGACTTATTTAAATGTCGCTGATAATAGCGGTGCTAGAAAACTAATGTGCATCCGCGTATTGGGCGGAGGTAACCGCCGTTATGGTTTTATTGGCGATAAGATTATTGCTGTTGTCAAAGATGCTACACCCAATATGGCTGTAAAAAAGTCCGATGTTGTGGAAGCAGTAATTGTTCGGACTCGCAAAGCCGTAAATCGTGATAGCGGTATGAGTATTCGCTTTGACGATAACGCCGCTGTAATTATTAACAAAGACGGTAATCCCAGAGGTACACGGGTTTTTGGCCCAGTTGCTCGGGAACTGCGTGATAAAAACTTTACCAAAATTGTTTCTCTGGCTCCGGAGGTGCTGTAACAATGGCAGCCAAACAGGGTACGCCCAAAGTATTCCATAAAATGCACGTCAAAACTGGCGACACCGTACAAGTAATTGCTGGTAAAGACAAAGGAAAAGTTGGTGAAATTATCCAAGCACTTCCCCAACTGAGTAAAGTTGTTGTCAAAGGTGTCAACATTAAAACTAAGCACGTCAAACCCCAGCAAGAAGGAGAATCAGGGCGGATTGTCACCCAAGAATTCCCCATTCATAGCTCCAACGTCATGCTTTATTCCACTAAGCAAAACGTTGCCAGTCGTGTTTGTTACACCTTTACACCAGAAGGCAAAAAAGTGAGAAAGCTCAAGAAAACTGGTGAAATTCTAGATAAATAGTTAGAAGTTAGGAATTAAGAGTTAGGAATTAAATTTAACTCATAACTCATAACTGATAACTCATAACTTTGTTCCCTGACCAAGCCCAGGGATAACAGGACAAAAAACTATGGCGACAACAAGACTCAAAACGTTATATCACGAGACAATCGTCCCGAAACTAACTTCTCAGTTTCAATTTACCAACGTTCATCAAGTACCGAAGTTGGTAAAAATTACTGTGAACCGGGGTTTGGGCGAAGCAGCTCAAAATGCCAAGGCGCTGGAAGCATCTATTAACGAAATTGCGACGATTACTGGTCAAAAACCAGTAGTGACGCGGGCGAAAAAAGCGATCGCTGGCTTTAAAATTCGTCAAGGTATGCCTGTGGGTATTATGGTTACCCTCAGAGGCGAGAGAATGTATGCCTTTCTCGACCGACTCGTTAGTCTGTCACTACCCAGAATTCGAGATTTTCGCGGCGTCAGCCCTAAAAGCTTTGACGGACGCGGGAACTATACTCTGGGTGTCAGAGAACAGCTAATTTTTCCAGAAGTCGAGTACGACAGCATCGATCAAGTCCGTGGTTTAGATATTTCCATTATCACCACAGCGAAAAACGACGAAGAGGGTCGCGCCTTACTTAAAGAATTAGGAATGCCCTTTCGCGATCAATAAGTTCATCTATAGAGGGAACGATGGCGGCTAACGACACAATTGCAGATATGCTGACGCGCATCCGCAATGCCAACCTGGCGCGGCATCAAACTACACAAGTGCCAGCTACAAAAATGACCCGTAGTATTGCCAAAGTGCTGCGGGAGGAAGGTTTTATTGGTGAATTTGAAGAAGCCGGAGATGAGGTAAAACGCAATCTGGTGATTTCCTTGAAATACAAGGGTAAAAATCGTCAGCCTCTAATCACCGCCCTCAAGCGAGTCAGTAAGCCTGGTTTGCGTGTTTACTCCAATAGAAAAGAATTACCAAGGGTACTAGGCGGCATCGGCATCGCCATTATTTCCACATCCAGTGGCATTATGACTGACCGCGAAGCGCGGCGTCAGAACTTGGGTGGCGAAGTACTTTGCTACATTTGGTAATCAAAAAAAGTGAAGAGTTAGGAATTCATAACTCATAACTCCATAAAGGACAAAAAGTCATGTCTCGTATTGGTAAACGTCCAATTACTATTCCTGCCAAAGTACAAGTGGCGATCGATGGCACTAAGGTTGTGGTGAAAGGTCCAAAAGGAGAACTTTCTCGCAATTTACCTGCTAACGTTATAGTCTCCCAAGAGGGAGAAATATTACAAGTAACTCGTCGAGATGACACCCGTACTTCTAGGCAATTGCACGGCTTGAGCCGCACTTTAGTTGCCAACATGGTTGAGGGAGTTTCCCAAGGTTTTCAACGCCGTTTGGAAATTCAAGGGGTTGGTTACCGGGCACAAGTTCAAGGACGTAACCTAGTTTTGAATATGGGTTACAGCCATCAGGTGCAAATTGAACCACCAGAAGGAGTTCAGTTTGCAGTAGAAGGAACCACTAACGTCATTGTCAGCGGCTACGACAAAGAAATTGTCGGTAACACAGCAGCTAAAATTCGTGCGGTTCGCGCACCAGAACCTTACAAAGGCAAAGGTATTCGCTATGCCGGTGAAGTGGTTAGACGTAAAGCTGGTAAGACTGGTAAGAGTGGTAAGAAGTAAAAATGAAACTTACTCGTAGAGAATCAAAACAGCGTCGCCATCGACGCGTTCGTGGCAAAGTTATTGGCTCCGCAGAACGCCCACGTTTAGCAGTATTTCGTTCTAATGAGCATATTTATGCCCAGGTGATTGACGATACACAGCATCACACCATCGTGGCAGCATCAACTGTAGAACCAGAGTTGAAATCGAGTTTAGGTTCAGGTGCAAACCGGGATGCATCGGTACAAGTTGGTAAGTTGATCGCAGTGCGATCGCTAGAAAAAGGCATCACCAGAGTAGTCTTCGATCGCGGTGGCAACTTATATCATGGTCGTGTCAAAGCACTAGCTGATGCAGCCCGCGAAGCTGGTTTAGATTTTTAAAGTCATTAGTCATTAGTCATTGGTCATTAGTTATTGGACAAATGACAAAAGACAAATGACAACTGACAAAGCCCAAAGTCGGAGCGCCGGCTTCCGGCAATCAGAACTTTGTAAGAGATGACAACTGACAAATGACATTAAGAGAACATTGATTATGGCAACAGAGCGTAAAAGTAGAACCAAGCGTGCCAAAAAAGAAGAAACCACTTGGCAAGAGAGGGTAATTCAGATCCGACGCGTGAGTAAGGTCGTTAAAGGCGGTAAAAAACTTAGCTTCCGAGCGATCGTGGTTGTTGGTAACGAACGTGGTCAAGTTGGTGTAGGAGTAGGCAAAGCTTCAGATGTAATTGGGGCAGTAAAAAAAGGTGTAGCCGACGGCAAAAAACACCTAATTGACATTCCAATTACCAAATCCAACTCCATCCCCCATCCCATTGATGGTGTTGGTGGTGGTGCAAAAGTGATTATGCGTCCAGCCGCCCCTGGTACTGGTGTAATTGCTGGTGGTGCTGTGCGTACAGTATTGGAATTGGCAGGAGTTCGCAACGTCCTAGCTAAGCAACTTGGCTCCAACAACCCCCTCAACAATGCTAGAGCCGCAGTCAACGCTTTGTCTACACTGCGTACTCTTTCTGAAGTTGCGGAAGATCGCGGTATTGCTATTGAAAATCTCTACATCTAATTAATCATTGGACATTGGCCAAACAGGGCATTGGGCATTGGTGATTGCTTATTTACCAAGGACAAATGACAAACTACAAATGACACTTTTAGCTTATGAGACTCAACGATGTTAAGCCGCAACAAGGCTCAAAGAAACGCCGTCGCCGCGTAGGTAGGGGTATTTCTGCCGGTCAAGGTGCCAGTGCTGGTCTAGGTATGCGGGGTCAAAAATCTCGCTCTGGTAGTGGTACGCGACCAGGTTTTGAAGGTGGTCAACAGCCATTGTACCGCCGCTTACCCAAACTCAAGGGCTTTCCGGTTGTGAATCGGAAGAATTACACTACGATTAATGTAGAGAAGCTAGCCTCCCTTCCCGCTAATACAGAAGTAACTTTGACCTCCTTGGAAGCAGTAGGTATTATTACTGGTGCTAAAGGTCCATTGAAAATTTTGGGTAACGGGGAATTGAGCATTCCACTCAATGTAAAAGCGGCTGCTTTCACAGGTACAGCTCGGAGCAAAATTGAGGCAGCTGGTGGGAGTTGTGAAGTCTTATGAGTGAGCCGGAATAGGGCACTTAGATGCAAGCCAACTCGCAGCCAGCGCCTGGTTCACAATAAAGGTAGCACTCTATGATCAGTCGAGATAAAGCCCCAACGGCTCAAGAAACTTTTATGCAGATGGCACAAGCAGCCGGGCTGAGAGGTAGGCTGCTTGTGACTGTCGGTATTTTAATTTTGGTTCGCTTAGGCATCTTTTTGCCTGTGCCAGGGATTGATAGAGATCGGTTTGCGGCAGCCATCTCAGGCAATAACGCCATATTTGGTTTGTTGGATATATTTTCCGGGCGGGGACTTTCAACTTTAGGAGTCTTTGCTTTAGGGATTTTGCCGTTCATTAATGCGTCCATTATCATCCAATTGCTCACCGCTGCAATTCCATCTTTAGAAAATTTACAGAAAAATGAAGGTGAAGCGGGTCGGCGAAAAATATCCCAAATTACACGATATGTATCCTTGGGGTGGGCAATTATTCAAAGTACAGCTTTTTCAGCATTATTCTTGCAGCAGTTTGCTTTAAACCCAGGGCCGCTGTTTGTAGCTGAAACTGCGATCGCCCTTACTGCTGGTTCCATGTTCGTCATGTGGGCATCAGAACTGATTACAGAACGGGGAATCGGAAATGGAGCATCATTGTTGATTTTTGTCAACATTGTCGCATCATTACCTAAAGCTTTAGGAGATACCATCGATTTGGTGCAAGTGGGCGGTCGGGAAACAGTAGGCCGCGTGATTGTGCTACTCTTAGTGTTCCTGGCAACAATTGTTGGTATTGTGGTTGTGCAAGAAGGAATGCGTCGCATCCCAATTATTTCAGCTCGTCGTCAAGTAGGTCGCCGGGTTTTGGCCGAGCAGCGTAGTTTCTTACCCTTACGCCTCAATCAAGGCGGAGTGATGCCAATTATTTTTGCCGCTGCTATCCTCAGTTTGCCACTGTTAATTGCCAATTTCACTAAAAATGCCGAATTGGCCAATATAGTTAACACTTATCTGAGTCCCAGCGGTTCTGGTTCTTGGCTTTATGCCCTAGTCTACATGATATCCATTATTTTCTTCAGTTACTTCTATTCTTCGTTGATTCTCAACCCAGTAGATGTAGCGCAAAACTTGAAGAAAATGGGTTCCAGTATTCCTGGTATTCGTCCTGGCAAGGCAACTAGCGAGTATATCGAACGGGTGTCAAACAGACTCACTTTTTTGGGTGCTGTCTTTTTGGGCTTAGTTGCTATTATCCCAACCGGTGTGGAAAGTGCTTTAGGAGTACCCACATTTAAGGGATTGGGTGCTACCTCTTTGTTAATTTTAGTTGGTGTGGCGATTGATACGGCAAGACAAATCCAAACTTACGTTATCTCTCAGCGCTATGAAGGAATGGTGAAACAATAGTGACGCGACTAATCTTCTTGGGACCGCCTGGAGCTGGTAAAGGAACACAAGCTAAGACATTAGCTGACCATCGGCAAGTTCCCCATGTTTCTACGGGTGATATATTGCGCGAAGCATTATCCAAGCAAACCCGTTTGGGCATTAAAGCTCAAAGTTATATGGATAAAGGGGAACTAGTGCCAGACATTCTCGTACAGGAAATGGTACAGGAGAGGCTGAGTCAGTTAGATGCCAAGCATGGTTGGATTCTCGATGGTTTTCCTCGGACTGTGAAGCAAGCAGTTTTTCTTGAGGAATTACTCGAACAGCTAGACCAGTCTGGTGAAAGAGTAGTCAGTCTGGAAGTCCCAGATGAGGTAGTAGTCGGGCGTTTACTTGCACGAGGACGAAAAGATGATAACGAAGAAGTGATTCGTCGTCGTTTGGAAGTTTATCGGGCTGAAACTGCACCTTTAATTGATTATTACCGCGATCGCCAAAAACTCCTAACAGTCAATGGCAATCAGTCCCAAGAAGAAGTCACTGATGAACTCCAAAAGATAATTCCTTAAAAAGCAGGGTGAGTAGGGAATAGGGAGTAGGGAGTAGGGAATAGAGAATTCACCACTCCCTACTCCCCACTCCCCACTCCCCATCCACTCAGGAAGTTGAACAATTTTAGCTAAAATATATTAAGAAACTGTTGATATATTTCTCAAAGTGTGTTCTCTTGCAGATGAACCGCTGCAAAGGAACAGGAGATTGTTGAGTTGAGGAAAAAACAAATTGTCTAAGCAAGATTTGATTGAAATGGAAGGCACGGTTACAGAGTCTTTGCCCAATGCGATGTTTCGCGTTGACTTGGACAATGGTTTTAACGTGTTAGCACACATTTCTGGGAAGATTCGCCGTAACTATATTAAGATTTTGCCTGGCGATCGCGTCAAGGTAGAGCTAACTCCCTACGACTTGACTAAAGGCAGAATCACCTACCGACTGAGAAAGAAGTAAATATATGTAGAAAATTTTACCATAAAACCATCTTTTTGACTGTTTACTAGTCAACTTACCTGAATAATTTCCCAAGAAATGTTATAATTTAATATTTGGAGTCAAAGTAAAAAGGCATGAAAGTTAGAGCCTCAGTCAAGAAAATCTGTGAAAAGTGTAATGTGATCAAACGTCGTGGTCGCGTTATGGTGATTTGCGTCAACCCCAAACACAAACAACGTCAAGGATAAAGCTCTGAATCAACAGAGTAGTGTTGCCAAACGCATAATCTTTATTAAAACGAAAAGACGCGATTAATCACGTTTTTCTAACTACTAGTAATTGCGAGAACAATAGGGAGAGTTCATTGTGGCACGTATAGCCGGAGTAGACCTTCCACGCGATAAGCGCGTTGAGATTGGTCTAACTTACATATATGGAATAGGGTTATCGCGATCGCAAGAAATTTTAGCGACTACAGGTGTAAACCCAGACACCCGCGTTAAAGAATTGAGTGACAGCGATGTAGCCAAACTCCGAGCAGAAATAGAAACTAACTACGAAGTTGAAGGGGACTTACGGCGCTGGGAATCTATGAACATCAAGCGCCTGGTTGACATTGGCACCTACAGAGGGCGTCGTCATCGTATGGGCTTGCCAGTCAGAGGACAGAGAACTCGCACTAACGCCAGAACCCGTAGAGGCAGAAGGCAGACAGTGGCTGGTAAGAAGAAAGCGCCAGGGAAATAAATAATTTGACAACCTTTGCCAAACAGAGCAAGTTTTACCTTAAATCAACAAAACAAGTATGGCGAGACAACCAACTAAAAAATCCGGGAGCAAAAAGCAGAAACGGAACGTCCCCAATGGGATGGCTTACATCCAGTCTACTTTCAACAATAGCATTGTCACCATTACCGATCAAAATGGAGATGTTATCTCCTGGGCTAGTGCTGGTTCTAGCGGCTTTAAGGGAGCAAAAAAGGGAACTCCCTTTGCAGCGCAAACCGCTGCTGAAAGTGCAGCCCGTCGAGCCATAGATCAAGGAATGCGCCAAATTGAGGTAATGGTCAGTGGTCCAGGAGCAGGTAGAGAAACCGCTATCCGCGCACTTCAGGGAGCAGGACTGGAAATTACACTGATTCGGGATATTACCCCCATTCCTCACAATGGTTGTCGTCCACCCAAGCGCCGTCGAGTTTAATCATCAAAACTTGGACGGTGAGGACGATAAATTGCAGCCAAAGTCAAGTCAACT
The DNA here is from genome assembly GCA_034531095.2 of Nostoc sp. CreGUA01. Lineage (GTDB taxonomy): Bacteria > Cyanobacteriota > Cyanobacteriia > Cyanobacteriales > Nostocaceae > Nostoc. Next base: position 101,294 of record JAVRBV020000009.1, on the reverse strand, counting down.
CAATTGCAAAGACCCCTTGGGGGTCTAGTATCGAAACTGCATTGAATTAAGACTGGAACTTTGTCGGGCTTGGGAGACTAGAAGTGCGTCAGATTTTTCCACAAGGAAAGCTGTTAAACTTCGGTCAACCCAAAATATTATTAATCAATTTGAGATTTGAGATTTGTGATTTGAGATTAATCCTGAACAATGGTAAGGACTTCGTGGATTTGAAGTTGACGATCGCGTAGTCAAGCACATCGAGGATCTTTGAGATTTATTCCACCCAGAATACGGGGAAATGAACTCCAAAAGCACAATCAAAAATCAAAAATCAAAAATCGAAAATTGACACTCAATTCGGGAGGCAATACATTTGTCTGCTAGCAGCACCTTAAAAAAGGGAGGCTAATCCGTGGCGCAGTTTCAAATTGAATGTGTAGAGTCTAATACTGAAGAAAGCCGCAACCATTACAGTAAATTTGTTTTGGAACCTCTAGAGCGCGGTCAAGGAACAACGGTTGGTAACGCACTGCGGCGGGTTTTACTGTCCAATCTAGAAGGTACGGCAGTTACAGCAGTCCGGATTGCAGGCGTTTCACATGAGTTTGCTACAGTCCCTGGTGTGCGGGAAGATGTTCTGGAAATCCTCATGAGAATGAAGGAAGTCATCCTCAAAAACTATTCCTCGCAACCCCAAATTGGTAGATTACTCGTTAATGGACCGACAACAATCACTGCGGCACATTTTGATTTACCTAGTGAAGTAGAAGTCATCGATCCGACCCAGTATGTAGCTACCATCGCCGAAGGTGGAAAGCTGGAAATGGAATTTCGGATCGAGAAAGGTAAAGGTTATCGCACCGTAGAGCGAGGACGCGAGGAAGCCACATCATTGGACTTTCTGCAAATCGACTCAATATTTATGCCGGTGCGAAAAGTTAACTATAGTGTTGAAGAATCTCGTGGGGAAGGCTTAATACCAAAAGACCGACTGTTGTTGGAAGTTTGGACAAATGGCAGTATCTCTCCCCAAGAAGCACTATCCTCAGCTGCTGGAATCTTGGTAGATTTATTCAACCCGTTGAAAGACATTTCCCTAGAACCAACGGATACAGGTTCGGAAATTTCAGAAGACCCAACTGCTCAGATTCCCATCGAAGAGTTGCAACTTTCTGTACGGGCATATAACTGTCTCAAACGGGCACAAGTTAACTCGGTGGCCGACTTGTTGGATTATACCCAAGAAGATCTACTAGAGATTAAAAACTTTGGCCAAAAGTCAGCAGAAGAAGTTGTAGAAGCTTTGCAGCGACGCTTGGGCATTACCTTGCCCCAGGAAAGAGGCTCTAAACACCCTTAAGTGATATCGAGTCTGGTTGGTTACTTATCATTGAAAGAGACACGGAGATGCGGAGACGCAAAGACGCGGAGAGTTTTTTGATAAGTAATTAGTTGGACATGAGATGAAAACCGTTTGTAGTTCATAAGTGCTTAATTATGCGTCACCGTTGTCGCGTCAAAAAACTTAGTAAACCAGCAGACCAGCGCCGCGCTTTATTGCGATCGCTCACCACTGAGCTGATCCGTCATGGTAAAATCACCACCACTTTAATTCGCGCTAAAGTTGTGCGAAGTGAAGTAGATAAAATGATTACCCTAGCCAAAAACGGCTCCTTGGCTGCACGTCGGGAAGCCCTTGGCTACATCTTCGACAAAGCCCTCGTTCACGCTCTGTTTGAACAAGCTCCTACTCGCTATGGTAATCGTCAGGGCGGTTATACCCGTATCCTACATACCATACCCCGTCGGGGTGATAAAGCCGAGATGGCAATAATTGAGTTGGTTTAACTCATTAGTCATTGGTCATTTGCAAATGACAAATGACGAAGAACAAAATCTCTATGTTAGAAAGCCACCAGCCTACACAAACTCACCGAGTAGCCTTGGTAATCCAATACCTGGGCACTCATTTTCATGGCTGGCAAAGGCAAAAAAACCAGCGTACAGTCCAAGAAGAGATAGAAATTGCGATCGCTACTATTCTCGGACATCATGTGACATTACACGGCGCCGGGCGAACTGATTCCGGAGTCCACGCTGCTGCTCAAGTCGCCCATTTTGAAGCAACAGGTTTAATTCCGGCTCACAAGTGGGCAACAATCCTCAACAGCTATCTGCCACCAGATATATTAATCAGGGCTTCAGCTGGTGTAGACTGCCGTTGGCACGCCCGCTTTAGCGCAGCCTATCGGCGGTATCGCTACACAATATACACTGAAGATCGACTTAACTTGTTCGTGAAACCCTTCAGTTGGCATTATTATTATGCACCCCTGGATGAATCATTAATCGAAGCTGCCCTCAAACCTCTCTTGGGAAAGCATCACTTAGCTGCTTTTCACCGTGCAGGCTCAAAGCGATCGCATTCGTGGGTAGAGGTGCAAGCAGCAGAGTGTCGTCGCAGTGGGCCATTTATCCATATTGAAATACAGGCAGATGGATTTTTGTATGGCATGGTACGGCTGTTGGTAGGAATGTTGGTACAAGTAGGTTCTGGAGAACGCACACTTTCCAACTTCACCGAACTCTGGAAAGAACAACGCCGCCAAGAAGTCAAACACGCCGCACCAGCCCAAGGTTTGTGCTTATTGCGAGTCGGCTATCCAGATTTTCCCTTCCCGAAGGAGATTTGGTACGACAGCCTGCCAAAGTTGGTCATTAGTCAAGAGTCGTTAGTCATTAGTCATTAGTCATTAGTCATTCAAAGCACAACTGACAAAGGACAAAGGACAACTGACAAATGACAAATTACAAAGGACAAAGGACAAATTACAAATGACAATAGTTAAAACATACCTTCCTCCTGAGGCATCCATTGAGCGTGAGTGGTACATAGTAGACGCTACCGATAAACGTCTCGGACGCCTCGCCAGTGAAATTGCTCAAGTCCTCAGAGGCAAAAACAAACCCGAATTTACACCCCACCTAGATACGGGTGATTTCGTGATCGTTATCAATGCCGAGAAAGTAGCAGTCACAGGCAAAAAGCGCACTCAAAAATTGTACCGTCGCCATTCTGGTCGTCCCGGTGGGATGAAAACGGAAACCTTTGCTAAGTTGCAACAGCGCCTACCAGAACGCATTTTAGAACACGCTGTCAAAGGTATGCTACCCAAAAGTAGCCTGGGTAAACAGTTATTCACCAAGCTGAAAGTTTACGCCGGGCCAACTCATCCCCACGAAGCTCAAAAACCCAAAGAACTAAAAATTAATACAATTCCTGGAGAAGAAAATTAATGGTAGCAGTAGACACCAATAGCGGCCGCGCTGTGTACTGGGGTACTGGCCGTCGGAAGTCCGCAGTAGCAAGAGTACGCCTGGTTCCAGGTACTGGTCAACTGACTGTGAACGGTAAAGATGGAAACTTGTATTTCCAATTCAATGCCAACTACCTGGGAGTCATCAAAGCACCCTTGGAAACTTTGGGACTAGAAAATGAATATGACATTTTGGTAAAAGCAGAAGGCGGCGGCTTGACCGGACAGGCTGATTCTGTTCGCTTGGGAGTTGCTCGTGCTTTGTGCCAACTAGACCCAGACAACCGCCCACCTTTGAAAACCGAAGGTTATCTCACTCGCGATCCTCGGGCAAAGGAACGGAAAAAATATGGTTTACACAAAGCCCGGAAAGCGCCTCAGTACTCTAAGCGTTAGGGCATGGGGCATGGGGCATGGGGCATTGGGCATTGGTTATTCTTTCTCCCCCTGCCTCCCCTGCTCCCCCTGCTCCCCCTGCTGTCTTACCTCCCTCATCTCCCCACTCCCTAACCTGATTCCATCCTAAAAGTTATAATTCTTATAGATTCACCACAAAAGGAACAATGGCTAAATCTGATATTCATCCCAAGTGGTATCCAGAGGCTAAAGTCTACTGTAACGGTCAAGTTGTGATGACTGTTGGCTCTACCAAGCCAGAATTGCACGTAGATGTTTGGTCTGGAAATCACCCATTTTACACTGGCACTCAGAAGATTATTGACACTGAGGGTCGAGTTGAGCGTTTCCTCCGCAAATACGGTATGTCCAGCGAACAAAGCACCGGCACCAAAAAGAAAAAGTAGCGGGTTGGCTCTGCTGTTAACGACGACCCTGCATTTTTCGGGGTCGATTGTCATTTATATGCTCGAGCCAATTTGTTATTTTTTTAAGGAGCGATCGCACTCGTCATGGCTGAATCATACTTACTGGACAAACTAAAATCCGTTGAACAAACCTTTAATGAATTAACGCGTCGTCTTGGCGACCCCGATACCGCTAGCAACCCTGATGAGTATCAACAAATTGCTAAGTCTCGTTCTTCTTTGGAAGAGGTAGTTAATACCTATGAAACTTGGAAAATAGCCCAAGAAGACTTGACAGGAGCGCGTCAGGTTTACAAAGAATCTGCCAGCGACCCAGAGTTGCAAGAAATGGCAGCACTGGAAGTCAAGGAACTTGAGGAAAAAATAGAATACTTAGAGTCTCGCTTGAAAGTCTTACTACTACCACGCGACCCCAATGATGAAAAGAATATCATGTTGGAAATTCGCGCTGGTACTGGTGGCGATGAAGCAAGCATTTGGGCTGGCGATTTGATGCAGATGTACACCCGCTACGCCCAGACTCAAGGTTGGAAAGTTTCTCTAGTGAGCGAATCTCGAGGAGAAATGGGTGGCTGGAAAGAGGTCATTCTGGAAATTAAAGGTAATGACGTTTACAGCCAGTTAAAGTTTGAAGCTGGAGTGCATCGTGTGCAGCGGGTGCCGGCAACTGAATCTGGGGGACGGGTTCATACTTCCACAGCTACCGTAGCGATTATGCCAGAGGTGGATGATGTGGAAATTCATATTGACCCGAAAGATATTGAAATGACCACGGCTCGTTCTGGCGGTGCTGGTGGACAAAACGTCAACAAGGTGGAAACAGCCGTTGACTTGATGCACAAACCAACGGGAATTCGCATTTTCTGTACAGAAGAACGCAGCCAGTTGCAAAACAAAGAACGGGCGATGCAAATTCTCCGGGCGAAGTTGTATGACATCAAGTTAAGCGAACAACAAGAAGCTGTAACTTCCATGCGGCGATCGCAGGTTGGGACAGGATCGCGATCGGAAAAAATTCGCACCTACAATTATAAAGACAACCGCGTTACCGACCACCGTTTAGGTCAAAACTATTCTCTTAACCCTGTCTTGGAAGGTGATTTGGAGACTATTGTCCAATCTTGCATCTCCCAAGACCAACAGGAACGTCTAGCTGAATTGGCAACTGCTAGCACTAATTAATTTTTATAAGAAGAATTCAGAACTCAGGAGTCAGAATTCAGTAGGAATTGTGTACGAGTGGGTGATAGCGCAGCTAAGCCGAGTATTCGTTCGCTTTTAGCATCTCGCAGAGAGCGTCGCGTCTGAATATTGGTTAAAAGCGAGTGGAATGGTGGGCGAAAAAAACTACAGCAATTTTCAGGTAAATAGACCACGTTGTAGGGGCGCACAGCTGTGCGCCCCTACCGAGGATTGTGGTTCAAATAGATGAAAAACGCTGTAAAATATTCTCGCCTTAAAACTTTATCCCTTTATGGGTAGAGTATTCTGAATTCTGAATTCTGTATTCTGACTCCTGTTTTATTAGTAAAAATTCTGATAAACCGCTTGTTGTAATGTTGTTTTTAACACATGCAGGCGGTTTTCTAATGCAGCGCGTAGTGCATCTTCAATTTCACTAGGATAATTATAATAAGCAAGTTCGTGCTTCATAACGTAATTTACCTTTGTCCATTCCTTCAGGCTTTGGCAGGTATAAATTAATTTTTCTACTTCTTGTTGCCAACGCCCAAAAATCCGGTAGCTGAAAAAGCTGCTACAGATGTTACCTGCCGCATCCCAGTAAGAAATACACACCTGATGCTTGAGACAGTGAATTTTCTTGATTTGCTTAATTTTATAGCCTTTAGTTTTGAGAGCTTCTTTTGCTTCATTGTTTGAAATGTGCCACTGTTCTGGTTTAATTTTATTAGTGGCTATGAAATTTCGACCTTTGCGGCGATATTTTTTTATTTGGCGTGGCTGGGAAAACATCATGCACCTTTTGTGTGATTGGCAAAAATGCCAAATAACCTAGCAGCGTCTATAGTCTATAATTGAAATGAACGTTGCTTATTTACAATCTTCATTTTAATTTATCATTAACAATGATACTTGTCAATATAAAATTAAGATTTTAAAGTTTCTCACTAAACTAATAAATGCAGTTGACTAGCTACACAAGCAGTGAACATCGAAAGCAGAGAAAAACTGATTGAAATCATCAAACTAGCTCGCGGTTCCATGAGCCAGCGAGCTTTTGGCAAGCTTTTGGGAGTTTCTGCTACTGCTGTTCAGTTGTGGGAAAAGGGTGTGAATGTGCCAGATACTGAATATTTGGCAAAAATCGCAGCGAGAGCAGGTTACACACTCCAAGAGTTACTTAGTTGCTTGGATGGCAAGCCAATACAAGAAACCTCTGATTTGAGTTTGATTCTCAGACAAATACAGCATATGCCTCTTAGCCAAGTGGCTCAAATTGTTCAGGCTGCGGCGGATAGGTTCGCGGCTGTGGCCCAAGCGTCAGAGGATGAAGCTAAGGCTAGTTGAATATTTGTTCACAATTAAGCCAGTGATACAGAATTTATTCTGAATTCTGAATTCTGACTCCTGAATTCTTTCTTGTCAAGATTCATCTATATGGATATGGACAAACCTTGTTTGTATGACGAAGATTTCTATGGCTGGACACAGGAGCAGGCTAAAGCGTTAGAGCAGAAGCTAGTTATGGAACTAGACTGGCCACACCTGCAAGAGGAAATTCAAGCTTTGGGGAGACAGGAGTATCGGGAACTCGTAAGTCGTCTGAGTGTATTACTAGGTCATCTCTTGAAGTGGGAATATCAACCCGAACAACGCTCTCGCAGTTGGTTTTTAACAATTCGAGAACAGCGTCGTGCCATCCACAGGCATTTGCGACAGAACCCCAGTCTAAAGTCTCGAATAGAAGAAGCCTTGTTAGATGGTTTTGAAGCAGGAGTCGATTTGGCGCTGCGAGAAACTAACTTACCATTACGAACTTTTCCAGAGTCTTGCCCCTATTTATTTGATGATGCGATCGCAGACAATTTTCTGTGCGATACTCGTCAAGACTGGGAAGGATAATTACTACCATTTTTCTTGATTAATTCATAACATAAAAAATTGCCAAAAACACTTCAGGCGATCGCGAATGGAAAATGGTAACAGCGACGCCTGAAAGTCTAGATAGGTTTGTTAATTTTTGTAACCAGCACATCAAGAGACAGAAATAACACCAGATTACTATATTGACTTTATCAAAATCTAAGCACTGGCAGGTAGTAAAAAATGGTTTTAAAATGGTGAAATCTTAAATGATTTAAAAGGGTATCTATGTCGCTACGCAATGAACCTTTAGACTGGCAAGTTGAAACGAACAATGCTTATATACCAATTTACCATCAAGGCAATTTAGTTGGATTTTTTAAACAAGAATATGCCAGCGAAATAATTAGTTTTTTAAATGATGAAGAAGTATTTAAAAAAGCACTTAAACAAGCTTGCACTGATTTAATCAAAAAAATGGGTGGCGACACCAATAAAGTTAATTATTTAATTCATAAATATATCAAAAGTAGCGAACGCCCGAAATATGGAACTAGAGCGATCGCTCTTTTATTGCGCGATCGCCAAAAGGAACTTGACCTGAGTAACCAAGAGTTTGCTAAATTCTGCGATACTTTTAAAGTATCCCCCACTGAACTGAATAATATTTATACTGGAGAAGCATTTGATGATAGTTTATTAGCACCACTTTCACGGATATTAGGAATCGCAAAAGAGCGATTGCTAGAAGTGCGAGACGGTTCAGAAAAACAAAGTAATGTATGAAAAGTAAATGATAATTACCAAGTGGTAAAAAATCATGAAAACAGACAGTATTTTTTACCGTCTCTTTCAAGAATTTCCTAGTATCTTCTTCGAGCTTATCGGAAATCCGCCCGAAGAAGCTAGCCTTTACCGATTTTCATCAATTGAAATCAAACAAACAGCCTTCAGAATTGATGGTGTATTTTTACCTAAACAAGGCACTGAAAACCAGATTTATTTTATCGAAGTACAGTTTCAGGCTGATGCAGAAATTTATTCACGGCTTAGCAGTTTCAGGTTGGGCGCAGTACATATTAGACAAATACGCAACTGTCAAAGAAGCTGTAGAAGACTTAGAAAAGGAGGAATTCACTATTGTTACGGATAGAATACCCTTTCTTATGCAGGGTAATCCTCCGATACTTGATCCTAAAGGTAAAAATATAGTGTTACATCTGAGCATTTCTGATGCGATCGGAGATTCAGCAATCTTACAGTACCTTAACAATGGCAATGGTGAGAGCAAGCTAAAAATTTATCATGATAAAAAATACAAAGTTCTGACTAACTCCCTGTATGCCAGTCAATTACAAATTTTAAAAGAATTTGAAGAAAAAGGGGGTTGGGGCACAGAAGAATTTTCTTGGGATGCTTTAAAGAGAAAGACTCAGAATGAAGAAGGAGAAGTCAAAGAGGTGAAGGAGATGACTCCGCCAATGAATGGCGCTGATATTCGATTTATCCGCGCCTCATTTTTCAGCGAGAATCTTGAACAAATAAATAGTAACAAAAGAGCATTTTTGAAGGAAGGGACAGAGGAATTGTTTTTGGAACCCTGGTCATATGAAGAAGGGATCGCTAGAGCTTTTTCCTTAATTCGTAATATGTCAACGCCATTAAATGTTAAGTCATTAAATAACCCTTTCCTTTCCTCTACGCTCTGGCGTACTGTTTCAGATCAGAAGAACAAGCGCCTGTTCTTGGAAACCGCTAGGAGTATATACCCAATATATGTTGACCTACCTAAACTGTTTGATAAAATCGGCACAGATATACATAAGCTTGTTTTGCTTGAGCCGCCAAAGGTACAGAACGGTGAAAGGACTGAGCTACAGGAGGATCAAATGAAACATCAAAGAAAAATAGGCAAGGTTAACGACGAATTTGAGCCTACAGATGAATGGTTTGACTTTGACCCAGAGTAATCGAAACAAGGATGCAAGTAATAACCCAAGTTGCTAGTTAGAGGTTGTTTGAAAATTTTTGTGCTGTCATTTTAGGCACTTTTAGATCCCCCCTAGTCCTCCTTAAAAAGGGGGATTTGGGGGGATCTAGAACGTGTTATTACTGAAAAAAGGACTTTTAAAATATCCTTTTACGGACTTCCAAGTAAAAAAATATTCCGTTGGATTAAGGCAGGGGAGCAGGGAACATGGGGGAGGAATAGTCGTGTTGAAGGAGCGAAATTGGGATAATTTATTTTTTGGAAGTCCCTTAATACCTCACTGAAGCCAAATTTAATTTGCAGTTCCAGAACTTTCCAGTGGCGAATTTATAGTTAATTTTTGTTAATATTGGAAGCGGTATTAGTACTTCGTCCTCAATCACCCACTCCCTACCTGAGAGAAACTTAATGCTGCGACTCGAACATATTAGTAAAATTTATCCTACAGGCGAAGTTCTCAAAGATATCAACTGGGAAGTTAAACCAGGCGATCGCATTGGCTTAGTCGGTGTCAACGGTGCTGGAAAGTCCACCCAACTCAAAATCATCACTGGGGAAATTGAACCCACAGCGGGCGAAATCATTCGTCCTTCCAGTTTACACATAGCTTACCTCAACCAAGAGTTTGAAGTAGACCCCACCCGCACCGTTAGAGAAGAATTTTGGACAGTTTTCAAACAAGCCAACGAAGTACAGCTATCTCTAACGCAGGTACAACGTGACATGGAAGCAGCCGATCCAGAGGAACTGGATCGGCTAATCAACAAATTGGATCGTTTGCAGCGCCAATTTGAAGCTTTGGATGGCTATGGTTTAGACGCACGCATTGGGAAAATCCTACCAGAAATGGGATTTGGGGTAGAAGATGGCGATCGCCTTGTCAGTGCCTTTAGTGGCGGTTGGCAAATGCGGATGAGTTTGGGTAAAATTCTCCTGCAAAAACCCGACTTGTTACTGCTGGACGAACCAACTAACCATCTAGATTTAGAAACCATTGAGTGGTTAGAAACTTACCTCAAGGGTCTAATTACTCCAATGGTCATAGTTTCCCATGACCGGGAATTTCTTGACCGTCTCTGTACCCAAGTTGTGGAAACTGAACGCGGTGTTTCTGCCACTTACCTCGGAAATTATTCCGCATATTTGCAACAGAAAGCTGAGAATCAATCAGCACAACTGAGTGCTTACGAACGCCAGCAAAAAGAATTAGAAAAACAACAAGTTTTTGTCGATCGATTTCGCGCCAGTGCTACCCGCAGTACCCAGGCAAAAAGCCGGGAAAAGCAACTAGAAAAAATCGAGCGCATCGAAGCACCTATAGCTGGAGTGAGAACTCTACACTTCCGCTTTCCTCCGGCACCCCGCAGCGGACGTGAGGTAGTAAATATTAAAGAATTAACTCATATCTATGATGATAAGATTTTGTTTTTGGGAGCGAATCTCTTAATTGAAAGAGGCGATCGCATTGCTTTTCTCGGTCCCAATGGTGCTGGAAAATCTACACTTCTGCGCCTAATTATGGGTATGGAAACACCCACAGAAGGTGTTGTCCAATTAGGCGATCATAACGTTATTCCTGGTTACTTTGAACAAAATCAGGCTGAAGCTTTGGACTTGAAAAGAACTGTCATGGAAACAATCCATGATGAAGTTCCAGACTGGAAAAATGAAGAAGTCCGGACACTTTTAGGACGATTTTTATTTACTGGTGACACAGTATTTAAGGCAGTCGGGGCATTAAGTGGAGGAGAAAAAGCTCGTTTGGCATTGGCAAAAATGCTTTTACGTCCCGCGAACTTATTAATCTTGGATGAGCCGACAAATCACCTAGATATTCCAGCGAAAGAAATGCTGGAAGAAGCCCTGCAAAACTATGATGGTACGGCAATTGTCGTATCACACGATCGCTACTTTATCTCTCAGGTAGCCAACAAAATTGTTGAAATTCGGGATGGCGAATTCCGGGTTTATTTAGGAGATTATCATTACTATCTCCAGAAAATTGCCGAAGAAAAAGAAGAAGCAAAATTAGCTGCAATAGAAGCCGAAAAAGCTGCTAAAAAAGCTGCTAAAGCTGCCAAAGCTTCCACGAAACGAAAATGAGAAACTGGAAAGTTGTTTAGTAGTAAAGTTCAACAGTTGAACTTTGGTCAGTTTTTGCCTTGGTTAACAGCCCCTTTCTCCTACAGTTATCAGTTACTAATTACCAGTGTCACTGATAACTGTTGACTGTTGACTGATTTAAATCTGAATCATACAGCTAATAAATGCATAATTCGTTTAAATGCTACTAAGCGAATGCGCCTAGATCTTGCATTCTTTGTAAGAGAGGACAAAGGACAACCTCACGAGTTAATGTGCAACTTAAATGCATGACAGCGTACTAAATAATCACTAATTATTCAAGATCAAAAACATCATAGAAAAATTACTATTTTTTAATAAATGTCTCAAAAAGCTGCAAGTCGTTCATAAAAGAAGTTAGTAAGCAGAAATTCACTTGCGGCGGCGATTAGCAATGGTATCATTCGGGTATTACAAAAAGTAAAGGGCAATTTTACTATGACCAAAGCACCTGTAGCTCCTGTGGTGCTAGTCATTTTAGACGGATGGGGCTACTGCGAGCAGACGCGAGGAAACGCTATTGTTGCTGCTAAAACTCCCATTGTGGACAGTCTATGGGCAGCTTACCCGCATACCCTCATCCACACATCAGGAAAAGCCGTAGGGTTGCCAGATGGTCAAATGGGCAACTCAGAAGTTGGTCATTTGAACATTGGTGCTGGGCGAGTAGTACCGCAAGAACTGGTACGCATCTCCGATGCGGTCGAAGATGGTTCTATCACTTCCAACCCAGCACTTGTCAAAATTTGCCAGGAAGTTCGCTCTCAAAATGGCAAGCTACATCTAATAGGGCTTTGTTCTGAGGGTGGGGTACATTCCCATATCACCCATCTATTTGGTCTACTTGACTTAGCTAAAGAGCAGCGAATTTCAGAAGTTTGTATCCACGCAATTACTGATGGTCGTGACACCGCGCCAACCGAGGGCATAAAAGCGATCGCCCAGCTACAAGATTATATAGACCGCATCGGCATCGGGCGCATAGTCACCGTCAGCGGTCGCTACTACGCGATGGATCGCGATCACCGCTGGGATCGGGTAAAACGCGCCTACGATGTCATGACACAAGATGCGGTGGGTGATGACCGTAAGGCTGTAGAAATCTTGCAAGCATCTTACGCCGAAGGGGTAAAAGATGAATTTGTCAACCCCGTCAGAATTGCTCCTGGTGCGATAGAACCAGGGGATGGGGTAATATTTTTCAACTTCCGCCCCGATCGCGCCAGACAGTTGACTCAAGCCTTTGTCAGTCCTAAATTTAACGGTTTTGAAAGACAGCAAATCACACCGCTGTCATTTGCCACATTTACCCAATACGATCCAGACTTACCCGTAGCTGTGGCTTTTGAACCACAAAATCTGAATAATATTCTGGGAGGAGTGATAGCGAATCACAATCTCAAGCAATTCCGCACCGCCGAAACAGAAAAATACGCCCACGTCACGTATTTCTTTAACGGGGGTTTGGAGGAACCTTTTCCTGGAGAAGACCGGGAATTAGTCAGCAGCCCAATGGTAGCGACTTATGACCACGCGCCAGCGATGTCAGCAAAAGCAGTTACAGACGTAGCGATCGCTGCCATTCAAAAGGGTTTATATTCTTTAGTTGTGATTAATTATGCTAACCCAGACATGGTAGGGCATACTGGTCAAATCGAAGCCACTATCACAGCCATTGAAACAGTCGATCGCTGTTTGGGACGCTTATTAGAGAGCGTTATCAAAGCCGGCGGTACAACAATTATTACTGCCGATCATGGCAACGCTGAGTATATGCTAGATGAAGGGGGTAATCCCTGGACAGCTCACACAACTAATCCAGTCCCCTTTATTCTCGTGGAAGGAGAAAAAGTCAAAATCCCCGGATATGGTACAAATGTCGAACTGCGAACCGATGGCAAGCTAGCCGACATCGCTCCCACCATCCTAGAGATTTTACAGCTGCCTCAACCACCAGAAATGACGGGGCGATCGCTGCTGAAAACCGCAGAATATGACCTGCAACGCACTCGCACCCCCGTGCAAGTAGGCTTGTAAAAGAGTTAGGAGTGAGGAGTTAATAATGAAGAGTTAGGAGTGGAGAGTTAAGAGTGAGGAGTTAATAATGGGCGTTGCATAAATGCGGGATGAATTGGGACTTTTGTACAAAGCAGAATATTGATTCTTTGCGTCTTTGCGCCTTTGCGTGAGACAAAAATCATCCCACTAATCAGCAACGCCTTAATAATGAAGAGTTAAGACTGAGGAGTTAATAATTAAGAGTTAATAGTGAAAAGCTATCAATTAACACTTTTCTAACTCCTAACTCCTAACTTCTAACTCCTAACTCCTAACTCCTAACTCCTAACTCCTAACTCCTAACTCCTCTTTTTTGAAACTTGTTATAAATGAGATTGCTACCATGACAGTTACTAATATCGTGCAAGGCATTTGGGCATTTTCCGCTGCTGGTTTGATTATCTTGGTTTTGCTGCATAGCCCCAAAGGTGATGGTATTGGAGCCATTGGCGGACAAGCCCAGCTATTTAGCAGCACCAAAAGTGCAGAAAACACCTTAAACCGAGTTACTTGGGCGCTGACAGTGATTTTCCTTGGCTTAACAGTAGTTTTAAGTGCCGGTTGGCTGCCTAAATAAGGATAGGTAAATGGGCAGAAGAACCCAACACCCGATACTTAACACCGTATTAAATTTAATTTCACGACGGTTAATTACAGCTCTTGCCTTGTTTATTGGCACAGGGCTGTTAATATTTTTTATGAATCTCCAGTGGAGTTATAGCTTTACAAAAATACCAAAATATGCATCTTCAGACTTAATAATCTCTTTGCCAACCCCCTCATCCCCCTCATCCCCCTCATCTCCCTCATCTCCTCCAAAACCCCATCCCCTACCACCCACACTCGCACAGTGGCAAGATAAAACCAACAATGGTGACTACTTTTCTCAAGTCACAACAACTCAAGTTGGTTATTTAGTTTGGTCACAATTTCCTATCAAAGTTTACGTAGAAGCACCAAAAGCCGTTAGCGAAAAACAAGCTCAAACATGGGTAAGTAGTGTCTTACAGGCTGTGCAGGAATGGAATGCTTATTTGCCTTTAACAGTAGTCCAACAGCCAGAAGTTGCGGATATTACGATAGTGCGAAAAGCACCACCTCTACAAATTTCCCCTGGTAGTAATATACCTCGTGCGCGATCGGCACAAACTACTTACGAGTTATACACCAACAACAAAGTTTTATCCCACCGCTTCAGCATCTTGCTAAGTCCCAGTCAAACAGGTGAGTATATCCAAGCAGCAGCCCGCCACGAACTTGGACACGCTTTAGGAATTTGGGGTCATAGTCCGCTACAAACTGATGCTTTATACTTTTCCCAAGTTCGTAAACCGTCGCCTATTTCTGTTAGGGATGTGAATACTTTGAAGCGAGTTTATCAACAGCCGACAACTTTGGGATGGTCTTTAGTGGATAATTCAAAGATAAATTGATCGGTTTCTTGCAAATAGTAGGAGAAATCCCATGACTAACTTAAATGTACAACTACCCGAATCTTTATATAAACAAATTGAAGCTTTAGCAGCAAGAGAAAATATTTCTATTGAACAACTTACAACTATTGCCTTATCTGCACAAGTTTCCGCATGGATGACTAAAGACTATTTGGAACAAAAAGCCAAAAGCGGTAGTTGGGAAAAATTTCAGCAAGTTTTGAATAAAGTACCTAACGTAGAACCAGAAGAACATGATAAATTGTAGCGACTTAATTTTATGGTGTTGTTGAGTTCAAATATGAATATATCTCGCGCAAATAATCAAAATTTTAGATTAAGGCAACCAATTTTTATCCAAAATTTTCTCTAAGGTATAAGGACATAATTCAGGTAAATTGGTCAGCTTCGTTTTAGCCTTAACATAATCTAAGGCATTAGCATAAATTATGCTGAAATTATCCTCTAAATGGTTTCTTAAATTGGCACTTAAATCTTCATTGATTTGATTACGAAAACTAATAATTTCCGCAGCCCAATGATTAGCATTTCTTGGCTTTTCTAAATCCCAATATTGATAAAGCAATAAATGTCTTATAATCTGTTCCAACAGACTTCTGACTCGCCTTTTTTCGTTTTTCGCCAAATCTTCCAGTTCTTCTATTAAGTTTTCATAGTCAACGTCTGCTAATTGTCGATTTTTGAGACATTTAATAGTCTCCTCTAACCATTGCAGGTAATTGGATTCATATAATGTTTTTAGGTCAATAATTGCACTCATTTGTTGATTTTGTAGCTAATAGACGTATGTTCGGCAGCACTTTCCATGTTCTAGCTGCTCTAAGTCCGGGATATTTATCAACTTTATCGGACTTGCGTCATAGTTCATTTCGTTAACTTTAGATGGTCTTGTAAAACTGGTAAGAGAATTCTTAAGTCAGGTATCTGTATTCATAAGTCACAAATCATTGCATGACTAGAATACTAGCCAATGCTGCCTAACATTGCTTCTTGATCGCACTCATTACCATCTTATAATTTACAGTGCGATCGCACTTTTTCCCTTTCCCTATGCTCTACGACTGAGAGGTAAAGGTCGCTGTGTTAAAACTTCTTTATAAAGTTCTTCCAGCAGAGTAACATTCTTAGTGAGGGTATAGCGGTCTAATACACGCTGTCTGGCTTTTTGCCCCAGTAGGGTTGTTAACTCTGGATGGTCTTGTAACACTGGTAAAAGAGTTCTCAATTGCGATCGCACTGTTTTGGTATTAATAACTATACCTGCTCCTTTTTCCAGTACTTCTCCATCTGCACCGACATCTGTTGCTAAACAAGCTACCCCAGATGACATTGCTTCTAACAAAGATAAAGATAGTCCCTCTACCAGTGAAGGCAAAATAAATACATCTGCACCCCGCAAAATTTCAATACGGCGATTTTCATCAGCTACAAATCCTAACCAAATAATGCCGTATTCCCAACCATAAAACGGCTCTAAAGAGGACTTTAAAGGCCCATCCCCAACAATCAATAGCTTGCTATTACGCTCCATTGGCGACTGCTTCCAAGCTCTCAGGAGGGCTTCGACGTTTTTCTCTGGTGCTATTCGACCTTGATAAACAAATAAGCGTTCGGCTTGAAATTCTGCTTTGAGTTTAGAAGCCCCTGGAGAATACTTAATGGGATCAACACCGTTGGGAATGATCGCAATATTTTCTTCCCTTACACCCATACGTGCCAATAATTCCCGCTGAATTTGGGAAAATACAATTACGCGATCGTAGTTAACCAAAAAAGGCGCGTAGAGTTGATAAGCCAACAGTTGTGTTCCTGATATTAGTTTTGCTCCCCTCCCAGCAAACGGTGTATGAAAAGTAGCAACTAAAGGTAATCTCAGTTCTTCACAAATTTCCGGTAGAACAAAGTCAAGAGGAGATAGAGTTAAAGAAGCATGTACAACATCTGGCTTAATTTTCCGCAGCGATTCGGTTAAAACTTTGGTCGCTTTAAAAGTGGGGATTGTGTAAACCTGGGATTTGTATATGAAAGGTAGGGGAACTTCTTGAAGATTTGGCCAATTGTCAGGTTCTGATTCTTCTTGCGCGAAGTGGAGAAAACTAACTTGATGTCCCTTGTCTAGCAAGGCATTTGTAATTTCTCTACTGTAGGTAACATTACCGCAAAAGGGCGATTTTTTTCCAATCCAGGCTATACGCATTCTTTATTTAGCTGTAAGAAAAGCGGGTTTGATGTGTTAGTTTTGCGTCCTTTGTTGCTTTTATCGTGTTATACTTGCTGGGTTTTATTTGTTAGAAATATATACCAAAAACTAGTTCAAAAAGCTAAGTTTTCAGCTAATTAAACTGTTGAATTTATGGCTTTATTGGTTCTACTGATAAGTTGTTAATTTTTTATATTTAAACAACTTATTTTGGCTAATGTTCAGATTGATATTCGGCAAGTATGCGATAAATTTTGACTGACCTTAGTTTAACACGAACACAAAAGTTTTAAGTAATTTAGTAATTATTTCAAGGTAATGAATAACAGAGGACTCCTATTTTATTTTTAAAGCTAGCTACAACTCAAAAAGCTGATTCCCTATTCCGTACTCCCTGCCTATAGCGCTTACCCTGTGCTTCGTCCACTACGGAAATAAGTTCACAAATCAAAGTGGATTACCATAGCTTGTGTTGATAACTACTGATGTGAGTTATACCAAGTTAATATTCCTCCTGAAAAAACGATCGCTGCTAATCCTAAAAAAACTGCCTGTAATCCCACAAAGGTTTCTGCTACACCAGCTAATGCCAAAGGTAAGGACAAAGCAATGTTAATTACATTGTTCTGTAAACCAAAAACTTTACCACGCATTTCTGGAGGTGTTTCTGTTTGAATTGCAGTTTGCATAGGAATGCCTACTAGTGCGCCAAAGATACCTAACAAGGTAATCAGTAATAAGACCATCCACAAATGTGTCGTAAATACTGAAATCCCAATCAGTGATGCTGCCATACCGAAACAACCGCACAGACTTAGTTGAGTGTAGGAGAAGCGTTGACCAAATTGACCGAGAATTGTTGCTCCAGCCGCAATGCCAACACCACCTGCTGCAAGTAAAAAGCCGAATTGCGAGGCTTTCATATTGGGAATTATTTCTGCCATCCGAACGGCTAAAACAGTTAACGCTGCGAAGACAGAAAACAAGATAATTAGCTGGAGTAAAGCATTACGGACGCGATGATTGGCTTTGAGGTAGGCGAAGCCATCCTGCAAGTCAGAGAATACGTGAGGGAATTCTGTTTCGGGTGCGTGGGGTTTTTCGTTAGTTCTCAACAGGAACAAAATGATTCCAGCGATCGCATAACTACCACCTACCAAAAGTTCTTTTCCCAAACCATTACTACCACTAAATTGCAACCAAAGTCCATCAGCGATCGCTAATAAAGGTTCCCCTACGGCAAACCCAACAATTACCGATGCCATCATCGTTGTTGTATAAAGTGAATTAGCCGAGAGTAAATGCTGTTCTTCTACCACTAAAGGAATTGCTGCCTGTTCTGCTGGGGCGAAAAACTGCGTTAATGTCGAAACTAAAAAAGTTACACCCAGTATGATTAAAAAACCCACTGGTAACAATCCTATGGGTTGCCAATCATGAGTCAACCACAACAGAAAGGGAATTGACAAAACCAAAATACCGCGCCAAACATTCGTTGCCACCAGCACAGGCTTTTTCGACCAGCGGTCTACAAACACACCAGCAACGGAACCAAACAATACTGCTGGAATAGTAAATGCCATCATCAAAGCTGACACCCATGCACTAATGCTCTGATTACTAGCCTGAAACTGAGTATTAATCAAAGCAATCATCAGCACCAAATAAACTTTATCTGCTAGTTGACAGAAAACTTGACCGCCCCAAAGAGCTAGGAAATTAAAGTTTTTTAATACTGGCACAAACCCCTGCTGTTTTCCATTCTCTGAACCAGCCTCATCTAATTTTGGCGGTTCTGTTTCTGGAATAGTGGCTACTGGTAAATTCTTACCATTGCGTAGGTCTAGCCCGTTGTTACTATCATTATTTTTATCAGCCTGACTAGTGCTTAATTGGTCTTGAGTTGGTGTTTCTGGTTGACTTGAAACACGAGTTTTTGGTATTTCTTCTTTCCAACTGCCATCGCTTTGAGAAACGTCTTTTGGGGACATTTCTTGTCCATTGATTTGATTAGGTGTAGACTTAGAAACGGCACTCAGGTGATTAGTTAGTGTATGATCTGATGCCCTATTCTGTTTTTTGACCAGGGTTGGTGATAACGGTAAGATTTTAGTATCCAAATCAGACGATTGCATCATGGTTGGCAGCAAAATAAGAGTCGATCAAGGTAGCAGAGCGAATAGGGCGGCCTAATTGATACTGAGCATACTGGCGTAAAATCTGCTCAACAGATAACCAGTTACGCTCTCTAGCACCATCAATTTGCATTATCTCTGGTTGCGATAGATGTTGAAGCAGAGTTAATTCCATTGCACCAGGACGACTAGAAATCACAGGTATTTCTTGCCGATGAACAATAATTGTTTGGGCATTGGGCATTGGGGATGGGGCATTGGTTATTTCTCCCCCATCTCCCCATCTCCCCATCTCCACATCTCCCCCTCTCTCCCTCTGCCCTTCTCTTCGCAAACGTTCCCAAGCTTCTAAACAAACCGTTCCACCCGCAGTGATGCTAAATCCTACCTGCCAGTTGGGGTCTGTAAAGTCTGGCGTGAGGGGTTGCTCAGACAGGCAACAAACTTGGACTTGCGGCGTCAGTCCTGCTAAGGCTAAAAGGTGAAATACTCCATGAGCCAGATGAGCCAAAACACCAGAGGTATTTCCACTAGGCAACACCTCCAATCGATGGAGATGTTCATTGAATAACTCATAAAGTTCTTCTTGGGGTTGCTCGCTCAAAGCTTGACACAGTACTATTTCTGCTAAATACTGACTAGCAGCCAATTTTCCCAAATCTTTGGCTAGACCAGGGTAAGTTTTTAACGTCTGCGCTTGAGTAATTTTATCTAGCGATCGCCCTTTGGCAATCAATAGTTCATTAACAACGAACATACTGCTCCTACCGCCCAAGCTGGAGTTATGCTTGCGTGCCCCCGGAGCCACTGCTCGAATTAGACCGAATTCTGGTGTCAAAATTGTCACTATTTTATCCGATTCTCCGAGCGCCTGGGTTTTAAGATTAATTCCTGTTGCTTTGTAGGTTCTACTCATTAGTCATTGGTCATTGGTTATTGGCCATTAGTGAACAACAAAGGACAAAGGACAAATGACTATTTACCCTTTTCCAGGTTATCGCGCTGGCGGATCAAATCGATACCCCAAGATGTGCCTAATCTAGTAGCACCCGCTACGATTAAGTCTAGAGCTTGATTGATAGTACGGATACCGCCTGAAGCTTTAATTCCTATTCTTTCTTTTGCCAATTCCTTCAAAAGTCGCACATCTGACACAGTGGCACCACCATTCCAACCAGTATTGGTTTTTAAGAAGCTTGCTCCCGCTTCCATAGAGATTTCGGCAGCTATTTTTTTTTCCGCATCTGTCAATAGGTTAGTTTCCAAAATTACCTTCACAGTTTGTCCAGTTTCCTCGCAAATTTCCGCAATCTCACGATGGACTTGTTCCGTTTTGCCAGCCTTCAACCAGCCCAAGTTGATTACCACATCCAACTCAGTAGCCCCACTTTCCACCGCTTCTTGAGCCTCATACAATTTGACGGCTGAAGTCGTCGCACCAGTAGGAAAGCCAATCACCGTACAGACTTTCGGATTCTTACCGTGAAGGAGTTCAACTGCTTGCTTGACATAGGCGGGGTACAGGCAAACCGCCGCAAAATTGAATCTATATGCTTCTTCACACCATTGCTCAACTTGCTCTGGAGTAGCTGTTGGCGTTAAGAGGGCATGATCGATAAATGGCGCAATATCAATGTCCGGATAGTCTGCTGCCATCGTGTCTTGTACCAGTGATTGATTATTAAAGTTTATAAAAAATTAAAACATTTCTTATATATATATTAAACCACATTTATTACGAGTTTATCCTGAAAATAAGTTGCTGATTTAATCTGGGATGTCAACTGTGCAGATGTCTCAGAATTACTATGAGTATTTAACTTGACATTAAGTGCCACTAAGGTTAGGAATATCGATAGTATTTGTCACGGCACTTCCTAAAAAGTGAATAATAGTTTGAGCTAACGCTTTCGATGCCAAGTATGGTACACCATTACCAATAGTCTTAAACATATTTGTGAGTGACATATTCTCTGGAAGCACAAAATTTACAGGCAAAGACTGGATAGCTAAAGCTTCTGCTACAGAAATTCGCCGGATTTTGTAAGGATGTAAATGCACTTCATTATTTCCATAGCAAGCTGTTGGAGAATAGCGCCATCTATGAAGACGTTTGAAAGACTTTTTAGAATCATCTCCTTCATCGACAGCAGCAAATTTTTTGATACCTGCTCTTGGTTGAAAGCAATGTTCAGAATTGGGATGATTGAGGACGTTATTTTTGATAAACCAGTATTCAACTGTTAATTTTTGAGGAATATTATTAGGACAAGGCATAATAGAATTTTCTTGGAATGGATCGCACTTACGCCAAGGGTAAGCAAAAACGTTTTTTCGATCGTATAAAATGTAATTTTTCCAATTAACAATATCTTTTTGTATTAGTTTTTCCCTATTTTTAAGAAAATTATTTTGGAATCCCACCAAAATAATTCTTTCCCTGTCTTGAGGTACACCATATTCAATGGCATTAATTAGCTGCTCTGTTAATATATATCCTGCTTGCTGTAATTTTTGCTTCAGCGATTCAAAAAATAAACGATGTTTCTTCGTCCTCCACAAACCCTTAACATTCTCAAATAAAAAAAAGTCTGGAAGATTTTGACAAATTAATTCCACATAAGAAGCCGAAAGTTTACCATTATCTCCCAAATGGCCTCTGTTTTTTCCCCCAATAGAAAAATCAGGACAGGGAGGCCCACCAATAAAGCCAACAATATTGTTAAATTTACGGCAGTCTTTGACTAACTCGCAAATGCGTTGTGCTTGTGAATCTTGCGTAAGTTTACTTACGTCTCCTGCTTCCCCATGATGATATCCGTATTCTGGTGAGTCTAAATTGAGAATCTGACGTGAATAGCGGTATGCTGCCATGAATGGGAAAAAAATTTCATTAACATAAACAATGTTGAAACCACTGGTTTCAAAACCTAAATCGAGGAAACCAGAGCCGGCAAAAAAAGAGAAAATACAAGGGCGATCGCTCATTCAATCACTGTGATTGTAAAATCTTGGTATTAATATTCTCAAACTTAGGGTTTTTACTTACGTACCAATCAAAAGTAAATACTTGAAATCCTGGATTAAATAGTAAAAATTATTCACATAACCCCTAAGTATTAAAGATAAAAGTTTACTCAATCTTTAAGGAAAATCCCTGACATAAAAAGACTCTGAAGCCACAATTAAATATGGGAGTTGCCAAGCTCCCAGAAATATTTAAGACAAGTATTGTCATTAAATAAAAAACCGGGGTACTTCAGACTAATTTTCTATGCGAATTTTAATTTACTCCTACAACTACCATCCAGAACCAATTGGTATTGCCCCACTGATGACTGAATTAGCAGAGGGACTAGTGAAGCGGGGACACCAAGTGCGTGTAGTCACTGCCATGCCTAACTACCCTGAGCGTCAAATTTACCAGGAATATCGGGGCAAGTGGTATCTCACCGAATACAAAAATGGCGTTGAAATCCAACGTAGTTATGTTTGGATTCGTCCACAACCCAATTTACTAGATCGAGTGTTGCTAGATGCTAGTTTCGTTGTCACTAGTTTTATACCCGCCCTCATTGGTTGGCGTCCAGATGTTATTCTCTCAACCTCACCATCCTTACCAAGTTGCGTACCAGTTGCTCTTTTAGGATGGTTACGTGCTTGCCCTGTAATTTTAAATCTACAAGATATATTACCAGAAGCAGCTGTTCACGTCGGTCTACTTAAAAATAAGTTGCTCATTGAACTGTTCACATTATTGGAAAAATTTGCTTACCGTAGTGCGAGTAAAATTAGCGTCATCGCCGATGGATTTGTGGAAAATTTGCGATCTAAGGGTGTAGAAGCTGAGAAAATTGTACAAATTCCTAACTGGGTTGATGTTAATTTTATCCGCCCTTTGCCTCAAGAAAACAACCCTTTCCGCACGACACATAATCTGAATGACAAATTTGTAGTACTTTATTCTGGTAACATTGCCCTCACCCAAGGCTTAGAAAGCGTTGTCAAGGCTGCTTCGGTGTTGCGCCACATCCCAGATATTACCTTTGTCATTGTTGGCGAGGCCAAAGGTTTACAGCGACTGCAACAAGAATGTTTAGACTGTGGTGCAGATAATGTATTGCTATTGCCATTTCAACCCCGCAAAAATTTACCAGAAATGTTGGCAGCTGCGGATGTTGGTTTAGTGGTGCAAAAGAAAAATGTTATATCCTTCAATATGCCGTCAAAAATTCAGGTGCTACTTGCTAGCGGACGAGCTTTAGTTGCCTCTGTTCCTGATAATGGTACGGCAGCAAGGGCTATCAAGCAAAGTGGTGGCGGAATTATCGTTCCTCCAGAAGATCCTCAAGCTTTAGCAATGGCAATTTTAGACTTGTATCAAAACCCCGAAAAAGTTAAAACTCTCGGTTATAAAAGTCGCCAATATGCCATTGACCAGTATGCTTTTGAGCAAGCTTTAAATCAGTATGAGTCATTGTGTTACTCATTAATTCCCAATCGTAGAGCAATTCACTCGACAAGAGTCACAAAACAAGAAGTGTAATCTACGGCAGCGGAGTTACGTTGCATATTTGCGCTTTCAGTAGAGTTGATGTCAAAATCTTAATCACAGAAAATTTGCTGTATTCAATTTTACTTTAAAAATACGCAAGTAACTTTTTAACTCCATTGGTATTAAATCAAAAATCCCACGCCTTTCCTTCACTTCATTCAAGGCGTGGGATTATGATTTTTTTATGTCATATTTCTTTCTCAGTCAACAGTCAACGCTATTTTCAAACTAGCTAAACTGTTATGTGATGAATCACACAACCAGGGCATGAAAATTAACTTACCCTCATCCCCAGTCCCCAGTCCCTATTTTCAAGCTAGCCTCCATAGACACCTGTTTTTTTGTTAGTATTCAAAAAAACCCATTGACACATTTTCAGAGCAATTGTTTGTGATTTATTAAGTAAATGTAAACAATTGTTTCAAAAGGAAAAAAGCACCTGAGGTTTAATGACTGATTATTTCCAAGGAAATTTCCCATTACAATCTGTCCCACTGACAAAGAGTGTGCTGAGAAACCCCACCCAAATAGAAGAAGCAAGCCAAAAGTTAGCAGTGACGATCGCACAAGCTGCATCAGATCGCAAAGCTGGTGATATTTTACTGCTCAGAGTAGCAGATGTATCTTATCTGGCAGATTATTTTGTGATGATGACTGGTTATTCTAGGGTACAGGTAAGGGCGATCGCTCAAGCAATTGAAGCAAAAGTCGAAACTGATTTGCAACGATGCCCCTTGAGGACAGAAGGAAAAACCGAGGGGAGTTGGGTACTACAAGACTATGGTGAAGTGATCGTTCACATCATGATGCCCAAGGAACGGGAGTTTTATAATTTAGAAGCGTTCTGGATTCATGCAGAACGTATTTCCCTTCCAGAATCTGATGAGGGTGGGGGTAAGCCAACATGATTAGGTCTTCAGTTTCAAATTGCCCAGTTCCCACAGACCAACAACCGCTGAATGAGTACGAAGAGTTAAAAGCTTCGTGGCTGTTTCGTGATAGCACTTTACATTGGCGGGATTATATCACAAAAATGGTTTGGATTTGGGGTTTATCTTGGTTAGTTGCCGGTCCTGTAGCAGCAGCAAGTTTTCCCCCACAAAAGTATATTGCCCATTTTATTCTCTGTGGTGCGGGAGGGGCAAGTTTGGGCGTAGTACTGGCAGTGGTAAGGTTGTACTTAGGATGGTTTTACGTGTGCGATCGCCTTTGCTCTGGCACAGTATTCTATGAAGAATCAGGCTGGTACGACGGTCAAACCTGGACAAAACCACAAGAAATCCTCAATCGCGATCGCTTAATTGTGGCTTATGAAATTAAACCTATCCTACGGCGGTTGCAATTTACCTTTGCTGGCTTGGCGGGAATGTTCGTTATTGGTACTATAGTTTGGCATTTGTTGTAAACCGTCATTAGTCATTGGTCATTGGTCATTAGTCATCGGTCATTAAGTTATTAGTCATTTAGTCATTGGTCATTAGTGAATCAACAAAGGACAAATGACAAAGGACAAATGACAAACCACAAAAGACAAAGGACAAAGGACAAATGACAAATGACTAATGGCAAATAATAAAAAAGTGATAAAAATAAACCCATGACAATGGGAAAACGAACTCAAGCCACAGCACTGGAAGTCCGGTTGCTGCGTGAAGGTATCATTGAATCCAAGCATATAGTCCAGGCTGTTGTATGCGACGAACGCGGACGGGTTTTAACCGTCGCCGGAAACTCTGAAACTGCTGCATTTATTCGTTCAGCACTCAAACCATTTCAGGCACTCGCAGTTACCACTACAGGTACACTGGAACGCTATGACCTTAGCGATCGCGATTTAGCAATCATCACAAGTTCCCATAAAGGAACAATAGAGCAAGTCAGACAGGTATTTAACATCCTTTGGCGAACTGATCTTGACCCCACTGTACTCCAGTGTCCGATTCCTGAAGCTAAACGCAGTCCTCTGGAATACAATTGCTCTGGTAAACATGCGGGAATGCTAGCCGTTTGTCAGCAACGTCATTGGCCTTTAAATAACTACTTGGAACGCAAACACCCAATACAGCAGTTGATTTTGGGCAAAGTAGCAGAATTGCTGCGAATGCCCGCAGAGGAATTTATCAGCGCCCATGATGACTGTGGCGCACCGACTTATTTGATGCAACTCGGTCAAATGGCCTCTTTATACGCCCTATTAGCCTCTAGTACCAATTTGGATATGGAGCGCATTGTCCGCGCTATGACTCATCACCCAGCAATGGTAGCAGGAGATGGAGAATTTGATACGGAACTGATGCGTTTAACTCCAGGAGAACTGGTGAGCAAATCTGGTGCCGAAGGGGTGCAGTGTATTGGTAGACTCGGTGAGGGCATGGGATTAGCGATTAAAGTTATGGATGGGGCAAAACGAGCAAAACACGCCGTTGCTATTCACTTACTCCAACAAATGGGTTGGATTAGCCCCAGCGCCGCCGAAAGCCTCAGTGAAAAGTTTGTCACCTTAGGAAAATACAAGCGTTTAGAAGTAATTGGAGAATTATCATTTTTGTAGTTGCCAAACTCTTGACTTTGAGTTAGACTAGAAAAGTCAAGAGCGACGCGGGATAGAGCAGCCTGGTAGCTCGTCGGGCTCAACTGGCAAAGTTAACTAGACGCTTATTAGTTAGGTTTGCTTTGGGCGGCACATAAAGAAATTTATGTGTGTTTATCTGTCAAACTCGGGGAAGCCAATAGCGCGGTAATCCCGAACCAAGCTCCAGAGATGGAGAAGGTGTAGAGACTGGAAGGCAGACACCCTAACGGTAAGGCCGAGGGTGAAGGGACAGTCCAGACCACAAACCAGTTTAACTGGGCAACAAAAGTTGTAGTTGGTAAGCATAACCCGAAGGTCAGTGGTTCAAATCCACTTCCCGCCACCAAATTAAAGATAAAACAAAACCCTGTTTTCTAAAAAGATTACAGGGTTTTGTCTTATGCTGATTGTCAGCGACTTCATCTTCATCTCACTAATGGACACAAAGCTTAGAGGAGATATAGCAGAACAAGCTGCTGTTCTTCATGCTTTAAAGCGTGGTTGGGGAGTTTTAAAACCTTTTGGTGATAGGTTACCTTACGATCTAGCATTTGATGTAGAGGGAACTGTAATAAAAATCCAAGTCAAATACGCGTGGTTCGATCAGCCTTCTGGCAATTACGTTGTAGATAATCGCCGCACCAAAACAAATCGCCGATTGATGGTTCGAGAACCATATCAACTATCAGACTTTGATTTTGCCCTAGTATATATAGAAAAACTTGACTTATTCTATATTTTTCCCGTAGATGTGTTCATAGGTTATGGGAGCGAAGTACACCTTGTTGAGGCTGAAAAACGACAGCGTAAACCTCGTTCTGCAAAATATCGTGAGGCTTGGGAGTTAATCTTACAAGCATCTTTAAGTAAAGAAAATTGTGTTCGATCGCCTGTTCAACTCAAAGAAGCAGGATTTTAATCTATTCTGGAAGAAATAGCCATCCAAAAAGCGTGGTGAGTCATGGTTGTGAAGTTGCAACGACCAATTTTAGTGGGAGGATTGGGACTGTCCTTTTCTCTGTGGATGTTACAAAGTTGGCATCATTCAATAATGCAGGTGGGTGAGTTTGGTTTATTGAGTGCCTTAGCTGTCGGTGGCGGTTTGTGGTTATTCCAACAAAATCGCCCAAAAGCCGATTTAGAACAGCTAGATAGTATGCTTGTAGATCGGACGACTGTGGAAAGTGCGATCGCTAAAGCTGAAGTTGTAATTAACCAACTAGCAGAAGAAGCAGAAAACCATACCGCACTAGAGACACTCAGAGAACAACTTGCCCAATTGTCCTTGGAATTAGACAGGCAAGAAATTAAAGTGGCTGTGACTGGTGGAAAATCCGTCGGTAAAAGCACTTTAATTCAAGTGCTGGAGCAAAATCTAGAGGCAGGAAATTTTATGTCTCTACAAGAAACAGCACCTTTGTTTAGAGAAGTGGGTGAGAATTCAGATGCAGCTGTTTTAGCAGAAGCGGCAAAATCTGATTTTGTGCTGTTCTTGACAAATGGTGATTTGACAGACACAGAATTTCAAAGTTTACAGCAGCTAAAAGCAGCAAATCAGCCTGCAATGCTGGTTTTTAACAAACAAGACCAGTATTTAGCCGATGAACGTGCTAGCGTCTTGCTGTCATTAAAACAGCGGATGCCAGGAAATGTAGTTGCAACTGCGGCCTCTCCCATACCCGTCAAAGTCCGAAAGCATGAGGCTGATGGTTCTGTGCAAGAGTGGATGGAACAACCAGCACCAGATATCCAGCAGTTAACCCAGCAGTTTAGTGAAATTTTGGCACAGCAAAAACAACGGCTAGTTTGGATAACTACCATTAGGAAAGCTAGATTGTTGCAAGCTGAAGCGAAAAACTGGCTCAATGAAATCAGATGCGATCGCGCCACCCCAATTATTGAACAATATCAGTGGATAGCTGCGGCGGCTGCCTTTGCTAACCCAGTACCAGCGCTTGATATTCTGGCGACTGCGGCCATTAATGCTCAGATGGTAATGGATTTAGGTAACATCTATCAGCAGAAATTTTCCCTAGAACAGGCACAAACCGTAGCCGGAACAATGGGAAGTTTGATGCTGAAACTCGGTTTAGTTGAACTTTCTACCAAGGCTGTTGGTACTGTTCTCAAAAGTAATGCTGTTACCTTTGTTGCTGGTGGTTTGGTGCAGGGAGTAAGTGCAGCTTATCTAACCAGAGTTGCAGGATTGAGTTTAGTTGAATATTTCCAACAACAAGAAATAGCAGTAGATTCTGGAACTAATTTGAATTTGGAGAAATTGCGACAAACCTTACAAAAGGTGTTTGGACAAAATCAGCAAATTGCCTTTTTGCAAGGGTTTGTGAAGCAAGGTGTGAAGCGTTTGTTGCCAGAAGTGCAGCAGGTTGAAGTATAGCAGTTCTCCTTTGGATGCAATATACAGTAGGGGTTTTAGCATTGCTCATTGGTGTCAACTTAAGCTAGAAATGGCTTATCTGTTGGCTTTCTCACCCGCCTGGGAATTTATTCCCAGGCTAACAGCAAAAGTCATCTAAAAGATGACTAAAGATTTTTGGCTATATTTAGTCATCTTTAGATGACTTTTGCTATTAGCAAGGAACTTCAGTTCCTTGCGGGACATCGGTTTCACGTTAAGTTGAGATCAAACAATAGCAGGTGAGTTTTAACAAAACAAAATACCAAGCATGAACTGGGAAGAATTCAAGCGTGAGGGATAAGTTTATAAAAATTTACCCAAGCTCATTTTGAGCTTGGGTGTATTTAACAATTATCGTGAGAGTTGCTAGTTAGGAAAAAATTGTAAATAAGGGTAGTTAGCTAAACAGCACCACTGTTTTTGCGAAACAGAATCGCTATAGTTTTGAAAATTAGCTTTAAATCGTACACCAAACTCCAATTTTTTTGATACTGCAAATCTAGGCGAATTACATCCTCAAAACTACGGACTGTAGACCGTCCATTTACTTGCCATTCGCCAGTCATACCGGGTTTGACATCTAAACGTTGCCACTCTGGTACTTCGTAGCGTTCCACTTCATCCGGTGTGGGTGGTCTGGTACCGACTAAACTCATTTCTCCTTTGAGGACGTTCCAAAATTGCGGTAGTTCGTCAAGACTAGTTCGCCGTAAAAAACGGCCTACCTTGGTAATTCTGGGGTCATTTTCATTTTTGAAAAATGCACCTTGCACTTGGTTTTTAACTTCAGATTTTTTTGCTTCCGCATCCACACACATAGAACGGAATTTCCAAATTTTAAATTGTTTTCCCATCCAACCACAGCGGGTTTGACTAAAGAAAATCGGCCCGGGATCGTTAATTTGAATAGCGATCGCAATGGGAATCAACAAAATTCCTGTGATTAATAACCCCACCACTGACCCTATAATATCTAAGAACCGTTTCATCCAAGATGCTACAGAAGGATGAGTCGTAGGTAACTGCTCTACTTGACGAGAAGTCGTCCTCCGAATATCTATTAGTTCTTGTGGTTCTATTAACGACCGATTGTCTACAGACTCTAGGAGAAAAACTTGATCCAATCCCGTGAGTTTTAAAACTGCCATAACTTGGGGTGTTACATTCCGCAATCTTAATGCAATACCTTTAGCCTGGGCGTATTTCAAATTACTGACCAAAGCACCTAAACCACTGCTGTCCATAAAAGTGGTTTGCTGAAAGTCAATGATAATTTGCTTGGGATATGAATTAGGTTCGATTAAGCCTTGGCAGGCTTGCTTAAAGCTTAAAGCCTCCAGCACGCTCAACCGTGTGGGAACCTGCACTATAACCGTGTCGTTTAGGGAATGAACTGGAAAATCGACCTCTGTCGGTTGGCTAGTCATGAAGCTCTGCACTTTCGTTGCCATGTATAATGTAATCTGCCAAACATTACTTTGTCCTTGGAAAATTACTTAAACGTAATCAGGACTAATTACTTTTTGCTCTTTCTGAGATTGTCAATCGCCAGCGACGATTCACAATAGAACAAGAAGCTAAAAAATATTCTTGCTGTTGTGCCGACGCAATGCGATCGCGTTACTCTGATCCAATGATTGCTAAAACTACGGTTACACCTACCGCACGCCTGGTTGAGGTCTTCTCTGCCATTCAAGGGGAAGGACTGAATGTAGGGACTCGTCAGATTTTTATTCGCTTTGCTTTGTGTGATTTGCGCTGTCACTTTTGTGATAGCGCCCACACTTGGAATGCACCTGTTAGTTGCCGGATTGAGCGATCGCCCGGATTGCGCGACTTTGAAATTTACTCTAATCCTGTCCCATTACCCATATTAATCCAATGGGTCAAAAGGCAAAATCTACCTTCCTTACACGATAGCATTAGCTTAACTGGGGGCGAACCACTTCTTCATGCTCCATTTTTAACTCAGTTTCTACCCAAAGTGCGAGACATAACTGGCCTACCTATATATTTAGAAACTGGCGGACACCACCCAGAACAACTAGCAATGATTCTCCCCTACTTAGACTCTGTAGGAATGGATTTCAAATTGCCCAGTGTTAGCGGCGAAAGTCATTGGCCAGAACATGCAAAATCTCTCCAATTATGTCACGACTCATATTTAAATGTTTTTGTCAAGATAATTGTGTCTCAAAACACAGATCCCGCCGAATTGGAG
Organism: Nostoc sp. CreGUA01; assembly: GCA_034531095.2. GTDB lineage: Bacteria > Cyanobacteriota > Cyanobacteriia > Cyanobacteriales > Nostocaceae > Nostoc. The sequence goes on along the minus strand of JAVRBV020000009.1, from coordinate 70,401 downwards.
CGTTCAGCTTTGCTGGTGGCAGATGTTAGTCCAGACATACCAGTATTTTTACAACCTGTTACGCCTTTAAAAGAGTCTGAACAATTTTCTCCAATACCTATGTTTGCCCCTGCACCCGATCGAGTTTTGATGTGGCAAGCTTTGATGAAACAGTCTCTCAAGCAAGTACGCGTAATACCCCAGACACATAAAATGCTCAACCAACTCTAAAAGTTGTTGTCAAGTCTAGGTATTAGTAAAGATCTAGTTAACGTGAAAATAAATTTAGATGAAATTTTGTTAGGAAAATAAATATATTAATTTTTATTAAGTTCTTGTTGAAGAATAAAGTTGATAGCTATCAAAAAGCAGCTTGACTGAAGTCAAAAGATTTTAGATTTAGATTTTAGATTTTAGATTTACTGATTGAGATATTTTTAGGGGTGGGTATCGCCCACCCAACCTGCTTTCTGGTTGTTACAGTGCGCCTTCATCCATAGCTTTGGACTTAGCTTTTGCTTTATTGGCACTGCGTTTGAGGGCAGAGAGCCTTGCTTCGTATTTCGAGCGTTGACGCTTGCTAGGAGTGTTATCAATCAGGGTTTTTAAGGCGCTGCCAAGACTCTTGTAGGCGTTGGGGAGGGTATAACCAAAACGAGTTGCCAAGGCGATCGCTTTTTCATCAGCATTGAGCAGTTCTCTGAGTTGCTTTTCCCCATTATTCTTTTGATACAATCGCCAGCCTGACACGCCACACAGCGCTAAAGCTAACACCAAAAGCAATCCATCTTGTACCCACAATTCACCGACAGCACCGCCTAAACCGATGGCTAATGCTGCCATTTCCCAACCATCTTTGGGAATTGTGTCATTTTGAACGCGAGCAACTTCGTGCCAGAACAGCAGATTACGCTGATCCATTGCGAGGGCATCCCATTTCACCAAGTCAATTTGAATTTCTACTTGGTCTTTACCAATTTCTTCGCAGCGGATCAGGGGTGGATTGACCTCAGTGGTGCCTTCTACCGTGACCCAGCTCTGCAATTCTGGCGGTAGTAAGCCTTTCAACCGCCGGAGTTCACTCATTTCCGCTTTAGCAGAGGAGGTTGCATAGGATGTCATAATATCCAGCCCCAGAAAATTTCAGTATATAGTGAGGGTATCACTTTGGAGTATAGCTATTTCAGTAACGATCCGTCTCACTCGTTGGGAAAACTTCCTCGTTTTTTTCGTGCTTCCATTGCCTTCTCCAGTAAATCTAGCAATCCTGGAGCTTCTTCTTGGATACTGAGTAATAGTCTTTCACCAAGTTCTATATTTCCCGGATCGAGGCCTGTTGCCATCACTTCTTTCAGGCGAGGGATCGCTATGCCATCTACAATCTGAATTAATCCACTTAAACAACGGTGAAATTGCCTTTCCGTGAGAATGGAGTCTTCTAGAGGGAATTCAATAATCGCACGGATTTCGCCATCGGATGGATCGTACTCCCATTGCAGCATTTTGGTTTCCCAGGAAATGGCAAGCATTGTCTGTAGGATAGCTGCCTTGTGAGGATGGTCTTGAATTCCCGCCAGAACTTGAGGGGCAAATACCCGGAAAAATTTTCCCTCTTCATCCAACTGAACAACTATGAGAAAATCTTCTAAGTTATCAGCTTCCACACCTGTTACAATGCGGTCTTCTTCATCATCAAAACGGTAGTCCCAACCAAGGTTATCTAAATACTTGGCAATTTGTTTGAGGTTAGCTCCCATAAAAGCCTCATAAGGAATGGTGGAGCAGCTGTTACCAGACCTAGTTTAACCTGCGAGTGGTAGTTGTTTGAGTTAGTGTGGCTACTTCTCGATAAATGGGGCATGGGGCATTGGGCATTGGGCATTGGGGATAGAAAAACATCTTTTGATGCTGGGGTGTGAATATTATTTTCTGAGGGTCTTTTGTTGATTATTAAAGATGCGACAATTGGTTGTTACCAACTTTTACACAGTGAAAAAGATAGAATTGGTATGAGTTAAATTTTAATATTATCTTCCAGATTTGATAAATAGATTGCTTATCAACTATGCTGAGAGCATTTTATAGCGGTTCCCAATCAAATGAGGTACAGAAATTTTTAGGGGCGCAAAGCTTTGCACCCCTACCAAGTAACTCACGCTTATCGGGAAATGCTTTAAATAAAGTGGTAACTTGAAGCTGAACTGAAGCAATTTCCACAAACTATGTGAAGCTTTTAAAAATCAGTAAAAACTTCAAATACCGCTTTTAAGGGTAAATAAATATAGCCCGGAGGCTGGTAGAGTTTTATATGACAAGCAACAAATTGTTTTTATTAAGAGTGATTGTAGTAAATAATACATTTTTATTGCCTAGTAACTATGAAGTTTATGCATAAATCAGCTTTCATTATGACGATCGCCCCTCTCATCTTTGCCATTAGTGCTTGTGGTGGAGGGTCAGGACAAACACCAAATACCAACGGCAGCCCTGGTAGTAATCCGCCAGTAACAGGAACTCGAAATCGTTGGGATAGTATTAAAAGCCGTGGTCAGGTAATTTGCGGTGTTAGCGGTGAAATTCCAGGGTTTAGCTTTGTGGGAACTGACGGGAAATACAGCGGCATTGATGTAGATATTTGCAAGGCGATCGCAGCTGCTATCTTTGACAAACCAGATGCCGTAGAATTTCGCAATCTCAATACCAAAGAGCGCTTTACAGCCTTGCAGACCGGGGAAGTAGACGTTCTTAGCCGTAACACTACTTGGACTTTGAGTCGTGACACTTCAGTTGGTCTAGAATTTGCACCCGTGGTCTTTTACGACGGACAAAGCATCATGGTTCGCAAAAATAGCAATATTAAATCCCTGGCGGATTTGAAAGATAAAGCTATTTGCGTTCAAACCGGCACCACCACCGAACAGAACTTAGCAGACCAAATGCGAAAAAGAAGCATAACTTACAAACCCATTGTCTTTGAAGACGTTAATGTAACTTTTGCCACCTACGCTCAAGGACGTTGCGATGGTGTCACAGCCGATCGCTCCGCATTAGTTTCTCGGCGCACGACCCTACCCAAACCGGACGAAAATCTGATTCTTGAAGAAGTGATTTCTTCAGAACCCCTCGCACCAGCAGTCGCAAAAGGAGACACTAGGCTGGGTGATACTCTCAAGTGGGTGGTTTATTCTCTGGTAAAAGCCGAAGAGTTGGGCATTACTTCCCAGAATGTAGGTCAGTTAGCCACTAGTAACGACCCAGACATTAGGCGGTTTTTAGGAACAGAAGGCAACCTTGGCGAAGGACTCGGCTTAACCAAAGACTTTGCAGCACGAATAATTAGGCACGTCGGCAACTACAGTGAGATTTACGATCGCAACCTCGGCCCGAAAACAAAATTTAATCTACCTCGCGGTCAAAATCGACTCTGGACTCAACAGGGACTGCTTTATTCTCCCCCGTTTCGGTAGGGGTGGGGACTGGGGAGATGGGGAGATGAGGGGGATGAGGGAGTGTGGGGAGTGTGGGGGGAAAGATTTCTTCCCCATCCTCCCACACTTCCTGCTTGCCCAATGCCCCATGCCCCATGCCCAATCCCCAATCCCCAATCCCCAATCCCTAATCCCTAATTTCAAATGACAAATGACTACCGCTTTTGGAGAATTGTTGGACAATTTATTGCAGTATTTTTAACAGCAATTGTAGTAGTAATACTGTGGGAAAATTTGAACCGCAATTTGCGGCAATTGGGTATTCAGTTTGGATTTGATTTTCTCAAGCAGCAAGCTTCTTTTGTGATTGGTGAAACTCCTATTAACTACAAACCAACTGATACTTACAGTCGCGCTTTGTGGGTGGGGTTAATTAACTCTTTGCGGGTGGCGATCGCCGGAATTTTTCTCACCACAATTATCGGTATCACTGCTGGCATTGGCCGACTTTCTGATAACTGGCTGGTGCGGAATATCACTATGGTTTATGTGGAGATTTTCCGTAATACGCCCTTGTTGCTGCAATTGTTATTTTGGTACTTTGCTGTTTTTCTCAGTTTCCCTAAAGCAGACAATAAAATATCACTTTGGGGTTTTATTGGTGTAAGTCAAAATGGCTTAGAACTGCCTTGGTTTACTCTCTCACCTGAGTTTTCGGCTTTGTTGTTGGGATTAACTTTTTACACGGGTGCGTTTATTGCGGAAATTGTCCGGGGTGGAATTCAGTCAGTACCTAAGGGACAATGGGAAGCAGGGCGATCGCTAGGATTAAAACCAGGGTTGGTGATGCGACTGGTGATTTTTCCCCAAGCTTTGCGGGTAATTATTCCACCGTTGACGAGTCAATATTTAAATTTGACTAAAAATTCCAGCTTAGCGATCGCCATCGGCTATCCTGATATTTATTTCGTCGCTTCCGCCACTTTTAACCAAACAGGGAGAACTGTAGAAGTAATATTACTGATTATGCTCACTTATCTCATCCTCAGTTTGAGTATTTCTCTAGTGATGAATTTGTTGAATCGTACTGTGCAAATTCAAGAAAGATAATCAAATTTTAGATTTTAGATTGGAGATTGTGGAAGATTTAGTATTGATTGCTTTTTGCTTTTATCGAAATTATTTTTGAAATTGATCTAGCAGAGGTATGAGGAGAATAAATAATTAAGATGACAAGCAATCCAGAATCCAAAGTCCAAAGTCCAAAATTGTTGTGGTTGCGTAATAACCTATTCAGTAGTTGGTACAACAGTTTGTTAACTGTTGTGTGTTTGGTGTTATTGTTTTGGGTGGGAGAACGAGTGATAACTTGGGCTACGACTCAAGCGCAATGGACGGTAATTAAGGTTAATTTACATTTATTTTTAGTTGGTAGATTTCCTCAAACGCTATATTGGCGACCTTGGGTTGTCCTGGCGATCGCTGCGATTTTAGGGGCTATAACTGGGGGTGTATTCTTTAGCAAGCAACAGTTAACAAAACGTGGAATTGCTTTTTTTGCCTTCGTAGTCGGTGTTTTGTTAATTATTTTACCAGTGGACTTGATATCCCGCTTACAATTATTATTAATTGCAGTTTTAATATTTGCAGGTTTTGGGGTTGGAAGGAACTTTACTAAAGTATTAATTCCTTGGCTTTCCCTATTATGGTTATTATCTTTCCCCATCATTTTTTGGTTAATTGGCGGTGGATTTGGATTGCAATCTGTACCAACAAGTTTGTGGAATGGTTTGCTACTTACCATCATAATGGCAGCAGTTAGTATTGTACTTTCCTTTCCCATAGGCGTTTTACTTGCTTTGGGACGAACAAGTGATTTGCCTGTAGTGCGTTGGTTTTGTATTCTGTACATCGAAATCATTAGGGGAGTCCCATTGATTGGGATTTTGTTTCTTGCTCAAGTAATGCTTCCTTTATTTTTGCCGACAGATGTGCGTTTAGATAGGTTATTACGAGGAATTGCGGGATTGGTCTTATTTAGCGCTGCTTACATGGCAGAAAATATACGTGGGGGACTTCAATCAATTCCACGCGGACAAATTGAAGCAGCGAAAGCATTAGGATTAAATACAGTTTTGGTAGTTTTATTAATTATTTTACCTCAAGCTTTACGCGCTGTGATTCCTGCGATTGTTGGTCAGTTTATCAGCTTATTTAAAGATACTTCACTTTTATCTTTGCTCGCATTAGTAGAACTCACAGGTATTTCGCGTTCTATTTTGGCACAGCCACAATTTCTCGATCGCTATGCAGAAGTTTATCTATTTATTGGATTTATTTACTGGGTATTTTGTTACTCAATGTCCCTAGTTTCTCGGCGTTTAGAAAAACAGTTAAATCAGTAATTATGGTGTTCAGAATTCAGAATTTAGAATAATTACAAAATAATTGTTCATCACTCCATTAGCTTGTTAAAAAATTCGGAGGTGCAAATCTGTGTCAACAGAACAAAAACCGATAATTATTGCTGAAAATGTTCACAAGTGGTATGGCAAATTCCACGTTCTTCAGGGTGTGAGTTTAGCAGTAAATCGTCAAGAAGTTGTAGTTTTAATGGGGCCTTCTGGTTCCGGTAAGTCTACTTTTATTCGCACATTCAATGCGTTAGAAGAATACCAACAAGGAAAAATTGAAATTGATGGTATTACTCTAAGCCATGATTTGCGAAATATTGAGGCAATTCGCAAAGAAGTGGGAATGGTATTTCAACAGTTTAATTTATTCCCTCATTTGACGGTGCTGCAAAATATTACTTTGGCACCAGTTTGGGTACGGCGATCGCCAAAAATACAAGCTCAAGAATCGGCGATGAAACTATTAGAAAGAGTAGGCATTTTAGAACAAGCACACAAATATCCAGGACAGTTATCTGGTGGACAACAGCAACGGGTAGCGATCGCTCGTGCTTTAGCCATGCAACCTAAAATCATGTTGTTTGACGAACCCACCTCAGCCTTAGATCCAGAAATGGTACGGGAAGTATTGGATGTAATGCGAAATCTCGCCCGCGATGGAATGACAATGGTAGTCGTCACCCACGAAGTTGGATTTGCCCGGGAAGTCGCCGACCGAGTTATTCTCATGGATAGCGGTATCCTTGTCGAATCAGCTACGCCAGAAATATTTTTTAGTAACCCTAAAGAAGAAAGAACACGCAAATTTTTATCGCAAATTCTCTAAAAAAAATGGAATTGCGACATCTGCGCTACTTTATCGCTGTGGCTGAAGAACTGCACTTCAGTAGAGCTGCTGAAAGACTGCATATCGCTCAACCGCCCTTAAGTCAGCAAATTCAGCAACTAGAGGCGCAATTGGGAGTAGAACTGTTTCACCGCAAAACTAAGCGACAGGTGCAATTAACGGAAGCAGGACAAGTATTTTTGCAAGAAGCTTATCAACTTTTAGCTCAACTCCAAAAAGCAATAGAGGTAACTCAAAAAATTGGCAAAGGTGAAAAGGGACAATTACGAATTGGGTTTACCAGTTTGGTAACTTATAATTTGCTTCCTGTAATTTTGCGACAATTTCGAGAACAGTTTCCAGAAGTAGAGTTAATTTTACAAGAATTAACTACAACTGAGCAAGAGCGATCGCTACGAGAAAATCGCATTCATGTAGGCTTTGCTCATCCACCGTTGGAAGATAACACGCTCAATCAAAAATGCATTCAGCAAGAAACTTTAATTGTGGCTTTAGCGGAAACTTATTTCTTAGCTGAACAAGACAAAATTTCAGTGCGATCGCTAATCAATGAAAACTTTATCATGTTTCCTCGCCATTTAGGAGCTGGACTTTACGACCAAATCGTAAGCCTTTGTCAACAAGGAAATTTTAGCCCCAAAGTGACTCAAGAAGCGATTCAAATGCAGACAATTATCGGGTTAGTTTCAGCGGGAATGGGAATTGCGATCGTACCCTCTTCATTGCAAAATCTTCAGAGAACTGGTGTAGTTTATCGTAGTTTTGAGGAGAAAACACCATTAGTAGAAACGGCTATAGTGTGGCGGGAAGAAGATATGGCGCCTGTTCTACAAAAGTTTTTGCAAATGGTTCAAGCACGAAACTGGATGGATAAAATTTGAATAGAAGCAGTGCGACGCGGAACTAAGTAAATTGCAAATATCTGATTCGACGCTTCTGCAAATTTTAAAACTTCACGCAAATTTTCACTGTGAGCGATTAAGCCATTAGCATTGTAAGCAATATATTGATTTTTATATAAATCTAATAACATTTGGCGATTTTGGTTCAGCCACTTCAGCATTTGCTGACTTTCATCAGGAGATGGTGTTTTATTCATAGATTTCTCTCAGCATAAATTCATAAGCTAAAAAGGCGATCGCCTTTTTAGCTAACTATAGTATTTAATCCTCTGGAGGATGCCAACCCGCAAGTACCCAATAACTGCGAACTTCCAGCGCATCTGCATCATCACTCAAATGTAAAGCTGCAACAGTCGCTCTACCAGTAGGCGTTTTACCAAAAATACGTAGACCATCTTCAGTCCAGCCAAAATGCTCAAACCAAACTTGAGTACGAGGGTTAAACAGTTTTACCGTCTCACCCGTTTCCAGATCAAACCCTGTAGTTTTATCACTTTTGTAGCCATTACAAAGCGGACAAGCTAGCCACAAATTTGATTCATCATTGCTACCGCCTTTAGAAATGGGAATGATATGTTCAATTTCCAAACGCGCCATTACCAAACGTTGAGGACTCAAGCAATAGCCACAGCGGTTTCGAGCAGCAGTACGGACACGACGTTCTATCTCTACAGGAATGTAAAAGCGAGCCATTGCTTTAATTGAGAGGGGATATTAAGCCACGTTCAACAGCCACTTTTAATGCTCTGGCTTTACTTATCAAGCCACGTCGGTACACTTGCATAAGTTCATCTAGTTGATGAGCTTCTAAATCATTTATTTGTCCCTCTCGGTGACGCGCTAACAAATCACTAAAAACTTCTTGCTGTTCAGCTTGCATCTGCACATCACACATAGCCAAAACCTCAGCATCAGGTAGTGACTCTAAAGGTAGTTCGGTAATAGCGCGGTCAATCCATTCTAGTAATACATCTTCAAGTCGCCGATGTGTGAAAGCAGCAATTTCCTTTGCTCTTTGTGCCAGTGTCTCAGGGAGTTGAAGGGTGACAATTTCAGTCATGTGCTATGAGCTTGCCTTTTACTTATGATTGTATCTGCGATCGCTCTCTTGTTTGGCTGTGCTTTGTGCTTTCGGGAAATTAAGCAAAATTAAATAAATCTTCAAGAGGTTACTAGTAAACATCTTTACTAGAATATAATCAGTATTATCACCAGTCAAGATTATTTGTTGACAGTGAAGCAAAAAACATATATTTTTTAACTAGGAGATATCTAGTAAACCTTATTGATTGCCGTTGTTGATCCTGCGACGGTCAGCCGAAAAGTCAGCTTTACGTATAATTTGCTGTGATGCGTTTTCTTTGAGTAAGTGGGAATAATGTTCTAGATATCTCCACAATTTTTTAAAGAGCTGGTTATTCCACGAGGAATTATATAGTAACTATCAGTAAAAGCACACATCATTCATTTTTCATCTAAACATAAGGGTTTGAACAATGTCCCAAAATGGAGAAGAAAAGAGTCAAGCAAGAAAGGCTCTTAAACCCTGTTTGGATAAAAACTGTGATGAATTAATTAAAAAATTTTACTCTTTAAGGAGTGGAAGAGATGTAGCAAGACTTCTAGAAATACCATACGGAGATTTAGTCTACTATTTGTATGTAATTCCTTATGAATCTAGATATACAACTTTCCAAATACCTAAAAAATTAGGAGGAAACCGTATCATCTCTACTCCTGCAACATCTTTAAAGTTAATCCAAAAAAAACTTAATCAAGTTTTGCAGTGCGTATACCAAGTTAAGCCTTCAGTTCATGGCTTTGTAAAAAACAAAAATATTGTAACTAATGCAAAAGCTCACATAGGTAAACAATATGTACTTAATTTTGACCTAAAAGATTTTTTTGTTTCAATCAATTTTGGAAGAGTGAGAGGAATGTTCATGGCATTACCCTATGCTTTAAATCCTGAAGTTGCAACAGTTTTAGCACAGATTTGTTGCCATGATAACCAATTACCTCAAGGCGCTCCTACTTCACCAATATAAGACTAGTTTTCTTGAATTTTGTCGTTGTGCTGTAGGTCTGGTTGAAGATATTATAAAAATTTTCTTAGAAAAAAAGTTTTTTGAAGAAGATAATGATCAGTTATTAAAAGCTTGTGATTTATTGGAAAAAAAGTATCCAGAAATAAAGCCAAAGACATGGAGGTTTCCTAATATATACATACCTAATCATGAATTTAATCCTCACAAAGTAAATATATATGATTATTACTATATTTCACATAGAGAATCGCATTTGTCATTAATAAATCTAAAAGCAGCAAATATAAACTTTACATTAGAGTTATGTTTTATTACATTATACGGTGAAGGTTTTTATAAAACAACTGATAATAAATCTCGCATTAGTAATGTACAAACATCCAATAAAGCACTGAAAAGACCGTCAAATAAACTAGCTTCCTCTCTTGAACCATTAAATAAAAGATTTTATCATCGTATAGATCACGCAAGGGAATTCCGTAATAGTTTTGAACATAATCCAAATAACAGGGAAGCCCAGCAAAAGAATCTTCAAGAAAAGTTATCAAGGTATAATAAATTGAAAGATGATCTAGATAATTATGATGGAATATTGGAAGCTGTAACTTGGTTTATACGCCAAATGTACTTTGATATGACAAAATCAAAAAAGGGACGAACCTAAAAGTCCGCCCCAAAATTTCTGAAAAAACCCAAATCTAAATCTTCGCTTCTTCCTTCACCAACTTCTCCCAACCCAAATCTTTCAAATTATTATTCCGACGCAACGGACGAGTCACCAACTCTAACATGTCACGCGCATTTGTAAAGCCGTGAATTTGAGCAAAAGTGAACTCCACAGACCATTTTGTATTAATACCGCGTGCTTCCAACGGATTAGCATGAGCCATACCAGTAATTACCAAATCTGGTTTCAACTCATAAATCCGCTGGAGTTGATTGTAATTATCCGGCTTCTCTACGATCGTTGGCAGAGGTGAATTCATTTCCTGGCAAGTTTTCTCCAAAAGCGCCAACTCAGCAGCTTGATAGCGCTTATCCATGTAGGGAATGCCAATTTCGTGAACAGTCATCCCACAACGGATTAAAAATCGTGCTTGGGAGATTTCCAGCAAGTTATCACCCATGAAGAATACAGACTTACCGCGAATCAGTTTGACGTAATCTTCCAAACCTGCCCAAATTTGTGCTTCCCGTTCATCCAAACCCTTGGGAGTAATACCGAACACCGAGCAGATTTTCTCAATCCAAGCGCGGGTACCATCGGGGCCAATGGGGAACGGTGCGCCGATGAGTTTACACTTGCGGCGGCGCATTAAAGTTGTAGCTGTGCGGCTAAGGAAGGGGTTGACACCAGCGACATAATACCCTTCTTCCAGTACTGGCAGTTCAGTGAAACGCTTTGCAGGTAGCCAGCCGGAAACTTTGATGCCTTGTTTCTTCAGTTCCAAGGTTAACTGCGTCACCACGGGGTCAGGAAGGGAACCAAAGAGAACTAACGGTGGGTGGTCTACGTACTCAGATTCTTCTTGAGCGACATCTTCTTTTTTCTTACCGAAGTTTAGCAATTTAGCGATCGCATTCCGTTCGTTTTTCTCTGTTTCCGCCACCGGCGCCTTATCAGGACAACGGTTAGCCATCGCTGCCAATACCGTGTCTTCCCCTTGGGTGAAGGCATAATCTAGACCGTTTGCACGCGCCACAACAATGGGAATCCCAATTTCTGATTCGAGTTTCGGTGCTAAGCCTTCCAAATCTGTTTTGATAATTTCGGTGGTGCAGGTGCCAATCCAGACAATTACACTAGGATTGCGATCGCGTTTAATTTGCAAGCACAGCCGCTTTAACTCTTCATAATCATTCAGCTGTGCCGAAATATCCCCCTCTTCCAACTCAGCCATTGCATAGCGGGGTTCAGCAAAAATCATTACCCCCATTGCATTTTGCAAGAAGTAGCCACAAGTTTTTGTCCCAATCACCAAAAAGAAGCTATCTTCAATTTTTTGGTATAACCACGCCACGCAGCTAATTGGGCAAAAGGTATGGTAATTCCCAGTTTCACACTCAAAGTTTAAAGCTTCTGGTTGTTGAGCGACAGTCATTTTGGTTTTTTCTCCCCTTGATTTTTCAAGTTAGGAGTAATAATTTATGAGTTAGGAGTTATGAGTTAGGAGTTATGAATTATGAGTTATGAATTACGAGTTTTTATTACTAACTCCTAACTTTTTTTAACTCTTAACTTTTCTTAACTCCTAACTCCTAACTCTTAATTCCTAACTTTTGTTTTACTCCTAACTTAGTAATTAAGCGTTGGGGAAGAGACGGGCAATTTCGGATTCATCAAAAACGCCAGCTGGCAGTTCTTCCCCTAACAAATCGTTATTTTCTTCAGCCTTTTGCAGTGATGTTTCATCACCCCAGACATCTGACAGCACGTCACTAAACGCATTCTCGTCTAGTGGACTATCTTCAAGTTGGTCATCATCCAGCTTTACTTCAATAGCAGCTGTTGTTGCATCGAAGGTAATTTCGCCAAATTCATCTGCTTCTACACTAGAGATTTGGAGGGACTCATCTTTTAAATCTTCGTCGTTAGATTTAGATAAGGAAATATCACCAAAGCCATTTTCACTTTCGGAAATATCACCAAAGCCATTTTCACTTTCCCCAGACTCGCTTAACCCCAGATTTTCATCATCAGCATCCACCATTGTGAATTGTTGAGACACTGCCATCGGCTCAAAGCCATTTGTATGGGAATGTGTCAATGTCTCATCTTCAGGCTTTTCATCAATTACAGATGCTGCTTCTTCTACGAATCTGTCTACATCTGGGCTGACGACAAAGCGGTTACCGAGAGCAATATCTGGGTCAAAATGCAAATCCAGCACTTCAATCAGCGTATCAGCATCAGGATTAAGTTTGGCAAAGGGCAACATTAATTGCGCTAACTTTGGTTCTAGGGCATTAACTACTCCCAGGATGAGGTAAGAAGGTGGTCGCTTCCCGCCATCAGGTGTGTACACCGATTCCACTTCCATGTGCAGGGTAATCCAATCCCGATTGTTCTGGAAAAATTGCAACCACTTCTGCTTTAATGAATCTGTAAAGCTGTGAAAGAATGCCATGTTATTGTCCCCCATCCTGAGAACTTGGTGATTTATACAATCATCAAGTCTAGTTCCTCTTCTGAATTAGGAACCTGGGGTTTACCCGGATTTAGATAAAAATCGGACAACAAAGAGAACAATTCCCGATCTGGTGAGTCGTTAGGTACAACTCCTTCCGGACGCGCCAAAATTTGGTCAGCGATGTTGAGATAATAATCGCAAACGTAGTCCAGGGAAGGATCTTGCTCTGCCATTTCAAACAAAGTCTTACCCTTAACACGAGAAACGCGGATATCTTCAATTAAAGGTAAAACCTCTAGAACTGGCATTGGCACAGCTTCTATATATTTTTCAATTAAGTCGCGCTTGGAGGTGCGGTTGCCAATTAACCCAGCTAAACGCAACGGGTGAGTTCGTGCTTTCTCCCGGACTGAAGCTGCAATGCGATTAGCAGCAAATAAAGCATCAAAGCCGTTGTCTGTAACAATCAGGCAGTAATCTGCATAGTTGAGTGGCGCTGCAAATCCACCGCAAACTACGTCGCCGAGAACATCAAACAAAATTACATCGTACTCATCAAAGGCGTTGAGTTCTTTCAGTAATTTTACTGTTTCACCTACGACATAACCGCCACATCCAGCACCCGCAGGTGGTCCACCAGCTTCTACGCAATCAACACCGCCGTAGCCTTTATAAATCACGTCTTCCGGCCAGACATCTTCGTAGTGATAATCCTTTTCTTGGAGGGTGTCGATAATTGTGGGAATTAAAAACCCTGTCAGGGTGAAGGTGCTGTCATGTTTTGGATCGCAGCCAATTTGCAGCACTTTCTTGCCACGTTTAGCTAGGGCGACGGATATATTACAGCTAGTTGTGGATTTACCGATACCACCTTTTCCGTAGACTGCTAGTTTCACTGTTGTTTGCCTCTTATAGCTTCTTATCAAACTTGTGGCTCAAACATTTGCCTTCACCTTGCCTGAGACGGCGATGTGTGAGGTCTCTGGATGTCATTATTGGGCAAATTACGTAGAAAAGAAAGTGGGTCTGAATATGTAAAAGGTTGTTATTTCGTGCTAGCTAGTTTAAATATGGTTATTTAGCTTTACATCGCCTTAAAAGATTTATATAAGCCTAAAAATCTTTATTAAAAATTTTTATCTAACTTTTTTTATAAAAATAGTTACAAAATACAAAAAGCTAAGGTTCCCTTTTTTAAATGGTTTTCATAGAATTAACCGATTCTCATACAAGCTGTTTTCAGAGGTTCGGGGCGCAGGTTCAAGGCTAGACGGAGGTATATACAGCCATATGTTGCAAATGCCACTGACATTTGAAATCTGCTGTAAATTGGCAACTTTCAGACGGTAGCCAACACCATTTAATTCCTGTTTGAGAGCAAGTTACTCTGATTTTGTAAAATATTATTAATTTGCTAAATATTTTCTATAATTCTTAAAATCTCTAGGCTGAATCAAAAATAAATAGGTAGTCGTTAAGAAATATTAAAATATCTAGACTAGAAGACATTAGTATCAATTTGAGAATGAATTTGTTTCACGCAGAGGCGCCCAGACGCAGAGAGTAAGAGTTAAGAAGAGTTTGTTTTTGAATTTGATATAGCAATCCGATTTGATTGCGTGAAAAAATCTAAATACCTGTGTTGTTAATTTGCTTGTTGGCTAGGGAATTATATTTATAAGGTAATTCATCGCTTGATGGTGTAAATTGTCAATCCTGATTCGCAAATAAATCTATTTACAAAAATCTTGATTAAAAATATGCAAGTTAAATTAGGATTCGGGGCTATTCCCAAACCTCAATATGTCTTTGTGAGCAAAGAAGCCGATCACTGCTGGTATATGCTATCTGAAGATGAAAAACGCATTCCAATTTATGAAAGAGCTTTAACTGGAGCGATCACAAAAATAGAAGTTAATAAAAAGGTTGAAACTAAGTTTAAAGTAGTTGAAAAAAATGATTTATATGTTTTGGCAGATAAACCTTATATTATTCGTTCCGGAAGTGAATCTTACTTTTCTAAAAGTTTGTTGTTATCTTTAGAAGTCCTTACTTTTGAACAACTACGTAATCCGCTAACTATTTCTCTTAGCCCAGGAGATAGTAATGTAGTTTTTTGTAAGATTTACGATCCAGTCACTTATCGCTCTATAGATGTTAGTTGGGATGAACACAAGGAGATTGACTGGCAAGCTATAGGACAAAAAGTAAGTTTAAAAATTAATTCTCTTCAAAATTCAAATCAAGAACCAATACAAATATCTGCTAATACAACGCCCGCAGAAGTCCATGCAGTTTTGATAGATCAAACTGACAGATATTTAGCACAATTAAATTGGACTCCAGAGCAGGGTAGGGAGTATTTGCAGCAGAAATATGGCAAGCGATCGCGTTTACAACTCACTGATACAGAAATTCTCGAATTCATTGATTACCTGCAAGGAAAACTAGCTCTAAACTGCCAAATTTAGCTGCTGTTGCGTGAGGTTTGGATAATTGCGTAGGCGTAGCCCGTCGTAGACATCGCCCAAGTATCAGACATTAGTCCAAATCTTCTTCGGTAAGTCCAGCATCTTTCATAATACTTTTCAAAGTTCCAATCGGTAAATCTCGATTACTATGAACCGGAATGGAAAGTATCACATCAAAACCTTCTTTTGCATAAATGTGATGACTACCAGTAATCCGTTTCAATTTCCAACCCTGCCGTTCCAAAACTTTACAAAGTACTTTACCTGAAACAGCTTTCATAGCGAGATTTCAACTAACTCTTTATCAGGGTCAAGTTCTTCTCGTTCGCTAGCAACTTCTAACCAACCTTGAATTGCATCTTCCAGCATCTCTAACAAATGTTCGTAGCTTTCTCCCCAAGTGTGACATCCTGGTAAAGCAGGTACAGAACCACACCATACACCATCTTCTTGCCAGATAACTGCTTTAATTTTCATCGCCAATCATCTCCACAAGACTGCGCTTAATATTTTAGCTCTGGATCTAGTTCTTGAGTTTTGCCTGCTTGGTCTTCAGCTAAGGCTGCCGCTGCAAGTTCAGCTAGTACATCATGAGACTGTGCAAATGCTTTGTCCCATCGTGCTTCGTCTTCCAGTTCTTCCAGAATAAGCGCAGCAATGGCATCTTGTTCAGTTTCAGGAAGCTGTTTCACTCGTGCGATCGCTTGTTTAAGTAACTTGGTCATAGCTGTTATGCTGCTGTCATCAAGTTTTTGCTGAAGATCAGGTCAATCATACTAATATAAATACAAAAAATATATCAATCTTGGTTTTATTTACGTTAATCTACAGTGATAATTGAATGTAATCGTTACCTAATTTAAAGCATAAACTATTGATTGAAACTGGTGTAGTAAGACTAAGAATTCGTGATTACACGGTGTTAAATTTCCACTTTTAGAGGTTAGCTTAATTAATATTTAAACTTTACAAGTCTCGAAGAAAGGATTGTCATGGCAGGTGAAAAATTATCCACAGCACAAGCAAACTTGAAAATAACTCTGTGGAATGCAGAAGCAGGGGCCATTAAAAGCAGTAACTTTTACGGATACCTGCAAGACATGGGTTTACCTGAAGAAGTTGTAACAAGATTACACGAGCTTGTTAGCCACACCATAAAGATCGGTAAAAAAGTTATTGCAATTGGTAAAGTATTGCTGGTCAAAATTGTCGAGTTTGTAAAGACACATCCTTTTCTGGTTGCAGGTGCTGGGATCGGTGCTGTTGTGAGCGCAGTCATCTACAACTGGATTGTTTCAATTCCTTGGTTGGGGCATTTCTTAGAGCCTGTAGCCAGAGCCTTGGGAATTGGCATTGTGCTTACTGGGGCACTTATTGGACATGTGCTAGACAAGCAATTCAAAGGTGTAGCTCAAAATATTGTTGAAGTTGCTAGTGAGTTTTTTAAACTTTTAGCTGATGTTCTGAACGCACTTTCTGATGAACTAGCCTTTTCCTAATCATATTTAATATGGACTGTTTGGAGCTTTTATGACAGAAAATAAGCGCAGCAAAGAAGATATGCTGAAAGCTATTGAGCAGCTAGAGAATAACCCTGGCGATCGGCTCACCTTCCTAACAGATATTGGAGCCATTGGCGTTGGTGCTGTGGGTGCAGGTGCGGCTGCATTAGCATTCGGTGGAACAACAGCTTCTATTTTGTTTGGATTAGTCACCATACCAGTAGCCGCTCCAGTGTCCATTGTTGCTGGGGCTGCGGTATTGGGTGGAGCAGCTATTTTTGGTGCAAAGCGGTTTCTGATAGACCGAACCTATCATGAAGGTAAACGAGAAGAAATGCTTAGACAATTGAGAGATCAACTGCAAGAAATAGAAGCAAAAGAAAGACAGTTTGATATCAGTGAAAAGGATAAAACTCAGTTATACAGCTTCTTGAAAGAACCATTAAAGCTTGATTTGATTAGTGCTGAAGATGCTCAAAAAATTATAGAGCTTGTAGAAACAGGTAAAATGTCAATAAGCGATGCCTATAAGGCTGTAGGAGAAATCGTATCTGAAGTGAGAGGACTACCACCTAGCATCTCATAACAACAGAAAGATGAGCAAAGAAAACATTACGTTTCAGATAGATAGCGATCGCAAAGCTGCACTTGATGTGATGCCTTCTCTGCGAGAGGCTTCGCCAACGGCGGGCTACGCCTACGCAGTCGGAATGAATCGCGCGCAAATTCAGTGAGTGCGCGTTTACTAGTTTGAATCTGAAGGTATAGAATTAAGCCACACCATAATCTGTATACTGCCGTTTATAAGCAGGTTGCAAACCCAAAACAATATCCTCTCGTGGTACACCCATTGCTACCAACTCCTCAGCCGGATTTTGGTCAGTTAAATTTTGTTGTAACCAGATTTTTTCGTCTTTAACATCAAAATGAATAATACAGCGATAAACACGCTTTAAACCTGACCACCCCACATTCATCCACTGATAATGGTCGCGCTTTTCATCAAAAATTAGCTGGACTTCCACTTCACTATCAGCCACATCTTCGTTAGCATAACGAGTTAACAAACTTTGCACGCACTCCCGATACTTGGCTAACTTATCCATTGCACAATTATCTCCTGTACAGGTTCATAGACAATTAATAAAAGCTGATACCGTTGTCTAGCTACTTGTGTAAATTCAAACTGAAAAAACGTCTCGTAAATATCTAAAGGAACAGCTAAATACAATAAGCGGTCAGGTTCAGTTGCTTCTAATGCTAATCTATAGCTTAAAAACTGACCTAAAGCTGCATAAAAATCAGTCACAGCCGAAGGATTGAGAAAACTTTTAATTTCTACAGCTATTTTCTCGCCTTGTCGCTCTGCTGCTAAAACCCGTTCTGCTCCTAAATCAATTTGAAAGTTTACGTTACCATATTTAAATTTTAACGGGTCGGCTGTAATCACCCATTTTTCTTTTTGGAGAGCTTTTTTGACGTTTTCATGGAAGATATCTCTAGCAGACATCAGTTTATTTCCTAACAACCACAATTAGATTTATAAAATATCGTTTACTTCCGGTAGCCAGTCTTCATCTAACACTAATTCTAAAGAATATGGGCATTCTTCTGGAAACGTGGAAATTAGCATCTCTGTTTGCTTAGCTGCTTGCCTACGCGCCCTTTGATAACTTTCTTCAAGTTGCTCTGTAGGATAGTTTTTAAGACTAGGACTATCGAGTATGGCTAACTCAATTTGGGTGCGAGAATCAGTGATGGAATCCAGCCAACTATCTGAGCGACGCTGGGGTTGATATTGCCATTTGAGCAGATGCAAAAGCAAGCGAGTTAGTTGACTGGTAATAGCCCGCCGTTCACTTTTGCCCAAGCCTTCAACCTCTTTAATCAGATGTTCGAGATCGATTTCCTGCCAGCGATGCGATCGCAATAATTGGGCTGTCTGTTCAATCCACAAATTAAAATCTGCTTTATAAGTTGCGCTCATAGGCGTTTTTGCTCAATCGTATAGCTTAGGCAAGCTAATATATCCTCTGGTGTCAAATAAGGAAAGTCATCAAGCACTTCTTCATAGGTCATGCCAGAGGCCAGATAAGATAAAACATCGTATACGGTAATTCGCATTCCTCGAATACAAGGTTTACCACCTCGCTTTCCTGGTTCGATTGTAATAATATTTTGGTACTGCACAGCTATTCAACCCTCAAAAATCTTCATCAACAAAAAATTCGGCGTCGTCTTCTAATCGAGAATTACCCTGTTTATAACCACTAAGATTCCACAGTGGTTGCAGCAGTGCCGTGCCAATTAACCCGATAACTGCACTAAAAGCTAAAACTAAACCTGCTGGTATTTGTATTGATTGAAATGTTAAGAATTTTAACGATACTGGTGTGGCATTTTGAACTGAAATAATTGCGATCGCCATTACCCAAACAGCTACAACTACGATTGTCAATAAAGGAGCCAAAGTTTTCATATCTTAATAAAAGTTAGGAGTGAATAGTTAAGAGTTAGGAGTTAGGAGTGAGGAGTTAGGAGTTAGGAGTGAGGAGTTAGGAGTTAGGAGTGAGGAGTTAGGAGTGAGGAGTTAGGAGTGAGGAGTTAGGAGTGAGGAGTTAGGAGTTAGGAGTGAGGAGTTAGGAGTTCATATTTTGAGCGAAGTTATAAATTAAGAGTTAAGAATTGCTAATTTACAACTCTTAACTCTTAACTCCTAACTCTTAACTCTTAACTCCTAACTCCTAACTCCTAGACCCTTATGCCTCTAGCTTAGCAATGACACTTTCCATCTCTTGAGAGATTTGGGTGAGTTTTTCGGGAGAGTTGGTTTCTAGGTAAACGCGCACCAAGGGTTCTGTACCGGAAGGACGCAGCAGTACCCAGCTACCTTCTTCTAAATAGAGTTTAATACCGTCTTTACGCCCGACTTCTTTGACTTTAATTCCGGCTACCTCTGTGGGTGGATTTTTGGTGAAGGAGTCGATGACAGCGGTTTTGTGAGACTCGGTGAGGTGCAAGTCAAGGCGGGTGTTGTAAAGTGGCCCATCAGCTTCCGCGATCGCTTCTTTCACCAGTTGACTCAGCGGTTTACCTTCATAGGCGATGGCTTCTGCCACCAGCATATCAGCTAAAACACCGTCTTTTTCGGGAATATGCCCAATTACACTTAATCCGCCTGATTCTTCCCCACCAATGAGTACAGCAGTTTCCCGCATTTTTTCACCGATGTATTTAAAGCCCACTGCTGTTTCATAAATTTGCAGCCCATATTTAGCTGCGAAGTTATCCAGCAGATGGGTTGTAGCCACAGTGCGGACGATGGCGCCGCTTTTGCCTTTATTTTTGATTAAATGTCGTGCTAGAACTAACAGCACAGTATTCGGAGTGAGGACAGTACCTTGTTCATCAACAATACCAAAGCGATCGCTATCTCCATCTGTCGCCAAACCCAAATCGGCGCGATCCTTCACTACTGCTTCGACTAACTCAACTAATTGTTCTCCTTTGGGTTCTGGCATCCCACCGCCAAATAATACATCCCTCCAAGTGTGGAAACTTTCTAATTGAACACCACTATGTTGCAAAACTTCATCTAAATAACCGCGAGAAGTAGAATAAAGAGCATCGTATTTTACTTTTAAATTAGCGCTCTTAATTTTTTCTACATCAAGCAAGGTGTAGATAAATTCCAGGTAATCTGGCTTGGGATCGAAAGTAGAAATTAAATCGGGTCGGCTGCTACTAGGCAGTTCATCCGATGCACTTTCTATATTTGCCACAATAGTATCAGTAATCTCTGGAGTGGCAGGTCCAGCATAATCGGGGATATATTTAATTCCACAGTATGGTGCTGGATTATGACTAGCAGTAAACATTAACGCCCCAGCGGAATTTAGGTGACGGGCGTTGTAGGCAATTACTGGTGTGGGACAATCCCGATCGGTAATTTTCACAGTCCAACCCAAATCTGCCAAGACTTGGGCGGCTGTTTGGGCAAACTGGTCGGCTAAAAACCGAGTATCGTAGGCAATAAGTACTGGTCTATCTTTTGTGTAGGCTGTTTCGAGGTAACTGGCGATCGCTCTTGTTACTTTCCGCACATTGGGGAAAGTAAAGTCATCGGCAATAATGCCTCGCCATCCATCGGTACCAAATTTTATCTTGCTGGAATTGCTACTAGCGCTCATTTTTGCCTCTTGCTCCCGTACATCATCAGTACTATTAAAAGCTTCCCGCAAAGCGTGTGTAGCAGCAAGTATCCTCCGAAGTTATGTTCTAAGGAATTTGCGAACATAGTCCTTCCCACCGTACTTTCTCTCACTGTTTCTGAGCAATGTCAACCCCCGATCGACCTTTTGCCAGTTATCACCTTTGGTCTTTAGTTGCCCCGGCGTCAGGGCAAGAACGCTGGCATTGCCAGATGAGACGGGGGTTTATCAAAGCGCGGCAAAATGAACCACAAGTCAAAGCACTATTAGCGAAAGCCACCGCACCCCAGCGGATTGGCATACTTGCCCAAAAAGGCGTTTATGAGTTTCATAATCACAGACACCTTTTGCAGCAATCAGATGGCGTAGAAAAAGTTGCACAGCTACTAAAATTAGGCACTTCAAGCGAACAAGTCCGGCAACGGGTACTGCAAATTTTGAAAAAATATCATGATGCGCCGTTGCTGATAGATAAAAATATTATCCAATTAACTCCCGGCGATGAAGGTTTCCCGAAACCGATTGTCGTTGAACAACAAGATTCTTGTTTTCGCTTATATGCGGCTATGGACTGCGTTTTTATTGAGAGCGATCGCACTTTACATATTTTGGATTTCAAAACTGGAAAATCAGCTTTTGACCGACGACAGGCTTTAGTCTATTTGTTAGCTGCTCGTTATCTTTACCCAGGACGACAAGCTGTAGCTTCATTTTATAATCTCGAAATATGTAAAAAATCGGACTTAATTAGTATTAACAATAGTGAATTAGAATCATTAAAATTTGAGTTAGCGAATATTGCCCACAAACACCAACACGATTTACAAAAATATCAGGAAAAAACCAAGAATTTTAGCGATATTTTCCCCCCAAATCCCGGTTATCACTGTCGTTTTTGTCCATTTAATTCTATCTGTGAGTTTTCACAAGTTTACTCAACTCAGCCCCATCCAATGCCCAGTTTAAAGGTGCATAAGTAAGTAAGTAGGGCTTGTTGAAAAAGTAATAAAAAGCACTAATCCTCATACACCACTTCGTCAATAAAGGCTTCTCGCTCATCCTCAGTCATTTTATCCCAGTCCCGACCTCGTTATTGAGCAACGAGTTTGACTCTATCTGCTCCATAGCGTGACAGGGATTCCCACTGCCCCCAGTGTTGTAGCAGTAAAAATCTAAACACCTCAACCTGTTGTTCGCCGGGTAGCTGTTTGACTAACTCAATAACTTGTTCATTAGTTCAGTGTGAAGGTAGGCATTTTTCACCTTTGGGAGTTATAGAACTACTTCTACTTTCAAGCAGACTTTGACAACTCAACATCATGATTGACTCAAGAGAATCGTAGCAAAGTGCCAAGGCGATCGCTAGAAATCATCCTTGACACCATACCCAAATAAATTCAAAAAGGTGGTAATTCCTTAACAATAGTGAAACGAATATGATTGATTGCTAAATCGCCAATGGGGATATCTTCTTTGGTTAACCGCGCACCCTGACTGGTCACAGTTTCAAAGGTGATACCCTTACCAATTTCAATGTGATACCAGCACAAGCCCATAAAAAAGCGCGTGGGATATGGTCCGCCATGGCCGACATCATCAGGATTCGATTCCATTGGCAACCAGCCAAAATTCGGTACGTAGAACTCCAGCCAAACATGATTAAAATCAGGTTGTAGCGGTACGCCTTGGTGTTCGCCATTGGGTGGACATTTATACCTGCCTACGGTGCGACAAGGGATACCATTTAAGCGGCATAGTGCCAGTAAAACGCCGACATATTCACCACAGGAACCAACACCGCGCTCTAAAACTACGTCTGGCGTATCAATATAAGGTTTAATACCATAAGACAATTCATCGTAAACATAATTACGGATACTATACATTTTCCGTAAAAGATTGGTTTCAGAACCAACAGCATCTCTGGCGGCACGGCGGACAACGGTAGTATCCATTGCTAAGTCGTCGTCGTCCACTAGGTAGCGGCTTTGCAATTCTGGTGAAAGTTCGGGTATATCTTCCACATCTTTGGGTGTGATGCGGTATTTAATTCCTCGAACTTCCAAAAGTGCTTTCCAGCCAAATATATGGCGTTCCCCTGGGGTGAGGGCATCAAATTTAAATACTGCTACACGTTGGCCATCTATGACTTCTTCGGTGAAGGGTATGCCGATGGGTTCAACGTGTTTCACTTTTTGACGTTCGGTTTCTGATGGTAGAGCAATGCGCCATTCTACCTCTGGTAAATAAACCTCGTCTAAGGGTGCAATTTCCTCAGCATAAGACATTTCTATGAGATAGCCATTAGAGAGGGCATAGCGCTTATCGGGTTCGTAATGATAATACAGGGGATGAATAAAAGTCCGATCGCGGTAAGTTAGCTCATGATTCGGGTCAGCATTTGGATTGTCCCGGATATAAGGTTCCTCCGAGGCGTAGGCGACATAGATACTTTCTTTGCCAGTTTCGCCATTTTTATGTATTGCTATGCCTGTAGGCGATTCAAAGGGCGTCAGCACACTAAATTGAACTTCTCCAGTTGCCCTGTCCATCGCGTAAACTGTTTGTTCTGTGCGATCGCAAATCCACAACATTTCCTGAGTAACTGCCAAGTTTTCTACCCCGACTCCAGGGGCATAAAACCGAGTAATTTCTTTTCGGGTTTCCCGATCGAAAATCAGAATGTAGCCTAACCTTTGGCAACTGATGTAGACTGTTGTTTCCCAAACAGCAACGCCGTCAGCTGGATAAGGCAACGTCACGAAATGTTCTAGACCCAAAGCATTCAGGTTACATAAATAAACACTGTGATCGCGGCTCACCCAAAGTGTATCTTCCCATGTCGCTAAACCAGTGACATCGGTAAATTCCTTAACTTGATGCGGATTGAGAATTTTGCTGTTGTCAGAGGTGGGATCAATTTCCAGTAGATGCCCTTTAAGACTGTCAATGGCAATCAATCTATCTTTAATGAAAGCAATACCGCACAGGGTAGCAGCAGTAAGCGGTCGAATTGTTTTTTGCCCAAACATCTGGCTAACAGTCAAAGTGGGAAGTACAAAACTCATATTAAATATTTATTAAATGGTTTAGCACGTTTAAGCAATTCCAAATTCGTCTGGAAAAGTTTGCTACAAAGCCAAACCAGGCTGGCAACTTGACCCAAAATTCCCAATCCAGAAATGCGATCGTGCCATGCATCTTGGCTAAAAACTGGATTCAAGTTCAAGCAACGCCAGCCTAAAATTAATTGTGGCATATCCTGTGTAGCCCAACTTCCGACTTCTATTTATTTATCAATTATCAGTAGAATCTGTTGCCAAAAACTCTTTCGTAAGAAATAACACATGTATGTCAGCAGAAGAAAAATTTGCAAATCATAAAGAATCCCCTCTAAACTCATAAAATTTAGTATTGCCTTAATGTAACTTTAGGAGATGGTTTTCCAGCCATCACTAAATTATGATCGAATTCTGTAACCATTTCCTGTGACTTACACGATGTCTGCTCATTCTCTGCCTGAAGGTGCCGCCGTTTGGCATAGTTTAGAAGTTGATAAAGCGCTAGACCTGCTTGATAGTAACGCAGACAGTGGCTTAACATCCCAAGATATTCAACAAAGGTTGCAAAAATACGGCCCCAACGAACTTGAAGAACATGGTGGCCGTAGTACTTGGGAAATTCTGCTAGATCAGTTCAAGAACATTATGTTATTGATGCTGATTGGCGTAGCTTTGATTTCTGGGGTTTTAGACCTTATAGCTTTGCAATCGGGTACAAAATCCGGCGAGGTGCCGTTTAAAGATACCATCGCTATCCTCGCAATTGTCATCCTCAACGGCATACTCGGCTACGTCCAAGAAAGCCGTGCGGAAAAAGCCCTAGCAGCCCTGAAAAAACTCACCTCTCCCTTAGTGCGAGTCATGCGCGACGGCAGATTGGTGGAGGTAGCAGCTAAGGAACTAGTCCCAGGAGATGTGATGCTGCTAGAAGCTGGGATGCAGATAGCCGCAGATGGACGGTTGATCGAACAGTCTAATTTACAAGTGCGGGAATCGGCACTGACTGGTGAAGCTGAAGCTGTTAATAAACGGGCAACAATAAATTTACCTGAAGAAACAGATTTAGGCGATCGCATTAATTTGGTATTCCAAGGAACTGAAATCGTCCAAGGACGGGCAAAGGTTCTGGTCACCAACACCGGGATGACAACCGAACTAGGCAAAATTGCTGCCATGTTGCAGTCGGTGGAAAACGAACCGACGCCTTTACAACAGCGGATGACTCAACTGGGGAATGTCCTAGTTACGGGTTCTTTAATTCTCGTGGCGATTGTCGTTGTTGGTGGTGTCATCCAAGCCAGAGGTTTTAGCAATATCCAAGAACTTTTGGAAGTTTCCTTGAGTATGGCGGTTGCTGTCGTCCCAGAAGGTCTACCCGCTGTAATTACCGTTACCTTGGCACTGGGAACCCAGCGCATGGTACGCCAGAATGCCTTGATTCGCAAACTGCCAGCAGTGGAAACATTGGGTTCGGTAACCACCATCTGTTCTGATAAAACCGGCACCCTGACTCAAAACAAAATGGTGGTGCAATCGGTTTTCACCAATGACAAAACTTTTCGCGTCACTGGAGAAGGTTACGTTCCCACAGGAGATTTTCTCTTAGATAGTGAAAAAGTTTCTGTAGAAGAATCGCCAGAAATCTCAGCTTTGTCAATTGCCTGTGCTGTTTGTAATGATTCCGTATTGCAAAAAGAAAAAGGCGAATGGGCGATTTTAGGAGATCCCACAGAGGGGGCATTGGTTACCCTGGCGGGAAAAGCAGGAATCGAAAAAGAACAGTGGAATAGTAAGTTACCCCGCGTTAGCGAGTTTCCTTTCTCCTCCGAACGTAAGCGGATGAGTGTGATTTCTCAAGTGCAGGAAGTCTCCACAGGTGAAGGGTCTTTAAATGCCGTTGATCCAGCGATCGCCGGTTTTCTCCAATCTGAACCTTACTTAATGTTTACCAAAGGTTCGCCAGAGTTAATCTTAGGACGTTCTACTCAGCTTTATTTGGGCGATCGCTCAGCTCCTTTGAGTGAAGAACAACGTCAGAAAATTCTGGCTCAAAACGACAACATGGCAAGTAAAGGTTTGCGGGTGCTAGGTTTTGCCTACAAACCCCTCGCAGATGTTCCACCAGATGGTTCAGACGAGACATCGGAACAAGATTTGGTCTGGCTGGGATTGGTGGGAATGTTAGATGCGCCACGCCCAGAAGTCAGGGCAGCCGTGCAAGAGTGTCGGGATGCAGGAATTCGCCCAGTGATGATTACTGGCGACCACCAGTTAACAGCACGAGCGATCGCCACGGATTTGGGAATCGCCCAAGAAGGCGATCGATTGCTCACAGGTCAAGAATTACAGCGCATGACTGACCAGGAACTAGAGCAAAACGTTGACTTGGTGAGTATCTATGCCAGGGTTTCCCCAGAACACAAACTACGAATTGTCCAAGCACTGCAACGCCGGGGCAGATTTGTGGCTATGACAGGTGATGGCGTCAACGATGCCCCAGCCCTCAAACAAGCTGATATCGGCATTGCAATGGGCATTACCGGCACGGATGTCAGTAAAGAAGCCAGCGATATGGTGTTACTTGATGACAACTTCGCTACCATTGTCAGCGCCACCAAGGAAGGTAGAGTCGTTTACACCAATATCCGCCGCTTTATTAAATACATCCTGGGCAGTAACATTGGCGAAGTTATCACAATTGCCGCCGCCCCCTTAATTGGTTTGGGAGGTGTTCCTCTTACCCCATTACAAATTCTCTGGATGAACTTGGTAACAGACGGTTTGCCAGCTCTGGCATTAGCTGTGGAACCCCCGGAACCGGATGTCATGAAACGTCCGCCTTTTAGCCCCCGCGAAAGCATTTTTGCTAGGGGATTGGGTTCTTATATGGTTCGGATTGGCATTGTCTTTGCGATTATCTCTATTGCTTTAATGACATGGGCTTATAATTATTGCCAACAATTGTCCGGTGACCCCAGCAACCCAGACCCACGTTGGAAAACAATGGTATTTACTACCTTGTGTATCGCCCAAATGGGTCACGCGATCGCCATTCGTTCCAACAACCGACTGACCATCGAAATGAATCCGTTCTCTAATATATTTGTACTAGCGGCTGTTGTCGTGACTACGATTTTACAGTTGATGCTAGTTTACGTCCCACCCCTGCGAAACTTCTTTGGCACTAACTTGCTGACTCTAGAAGAATTGGGAGTTTGTATTGGCTTCAGTGCCTTAATGTTTGTCTGGATTGAATTGGAGAAAATATTCTTACGCATTGTGGGTAAGAAGGCAGTTTGAGAAAGTGAGGAGTTAAAAGTTAGGAGTTAGGAGTTAGGAGTTAGGTATTGAAGAATATTTTGCATTCAAAACTCAAAATTCCTCACTCCTGACTTTTAACTGTTAACTCTTAACTCCTCACTCCTAACTTCTCACTCCTCACTTTTCGCTATGTACCTGAAAACTCTACACCTGAGACAATTTCGTAATTATCAAGACCAGAAGGTTGATTTCACGGCTGCCAAAACAATTTTGGTAGGTAATAATGCTCAGGGTAAGTCCAATTTGTTGGAAGCGGTGGAGTTATTGGCGACATTGCGATCGCACCGCATGGCACGCGATCGCGATTTTGTTAGGGAAGGGGAAGCCACAGCCCAAATTAATGCTCATCTTGAGCGAGAAACAGGCATCAGCGATTTGACTTTAACTCTCCGCCGCAATGGTCGTCGTAGCGTTGCTCTCAATGGTGAATCTGTACGCCGTCAAATGGATTTTCTTGGTGTTCTCAACGCCGTCCAATTTTCCAGTTTGGATTTAGAACTAGTACGCGGCGGTCCAGAAGGTCGCCGCAATTGGTTAGATACCCTGTTGATTCAACTTGAACCAGTTTATGCCTACATTTTGCAGCAGTATAACCATGTGTTACGCCAGCGCAATGCCTTTTTAAAAAATCATGTAGAGACATCGTATACAACCTCTCTACACTCAGAACTAGCTTTGTGGGATGCACAGTTAGCTACCGCAGGCACACGGGTAATTAGACGCCGCGATCGGGCCATACAGCGATTGGCTGACATCGCTAGTGCTTGGCACGCCAGCATCAGCGGTAGTACGGAAATTCTGCAAATCAAATATGCGCCGAATATTCCTTTAGAATATAACCAACCAGAACAAGTCCAGCAAGCTTTTTTAGCAAAAATTCAACAGCGAACTGTAGCCGAACTGCACCAAGGTACTACCCTGGTGGGTCCCCATCGTGACGAAGTAGAATTAACCATTAACCAAACACCTGCTCGTCAATACGGTTCTCAAGGCCAACAACGAACGCTGGTTCTCGCCTTAAAATTAGCAGAATTACAATTAATTGAAGAAGTCGTTAAAGAGCCACCATTGCTATTACTTGATGATGTCCTGGCTGAACTAGATCTATCCCGCCAAAATCAACTCCTTGATGCTATTCAAGATAGATTTCAAACCCTGATTACTACCACTCATTTGGGTTCTTTTGATTCCCAATGGTTGAAATATTCACAAATTCTTTTTGTGAAGGCAGGAGAAATAATTCAACAGTCATAATTCTCTTGAATTCAGAATTCAGAAGTCAGAATTCAGAATTCAGAATTCAGAATCAATTAGTGGGGGATTCAGACCCGCCAGTAATTGAAGACTACCAAATTTTCAATTTGGTGGGGGTCTTAAACCCGTTTATTCAGAAGCTCGAGGACACGGCGAATCGCTACTCTACGAGACGCTAAAAGCGAACGCTATCCGCCAGTCGCACAAAATTCATACTGAATTCTAGCTCCTGACTTCTGAATTCTGTTTTATTAAATTGGAACAATAATTGTCAAAAATCACACGCTCAAAGTTATCACTAATCACGTTTTTCTAATCTTTTAAAAACCTTGAGAACCAAAAAAGTGAGGACACTACCGATTAATGCTAACTGCCATAAACCACAGCCGGCAGCAATTCCCAAACCAGCCGAAACCCAAATAGCCGCGGCCGATGTCAGTCCTTTGATTTCAAGTTGCTCTGATGGCTGGGAAGATTGCCGCACAATTTCTCCAGCACCGAGAAATCCCACGCCGGTTGCAATTCCCTGGATTACGCGGCTGAATGCATCGGCACTGGTCTCTAGCTCACCTGTTTGCAGAGGTATGATGGTGAATAAAGCTGAACCCAAACTTACCAGCATGTGAGTTCTTAAACCAGCTGGTTTACCCCTAATTTCCCTCTCCCAGCCGATAATTCCTCCAGTCAGCAAGGCGATGCATAGTCGGAAGATGACATTTAACCAATCATTAGTTGCAAGATAGTAAGTGTTTGGCAAGGTTAGTTCTGGTAAGGATAATTATATTTACTACGTTAATTGGTAATATAGCTGTTAAGAAACATGAGTAGTAGCGAGTGGGGAGGAGCTACTGACGGGTACACAGGAGTTTCCCCAAGTGGAGCAAGTGGCGTTAGTAAGTGGGGAAAGAAAGTGTTTCTTTTATTTGTAGAGGTTGGTGCTACACCCGTCGGCCGCTTTGAAGAATAATCCAGAATTCAGAATACAATCAGGTTGGGATTCAAGTACTACCTGATTTTAAACCTTTGTGAGGATTTTTTTCAATAAGATATTATTTGGGTCAATCAATGTAGGTTTGCATTCTTAGATAAGGAATGGCTGTAGCGACGAATAGATAACTGACAACTAAGAAATTGAGTGGAAAAACTCTACTGGCTAGACCAAATTAAACTACAAGACCGCGCCAAAGTAGGTGACAAAGCGTTTTACTTAAGCAGAATTATCCAACGTGGCTATCCGGTGGTGCCTGGTTTCGTGGTTTCAGCAGAAGTTTTGCGGCAATTTCTCGAAAATCTCAACAGTTCAGAATCATTAGTTGCTGACTTACCTGATTCTTCGTTACATCTAGATGTCAGTAATTGGCGTCAACTCCAGCAGGTGGCTGGACGTTTGCGCGAAGAAATTCTCACTGCAACTGTGCCACAGCAGTGGGTGAATAGAATTTTCACCGCAGCTAGAGAATGGCAAACTAGCTGTTTGATTTTTCGACCTAGTTTGTCAGTAGCGAATAATACTCCAATCGTGGGAAATATATCGGGGTTACTGGAGTCTGTATTTTGCCATTGCCAAGAGGAAGCGATCGCCGCAGCATTAAAATGTACCTGGAGTCAAATATTTCGTGCCAGAAGTTTATTGTATTGGCAGCACACAGGAATTAACCTGCAACAAATTAATTTCGGAGTTTTGGTGCAACCTGTGGAAAATGCCATCGCCAGCGGCTTACTCAAAGCCAACTCCTCTGGTTGGGAAATTGAAGCCACTTGGGGATTAGGAATTGCCATCGCTAAAGGCGAAGTATTACCAGATGTCTACTACATTCAAAATCAAACTGGGGCGATCCTAGAGCAACAAATCGGCAATAAAATGCTGGCTTATGATGTTGATGATGCTTACCCTAGAACTTTTTCCCAACCTCTGGTAGAGTCAGTGCTAACATCAGAGAAAAATTGTCTGGTTACCTACGTACTTCAGGAAACTCAACAAAAACAGTACGCTTTACAACCAGAATTTTTACAACAAATAATTGGTCTGGGAACTCAATTAGAAACTGAACTAGGTAAAAACTTTACCATTAAATGGACGATCGCCAGTCCAACCACATCCGGCAAACTTTATTTAACCCAAGTTAGCAGTTCCCAATCTGTAGTCCCCCATGTAAACTTCATCAGGGGACTCCCAGCCGCAGGAGGACGTACTGTGGCAAATGCTTTAGTAATGATTGATTCCCGGCAAAAACCCGAACAACTCCCAAAAGGAGTAATTTTAGTAGTGCCAACAATTACACCTGATTGGTTACCATTATTGCAACAAGTTGCTGGTATTATTACTGAGCAAGGAGGATTAACCAGCCATGCTGCAATACTAGCCAGAGAATTAGGTATTGCAGCAGTTGTGAATGCAACATCAGCCACAAGTTTAATTCAAACTGGCGAGCGACTTTTGCTTGATGGCGATCGAGGAGAAGTTTATCGGATCAAAACAGAAGCCATAGATGAAGGAGATGGGGAGATGGGGAGATGGGGAGATAGGGAGAGTATTTCACCCCACCACCCCACCACCCCACCACCCCACACTTCCTTATCCCCCTCATCTCTTCTTACTTCTCATCTACCTATGATTGCTACCAAATTGCTGGTTAATTTGAGTCAGTCCAGCTTGATAGAGCAAGTAAAAAGCTTGCCTGTGGACGGAGTAGGATTGCTGCGCTCAGAATTGATGGTACTAAATATATTAGATGGACAACATCCTAATAGTTGGATTTTAGGCGGGCGTCAAGCAGAATTGTTAGAGCGTTGGTGTGAGCAAATTATGGAATTTGCTCAGGCTTTTGCACCAAGACCGATTTTTTATCGTTCTTTAGATTGGCGATCGCCAGATTTGCCATCGTTGAGTGATAGTTTACAATCCTCTTCACAATCGATGTTAGGTGAACGCGGGACTTTTAGCTACCTACAAAATCCAGCCGTGTTTGAGCTGGAACTGAAAGCTTTAGCAAACCTACAGCAATCTGGCTACAGCAACATTCATTTGCTACTACCTTTTGTTCGGACTGTGGAAGAATTTGTCTTTTGTCGTCGCAAAGTTGAGCAAGCTCTTTTAACACAAGTGGCAGAATTTGAATTGTGGATGATGGCAGAAGTACCAAGCGTGTTGTTTTTATTGCCAGAATACGTCAAAGCAGGGGTAGCAGGAATTTCCATTGGTACAAATGACTTGACCCAATTATTGCTAGGAGTAGATCGAGAACAAGGACAGCTAGCAAAAGTATTTAATGAACGTCATCCAGCAGTGATGAGCGCCATCGGTCAACTGATACACATGGCTAAAAGTGCTGGCATACCTTGTTCAATCTGTGGTCAAGCACCAGCTCTCTATCCGGAAATTATCGATCGCTTAGTGGAATGGGGCATAACTTCCATTTCCGTGGAACCCGAAGCGATCGAACGGACATATCAGGCGATCAGCCGTGCTGAACAACGCTTGATTTTAGCAGCAGCACGACGTGAATTAAAACAGGAAAAATCTCGATGAAAATCACTCTGTTGACATATTTACCGACCCTTTAGGGCCGGTAAATATGTCAATTACTCTTGGCTGTCCGGCTAAAAACTCGGTAGTATAGCCAAGTACTAATTTCCTTCAAGGGAAACAGCAAATAAGTCAAAGGATTGATTGTCACAATAATGTTTCGGAAGTCTCGCTTTGCCAAAAACAAGACCACACGAGCAACTTGCTGTGCAGACATTACTCCATAAGGGTTAAGCTGACTTTTAAAGGGGCCAAGAATTAACTTGCGAATTACGCAATTCCCATCCAACCGCTTGAGGGTGACAATATCTCCTAACGCTCGTTTGCTGAGTTCATAAAGTGGACTCAGTGCAGGCGACACCTCAGCCTCAGAAGTGTTAACCCAAATTTCCTTGGTTGCTTTGGCTTGTGGCCCTGTGACAGTCGTCAAAAATATATCCATCAACCGCAATGCCGAAAAGGTATTCACTTCGTATGAAGAGTTGATGGCATCCGGTGTGCGGCTTGTGTAGACATTGACTCCGTGGTTGATAATTAAAATATCAATTTTCTGTAAACTTTCCCTGAGATCGGTTTCATTGCCCAATTGCCAAGGAATCACCTTTACCCCAGTTTGCTCCCCTAATTTTTCTGGATTTGTCGTTAATGCCACGACTTTAGCATTACACTTGACAAGTTCAGCCGTTAATGCTTGCCCCAAAGCTCCTGATGCTCCAGTTAAAGCCACGGTTTTACCCTTGAGAGATAGTCCTGTTCCCAATATTTTATCCACTAACGGAAAGACACCACTGTAATAAGCGTTGACATCATCAAAATGATGCCGCCAATGATAAGACCGATTTACCCACCATAAAGATGGAATAGTTTCTAAAGGACCGGGTAAGTGATTGTAATCAGTATCAATTTTTCCTTGAAAATATCGCACAGACGCGCCATACAAGAACGTGCAAGCATAGGCCACTCCCAGCCATAACCCCATTTGCGGGATTGTTAAGGCAATTAAAGTTAATGCGACTACTAGTAAGCTCGATTCTAAAATGTCGTGATAGAGCTGTGATTCTTGGTAAATTTTTAAAGAAACGATGGATAAATCCCGCCGATAGGCCATGTGATGCTTATTGTGCCATTTAGCAAGCCAATTAACCTGGTGACATAAAGCATGGTAAACGTCTCTCAAGACCTCAGCGAGTAAAACTGAGAATAGCCCCCAAGTAGCAAACTGTAAGCAGGCGTTTACTAAAGTCCAATTTATTTGTAACCTTGTTCCAATTTGAATCCAGCTTTCAGCGAAGATTTCGATCATGTTTGTTTAGACTCGTTTTTCTTAATCATTCTTCATCATGGATTAAGGTCGAGTCTAGAGCAAACAAAAGTCAAAGGGAATAGGGGATGAGGGGGATGAGGGGGATGAGGGGGATGAGGGGGATGAGGGGGATGAGGGGGATGAGGGGGATGAGGGAGATGTAGCTTTAGCTAAGACGGGTTGTACCTGCAATCATTGTTTGACCCCAGAATCCCTCGTTTAGAAAACGAGGGAGTGTGTCAATCCCAATCCCATAAGAAGTACTCATGTAAGCTTTGTTTGTGTCGCCGCAAGCTTGCAAGTGAGATAAATCACCTCCCAACAAGGCTTTCAGGTATCAATTATCAAAATTTAAGCAAAAAATAATTACCAACCGGTCAAAATGTCCGGTTTTTTTGGCTGTGTGATGATAAATAAAAATAATAACGTTGAAAGTTATGCTTCGTACCCCGAAGAATTGCTGAAATTCTTCACTCCTTTCAGGATGACTACTGACAACATCTGCCGCCAATCAGTTTTTTGCTGGGGATGCTGCTAATCCGCTACAAACAAGGAAAACAGAGCTACATCAAAACGCTCTACCACAAAATTTACTCTAGATGTATCTAAGTAACTATGCTGAGGAAGTGTAAAGATGTCACGGTGTCATGGAGGCAATTTTAAAGCAATTATAAAGAGCTAGGTGCCATTTTGGCAGGTTTTGATCGTAAATATGCGATATTAGTAGATTGTACAAATCTATATTCTGATTCGCACATTACTTAACTATTTACCCAAAACTGCTCAAGCTAGGCGAATTCTGACACGAATAAATTTACGGTAATTTACGAAGTAGGAAATAATACATGGTATTATCACTGTCTTCTCACAATGTTGTCCAGTATCTGCAAGATGCGGATCTGTGTAACTCAGAAGGTGGCAGATTGGATGAATTTGATTTGCCAGAGAGTAGCAAGAAAAATTTAAATTTAGTTGTCACTCTAGCTGATAATCGCAAACTGCTCGTCAAACAAGAACGTAACACTAACAGTGAAGGACTGCCTCACGAGTTATTTAAAGAGTGGCTGTTTCACCAATTGCTCCAGCAGTTTCCAGTTTTTGGCAATGTTTCAGCCATCGCACCGTTAGTAGTGCATTTTGACGAAGAAAATTCTATCCTCGTCCGCAACTACTTAAGTGACTACCTTGAACTTGGGACATTATACCACAATAATGAAATTTTTCCACCAGAAATTGCCTATGCCATCGGCACAGCTTTGGGAGGACTGCATCGTGTAACTTTCCAGCACCGAGAATATAGGGATTTTATGGCAACTGCTCCCCAAGGAGAGTTTCGCTATGGCTATTACAATCCAGCCCAAGGTGTAGGATCGATTACCCCAGAGATTTTTGGTAGTGTTGCCACCGATGCGTTGAAATTCTATGTTCTCTATCAACAGTACGAGAGTTTGGAATGTGCGATCGCAGATTTGGCGTATGAGTGGAACCCTTGCTGCTTGACTCACAACGACTTGAAATTGAACAACATTTTAGTTCATTCTCGCTGGCAGCAACTAGACAATTGCCTGGTGCGACTAATTGATTGGGAAGCTTGCGGTTGGGGAGATCCAGCTTTTGATCTCGGAACTTTGTTAGCAAGCTATTTAGAAATTTGGCTCAAGAGTCTGGTAGTAGATCCTACCATTGAGTTAGAAGAATCTCTACAATTGGCGTTGACACCGCTAGAAATTTTACAGCCTTCAATTATTGCCCTAATCAGGTCTTATCTTCATGCCTTCCCGATGATTTTGGAATACCGTAGTGACTTTATTTCGCGGGTTATCCAATTTGCAGGGCTGGCACTGATTCATCAAATTCAAGATATGATTACCTGCCGGAAATACTTTAGCAATGCTGATATTTGTATGCTGCAAGTTGCGAAAAGTTTACTCACTATGCCCGAACAAGCTGTGCTGACTATTTTCGGGATATCACAATCAGAAATTGTCAAGCCTGTGGCCAAAATCCATAAACTTCCTCAGCCTCAAAAAGAGCAGCAGTTACTTCGCCTTTATTACGAGAAAACTCGACTCCGTGGTTGTTAATTCTAGGAAAAAAACAACAATAATTCATAACTCATTAGTCAGAATACTTGTTGAATAATTAGGGATACATTTGATGATTGAATATGGCAATTATACTCGATTTTTTGTCAATTGTGAATGAACTATTGCTATTGAAATTTTATGAAATTTTAAATTGTTCTGCATATTATTTACCTAATGCTAAATATCAGAGGATTTTGCCCCATAGTAGTTTTATAAAGAACAAAAATTTCAGTTTCTGCATGTGCGAAATATTCTGACTTCTGAATTCTGAATTCTGAATTCTGTTTTATGATTTTGAATTTTCTTTGTTTGAGTTATAAATGGATTAATGCTATATTCTGCCAATCAACCGCTGATTTCTCTGTTGGATATTGCTAGGAATATCCAGATTGAGTCCAATTTTTGTATTTATCATCCCAACTATCAACCCTTTGCTCTGCCGACTAAAGTAGCCGACAGATTTCAGCAAACCCCAGAAGATTTACAACAAAAGTATCTGACTCTACTACTGCGAAATTTTCTCTATGGGATCTATTACAATGGCTCCCTGCAAAGTACTTTAGCAGTGAATATTGATAGTAGTAATAAAATATCAAAATATCATTTAGAAGATAGTTCTATTTCGGAGATTGATTGGGACTTCTACAAACAACTGCACGAAAGTAATCACGGTGTAGGTTATTTTGATTCAAAATGGGAAGTGTTGCGGCAAGAGCCTGATGGTACTATGGCGGTGACCAAAGGTGGTTTAACACTTTATATTGAGCCAGACTGCCATTTAGAATCGAGTAAGCAATCGAGTAAAGTGGGTGATATGGTAGCAATCTGGATGCCGAAAAATCGCCTGCAAAACGGTTGTTATATGGCAGTTAGTAATGTGGGACAGGAACAGCAAGCTAATCCAGACGGTGATTTAGGAGCAGGGCGAATATATTTTAATTTAACTCCATCTGGTGCGATCGCTCTGATGAATAGCCTAACATGGCAACTGAATGCAGCCTCCATTCCTTTTAGTTTTCAAGTTCTCCACAATCCTTGTGCATACGGACGCTATGATTCGGGGATACTATATTTTGAACTCCAAGACTATCGAGCAATCCACACTATCCTTGAGACAATTTATCCAGAAAATCAATTTCATTTCCAGCCCGAAATTCCCTTGTTTACGAAATTTTTAGCACCAGGGTTAGGTTTAGCTGAAGAACCAACCGAAAAATTTGCCGCCCAAGAAAGTTTTGGTATGAACCGTTGTCAAATTGTTGCTAATGCTTTATTGGAAGCTTGGCAAAAAGGTAAGAACGCAATGGAAGAACGGATGAGAGTGATTAACCAACACTTTACACGCCATGCCATTGACTTGCAGCGTCCCTACCTGAATCCTCATTCTCAAGATATTTATATTCCCCTAAAATTACAGCAGATTTAAAGTTAATAATGTGTGCGATCGCAGTCGAGATTTTATGAAGACAGTAATGAGATAATTGATTGCGAAATTTGTGAGAGCATGATTTTTATGCCTTCAGCTTTCTTAATTTCATGCCGACAAACGATTCCGAATTACAAATCCAGGCGAGGATAATCTTGGATGCGATGGCTTTTACTCCTTTTGAGCAATGTCAACCTCTAAGCCGTGAATTCAACAGTATTCCCCCTCGTCCTGGTATCTATGCAATTAGACATAAAACAGACGGTTTGCTATATATCGGTAAAACCAAGAGTTTGCGGAGCCGTTTTAGTGGGGGACATAAGGCTTTTTTATGGGCATGGCTGGATAAGTATAATGATGAAGATATTCGGATTGTGGTGCAGCCAATTTCTTACTGGGAAAACCCTGGGTTACTATTGGAATTAGAAGCAATTATTCTGAGGGCTACCGAACCTCCTTACAACGTCCAAATCCCAGCCCAAAGGTGAACTTATGCAGGCTAAAAGTAAAGAACAACTAACAAGTACCGATGCCGATATAATTTTAGAACTTCTACCCGATCGCATTCGGGAGGCTTTAATTAATCGTGCTGCCGAAATTGAATATCCTATTGAAGCGGTTATTGAAATGGCGATCGCAAGTTTTCTCGATACGGAAGCATTGGGTTTTGCTGATTGTAAACCGGGAAGAGGTAATTAAGCTCAAATCCGTGCCGTGATTGAGTTAATTTCGGTAGCTCGAAGTTGTGCGATCGCCCCACAGCTGAGGTAAGGTGGTTGATATAGAAGCGATCATTGAGATAGTTACAGGCGATCGCCCCCCGGCTCAGGTAAGTTAGTTGATATAGAAGCGATCGCGCAGCCTCTTTGTAGGAGAATCGCACAGCACTTCGTTAGCGCAGCCTACCAGATAGGCGAGCGATCGCACTAAATAAGCACTAAGACTGATTCAATCCGATCTGCAATAAATCGATTAATTTCTGGTTGCGATTTATTGATCAGGCTGACTACTTCAGATCGAGTACAGTTACCGATACGAAGCCAAATCAGCTTGGGTGGATGTCCGTATAAAATGCTGCGTTGATAAAAGTCGGCATCCTTAGAAACAATCGTGAAGCCATGAGTGCGGGCATAATCCCAAATAGCCTCATCGGGTAGTCCTTTGAGTCCACAATCACGAATATGCAGACTGCTGGGAAACTGAGATGCGAATATTTCAGCTAGCTTAGGTGACAGATTCTCATCAAACAGCAGCTTCATTAGGAAGAATAGCTAAACGGCGATCGCGGTTTGCAGCATAGGCAAAGCAGGCTTGAATATCAGTAAGGGTTAAGTCAGGAAAATCGTCTAGCACTTCAGAAATAGTCATACCACCCCCCAGATAATCAAACACATCTGTAACGGTAATACGAGTACCTTTAATGCAGGGCTTTCCACTGCGAATCCGTGGGTCGATAGTGATACGCTCTTGATAGTTCATAGCAAAGACTCCTGGAAATAGCTATGTTTACTCTTCTAGTTTACCTACAGGTCTCATTGTCTCAGTGGAAGTGAATCGCATTTGGATTCGAGAGTAAAATGCGATCGCCCGACGGCTGAGGTAAGGTAGTTGATATAAAAGCGATCGCAGACGTAGTGACTGTTTTAGTTGTAAAGTGCGATCCCTCGTAAATCTATTAAATACAAAACCCTGGTTAATCAATCAAGGGGACTACAAACAGCCTTACCACCACGGATAACATCTTGCACTTGCTCAAGCAGTTTCTTTCGGTGTTGTTCCATCGGTGTTATACGGAAAAATTCCGTTTAATACTCTAAATTAGGATGTTATACGGAAAAATTCCTGATAAAACCAAGAGATATGCGGAAAAATTCCATATAATCAAGCAGCGTGTTGCTAGTCATAGCGATGTGTGATGTATGTTCTCGCTGTACAATAGCCATTCTTACTCTTACTGTACTTTAAACTCAATCTTCAATAAACGTAGGTATGTAGTTGCTACAGTCGGGTTGAAAACTACTAAGCTGGTAAATAGCACGTTTAAACTTTACCGGAAAATCTGAATCGCATTCATCGGCGATTCACAATTCCTCACTGGCGAACTACCTGTAATTACATTATGTTTGATGCTTTATCTGACCGTTTAGAAGCCGCCTGGAAAAAACTGCGGGGACAGGACAAAATTTCTCAATCCAACATTCAAGACGCTTTGCGGGAAGTACGCCGCGCTTTGTTGGAAGCTGATGTCAATCTCCAGGTAGTCAAAGATTTTATTAGCGAAGTCGAAACCAAGGCACAGGGAGCCGAGGTAGTCTCCGGCGTGCGACCTGACCAACAGTTCATCAAAATTGTTCACGATGAACTGGTAGAGGTGATGGGAGATGAGAATGTTCCTCTAGTAGAAGCTCAAGAACAGCCTACCATTGTGCTAATGGCTGGGTTGCAAGGTACTGGTAAAACTACGGCGACTGCGAAGTTAGCTTTACATCTGAGGAAATTAGACCGTAGTTGCTTGTTGGTTGCGACAGACGTGTATCGCCCAGCAGCGATCGATCAGCTCATAACGTTGGGTAAGCAAATTGACGTACCAGTTTTTGAACTCGGAAGCGATGCAGATCCCGTAGAAATCGCGCGGCAAGGTGTAGAGCGCGGCAGAGCCGAAGGCGTTAATACAGTAATTATTGATACTGCTGGGCGGCTGCAAATTGACGAAGATATGATGGCGGAATTAGCCCGCATCAAAGAAACTGTCCAACCCCACGAAACTTTGTTAGTGGTGGATGCGATGACTGGTCAAGAAGCAGCCAATTTGACCCGCACTTTCCACGACCAAATCGGGATTACTGGGGCGATTCTCACCAAACTCGATGGTGATAGCCGTGGTGGGGCAGCGCTTTCAGTCCGACGAATTTCGGGAGCGCCAATTAAGTTTGTGGGGGTGGGTGAAAAAGTCGAGGCACTGCAACCATTTTATCCCGATCGCATGGCATCGCGGATTTTGGGAATGGGTGATGTTCTTACTTTAGTAGAAAAAGCCCAGGAAGAGTTCGATCTAGCAGATGCCGAGAAAATGCAGGAGAAAATCCTGTCGGCGAAGTTCGATTTTACGGACTTTCTCAAGCAGCTACGAATGCTGAAAAACATGGGATCTCTGGGAGGTTTCATCAAGATGATTCCAGGGATGAACAAGCTTTCAGACGACCAGCTCAAGCATGGAGAAACCCAGCTTAAGCGCTGTGAAGCCATGATTAACTCCATGACTCGCCAAGAACGCCACGACCCCGATTTATTAGCCAG
Source organism: Nostoc sp. CreGUA01 (assembly GCA_034531095.2). Lineage (GTDB taxonomy): Bacteria > Cyanobacteriota > Cyanobacteriia > Cyanobacteriales > Nostocaceae > Nostoc. The sequence goes on along the minus strand of JAVRBV020000009.1, from coordinate 30,192 downwards.
TTCTCCCAGTCGGCGGCGGCGGATTGCTGCTGGTTCAGGCTACAGAGAGTCCGATGTAACCAAACTGGTGGGTGATTTCCAAAAAATGCGATCGCTCATGCAACAAATGGGTCAAGGCGGCTTCCCCGGAATGCCGGGAATGTTCGGCGGCGGCGGTGGCATGGGCAACGCCTTCGCAGGTGCTGGTAATCGTGCCCCATCCCCCGGATGGCGCGGTTACAACGCTGGCGCCCCAGCCACGAAAAAGAAAAAGAAAGAAAAGAAGAAAAAAGGATTCGGTAATCTTTAGGGATTGGGGAAGATGAGGGAGATGAGGGAGATGAGGGAGATGAGGGAGATGAGGGAGAATAACTCCCCACTCCCCACTCCCCATTCCCAATCACAAATAGCAGCAAACACTAGACGAGTGCTAGAATTAGCATTTCGGCATACTTACTAACAGGAGCATGATTCTTCAACCATGATCAAACTGCGCTTGAAGCGATACGGTAAAAAACGGGAAGCAAGTTACCGCATTGTCGCCATTAACAGCCTCGCTCGCCGCGATGGTCGTCCCCTAGAAGAGTTGGGATTTTATAACCCCAGAACCGATGAAGTGCGACTAGATGTTCCCGGCATCGTCAAGCGACTACAACAAGGCGCTCAACCCACTGACACGGTACGTCGCATCTTAGTAAAAGCCAATGTTTTTGAACAGGTCAGTGCCACAGCCGCATCATAATTTCGGAACACAATCTCTAAAAGCTAGTCCCAATTATGTTGGGCTGGTGAAATTTTTGGTGCAGCCGTTTTTAGAATCTCCAGAGACTTTAAGCGTCGATAGTGAAATATCTGTGACCCTAAATCGGGTTTGGATTCGTATCGCCTTTGACAGCACAGATAAAGGAAAAGTGTTTGGTCGAGGAGGACGCAATATTCAGGCGATTCGTACAGTAATTGCGGCCGCCGCCGCCGCAGCTGGACAATCAGTATACCTGGATATCTACGGCAGCACTACTCCAGGCCGGGAGGGTATGTCTTTTGACGAAGACACAGAAGAGCGATCGCCGCCACCGCCAAAAACCAGAGAACCACGAACAAATGGGCCTAAACCCATTGTTAAACCCCGTATTCGCTAGATTTCAACTAGAGCAAAAGTCTGAGTGGTTGTGGTTACCTCCACTCAGAACTTTGTTCATCCGCCAGTGGTACAAAATACCCAACTGAATTCTGACGACTGACTCCTGAATTCTGTTTGATAAATTGTGCTGGAAGCGCACCAAAGGTGCGACCAAAATCTAAAATTACTATGGTAGGAGCTTTGACAATTCAGTTGCCGAATATTCCCAGCGCGATCGCTCTTGCAGGAGATGGAGAAGAAAATCTCAAATTTTTATCTCGGCAAACAGGAGCTAACTTGGTGCTGCGCGGACAGGAATTGCTGATTTCTGGTACAGATAAGCAAATTGAACTGGCTACGAAATTAGTGCGATCGCTTGAAGAACTCTGGACTAAAGGCAATAGCATTTCCAGTGCCGATATTTTAACAGCTCGTCAAGCCATAGATAGCGATCGGCAAGGGGAACTGCAAGATTTACAGCGAGATGTCCTCGCCAGAAGTCGCCGAGGCGAAGAAATCCGCGCCAAAACCTTTCGCCAACGTCAATATATCGACGCCATACGCAAGCGCGACCTCACTTTTGGTATTGGCCCTGCTGGTACTGGCAAGACTTATCTGGCAGTGGTTGTGGCCGTCCAAGCACTCCTAGCTAACCAGTTTGAAAAACTCATTTTAACTCGCCCTGCCGTCGAAGCTGGCGAACGACTCGGCTTTTTACCTGGAGACTTGCAGCAAAAAGTCAACCCCTACCTCCGCCCACTTTATGATGCTATTTATGAATTCATCGACCCCGAAAAAGTACCTAATTTAATGGAGCGCGGTGTAATTGAAGTTGCACCACTAGCCTATATGCGGGGACGTACTCTGAATAACGCCTTTGTAATTGTAGATGAAGCCCAAAATACTACACCGGGCCAGATGAAAATGGTTTTGACTCGTTTAGGCTTTCGTTCCAAAATGGTGATTACAGGTGATATTACACAAACTGACTTGCCACTCAACCAACCATCAGGCCTAACAATAGCATTACAAATTTTAAAGAATGTTGAAGGCATTGCCTTTTGTGAATTTTCCCAAAAAGATGTCGTTCGCCATCCTTTAGTTCAGCGAATTGTCGCTGCTTATGAAAAACATGAAAAATAGATATGGGGCATGGGGCAGGGGAGAGATGAGGGAGATGAGGGAGATGAGGGAGATGAGGGAGATGAGGGAGATGAGGGAGACGCGGGGACGCGGGGACACGGAGAAAAATTAATGCCCAATGCCCAATGCCCCATGCCCAATGCCCAATGCCCCATGCCCAATGCCCAATGACTAATGCCTAAGGACAAATAACAAATGACCACAACATTAAAAGAATTTTTAGCAGCTTGTGAAAATCTTGGAACTTTACGTCTAATTGTTACTAGCAGTGCTGCTGTTTTGGAGGCAAGGGGTAAGTTAGAAAAGCTTTTTTATGCGGAACTACCCAAAGGTAAATACGCAAATATGCACACCGAAGGCTTTGAATTTCACTTGAATATGGACAAAATTACCCAAGTGAAATTTGAAACCGGTGAAGCGAAAAGAGGTAATTTTACAACCTATGCCATTCGGTTTTTAGATGATAAACAAGAATCGGCTTTAAGCTTATTTTTGCAATGGGGTAAGCCGGGAGAATATGAACCAGGACAAGTGGAAACTTGGCAGGTTTTAAAAGAGAAATATGGGGAAATTTGGCAACCTTTACCAGCAGAAATTTAATTCATCTAAACAGATAAGGGTGGAGGAAATCGGATATCTGCACTGAATTGTTCTATATTAATGCTGCGATAAATCGGTAAAACATATTCTAAATTTTCGTGGGGATGGGGAATAATATGATGAGAAATTACCTCACCACCATTGACTCGCAGTGCCGCTTTTAAACCTGCTGTTACGGCCACATTTACTTCGCCTACAACCCCTCGAATTAACACAGTAATTCGTCCCAAATCAGTATTTTCATAACCAACAAGAGTGACACGGGCAGCTTTACACATGGCATCTCCCGCTTCCACTGCTGTGGGAACGCCGTAGACTTCAATCATACCTAGCGCCAATGTCACGTCGCTTCGCTCCGAATTCAAAATTCAAAATTCAAAATTCAAAAATAAATCAATTTAGGGGCTTGTATCCTTTTTGTTTTCGGTCATGCTTGTACCAGAATTGAGGATTGTGTTTTGGTAGGGGCGTACAGCTGTACGCCCCTACAGCGAATTCATTTGGTTGCCAAGATTTTTAGAATCGGTATAAAGTTAGTTACTAAGCCATATTTTTGATTTAGATAATACGCAATATCTCTAAATGCATTATTATCCCATAGATTGATTTTTTATCAATAAATAATTAACGTCTAATACAAAATTACTTATGCTTATAATTAGGATAATTTGGAGTTTTTGCTTGTTGCTTTTATTCCTATTGGGGAGTGGTGAGGCTGTTGCTGGAGAGTTATCTCAACGCTTAGCTAATTTTCCTCAGTGGGAAAAATTAACTTCCGTGCAACCGGCTGTGGGTGATTTAGTTTACCCTGAATGGATGGCTGGTACTTGGGAGGTAAGGAGTACTTTGGTAGATTTGGCTGCGCCTTTAGCACCAGATATTGTCACACCAGGGTTTGAAGGTAATCGGCGACAATTAAATCAACCTGTGAGTTTTCTAGTAAGATTTGTAAAAGAACAACCACAAAATACTAGGCTGAAAGTATTCCCTTGGATAGATAAAAAATCACCCATTTTAGTAGCGGATAGAGCGTTTAATAGTTTAAATTTGGCACGGGCTTCTTTAGGAAATGAAGCAGTGTTAGCAGTTAAAGTAGATCCAGATTCACCTAATCGTCAAATTACATTCTTGCGTAATAGTCGGCAACTAGTTTCCACTGTTACTGCACGAGCTACAGAAACTACTCCTGACGACAAATTCATTACTACAGAGGTGTTTCAACAATTATTTAAAGGCAGTTCTCGCCCTTATTTTAACTCTGTAGAATCTACCACAGCTTACCACAAACTGATTGCAGATAATCCAACAATTGAAGCAGATCAAGTGACTGCTGTTTATCTTTCACCGCAAGATCCAAATTACTTTGCTGCGGCTTCTCGTCCAGTTGCTCTTTATCGCTATCACCTAGAATTTGTCCCTGGACAAATGCTCACGAGTACTCTGTCAAGCCAAAAATGATTGGTGAGGGTGGGGGGTAGGGAATGGAGAGTGGGGAAAGAATTTTTTCATGCTCTCTAAAGTTGACTTGATAGAGTACTAGTCAAAAGGAGTGATTTCAACTTTTAGCCCTTGATTATTTTGTAGTATAGTTGTAACCTATAAGTTCCAAGTTAACGATCGCGCTCTTGGAAGGTGTGCATCATGGCGACATTTCGAGATATTGTCAGTTACTTTCGCACTGACTGGAAGCTGAGTGTTTTCAGTATTGCAGCATCTAGCATTTACGAAGTTATTGATTTAGTTGTACCTTATGGGATTGGGCAAATTTTAAATATTTTATCCAATCAACCGTTGGATAAGCCGCTGGAAAGTGCGATCGCAACTTTTGCTAACATCATCAATTATCCAGTCAATAAATCTTTATCTTTGGGAGTATTACTGGGTTTAATTTTTGTTGTCACGGTAGTGAGGGCGCCTACACAACCTTGGTTAACAATTTGGTTTCATTGGAATATACCCCTGAGAGAACGTCGAAATAAAAGCGAAGTAGTACTCAACAAAATTCTCACTCTACCACTAGAATTTTACGATCAAAATAATCCCGGACGGATTGCTGGGCGCGTAGCTAGAGGTATTGGTAACCATACTTTCTCGTATCCCGAAATTGCCGGACAGTTGATTCCTAAACTGATTCGTGTGCTGGCAATTTTTGTGTTTATTTTAGTGATTGAATGGCGAATTGCAGTTTTGTACTTAATTTCTTTTGTCCTTATTCTTGGCTTGACTTTGAAGGATTTACAGCGGCTAATTTGGCACGAAACTCTTCTGGATAAATATATGGAAGACACAGAAAGCCGTACTTCTGAGTTAATTACTAATATCAAAACTGTGAAAGCATTTGCTACAGAAACCAAGGAACTGAATCGGCAAAAGCGGAGATTAGATCGCGAGCTAAGGCTAGTTATCGATCGCATCCACAAAGGTTATGTCAGACTGTCTACTTGGCAAAGAAGTGTTATTCAGTTTTGTGTGTTTACAATTCTGGGATTAAGTTTAGCAGCAACAGTAGATGGGAGAATTTCTCTTGGTCATTTTATCATGACCTTAACTCTTTCTAGTATGGCTTATGCCGAACTAGAACCTATTAGTTCTTTGGCAGAAAATTTTGCCCGTCGTTATTCTTCTATGCTGCGGTTTCACGAATTTCTTCAAGAACCAACTGGAGTTGATTCTGTTGGTCTTTTAGAAGAGAATAATCAGGCAGAATCAGCTTATAAATTTAGTGGAAAAGTTGAGTTTTTCCATGTCAGTTTTGGATATCATGCCAACCACCAAGTTTTGCAAGATATTAACTTATTGATTGAGCCATATCAAACAGTGGCATTAGTGGGGCGTTCTGGTTCGGGAAAGTCTACTTTAGTGAAATTGCTGCTGCGATATTTTGAACCTCAATCAGGTCAAATTCTCATTGATGGTCAAGATATTTGCACTTTAGATGTGGGTAAATATAGACGAAGATTAGCGATCGTTCATCAAGAAGTAGACATTTTTAACGGTACCATATTGGATAACCTGACCTACGGTAGACCGGATGCGAGTTTTGAGGAGGTTGAAGAAGCCTGTAGAATTTCCAGAGTCGATGAAGTAGTGCAGCACTTACCCCAAGGTTATTACACCGTTGTCGGGGAACGAGGCGTTCGGTTATCTGGAGGACAAAGACAACGTTTGGGAATTGCCAGGGCGTTGTTAGTGAAACCAGACGTGCTGGTTTTTGACGAAGCCACCTCTAGCTTAGATTATGAGTCGGAACGTTCAATTCAGCTAGCAATGCGATCGATTCAGGGTACTTGCACCACCATTGTCATCGCCCACCGTTTAAGTACAGTACGGGAAGCCGATAAGATTGTAGTTCTAGACCAAGGAAGGATTGTAGAAGTGGGTAGCCACGATGAACTTTTACGTCATGAGGGTATTTATCGCCGCTTGCACTCACTCCAAGAAACTGGAGAACTTTTAAGTTAGGTGATATCTAACGATTCTTAATTTGAAAGAGGTATGTAGCTAAGGGCACAATGATATTGTGCCCTGACAATTTTTATTAAGAGAATTTGCTATTGCTGAATTTGCACATAAAACATATTACATTTCTTTAACTTTCTTCTTTGCCCATAGCCTTAGAGAACAGCTTTCCTACGGGATGCTCTGCAAACGCCGAATGCGCCTTTGTGGGAGACTAATAAATATTTTTACTCAGCAAAGTCCAGCATTTTTTACAATACTATAAATTTTCAACCACCAGTCATAATGTATACAATATGTGATAATAGACTTCAAGCAAAAGTCACTGTGTAGTAAACTCTGTCTATCTGAGTAACGCAAAAGGCAAAGCTGAGTATTTGCGAGTGCGTAAGTATATAAGTGGAGTTTTTGTAATTGCTATTTTATATGGAGATGAAAGCACAAATTACATTTACTAGATATCTATGCAAGAAGTCTGATACATTATTTAATAAATTGTATTATTTGTGACTACAAACAAAATTACTCCAGGACAAACACTGAGTTCTACACAAAAATTTGGTTTAGATTTGGTTGCCGTTTTGGGTGGCGGACGAGATGTTGTCTTGGCTATTGATTTGACAGAAAGCGTAGGACTCAATGATGAAGGTCGTACCCGCTTACGTCAAATTATTACAGATAGTCTCAAAGCTGGAGATACTGTATATGTTATTCCTTTTGCCCAAGATATAGTTTTAAATGAAGCGAAATCGGATGCAAATCCGTTGGGTACGCCCATCTCTTTTAGTAGTAACAATCAAGAAAATATCGATCAAATTTTAGCAAAAATTCCTGCGCCAGACCTGAGATTATATGGTACAGATATTCAACAAGCTGAGTTTACTATTTATCAAGGTCTGGCTCAGATTAATCAAAATCGCCTACAAGCAAATCAAAACATTAAGCCACAATCAGTAGTTTGGATTAGTGATGCACCCCTGCTTAAACCACCAGGAATTACTTCTAATATTTGGATAGAAACGCCTGCTGGCAGCCCTTTTAGACAAGTAGATTCTCCTGAAAGTCAACAGCGACAAGCCTGGATTGATAGGTTGCCGATTAATAGGCGATCGCTCTCTATTAAAACACAGAATAATAAAGAATATAAACTCACAGTAGTAGACATTGCTCCCACAGTCCAAGAATTTTGTACGCCAGCCCCAGGCAATCAAGAAACTTGTTTAGTTACACCTTATTTGATTAAAAAACTATGGTTGCCTGGATTAATTTCCATATTCATATTCATCGGATTGATTTTAGCTGGGTTAAAAGTATATCGTCTGCGGAAAAAATGGGAATTAATAATTGATTTTGAAGTTACAGCCAAGCCAGAAGACCAAAAATGCAGCTTGCCAAACAATAAAAGAATTGCAATTGGTGAATACGATTCTACTTGTGCAGATTCTATTGACTGTCCAGGCGAAGAAATTAGAGCATATTTAGAGCGCAAAGGTGAGAAACTATATTTAGTCCCAACCAATTTAGCACCCATTTATTACAACGAGCGAGAAATCACCTCACGTACTCTCATAGATAAATCCAAATTTCGCCTCAATTGTCCGCATCGCAAGCGCGACTACGAAATTGTTATCAAACTCAAAAAATAGTAATTATTAGGTGCATATTTATGACTCAAGCAACTACCAATGAATTTCAATATCGGGGAATTAACCGCACAATTTGTATCGGCTTAGGCGGCACTGGACGCGATGTATTAATGAGAATTCGGCGGTTAATTGTTGACCGTTATGGAGATTTAAGCAACCTACCAATTGTCAGTTTTATTCACATTGACACAGACAAAGCCGCAACCCAAGTAACTGGTATTCGTACAGGAAGTACCTATCACGGTATCGACCTCAGCTTCAAAGAGGCAGAAAAAGTCACTGCTACAATGTCCTCCAATGAAGTTAGCATGTTTATTCAAGGATTGGAGCGACGTTCAGAATATACTCGCCACGGGCCTTATGACCATATTGGCAGATGGTTTCCACCACAATTATTGCGAAATATTAAAGCAATTGAAGAAGGTGCAAAAGGTATTCGACCTGTAGGTAGGCTAGCTTTTTTTCACAATTACCAAAAGATTAAAACAGCAATTGAAAGTGCAGAAAGGCGCACTAGAGGACATGATTCTTTATTACTAAAAGCAGGTTTAAAAGTTGAACCAGGACTGAGTATTTTTGTCGTCGGTTCTCTTTGTGGCGGTACTGGTAGCGGTATGTTTTTGGATATTGCTTATAGTCTCAGATATCTTTATCGGGATGAAAGTGCCAAAATTTTCAGCTATTTAATCATTAGTCCAGAATTGTATGGTAATGCTCCTACCATGAGCGCAAATACTTATGCTGCTCTCAAAGAACTAAATTATTATAGTACGCCTGGTAGAAAATTTGAAGCATTTTATGACCTGCAAAATGTAGAGTTTATTTCACCAGAAGAAGGAAAGCGTCCACCATTTGACTACACCTATTTAGTATCTAATCAAACTGGAAGTGAGTATTTAATTAGCGATCAAGGTAAGCTATGTAATGTCATTGCTCATAAAATTGCTATGGATTTTTCTAGTGAATTAGCACCAGCAATTAAAGGCAGTAGAGACAATTTTCTCCAGCACATGATTCAGTGTGATAAGCACCCGCGTCCTAATACCCAGCGTTATTTAACATTTGGATTAGCAGCTATTTATTTTCCCCGCGATACTATTGTCCAAATTGCCTTAAACCGCGTCAGTTTAGAACTCGTGAAATTTTGGTTAAGTGGCAAAGGTCAAAGTCCAGATCCCCTGAAATTAATCGAGCAATTCCTGATTCAAAATCATTGGCATAACGATCCAGAAAACAAGGATTATTTTACTACCAAACTTGCAGAATCAGTGCAAGAAAATAATAAGAGTTTTCGGAACACTATTAGTGCTTGGAGAAATAAACTAGAACAGCAAATTTCCCAGTGTCAAAAACGCGAAGACCGCAATGATATTCGCGGACAATTGCCAAGAGAATTTAGAGAACAATTCCGCAAAGTTCAGCCTGGTGAAACTGAAAGTACTAGGGGTATTTGGCTAACAAAGCTGCTACAAACGTCTCCCAATATCACCAAGGAACTCAAGACTCATATTGATGAATATCTCAGTCAATTACTGACGCCAACAGATGCGAATTTCTCCATTAAAAGTACCCGTGATTGGTTAGATGCATTGCAACATGAGTTGCATAATTATCAGCTAAATCTCCAAGAAAAGATTACTGAGAATGGAGGTATGAAAATTATCGAAGATTTAGAGAGAAAATGGCGAGATACCGAACAAACAATCGAGGATCTCGAACAAAAACCTGTTATCCCTTTGCTAAATAACAAAAATAGCCAAGTCCAAGATGAAGCCAAAAAATCAGTACAGGAAGCCTGCAAAATTATTCAGCATAACTTTGATGTCACAGTTGTGCAAGAAGCACTAAAAATTGTTAATCAACTACAAAAGCACGCTCAAGAAAGAGCAACTCAAGTTGCAGCATTTAATAGCTTAGTAGAAGATTTACAAAGTTTCTACGAAAAGCAAGATAGGGACTTGAGACAACTGAATTTTGATGAAATGAGTGGTGAAGCAATATTTGATAGTGAAGATATTGATAGCTGCTATCAGACTATTTTACCAGCAGATGATTTACGTCGGCAGTTTGTTTTAGTTAGTTCCACAATTACAGAACCAACTGGTAGAGGACAATCTTTAGCAAGTTTTATAGATAGAGAACGTACAACTATAGACCAGTTCCAAAAAGAAATCGATATCAAAGTTGATAAATTATTTGCTTCTCGAAGTATTAATATTGTCAATTCTGTGATTAAACGGTTTATGCAAAACTATTCTTTAGCAGTGCGTTCAACTCGTTTATCACAAGTCATGCAGGAAGCACAACCCCTCTTGCGTTTGAATTTAAGCGACCCTTATTTTCGTGAAGACCCAGCTAAAAGTAGTAAATTAGTCGGTTTTAAAGATACAGATGATTCCGAAGTCAGACAGTTTAAAACTTTACTTACACAGGATATCGGAGTCGAACCCAGTGTTTTAAAAGCAACACAAGCCGAAGACGAAATTTTAGTTGTTAATGAATATGCTGGTTTCCCTCTCAGACTAATTAGTGGTTTGGAAAGAATGAGAAACCCCTATCTACGGGAACAGCATTCTGCTTCATCTTTTCTCCATAACGACTACAACGTTTCTTTTCCTGATATCATTCCCCCTGATGCTAAAAAGATGGAAGAATTGGAGGATATTTTTTATCCTTGTTTAGCATTGGGATTATTAAAAAATAATCAGGAAAATCAACAGTTAGAATTTCAATATTATGACCAATTACGCGATAGTTACAATATTGCTGCTTTAAGTCTAGAGTGGAGTCAAGCTTTAGAGGAACTTGCTAATCGCCAGGACATGACTGAAGCTTTACGACAGCTTTTAGAAAATGAAAAATCTGTCATTGCTAGAGAACCTCAAGCCTGGGAAAATAGATATTTACCAAAACTGAGGGAGTTTGTTCAAGAAGTAGATCGATTACCAGAAGATAATCCTAATTATCCCTATAAAGCAGCAGTAATTGGAACTTCTCCCAGTACTGACCCTAACCCTAAAGAGGGAATTATCAATCGCTTCCGCAGAAAGATAAGTGAGCAGTTTCAAAATTTACAACACCGCAGTATTGCACCAAGCAACACTATGCTAAGTCAGCCAGCAATTAGTGGCGAAATTGTGATTGATTCTCCAGTAGATTCTATTGATAATGGCATATCAAAATTAGATTATACTGACAATCGCACAAAAAGGCGTTTAGAATTAGAGCGCCTCAAACAAGATTTAGTTGATGAATTCATCACAGAAGAAGAGTACGATCGCGAAAAACAAAAAATCTTTGCTCAATACCCTATATAGTTGATTTTTTAGGTTGGTTAATTCCAACCTATTTTATATAAATCTTTACAGAATCATAAATTATTTCCATGCCACCAATACCTCCTGAGTTAATTTTTATCACACTTTTATTTGTGGTTTTACCATCTATAGCCACTGTTTTTTATCGTTTCGCTCTCTATCAACATCTTATAACTTTAGAAGAGAGGGTAAGAAGATTAATTGATAGAACCTCACCGGGACAACAACCAAAAATACTAGACAAATTAGAAAAAAGATTTAGAGAAGCTAGTAGCAACTTAGACCAAGTTAATACAGGTGCATTAATAGACCAAGTTTATAGCCAAGAAAAAGTTTGGGGCTTCTCCTGCGAACAAATAGATTACTTCTGTCGTATTCTCCCCAATTTACTCTTAGCCTTTGGGTTACTTGGTACTTTTATAGGTATTACGATTAATTTAGGCACACTAAGTCAAACAATTAATCAAACTAATAGCGCCAATGTTAGTAGCTTAATTGCTGAATTAAAAAGACCGTTGGAAGGTATGAGTATTGCTTTTATCACAAGTTTAACGGGTCTTTTTTTTAGTATGATATTAACATTATTTAATTGGTTGAGAAACACTAGTTTTGCCAAATACAGACTTATTAGTTCACTTGAAGATTACCTCGATAATATTTATCATCCGAAAGTACAAGGTGATACTCGCCTTGATAAAATCGTCAATAGAATGGTATCCCAGCAGGATGAGTTTTTAAGTAGATTTGGTGATACAGTGCGGGATGCAGTTGAGAAATCCATAGGAAGTGTAGCAAAACAAATTGCTCAAGGAAATAAAGAAGCTGCGGAATTAGCTAAGCAAGTTTATGAGAGATTTTATGAAGCTGCTGGTACTATTTCTGGTGCTGCTGATGAATTTGAACATGCTATTGCTCAACTAAATAAAAAATCTGATGTATTTAAACAATCTGCGGAAATCTTTGCTAATAGTCAGTTTCCGCAAAAATTATCAGCAGCTACAGCAGATTTGACTATTATGCAAGAGAGATTTTCACAATCTGCTGCAAGTTTAGCCGAGACAACCAAATTCATTGAAGGAGCAATTGTAGAAGTTCAGCGTTGTAGTCAAGAATTAACTACTTTAGCAATAGATATTAAAAATAGTAATCAAACTTCAATTCAAGTTTTAGAGTTGCATAGAAATAATCAAAATTCCCTTGGTGAGATTATTCCCCAACTCAAACAGGGAGCTAGTAGTTTTTCAAGAGCAATTGATAAGCTTGATAAATTAGAAAAAGAAATTGTGAATAAAGCTGAGACTTTTACAAAGCTAGTAGAACTAGTAAATAATTATACAGAACAATCTAATTTAGCTACTGAGGCTTTAGGCGATCGCCTAATTTTAAACTTATCACAACAAATCGGTTCTAACAACCAACAAGTTAAAGCTGTCGTCGCCAATTTAGAAGAATTTGCCAATCAGTTAGGCGTAAAATTTGATATGTCTAAATCAGATTTTATCGATGTTATTCAAAATAACAATCAAAGTTTTAATACTGAATATAAAAATTTCAGCAGTTTGATAATTCAGGGTATTGTTAAGCAAACAGAAGCAAATAAAAAAGGAATGGAAATGTTAATTACCAATATTCAGCAATTTAATCAAGATGTCAATCGGATCAAAGATGAAATTGACAAATTGAGGCAAGGAATGGTAGCCGTTACAGATAAAACTAAGTAACTTAATTTTTTTAAATTAACATTATTTTAAATAAAAATATTAGATTATGGCTCGCCGTTCCCGACATAGCGACTACAATGAAGACTTAAATATTTGGCCTGCTTTTACAGATTTAATGTCTAATGCCTTTATGATTTTGCTGCTATTATTGCTACTAGCCAGCACCAAATATACAATATCGCAAATAACTAATCCAGGAACGCCGCCAATTTTACTCATTAAAGATGAAAATTCTAGATTCGATCCTGGTAGCGCAGTGATTCCCCAAACAATGTTCGATTATATTACAAATAAACTCGTACCTGATATAGAATCAACCACAAAAACTTACAATATTAATACAGTTGAAATTATTGGACATACAGATGAACAACCGATTGGTATTATTAACAGCAATCTAGACAACAATTTAGAAGTAGCAGCTAGTCAAGGAGGTTCAGTTAGTACACTGAAGGCTGGTTCTAATGCAGATTTAGGATTGATGCGCTCTCTTGCAGTGGTAAAAGAACTGTTAAAAATCCAACAACAAAATAAAATGCCGGGTGTTCAATTTCGCGCCTATTCAGCGGCACAATTAATATTACCAAATGGAGAATTTGCTCCTATTCCACCAGTCAAGCGTCAGTCGGAACCGAACCGCCGACGCATTGAAATTCGTTTTACGCGCCTGGGTGAAGTACGAGAAGTAAAATGAGAAAAATCAGAATTCAGAATTCAGGAGTCAGAATTCAGGAGTCAGAATTTAGGAGTTAGAATTCAGAGTTTCGCAACTGATTAGATTTGCCAAGACTTTGCTAGCTGGAGGATTGAGAAACGCTAAAATTTGACACAAAGTTCTACTAAGATTTACTCTTGTGTGCTTCTTTTTGTGCTGCTTCACTATATTTTTTATATAGCTGAGTCCGAATCTTAGCTTCCTGATAACGGTTGTGGTTTTTTGGTACGGTACTCATTAAATCTGAAGCCCGTTGCCATTTGGCAGCTATTTCTAACCACTGAGTTGAGGTTGTGGCTACTTTACCAGATGCAAAAGCTTGGTTAGCAATTCGTACAGCTGTTCCGAATGGGTCATCAGATGATTCAGAAAGATTATTATTAGGAGTAATGAGTGGTGTTTGAATTTTACTTTCTTGAGTAGTTTCTGTTGTTAAAGATTTGGAAGTATTTAGTTGTATCAGGTCTTTGATTTTATTTCCTAATTTTGCATATACAAACCAACCAAGCAACAACAAAGAACACAAACTAACGGCTGCTAATATCTTTGTTTTACGTTTATTTTTGTGTCTTTCTTTATTAACCAGTACTAAAGAACGAAAAACTGGAGTTCTCGGAAAACTCGGTTTTCCTAGTTCAGCTTGGGCTTGGGTGAAATCATTAATTAGTTGTTTTATAACATTAGGTTGAATTAATGTAATTTCCTGTGACCACAGCAATTGATTTTCGCGATCGCTAGATATTTCCTTTAACCAAAGTAATTGCTGTTCCCGAACTATTCGACTGTTGATATTGACTTTGCGGATGTTACGCGGTGCAATGGACTCTAGAATTTCCTGGATTTGTTCTACTAGGGCAGATTGCTCAAGTTGCTCTACCTTAGCCGCTTCACATAAAAGCTGTAAGATACCATCACAAAAAATGGCTCTGGTTCTAACCCCTGACTTAGCAAGCTTTTCGTTCAATAGCTGAATAATCGCTGCAACGCTACCCTGGTGGGCTTGCCAAGCGATATCGTTTATTCGGTCTATCATCTGGGGTTTAGTGATAGCTCTTGCACCCTGAGTTATTGACGGATTCATTAATTTAGGAACTCTTCTCTACTGACCTTTACCTTGTCTTCGATTTTACGAGTAAAAACATGAGTTGCCAAATAAAATCATAAATCAAGCCTGCTTTTGACTTTGGCAAGCAGACTCTATCACCATTAATTAGGGTTATGGAAATCTGTAACAAAATGTATTATATTTTTCCATCTACACTACCGTCGCGGCAAGTAAAAAGATTCAAAAAATCTTTGCAACAGATCAAAAATCTTTAGGGGCGCAAAGCTTTGCGCCCCTACCCAATCTATCTGTCTCATTCTTTTTTCAAATTGGTATAAGCTGTCGCGTGTTTAATTTGCACAACTAGGACGGGCTTTCCGACCCACCCCACAAGAGATTCATTTTTTTGAGGATGCAAATTATTTTTAGCTACACTCACTCGTGGGGGAAAATTTTATCTCCCGTTTTGGGATCGAACACAAATAATTCATTTAAATCTAGTTCCAGAGAAAGGCGATCGCCTGGACGCGGACGCACATCCCCACTTGTCTGAATATTCAACACCGTGGTTGAACTAGGTAAACCCGCACGAATCAAAGTTTCCCTTCCCAAAGGTTCCACCAATTTCACCTCAACCTGCAAGAGTGCTGAGTTCTCAGTGCTTAATTCTGAATCAGTGTGGATTTTGAGATGTTCTGGTCTAATCCCTAAATTCAAACCTTGTCCTTGGCGTAAATGTAATCTTTCCTGCACAACTGCTGGAATCGCAAATAATTGTCCACTGACATCAAAACGATCGTTCTGATAGATTGCAGGCAAAATATTCATTGGCGGACTACCTAAAAAAGTTGCCACCATTTGATTAGCTGGACGGGCATAAATACTTTGAGGATCGCCAATTTGTTGAATGCGTCCGCGATTTAGCACCACAATTTTATCAGCCAAAGTCATTGCTTCGACTTGATCGTGGGTAACGTAGATTGTCGTGATGCCCAATTCTTGATGTAGTTGTTTTAACTCTGCTCTGGTATCATCTCGCAACTGAGCATCTAAATTAGACAAAGGTTCATCAAGTAAAAATACTTGTGGTTCACGAGCGATCGCCCTTCCTAATGCTACCCGTTGTTGCTGTCCTCCAGAAAGTTGTTTAGGTTTACGATCTAGGAGATTTTCAAGAGAAAGCGATCGCGCCACGTTCACGACTCTATCTTGAATGATCTTCGAGTCAACCTTCCGCATCTGCAACCCAAAAGCGATGTTTTGGGCTACCGTCATGTGAGGATAAAGAGCGTAGTTTTGGAACACCATTGCCACATCCCGCTGTCTGGCTGGGATATTATTCACCAAGCGATCGCCAATAAAGAGTTTGCCAGAAGTCGCGTTTTCTAAACCGGCGATCGTTCGCAAAATTGTAGACTTACCACAACCTGATGGTCCAACTAAAACCCAAAATTCTCCATCGGGAATTTCAAAGGTGATGTCCTCGATGGCGGTGACATTGTTAAATCTACGCTTGATGTCTTCTAAACGAACGTTTGCCATTATCCAATTTGAGATTGTGCATTTGGGTTGGGTGGAAAAGTTCCCAACTTTATTATTCCAGCAATGCGGTAAACTCCTCTTTTGTAAGTTCAGCATCGCGTAGTATTTTGCGTAGCAATCCTTTACCTATTGTTTTCCCAGCATGAACAGGAATAGTTACTAAGCGTCCATGTTCATCTTCCATTTGCACATGAGAGCCTTTTTGGCGCACTGCATGAAATCCTCTTTTTCCAAGGGCGTTAATAACTGTTTTCCCTGTTAAAACTGGTAATTTTGACATTAAATTACTACTTTTTGAATACCAATAAATTCTGGTATTGTTTCATCAGTTTCTGATTCTAAACAAAGTTCTATTACTTCTTTAATATTAGCCATCAACTCATCAATTGTTTCTCCTTGACTGTAACAGGCTTTTAGGTAAGGGACTTCTCCGACATAGTAGCCATCTTCATCCCGTTCAATGATGACGTAGAATTCTCGTTTGGTGGGATTCATCATAATCTATTTTACGTGGCTCAACATCATTTTTCTGGATTCTTCGACCAAGCAGGGTGAGATAATAAAGAAGCAAAAACCCGCACTCCCCGTAGTTGATTAGAGAGGGGCAAATGACCTTTAGGAGCGCTTAAATCCCACGTAAATTCATGGGGATAACGAGTCCAATTATTACCTTGTTTCCAGCCAATTTTCGGCCAGAAATTCTCCCAGTTTTTGCCTAAACTCAACCAAATTTCTCGCTGCACTGAAAAGCCAAATTTGCCTTCAGAGTGGACTAACCATAGACTGTTAATAGTTTGCAAGTCAACAGCAGAGGAATTTTCTACCTCAGTAAAATACAACCATTTGCGTTGTACAGCCGTTGGCCCGGAGAGTTCACACATTTTTTCAATGGTCATGCGATCGGCAGCTTGAAAATCTTGCTGGGCGAGTAGCTGTTGCAAAGGATTGTAATTAATCCCGCACTCTGATTTTAGAGGTACAATTCCCTCAGGAAAGCACGAGAGCAGAAATTCTTGGGCTTGGGGTGCATCAGACTTGTAAAGGACTTGGTATGCTTTGCCATCAATCCAAGTTGCTGGGTTGTCACGTCGTTTCAGTAAAAACTCCATCAACACATCTAATCCCCGATCACCCAACTGTGCTAGCTGTGAGATGATTTGTTGTTGGACTTGAATAGACCCAGCGATTAATGGTTGTCGGAGGGAGTCGATGTCAGTAGCAGGGCCTGATAAAATCATTGGGTCTGTCATGCCATTACTCGTATTAGCTCTAGCGTGAAAAAACGGTCAGCTATCGAGCATTCTCTTAGGTGAAGCACTGATAGCGAAAAGTAGTTTACTATTTTTGATCGTACAAAATTGCGATCGCTTCACCCAATGCCACACTCGATCTGCAAATAATGTACAAGGGAATAGGGGGACAATCTGCGCTTCAGGGGAATGGGGAATGGGGAGATGAGGGAGATGAGGGGGATGAGGGAGATGAGGGAGAAATAACCAATGCCCAATGCCCAATGCCCAATCCCCAATGCCCAATCCCCAATCCCCATGCCCATGCCCAAATCCCAACAGCGTATCTTTCAGGAGTGTTTAAAGTATGTACGAGAAGATTACCCCCCCTACAACTGGAGCAAAAATCACCTTCAAAAATGGTGAACCAGTTGTACCAGATAATCCAATTATCCCTTTTATTCGCGGCGACGGTACAGGTATTGATATTTGGCCGGCTACCCAAAAGGTGCTAGATGCTGCCGTAGCTAAAGCATACAAAGGTCAGCGTCAAATTAGTTGGTTTAAAGTTTACGCTGGGGATGAAGCCTGTGAATTATACGGAACTTATCAGTATTTACCTCAGGACACTCTAACGGCAATTGAAGAATATGGTGTGGCGATTAAAGGGCCTTTAACTACCCCAGTGGGTGGCGGTATTCGTTCTTTAAATGTGGCACTACGGCAAATTTTTGACTTGTATGCTTGCGTGCGTCCTTGCCGGTACTACGCAGGGACACCTTCGCCCCACAAAAATCCAGAAAAACTGGATGTGATTGTTTATCGAGAGAATACGGAAGATATTTATTTAGGCATTGAATGGCGACAAGGTAGTGAAATTGGCGATCGCTTAATTAAAATTCTCAACGAGGAACTCATCCCAGCCACCCCAGAACATGGCAAAAAACAAATTCCCCTCGATGCTGGCATCGGCATTAAACCCATCAGTAAAACCGGTTCCCAGCGCCTAGTCAGACGCGCTATCAAACACGCCTTGCAATTGCCCAAACACAAGCAACAAGTGACTTTGGTGCATAAAGGCAACATCATGAAATACACCGAAGGCGCTTTCCGCGATTGGGGTTACGAACTAGCAACCACCGAGTTTCGCCAAGAAACTGTCACCGAACGGGAATCTTGGATTTTGAGCAACAAGGAAAAAAATCCCAATATTTCCTTAGAAGAAAATGCCCGCCAAATCGATCCGGGGTTTGATGCTCTTACCGACGAGAAAAAAGCGCAAATTGTCAAGGAAGTTGAAACAGTTCTTAACTCAATTTGGGCAACCCACGGCGATGGCAAATGGAAAGATAAAATTTTAGTGAACGACCGGATTGCTGACAGTATTTTTCAACAAATCCAAACCAGACCCGATGAGTATTCGATTCTGGCGACAATGAACTTAAACGGCGATTACTTGTCTGATGCGGCGGCGGCGATCGTCGGTGGATTGGGAATGGGACCAGGAGCAAACATTGGCGATAAGAGTGCCATATTTGAAGCTACCCACGGCACCGCACCCAAACACGCTGGCTTAGATCGGATTAATCCTGGTTCAGTGATTTTGTCTGGTGTGATGATGTTGGAATTTATGGGTTGGCAAGAAGCCGCAGACCTAGTTAAGAAAGGTTTAGGAGATGCGATCGCCAACAGCCAAGTCACCTATGATTTAGCACGTTTGCTAGAACCACCAGTTGAACCCTTAAAATGTTCTGAATTTGCCGAAGCCATAATTCAGCATTTTGGGTAATAGGGCATAGGGCATGGGGCATTGGGCATGGGGGATGAGGGAGCGAGGGAGAATAACTCCTCACTCCTAACTCATAACTCCTAGACTCCCCAATTTTTTGCAACCAGAATCTAAGAAAATGAGAACGACCAATTAATTGACATGGATTCGCTGCAAAAACTTATATGACTGTTAATCGACGTTATTTCTTGTTTTTACTCACAGCAGGTGCAGGTGCTTTGACGTTAGATGCTTGTGCATTGGCAGAAAATTCTCCTCAAGGAAACACTCCAACTCGAGACACAACACCAAACACAACAGGGGCTATCCAACTACCACCATTACCTTACGCCTATGAAGCTCTGGAACCACACATCGATGCCAAAACAATGCAGTTTCATCACGATAAACACCATGCAACTTATGTGAAAAACCTGAATGCAGCATTAGAAAAACATCCAGAACTCAAAAGCAAAAGTGTTGAGGAACTGTTGCAAAAACTGAACACAGTACCACAAGATATTCGTAAAACAGTACAGAATAATGGCGGTGGTCATGTGAACCATTCGATGTTCTGGCAAATTATGAAACCGAAAGGTGGTGGAGAACCAACAGGAAATATAGCCTCAGCTATTAATCAAAATTTTGGTAGTTTTGCAGCCTTCAAAAAACAGTTCAACGAAGCTGGCGCTGGTCGTTTTGGTAGTGGTTGGGTTTGGCTAGTGCGTAACAAAGATGGCAAGCTGGAAGTAACCTCTACAGCTAATCAAGATAGTCCCCTCACCGAAGGTAAATATCCCATCCTGGGAAATGACGTATGGGAACACGCATATTATCTCAACTACCAAAACCGCCGCGCCGATTACTTAGAAGCATGGTGGAACGTGGTCAACTGGGATGAGATTAACAAGCGGCTTGCAGACGCTCAAAAATTTAAATTTGCTTAGATAGGAGCGATGGGGAGACAGAAGAATTACTCGAACTCTTCCCATCTCCTCTGGCAATTCAAAGAGGCTTTTGAGTAGGTACGCCTGTAGTACGGGGAAACTGAACAGGGGTCGCGGCTACCTTACGCAAATACACACAGTGGCGGATGCTTTGGCTCAAAGGTGTTGTAAATTTTTCGATCGCTTCAATAACACCACCCAATTGCTTAACAGCATTTTGCAAAGCTGTTGTTTCATCTTCTGTCCAATTACCACGATAAATTATGGCTAAACCTCCTTGTTTGAGCAGTGGTAGTGTATATTCTGCACAAACAGAAGCTGTGCCCACAGCACGGATTAAGGCAATATCGTAAGCTTGTCGGTGTTTGGGTTGCTGGCCAATTTCTTCAGCCCTACCAACGAGAGTTTTAGCATTTGTCAGGGCAAGTTCAGTTAAGATTTTTTCGATAAAAGTAATTTTTTTGCGGGTTGAATCCATGAGAGTAATTGTGCAATTAGGTGCAGTAATTACCACTGGAATGCCTGGAAAACCCGCGCCTGTACCAATATCAATTACAGATGCACTCTCTTGGAGAGACAGAATAAATTCTCCCTGTGGCGCAATTCCTCGCAATGAATCCCAGAGATGTTTTTCCCAAAACTCTTGGGGATCAGTGATGCGAGTTAAATTTAATTGGCGGTTACCTTCCAGGATTAATTCATAAAGTCTTTGGAATTGCCCTTGTTGTTGAACGCTTGGTTGCCAATTCAGAGTTTGCTGCCAAATTTCTGCCATTTCAGGCAATGAGTTGGTCATTTGTCATTGGGAATGGGGCATTAAAAAGTTACGCATTCAAAAGTTCTTTAATGCAAGAATTTTGAATTTTGAATTTTGAATTGATTTGTCTCCCTCATCTCCGACTCACACCGCCGGCAGAGGTTCTTGAACTTTGGTTTCTAGTGTCTTTGGGTCAACTGATTTTAGTTCACCGTGGTTGAGTGTCCAGCAACGATCTGCGATCGCTAACAGATCTCCTGCATCGTGTGTCACTACTAACAGTGTCCAATCTTGTTTGAGTTTTGCTAATAAATTTACCAGTTGTCGCCGCATTGACCAATCTAACCCGGCAGTGGGTTCATCTAATAACAGTACATTTGGCTGGCGAATCAATTGCACTGCCAAAGCTAAACGCCGCTGCTGTCCTCCACTCAAAGCATGAGGAGCAGTGGAGAGCGATAAATGTTCTAATCCCACCTCACTCAGGGCGTTTCTGACTCGCTCTGACCCTAATTCCGGATGTCCTAAACGCAATTCTTCTAAAATCGAACTACCGCAAAAATGTCGTTCTGGAAACTGAAACACCAATCCAGCTAATTGTTGTAGCTGTTCGGGAATCAGTTCTTGTTCGCGCCAAAAGAGTGCGCCAGAGGTGGGTTCAGCTAGTCCAGATAAAATTTCTAGTAAAGTACTTTTACCTGAACCACTTGGGCCAATAATCAGACCTAGCTGCTGGGGTGCTAATTCTAAGTTGATCGATTTGAGAATCGCTGTTGGACACGCTGTGGGGTGATAAATTAGATTTCGGAGATAGAGCATTTGTTAAGATTACCAAAAAGTCAGCAAATTACTGATTAACTACACCAAGAGCAGCTGGAAAATTCTGTAAAAAAATTCATACTACATTACTTGCCTTAACACCCTAATCTAGCAGCAAGAATTATCCGCCTTTTCTCCATTGTGGCAGACTCACCCTTAAACAATGGCTACAACATGTCTGGGAACATGAAAAAACTAGCCGAGTCAACCTTGATAGAAAATTTTGCCGAAAGCAGACACAAGTTAAAATTAACCACTTTTGCATTCTAAGTAACACATACAACTATTTCAACCGCAATTATTCTGAGGGTTAAAATGACTAAAAGGTTTTCTGGTTCTCAATTAGTCGTGTTTGCTAGACTCACTAAATTTGCTCAGGTGGGTTTTGGGGCTGCGTTCGCACTTCATCTTTCCATAAATCCCTCCCTAGCTGGCGATCCCTTTCGCACTGAGAAACCTCATCAAATTGGCGACCGAACTCAAGCAGCTTTTGAAGCAATTTTTCAACAAGGTAACTACCCAGCAGCAGAGCGTTATCTTCAACAAGCACTCACTAAAGAGCCAAATGAACCTCTAGCTTATGCTATGAAGGCGTCTTTAGCATACGGAAATCAGGATTGGGCTAAACTAAACACCTACAGCCAAAAAACCTTGGAAAGCGCACAAAAGTTGATTTCCACTGACCCATTGCGTGGAAATTTATACACTGCCGTTGGTCATTTTTTAGAGGGTTCTGCAATTCTCATCCGTGAAGGTACAGCCAACGGTATACCGGAAGCTTTTAGTCGGTTGCGGCAAGTTTATCAATATTTAGACAAAGCCGAAGCGATTTCTGCCAACGATCCAGAACTGAATTTAATCAAAGGTTATATGGATTTATTGTTGGCGGTAAATTTGCCTTTCGCTAGTCCAGATCAAGCAATTGGACGCTTACGAGAAAATGCTGCTCCTCAGTATCTCGTGCATCGGGGTATTGCCCTTGCCTATCGGGATTTAAAACGGTATCCTCAGGCACTAGAGTATGTTAACCGTGCCATCGGAAGCGCAGGCGAGAATCCAGAAATTTACTATCTCAAAGCTCAAATTCTTAGACGACTAGGGGAAAAACAAAAAAGTCAGCAACTGATTCAAGAAGCGATCGCTAATTTTGACAAAGCATTGACTAAAAAATCCCAACTCCCAAGTAATTTAGTCAAACAAATCGAGAGTGAACGTAAAAATGCTCTTAGTCTAAATAATTCAAGGTAATTGGGCATAGGGCATGGGGCATGGGGCATGGGTAGATGAGGGGGATGAGGGAGATGAGGGAGATGAGGGAGATGAGGGAGCAGGGGGAGAATATCCCCAGTCCCCAGTCCCCACTCTGATATGCTTGTCTTCAGTAAAAATAATTGAAAGATTTAACTAAAATGCAAATTCAGTTCCGCGAAATTAATCCTTTTGATGTATGGATTTGGCTAAAATTCAGCACAAATCCTTCTGAACGCGAAAAGCAGTATGTAGAAGAAGCTTTTGATTCCTGGTTTTATCTGGGTAAATTGGGTGCATTTAACGCAGAAAATCTTCAGGTGCAGGAAACTGGACTCGATATCAACTACATGACTTATGATTCCCAAGGGTACAACAGAAGCTTACTAGCACTGATGCACAATATGGGTGAATTTGAATATCAAGGACAGTGGGCGCGTTGTTGGTTTGATTTGGGAACTAGTGATGGGATCGCTCTTGATATTTTAATCAACGCCCTCACACAACTAAGTGAGGAATATGTCACTATTGAAGATTTGTACATCGGCGGCGAAAATGAAGATTGGCCTGTTGAAGATAGCGAAAGCCGCCCTTATTCTATTTATGATAATTAATCACAATAATGAGTAAACCTGGCGAAATTCGAGTATTAGCTTTAGGATTAATTCGAGATGGCGAACGCATTTTTGTTTCTGAAGGCTACGACCCTGCAAAACAAGAAACATTTTATCGTGCTTTGGGTGGTGGCGTTGACTTTGGTGAAACTAGCTGTGAGGCGCTACAACGTGAATTTCAAGAAGAAATTCAGGCAGAGTTAACGAATATTCGCTATTTGGGTTGTATAGAAAATTTGTTTATTTTCAATGCTAGGCAAGGTCACGAAATTATTCAACTTTATCAATGTGATTTTGCCGATCCTAAGTTTTATAACTTAGAAAGTTTAGTGTTTTTTGAATCAGAAAAACATAAACATAGGGCACTATGGATAGATATTTTGCGCTTTCAATCTGGAGAGTTAAAATTAGTGCCAGAAGTGTTTTTTGAATATTTATAAATCTAAAATACAACAATTATTCCAGCTAAAACATGCTATTTATCAACTCTGGCTAGGGAATATTGATGAGTTGGATGGAGTATATACAGCCTATTTCAGGTAAATGAAGTACACTCTTTGGGGCACAATATATTGTGCCCCTACGATTTTATCTGTACCTCACCAACTTGCAATCTGCTGTATTTAGAAAAGTGGCAAAAAAGGAGTTAATCAAACCGATCGCCATTCAGAAATCCCCTTCAAGGAACTTGTAGTAATAGCTGATTATCTTTAATACCACAGCTTCCTTGAAAATCAAATTTATGCTAGCTAAACTGCCGTCACCTGTATTCATAGTTTTATTAGGATTAGCCATAACTCAAACCCTTGGATGCACAAATCGTAACCATAATTCGGCGATCGCTCAAAATTCACCAAAGCCAACACCCCAAGAAATCGTCCAAGCTGGGGAAGTTCGGACTTTACCAGGCAAATTAGATACAATACCGGTCTTTAACAGCAATAGCCCAGAATGGATTAAAACTGAGGGGATTTTACTTTCTACCTTTCCCCCAAACGGCAAAAAGGTTCCAGCAGCCCACCTCAATTTTCCTTTTCAGGGACGCTTTGACTTATTCGCCCACCACTACACCCACACCCCCAAGGATTTACAAACGCTATATCTGGGTGTCATGGTGCATAACCCTGGTAAAAAACCTGTAACAGTGGATGTATTGCAAGCCGCCAGTTATTTAATGCAGGATGCACCCTTTGTCACCTTACCTCCCTACATTGAAAATAACGATGGTAAGACTTATTCAGGCCCTGGTGCCCGCGCGGTTGCTGATGTACTCCGGGGCGTTCGCCAAGCTGATTTTCCCGCAAAACTGTTAATTCCTCCAGGACAAAGCCGGATGTTGCTAAATCATCCGATTCCTGTGAGAAATCTAGAAAAGCCAGTGAACGGTCGTTCTAGCTTTATGCGGCTGCGTAGTAGCGATCGCCTTTATGCAGCAAGTTTAGCCATGTTTGCCAAGAAAAATTCTGATAATAGCGATCGCGCCCCCACCCTCACAGAATGGCAAGCTTTACTAGATACTGGTAACTTTGCTGGACCACGAGATAAAAAACCGACTCCTCCAGATGCTACCAGTGGCGCACTGATTTATGGGCGTGTAGCTGGTGTTTCCCAAGGTTCCCAATGGCAAGCAAAACTGGTGGATAATCCCCAAGCCACCAATCTAACTATTCCCCAGCGTGGCAAAACTATTTCTTATCCTATAGTTACACTGCGGAGTGGTCGATTGGGTACCGAACAAATCCAAACAGCCAAGATGCTGGTACGTTATCCCGATACAGCATACGAAGCACACGGTAATTACGCAGTGGAATATAAACTTACTTTACCTTTAAGTAATAACACTACCCAAAATCAGACCGTCGCTGTTACTTTAGAAACACCTTTAAAGGAAGATAAATTATCCCAAGGTGGTCTACGTTTCCGCAAACCATCCCTAGATTTTCCTTTCTTCCGTGGTACTGTGCGGCTACGTTACTTTGACGACCAAGGTCAACAAAAAATCCGCTACGTACATTTATGGCATCGAACTGGGCAGGTATTAGAACCATTAGTGAAACTTACACTTCCACCCTCCACAAAGCGGATAGTACACGTAGACGTGATTTATCCACCAGATTCGACACCACCACATGTATTGAGTGTAAAAACTTTGTAAGTTCAAATTAATTGTCGATACAAAGCGCAATTTGCTATTTTTATAGCAAACCTTTGTTTAAACGAGTTGGTAATGAGTCAATTTATTCAGCCAATTAACTTGAAAGTATCAGCTGATTCCTTAAATCAAGGTGAAGATGCTATACGTCAGGAACTCGCCCTACAGCTATATATACAGAATGTTTTTACCTTTGCTCAAGCGCGTCACTTAGCCAACTTATCTGTATGGGAATTCCAGCAACTTTTGGGACAAAATAAAATTGAACGTCATTACAATGAAGCTGAATTAGCCCAAGATATTGAGATAATTAAAGCAGGTTTTGAGGGATTGTGAGAGTTATTTGTAATGCTACACCTCTAATCAACTTTGCAGCTATTAATCGTCTTGATATCTTGGAGGCTGTATTTGGTCAGATAGTTATTCCTCAAGCTGTCTATGATGAAACAACTTTTACTGGGTTTCTTGGCTCGGAATTTGTGTTGCAAGCAATAGCTTCTGTATGGTTGCAAGTTCGCTCAGTTTCAAGCATAGGGCTGAACATACCACCAGAATTAGATAAGGGCGAACGTGAAGCAATTGCTTTAGCAATAGAAACTGGTGTGGGTATTACTATAGGTTTTTCACTGGGGTATCCAGTGGGGTATGAAGTGGTGGGTACAGTGGTTGGTACAGTGGGGTTTGGAGTGGGGTATGCAGTGGGGGGTGCAGTGGTGGGTGTAGTGGCAGGTACTTCACTCGGCATGATTCAATGGTTGGTATTGCGGCGATCGCTCTTTCGCACTGGTTGGTGGGTACTGGCCAATACTCTGGGAGCAACTATTCCAATTATATTGGTCTTTCCTCTTCATGAAGCTCTAGATTCCCCTTCGTTCGGTAGCTTGAGCTTGGGGTTTTTTCTGCCTTTTGCTGTGTATTTCGCTGTTTTTGGAGCAATTACAGGAGGTGCGCTGGTTTGGCTGATGAGAACACAGCCTGCTGTAAAACCGTAAATTTGTGAGATAGAAGCGAATGCTTGATTTCAATAAAATATTACAAGCGATCGCTTAACTTTTAAGAGAGTTGCTAGACAAGAATAGCTTATGAGCGTAATAATGCCCGAAACCCAGCTTGAACAAAATGTAAATCAGTAGTGACTGCATCCATCAAACCGTGTTCCCACATCACTACAAAAGAAATGCAGTCTGTCAAACCCCAAGTTTTATCAGGACGTTCGTTATAAAGCTGTAATGCACGCATAAGCAATGGCGTATCCACAGTTACCACCTGCAAATTAGATGTGTTGTAACACTGCTGGATAAATTGCACTCCTCCTGGGCGATTGACAGCAGCCAAAGCATTACCAACTTCTACCAATACCGCTTCTGTTACCCAAACAGCCATTGCTGCTCGTACTCTTGGGAGAAATGCTTTAGCCTGATGATGATACTGGTCGCGTTTATTCAACAAAGCCTGAATAAATACTGTGTCCAGAAATAATCGCTCATCACTCATGGATTGCCTAGAATTCCCTTTGGAGTACCATACAAATAATGATCGTGTTCGCTAGACCAATCTGGCGGTGCTTCTACAGTTCCCGTTATAGCCTCTAACACATCCCAAGCATCGCCGGATAGTGATGGTTCTGCTTTCAATTCTTGAATTGTCACTACATAACGCGTGTTTGGTGTCAAATCTAACGGGGTATCTGGAAGCAAAACATTTCCATCAAATACAACCGTTACTATCTTGTCCATAATAAACCTCTGGAACATTTGTGACGGCTGATGCTGAATATTTCATGTCAGTTCATTGCACTCTAGACTGGAATAGTCGATCGCTCTCCATAAAATATTACAAGCGATCGCTATCCTTAGACTCAGAACCGTTGCTCAACTTCTCCAGAAATTCAGGATAATTTTGCAAGTCATCTAAAGATTGCAAAGGTGGCATTTCAATCCAGGTTGCTTGTGCGTGTAGCTTGTCTATATAGGCATAGAAGGCTTCCATATCATCCCGATGTGCCAAAACATAAGTATGTAGTTCTTTTATACTCATTGGTTCAAAGTTAGGCTTACTCACGCTACATACCTCCATTTGCCATTGGGATATATCTCTATGATATTTTCTTCACCTGCTAAGAGAAAGACATTGCCTGTGCGCTCATCTACTCGTACAAGGCTTATAGGCAAATACAATTTTGTCAACCAACAGCACAAGATGAAGCACTGTGTTTTTTGCTCAAGTGTGGGAATAATCTCAAATCCTCACATTACTACAAGAAAGGATAGATGAATTACAAACATGTGTGAACACTTACTTCTATGATCACACGCGATAGATTAGACACTAAAAGTGCGATGTCTGGGGATAAGAAGCAGAGCTTCTACGATTTTCTACATTTAATTAATTCGCGCCTGTAACCAAGCCTGTAAATCAGCCACACTCGTAAAATCCAGCAATGCTTCACCCAATTCTTCCAACAATTGCAATGGCAAACCTGCAACCAAAGAACGCACCTCTTGGGGAAGTTCTCCTAACCGCTTTGTCAACAATCGAATAATAATGTTAGCCGTTGCTTCTCGTCCTTCTTCTAGTCCTTCTTCCTTAATTTCTTGATAAACTCTTGTTTGTTTCAGTGTGATGTCTAACATCGACTCCACCTCCCTGCGACTCAGTTGCTCAAACCGATATGTCATGATGGTCGTGATGATTTCAATTATGGCACGACTTACTGACGAAGAGGTTTCTTGACGACTTCTCGCTAATAAATACCGAGCTTCTGCGGGGGCTTGTTCTTCTTCTACTGTAGTTAACACCATCACCGCCACCCACAAAGGCAAGGAACGGATATCTCCCAACTCATCCAAATATACCCGATGCACTTGGTTGCCGTTGAGAAATGTTCTATGAGGATGAGTATCACTTTGTTCAATACTACGTGATGGATAAATTATTACTGCTTGCCAATCACTAAATCTGTCACGGTTGCGGTAGAAATACAGTGAAGATTCCGCAAATACCCTTTCATAAAGCTTTTCGTCTTTTTGGAATTGTACCTCACAGAAATATACAACACCCGGACTTGCATTTTCTGGTGGTAAAAATACCCCATCAATTTCAAACTTAGGTTCTTTGACAGCTACCGAGTCAAATTTATATTCACATGCATTTGCTGGAGGATTTGTCAATAGTTCAAATAATAAAGTAGGAGATTGTTGGAATAGTTTGTAAAAAATTGAATCTCGACGCATGAAGGATTGGCATGGGAATATATCTCAAATGATGCGTAGGCTAAGCCTACGCTCAAAATTATTTACCGCTGTAATAAAAGGCAATTTCTTTTTCTTTCAGGGGTGCGAAATCAGCATCTACAAGCAATTGATCGAGTTCAGCTTGGGGGATGTGTTTGGCACCGATGCGGACAATGCGCGATCGCATAGTGTTAGATACACCACTGCGCTGTCTATTGCCCTCTAGCCCCATGACTTTGCTATAAAGTTCTAATTTGGCAGGCGGAATGGGAGAACCATCAAAATCAATTCCCCGTGCGATCGCTTCATCAACAGCATCAGCACCTGTAGTAGTTTGATTACCTGGGTTAGTTTCAGTAGTCATGGTGATTTACTCTTCTTTGCTACGGGTAAATTTTACCAGTCTTGCTGACACCAACACTGCTTAGAAGAAATTTATCCATCAGTTAATTCCGGTTTTCCCGCGTCACCAAACCACCAACAAACGCCCCTAAAACCGTACCCGTCCATAGTCCTGTTGTACTACCTTGCCACATTCCTCCTAACGTCGCCCCAGTGTTGCATATTACCTTCAAACCCCAGTATTGGTTTGCACACTTTTGGTTATGTAACATGGTAGTAATTTGTCCAGTGGTATAAGCAGTAAAAAAACCTGATGCTAAAGCTAAAAATGTGCAAATTAGAATTTTGTTTTTAGTCATTTGTTATTGGGTATTGGGCATGAGTCTTTGATATTCGTGAATGAGTCTTTGATATTCGTGAATGAGTCTTTGATATTCGCCGACGAGTCTTTGATATTCGCCGACGAGTCTTTAATATTCGTGAACGAGTCTTTGATATTCGCCGACGAGTCTTTAATACTCGCCGACGAGTCTTTGATATTCGCCGACGAGTCTTTAATACTCGCCGACGAGTCTTTGATACTCTCCGACGAGTCTTTGATACTCGCCGACGAGTCTTTAATACTCGCCGATAAGTATTTTAACTCTACTGTTTTGCTCTCTCATCTCCCTCATCTCCCTCATCTCCCTCATCTCCCTCATCTCCCTCATCTCCCTCATCTCCCTCATCTCCCTCATCTCCCTCATCTCCCTCATCTCCCTCATCTCCCTCATCTCCCTCATCTCCCTCATCTCCC
>JAVRBV020000008.1:0-50686 GCA_034531095.2 Nostoc sp. CreGUA01 | reverse complement strand
AGTTCTGAGTCAAAAGCTCAGTTTAAAAAAAGAATTGTATCGAGACGCGTAGCGCAAGATACAAAGCGTCATTTTTTCAATCTCACGTTTTTAAACGTGAGTTCCCTACACCCTACACCCTACACCCTACACCCTCTGAATCTGTTAATTTTTTAACTATTCTGAATTCTGACTCCTGAATTCTCAACAGCAAACTTCTTTGACTAAATAGCCATCTTCCATATGGATTATGCGATCGGCAACATCTAAAATTCTGTTGTCGTGAGTAACCATTAAAATAGCACAATTCTGTTCTTTAGCTAATTGCTGCATCAGAGTGACAACATCTCGACCAGTCTTACTATCTAAAGCAGCAGTAGGTTCATCAGCTAAAACCAATTTAGGATGACTTACTAAAGCACGTGCAATGGCTACCCGTTGTTTTTGTCCTCCTGAAAGATCGGATGGGTAGTAATTAACTCTATTTTCTAATTTAACGGCACTGAGAATAGCTTCTGATTTGCTACGAGCTTCCGATTCAGAGATGTTTTTCTGTAATTCAAGCGACATTTGAACATTTTGTCTAGCTGTTAAAAAATCTAGCAAATTGTGAGCTTGAAAAATATAGCCAATATGACGACGCACTTTAACTAATTGCTCATTACTAGCTCCAAAAAGCTCATGACCTAGAAATTTTAGACTTCCCTCTTGAACAGAACGTAATCCACCAATTAAAGTTAATAATGTTGTTTTTCCTGAGCCTGATGGTCCAGTCATAATCACAATTTCGCCAAATTTGATATGAAAGTTAATATCGAATAATGTTTGGGTGCGAATTTTTTTTTCACCAAAATAATGATTGAGGTCTGTGATGTTAACAATATATTTTGGTTTGATTTCCGATTGATCGTACATAATTTAAAAAATATCCGCTGGATCTACTTTTCTGAGTTTATTTGTAGATAAAAATGCCGAGGTTAAGCACATTAAAGTTGCTGAAATTAATACTAATATTGCTTTATCATTACTCATAATCACTGGTAATTTAGTGGCATTTTTAGAAATATCATAGAGACCTATAGATATAATAAAACCTGGAACATAACCTAGAAATGCTAATATTAAAGCTTGTTTAAAAACAACACTTAATAAGTATTTGTTTTTGAACCCCATTGCTTTTAAGGTTGCATATTCAGTTAAATGAGTTGAAATATTACTGTAAAGAATTTGATAAACAACGATTACACCAACAACAAACCCCATTAACACCATCAAGTTAAATACAAACCCAATGGGTGTTCTGAGAGACCAATAGCTTTTTTCCAGAGCAATAAAATCTTTGCTAGTAATAAGTCTTACGTCTTGGGGTAACTTGACTGATAAATCTGCCAAAACTTTTTCGGGATTAGCGTTAGGTTTGAGCTTAATTAAACCTATATCTATTTTTTGTACAGAACGATCTTGAAATATTCTCAAGAAAGTTGAAGAACTAACAATTAAATTTCCATCAACTCCAAAGGATGGGCCGAGATTGAATAAACCACCAATTTTAACTTTGTAACCAACTAATCCACTATAAGTGTATATTTCAACTCTGACAGTTTTTCCTTGTTCAAAATCTTGAGCGATCGCTCCAAATTCTGGTCGAGAATCGCGGTCAAATAAAACAATATTAGGCAATTTCAGTATATTCAGTTTTTCTTGAAGATTTGGGAATTTTAAAATTGACTTCACTGGATCAAAACCGAGTACATATAATGGATATTTCAAACCATTATCTGGATTTTTAAATTTGGCAAACTGCACATATAAAGGGCTGACTGATTCTACAGCTTCAAAACCTAGTAATTGATATAAATATGCACGAGAAAAGCTTTGATTTGATGTCAGAGATTTATATTGGGCGCTGATTAAAAATAAGTCTCCTTCTAAATTATTATGCAACTGTGTAGCACTGTCATAGAGAGCATCTTGGAACCCAATTTGCATAAACATGAGAACTGCAACAAAAGCAATTCCAGCCAAAGCTACAAGAAAACGAATTTTTTGTCGTGCTAGTTGTAGCCAAGCCAGAGGTATATTGAGAATCATTTAGTCAACCTCAATGATACGAATTGGGGCATGGGGCATTGGGCATTGGGCATTTATTATCGTAGTTTTTCATCTACTTAATAGTTGGAATCCAGTTTGATATTCAAAGATAAAGCTCAGTATAAACTCTTGCTTTTATTATTGATTATGACGTTTGAGTATCAAAATATTCTGGATTCTGAATTCTAAATTCTGGATTCTGGATTCTGAATTCTGAATTCTAATTAAATATAAATCATCACCTCTACTTGTAAGTCAGTAAAATTAGAGACTTTTTGATTATCTGCTGGATTATCAATACGAATTTTGACATCAACTATTTTATTATCAGTGTCTGCTTGAATAGTGTTATTAAAGATATTTTGTTTACCAACTTGTAAACCAATATCTGCAACTTTTCCTCGTAATTTTCCGGGAAAAGCATCGCTAGTAATAATGGCCGATTGACCTAGACGCACTTTTTGAATATCAGTTTCATAGACTTCTGCAACGACATACATTTGTTGTGTGCGTCCTAAATCAGCTATTCCCATAGTGCCAATAATTTCTCCAGGCCAAGTATTAATTTTCATGATTTGCCCAGTTATGGGCGATCGCACTACGCTTAAATCCCATTCTGTCTGAGCTTGTTTGACTGAGGCGATCGCACTGTCAACATCAGCTTGTGCTGCTGCAACATCGGTAGGACGAATCTCTGCAACACTCTTGAGTCTGGCTTCGGCCTCAATTAATTGCTTTTGTAGAGTTTCAATAGTGCGGTTGAGAGAAGCTTTTGCTTCATTGAGCTGCTGTTGAACAGTATCAACTCGCAAACGTTTAGAATCTGCATCGGAAGAGGAAATTGCACCATCTTTGTATAACTGCTGATATCGCTGGTTTTCGCTTTCAGCATTACGCCACTCTGCCTCTAAACGAGCGATGGTTGCTTGTTGTGCAGATGTTTCTCCCTCCAACTCAGCTTCTAGACGAGCGATAGTTGCTTCTTGTGCAGAGATATCTCCAGCTTTTGCCCCCGCTTTTACCTGATTGAGACTAGCTTGGGCAACTAAGACTTGTCGTTGAGCTTTTTCTAGGGCTGCACGACGAGGAAAGTAAGTGTCAAGAATTGCAACTACTTGCCCCTCTTTCACCATATCTCCTTTATTTACCAGCAATTTTGTGACTCTAACACCCGCTTGAGATTCGGGGGCGGACAAACGAATAACTTCTCCTTGAGGTTCTAAACGTCCTAACGCAGAAACAGCAGTCATTTTAGGAGAACTACTTGGAGTAGCTACAGGCTCTACTTTAGAAGACAACTGAAATTGTGAAAAAGTGTAAAAGGAAACTGCACCAGTAGCTACAGCTGTAATAGCTGCCAACATGGCTGATGACCAACCTATAGGTTTGATGAATGGTTTGATAAATGACTGTTTTTGTTTTGGTATCATAACAATCTTTTCAAGTTACCGAATAAGGTAAAAAAGAAGAATTCAGAATTCAGGAGTCAGAATTCAGGAGTCAGAATTTAGAATCAGAGAATTAGATATCCCAATTGATTTCTCATTAGACATCTGGTAGAAATTAATTCTGCGTTGTCCGAAAGCCTTGGTAGGGGCGTAGGCTTTGCCTTACCGTAGGGTACGGCCGTTCGCCCTTACGTTATTGTCACTTCTCTACGAGACGCTACCGCGAACATACTGCTGCGCTAACGACCGCGAAAAAAATTAAAATCTTCTCGCCTTAAAACTCTACCCATAAAGGGATAAAGTATTCTGAATTCTGTATTCTGACTCCTGTTTTATTTATTTAGCACTGCCTCTTTTTTACTTTTAACGATCGCTAAGTATTCGTTGCGAGTTCCATCGATTCGATAGTGGTCGCAAATTTGGCAGAGTTTCAATATATCTAATCTGCTGAATACTTTTTGATGCTCAATTCCGTTATCATTTCGCCACCGCCAAAAAGTTGTTCTATCAATGCGGCGATTGCTTTCAGGCCATCTTCGTCGTGATAAAAAATCTACCAATTCTTCTTCATAAAACGAATAACCTTTTGGCAACTTCAAGAGTTCTTCTCTTAACTCAGTTAGCGGTATGAGTGGATCTAGCTCAGATAGTCTCATGCCAGCAAGCCCTTATATTTTCATGACAGTTTAATTATGCAGAAAGCTTCATTCAATACGGGTCATCGCATAAATCACATTGTAATACTGTCGAGTTAGGAATATATGGAATGATTGAGTAATTAGAGGAATTTATATTTGAATTCTTCCTAATTTCATATCTTTCCACTTCCCTAAACAAACAGTATTGAATTTCTCTATTTAATTACATACGATAAACTGACTGATCCTCAATTGCAATCCATATGCAACACTTTTCTGAAGAATTAGTAGCAATATGTTAGATGAACTTAGACAAGATAGTTCGCAATTTTGATAAAGTTTGAACATTTTTATGTACTTGGTGTTACTCAGCATTTGAAAATGTGTATTTAATTTGTGATGTTTTTGTTATTGAGCAAGATTTGTCATTCTTTAGATATAGTTGCTAGTGGCTAATTTTACTTGGCGGTAAAATTTATTGTTTGACAACAAGAATTCATGCAAAAAATTAACTCATTGATTAAGACATAAATATTTTTTAAATAAATCAACTTTTGGATAGATGTAAAAGCTAAAGTATTCTTTAAAAAATATACTGACTTCTCAAAGAAGTCGGATATAAGACAATACGCTTGGGTTAAGGCTAGCACTCTTTGTCAAAGTCATTTTTTTAACGAACCACAGAGGCGCAGAGGACACAGAGAAAAGAGAGAAAGAGAGAAAGAGAGAAGGAGAAGGAAAAAATGCTTAACTGAACTGTATTGAGATAGTAAGACTAATATTTGATTTTTGGAAAAAATCCGTACTTGTACAGACAAGGGTTAATCGCCTCTCTACTTCCTACTCCCTACCTCCTGTCTATCACCCTGGCGCTGAGGGGAGTACACTACGCCCATCATCTCAATAATTAAAGCCGATTGCTATTTTACTCACTCATTTATCAGTTAAGAATCAAGAGCTTAATAAGTGATAACTATTATCTGTTAAATTCAGAGATATGCAATTTGTATGCAATTTTGGCAATGTATTTTTGCGATGTGAGATACTAATTGAAAAGAGTTTTAATAGTTATGTGAGTGATAGCGATCGCCCCCGAAAGACCCTGAATAAGATGAAACTACAGCGATTCATGCTCTCATTGCCAAGCTTTGATAACCAGCGACTGATTTTTCATGCAGCTCGCCAGACGCTTCGCAAAGCTGAAATGGCCCGCGTTGCGGTGCGTGAATGGCTCAATCAACATGATTGTGAGCTAGAAGAGTGGAAACGCAAAACAGCTTCTGAACTGGGAATTAGTATTAGTATACTTGAGCAAAAGCTCTTAGCATCTGCTCAGCATCAGGCGCTAACGAGTAAAGGAGATGATAATGGCAAGTCAGAAGACAATTCTGTATAAGTTAAGGTGTGTTTTCTAATGAAATTAGACATTTTTAGTTGTCAATTAGCAACCAAACATACACTATTGTTAATTTTTAATTAACAAAAAAATATGCACAAAGAACATTTCATCTAGCAAGACATATCTAACTATATCTAAGTTGCATATCAATTGTAATGAAGACATAATTACTCTAATATTAACTGTAAACCACAGTTTAATGTGAATTGAGACTCAAAGAATTCTTAGCTACATCTGATTAACAATCTATGTTGCAATGTTGAGGTTAAGCTAATGTACTTGGATATGCCACTATTTTCCACCTAAATTGTCATTAGCCTAAAATCTCAAATTACCTTAATTTTTAGAGGTATTAAATTGTCAGGATTTAAAATCAAAAATTCAAAATTCATCAGATTTTGATAGCCAAGCTAAACCAGTTTCAGAAAATCAAAAAATAACAACACCCTTGATTTAAAATTCTCAACTGAATTCTGACAATTGACTAGCTACGGCTCGTTGTGCCAACATCAGTATTCCTGCAAAAAAAGCAAAATAGTTGGCGCTGAATTTTGAAATTCAATCTATCAATACCTCTATATTTCATCAATCCATTAGTGAAAATAAAGTCATGACTGCTTCTAGCATTGAAGCTGTTTTAGCACAATTGCAAGAGGAAGTGAGCAATTGTGAACAGGCTGTACTCAAGCTCATACAGGAGAAAAAAGTTATGGTTGAAAATGCACCATTAAATACCAAAGTCCAGACACAACGGCAACAAGTTGATATCGCCATCATTGGCATGGCTTCTATCTTCCCGCAATCCCAAAATTTACAAGAATATTGGGAAAAAATCATTCATAAAGTTGATTGTATTACTGATGTTCCTCCTTCACGTTGGAACGTAGATGATTACTACGATCCTAACCCCAGAACACCGGATAAAACCTACTGTAAAAGAGGTGGATTTATCCCGGATATTAATTTCAATGCAATGGAATTTGGCTTACCACCCAATATTTTAGAAGTTACAGATATTTCCCAGTTGCTGGGTTTGGTTGTTGCTAAAGCTGCAATGGAAGATGCAGGTTACGGCGAATCTCGACAGTTTAATCACCAGGCTACTGGCGTCATTTTAGGTGTAGCACTGGGTAGGCAATTGGGGGTACCGCTAACTGCAAGAATGCAATATCCAGTTTGGGAAAAAGCCCTTAAAAGCAGTGGTTTATCTGATGAAGATACACAAAAAATCATCGAGAAAATTAAAAGTGCATATGTGCAGTGGGAGGAAAACGCCTTCCCCGGTATGCTGGCAAATGTTGTTTCTGGACGCATTGCTAATCGCCTGGATTTCGGAGGAACTAACTGTGTTGTAGATGCTGCTTGTGCTAGTTCGTTAGGTGCCCTGAAAATGTCAATTAGCGAGTTAGTTGAACATCGCGCTGACATGATGTTGACTGGCGGAGTTGACACCGACAACTCAATTTTGGCGTATATGTGTTTTAGTAAAACTCCTGCTGTTTCGCCTAGTCAAAACGTCAAACCTTTCGATGCAGAATCCGATGGTATGATGTTGGGTGAAGGCGTCGGGATGTTAGTACTCAAGCGCCTTGCAGATGCCGAACGAGATGGCGATCGCATTTATGCAATAATCAAAGGCATTGGTACTTCTAGCGATGGCCGTTATAAAAGCATCTATGCACCGCGAAAAGAAGGTCAAGTCAGAGCATTACGCCGTGCTTACGAAGATGCGGGATTTTCTCCTACTAGTGTCGGTTTGGTTGAAGCACACGGCACCGGTACTATGGCTGGAGATCCGGCGGAATTTAGCTCAATCAAAGAAGTTTTTGGGGAAAACAATCCCAAAAAACAACATATTGCCTTGGGAACTGTCAAATCACAAATTGGACATACAAAAGCGGCGGCTGGTGCGGCCAGTCTAATCAAAACAGTTTTAGCTTTGCACCACAAAGTATTACCAGCCACAATTAATGTCACCAAGCCTCATCCTAAATTAGATATTGATAATTCCCCATTTTATTTAAATACCGAAACCAGACCTTGGATTACTAACGATGACCAGCCAAGACGCGCAGGGGTGAGTTCTTTTGGCTTTGGTGGTACAAATTATCATGTGATTTTGGAAGAATACAAAACCGCAGAACATCGCCCTTATCGGTTACACAAACCTGCTCAATCAGTGTTGTTATTTGGGTCAACACCTGAAGAATTGTTATCTCGTTGTCAAGCAACTAAAGACCAATTACAATCCGATACGGGAGAACAGCATTATGCAGAATTGATTGCCAATTCTCAATCTTTAAATATTCCAATTGCCAATGCCAGAATTGGATTTGTTGCTGATTCTCTCACCCAAGCTTGTAACTTATTGCAAACAAGTATTGACTTGCTTAAAAACAAATTGCAAGCAGAATCTTGGGAGCATCCCCAAGCAATTTATTACCGCAAAACAGGCGTAGTCACACAAGGAAAAGTAGTTGCTCTATTTTCTGGACAAGGCTCACAATATTTAGAAATGGGTCGGGAATTGACGATTAATTTCCCTTCCTTGGGACAGACTTATACTCAAATTGATAGCCTTTTACGGGAAGATGGTTTGCAGCCAATTTCAGAGATT
The DNA here is from genome assembly GCA_034531095.2 of Nostoc sp. CreGUA01. Lineage (GTDB taxonomy): Bacteria > Cyanobacteriota > Cyanobacteriia > Cyanobacteriales > Nostocaceae > Nostoc. The sequence goes on along the minus strand of JAVRBV020000008.1, from coordinate 42,514 downwards.
GTTTTCCCCGCCCCTGTGTTCGATTTAGATCGCAAAACTGCTCAGATGAAACTGTTGCAGCAAACTGAATATGCACAGCCAGCAATTGGGGCTTTTAGCGCTGGTTTGTACAAGATATTGCAACAAGCTGGGTTCAAGGCGGATTTTGTCGCCGGACATAGTTTCGGAGAACTTACCGCTTTATGGGCTGCGGGAGTTTTGAGCGAGGAAGATTACTTTTTCCTGGTGAAAGCTAGGGGTCAAGCGATGGCGACACCAACAGATCCCCAGTTTGAGGCGGGAGCAATGTTAGCGGTGAAAGGGGATGTGAATCAAGTTACAGAACTAATTGCGAGTTTTCCCGAAATCAGCATTGCTAACTTGAATTCCCAAAATCAAATGGTGTTAGCTGGGACAAAAGCTGAAATTACTAATGTAGAAGAAGCTCTAAAAACTCAAGGATTCTCTACAGTTTTGTTGGCAGTTTCAGCAGCTTTTCACACTTCATTAGTGGCTCATGCACAGCAACCTTTTGCGACAGCAATTGGGAAAGTTAATTTCCAAGAACCACAAATTCCGGTTTATAGTAACGTGACCGGCAAGCGTTACCCAAATGAAGTGCAAATTATTCAAAAAGTCCTCAAAGAACACTTGATTTCTCAAGTATTGTTCAAGCAGCAAATTGAAAATATTTATGCTCAAGGCGGTTACTGCTTTGTGGAATTTGGCCCGCGAAGCGTTCTCACCAACTTAGTAAAAGATATTTTAAGCGATCGCCCTCATTTAGCTGTAGCCTTAAATCCCAGTCACCTCAAAGATAGCGATCGCTCTTTGAGAGAAGCTGTTGTTCAGTTGCGCGTTGCTGGATTACCTTTAGAAAACTTAGACCCCTATCAACTTGAGCAGAAAATTCCAGAAGTCTCTTCAAATAAAGTTTTGAATGTCCGCCTAAGTAGCACTAACTATGTGTCAGAAAAAACCAAGCAATCCTTTGAAAAAGCTATGCAAAATGGGCATCAAGTGAAATTTCCTGCTGCTAACAGCAATACACCCCATTCACCAACACCTTCTCAAACAACACAAAAAGTAGCAGTCAATCATCAATCCACTGTTACTAATGGCAATAATTATAACTCAGTCACATATAATCCCTCTCTAACAACAGAGAAAGTAACAGTTAATGGTGGAGTGAAATCTGTGCATAACGGGCAATCAGAACAACTTGATATCAAGTCTTTACAAAATAGTGCAGAAGTTCCTCTGGATTACCTAACAGCTATCGATAACATAGAGTACACCTTAATAGAATTCAATCGCCATCAACACGACATTTTACAAATTCACGAACAATCTTTAAAACATCAAACTGAATATACCAAAACCTTCTTTCAACTCATGGAACAACAACATGAGTTATGGGAAAATAGTAAATTTCAAGAATCACCAACACCAACCAAAGAACTGATAGTTTCCAGTTCAGAGCGTAGTATCATGAGGTTTCACGACCATCAAGGTGAAAGCCTCCGCATCCACGAGCAATATCTCAACTATCAGCAAGAATACACTAACAACTTTTTCCAATCGCTTCAGCGCCATTATCAACTGCCGCCTTCTAACAATACCATTCAACAAAATCTCATAACACCAGTTAACTATCAAAATAGTCCTACAGTTCCATTATCTTCAGAAGATAATCTTGTTCTGAATAATCCATCTATTGTCGCGCCCAGTAATGGATTTACCAGTAAATTTGAGCCAGTTTTAACTAATGGTAACGGCACAAATAACGGTGGAAATCATCAACCAATAGCAGTTTTAGATATTACTCCACCAAAAGAGAATCAAACTGCAACGCAAATATCTGCACCACCAGTTCTGGATATTACTCCACCAAAAGAGAATCAGACTGCAACCGTAACACCCGCAGTACCAGTAGTCATAGACGAAACTACCCTGAGTCAAACTCTCTTGAACGTCGTGAGTGATAAAACAGGCTACCCCACCGAGATGTTAGAACTAACGATGGATATCGAAGCAGATTTGGGGATTGATTCCATCAAACGCGTAGAAATTTTGGGAGCATTGCTAGAACTATATCCCGATTTGCCCAAGCCAAATCCCGAAGAAGTGGGACAACTACGCACCCTTGCTCAAATAGCTGAGTATATGGCGAAAATCGCATCAGCGATCGCAGCAGAGGCGGGGATGGGGGGAGATGAGGGAGATGAGGGAGATGAGGGAGATGAGGGAGTGGGGGGAGTAAGAGTAATACCCCCCTCATCCCCCTTATCCCCCTCATCCTCCTCATCCCCCTCATCCCCCTCATCCCCCTCATCCTCCTCATCCCCCTCATCCCCCTCATCCTCCTCATCCCCCTCATCCCCCTCATCCTCCTCATCCCCCTCATCCCCAGTCCCCAATACCCAATCCCAAATTCTTCGCAGTCCCGTCAGATTGAAATATCTTCCCGAACCTGATGTTTTAGATTTCACCTTACCCGATGAGCATATCGCTTTGCTGAGTGATGATGGTTCTCTGACGACGGCGAAACTTGCTCAGATTTTGTGCAAGGGTGGTTGGAAACTTGTTGTCTTGAGTTTTCCCGAAAGTTTGATTGCTCAACGATCGCCTTTACCTGAAGGGATTAGTCGCGTGGTGCTTGCAGATATGAGCGAGGAGCATTTGCAACAGCAGTTAGCGGCGATCGCAATTAACTATGGTCAAATCGCGGCGTTTATCCATCTCAATCCCTCAAATCACGAAAATAACAGCAATGGTGTCCGCTATCTGGAATCAGAAAAAGCTATTCTGCGCCATGTCTTTTTAATCGCCAAATATCTCAAAGAACCACTCAATCAAGCAGCGGCTCTAGGACGCAGTTGTTTTATCACCGTAGCTCGTCTTGATGGTGAGTTCGGACTGGGACAAAAAACCAACTTTGGTGCAATTGGCGCTGGATTATTTGGACTGACCAAAACTTTGAACCAGGAATGGGAAAGTGTATTTTGTCGAGCGATCGACCTCAGTCCCGATTTAGATCCTCAAACATCAGCACAGCATATCTTCGCCGAACTCCACGATCCAAATCTCTTGGTTGTCGAAGCTGGATATAGTTCACAAGGACGAGCAACTTTAGTGCAGGGACTGGGGACTGGGGACTGGGGATTGGGGACTGGGGAAGAGTTTTCCCAATCCCGAATGCCCCATGCCCAATCAGTTTTTCTCGTCAGTGGCGGTGCCAAAGGGATAACGGCTCAATGTGCCATCGAGCTAGCGCGGCGTTATCAATGCAAATTTATTCTGCTAGGTCGTTCCGCCGCCGATCCTGAACCGGTCTGGTCTGAAGCTTATTTGAGTGAAGCAGATTTGAAAAAGCAGATTATGGAGGATTTCCTCGCTAGAGGTGAAAAGCCGACACCTGCAATGGTGCAGAAAAAGTTTAATGCTATTTCATCTAGTCGAGAAATTGCTGCAACTTTACAAGCTATTGAACAGGCGGGTGGACAAGCTGAATATTTCAGCGTTGATGTAACTGATGGATTGGCTGTTTCTGAAAAAGTTGCTAGTGCAGTTGAGCGTTTTGGTGCAATCACAGGAATTATTCACGGGGCTGGTAACTTAGCAGATAAGCGGATTGAGAAAAAAACAATCCAAGATTTTGAAACAGTTTATGCTGCTAAAGTTAAAGGTTTAGAAAACTTGTTGCGGTGCGTATCACCGAATGATTTGAATCATTTAGTGCTGTTTTCTTCTGTAGTCGGTTTCTACGGAAATGTGGGACAGTCTGATTATGCGATCGCTAATGAAATTCTCAACAAATCAGCCCACCTTTTCAAACTCAATTATCCCCATTCTCATGTCGTAGCAATTAATTGGGGACCTTGGGATAGTGGTATGGTTTCTGTAGAATTAAAGCAAGCTTTTGCTGAACGCAATATCGAGACTATTCCCATGAAAATTGGCACCAAAATGTTAGCTGATGAATTAGCTAATGCCAATCAAGATACCGTGCAAGTTGTGATTGGTAGTCCCCTGGTATATATCCCAGATAAATTACCCAGTCAGTTAAAAACTTTTCGTATCCACAGACATTTAACATTAACAGCAAATCCCTTTTTAGAAGACCATGTAATTGCTGGGCATCCAGTTTTACCAGCGACTTGTGGACTATTATGGATTGCTAATACCTGCGAACAACTCTATCCTGGTTACAAAGCTTTCAGTTGTACAAATTATAAAGTGTTGAAGGGGCTAATTTTTGATGACAATTTGCCAACGGAATACACTTTAGATTTGCAAAAAATTGCTAAAAATGGTATTTCTGAAATAGACTTTGATGCCAAAATCTGGAGTAAAAATTCCGAAGGTAAAATTCGTTATCATTACAGTAGTCAAATGAAACTCAAGCGGGAAATTCCTGATGCTCCCACACACGAATTTATCAATTTAAGCCAGGATTATCGAATTACCGCCACAGCTTCATCACTTTATCAAAATGGGGCAACTACTTTATTTCACGGAGCTACTTTTCAAGGCGTCAAATCCGTATTAAATGCTAATTTGGACAAGATTACTATAGAATGCTACGTGCCAGAACCAAAAGAAAAGCAACAAGGACAATTCCCAGTTCAAACATTTAATCCCTACATTACAGATGTACAGATTCATGCATTCTGGATTTGGGCACAACATTTTCATCAAGTAGCTTGTTTACCTTCAGAAATCACAACCTTTGAACAGTTTGTAGCTGTTCCCTTTGACGAAACATTTTATGTTTCCTGCCAAATCAAAAACAAGACAGAATCGAGTTTAGTTGTTGATGTCATCGCCCATAATCAACAAGGAAAAATATATACTCGAATGCTGGGAGCCAAAGGAACTATTTTGCCCAAGCAACTAGATGAAATTTAAATAGAATCTGTAACTACAAACCGGGTGTTGCTGAATGTTGAGCGAACAGAATTCAGGAGTCATAAGTCAGAAGTCAGAATACTTTACCTATAAAGCAATACATATAGGAATCCGGTTTGATTTTTGAAACGATTTACGTAGTCAGGGAACAGGGAACAGGAAAGAAGGCTTTCTAAGGTGTACTGAGTTTTTTCAGAAATCAAATATGAATCCTATAGAACTTACGCAACCTCTACGAACTCTTGGCGTTCTTCTCTAACGAGACGCTCCGCGAAGGCGTCTTGGCGGTTCGATAAATTAGGCTTTTTGGCTATTTTTGCGTAAGTCCTAAATACAGTTCAGTTAAGCATTTCTCCCTTCTCTGGAGCGTTCTCTGCGGTTCGTTAAAAATTGACTTTGACAAAATCCACTCGTACAGAATTCATACTGAATTCTGACTCCTGAATTCTGAATTCTTCTTATAAATTAGCTTGAGGAGATAGGTGATGGAAGAATTTGCAAAAAATAAAACTCCTAAAATAGCAATTGTGGGAATGGATTGTTATTTGGGCGGCGGTTGCAAGGGATTAGATACCTTTGAACGCAGTATTTATGAAGGAAATCAGCATTTTATTTCCATACCTCCTCAGCGATGGCAAGGAATAGAAACACAAGCAAAGTTGCACAAAAACTCTGATTTAGATGGAGATTTAGCACCATTAGGCGCATACATCAAAGATTTGGAAATTGATGCTTTACGTTTAGGAATTCCGCCAGCAGAAATAGAGAATTTTCATCCCCAAGAATTGTTAATGCTTGAGGTAGCCGATCGCACTTTGAAAAATGCAGCACTTCCTCAAGGAATAAGAATAGCAATTATTATTGTTACTCCTACAGAATTGGCTCGACCTCAACTTGGAAAAACAGATAGAAAAAGAGATTGGGAATTGGTTGAAAAAGACAGTGAATATCCAAGTTATATTGAAAATAATTTGGCTAGTTATATTTCCAAATTGTGGAATTTTGCTGGCCCTGCGTTTACGTTAAATGCTGGAGAAAATTCTGTTTTCAAAGCCTTGGAACTTGGGCAAAAAATACTGGCAATTAAAGAAGTAGACGCTGTTTTAGTTGGTGCAGTTGAGCTGGCTGGAGATGGTGCTAGTGTTTTATTACGAAATAAAACTGCAAAAATCAACACAGGTGTAAACACTCTTGGTTACGATGAAAATGTTAATGGCTGGATAATCGGCGAAGGTGCAGCGGCTGTAGTTTTAAAACTCCACGAAACAGCAAAACAAGAAAACGATCGCATCTATGCAACAATTGACGCCCTCAGTCTCCTAGACAATTCCATAAATCCCAGTCCCCAAGAAGCAGTAACCCAAGCTTGTCAGATGGCTTTTGAACTGGCAAATATCAAACCAACAGATATTAATTATTTAGAAGTTGTTGGTAGTGGAATTCCCCAGGAAGATGAACCAGAAATTCTAGGTTTGATTGAGGCATATCGTACATCACAAGTCAATTTAAGTTGTGCGATTGGTAGCGTCAAAGCCAATATTGGTCATACCTATGCTGTATCGGGAATAGTTAGTTTAATTAAAACAGCGTTGTGTTTATATCACCGCTATATTCCCGCAGTTCCCCAATGGTCTAAACCCAAAATGCCAGAGGTTTGGCAACATAGCCCTTTTTATGTTGCTACTGAATCAAAACCTTGGTTTTTAGAAAAAGGAAGTATTAGAAGAATAGCTGCAATTAATGGGATGGAGGTAGATGGAACTTATGCACATTTAATTTTATCTGAGGAACTATATCACAAACATCATAGCAGCAAATATTTAGAGCAAATGCCTTATTATTTATTTGCGATCGCTGGTGATGATGAATCAACTTTATTAGAACAAATCCACAATCTCCAAGAAATTATTAAACATTGTCCTTCTCTATCTATTGCCGCCAGCCAGACTTTTGCAACTTTTCAACAGCATCAACAAGCGACTTATGCAGTGGCAATTCTCGGACACAATCAAGATGAATTGCAGCGGGAAATTCAGCATTCCCTCAAAGGTATTAAGAATGCTTTCGAGACAGGAAAAGATTGGCAAAGTCCTTTAGGCAGTTATTTTACAGCAAAACCACTGGGAGAAAAAGGTAAAATTGCTTTCGCTTACCCTGGTGCTTTTAGTGCTTATCTCGGACTAGGCCGAAATCTGTTTCGTTTGTTTCCTCAACTTTATGACGATCCCCTCATTGGCAGTATTTATAAACGTGTTGCCAATGTCGAAAAACTTATTTATCCCCGGAGTTTAGAAAAATTATCAAACAGGCAACTAGAAGTTCTTGAAAAGCAATTGCTCAATGATTCAGTCGCAGTACTCGAATCAGAAATGGCCTGTGCTGGACTAATGACAGCAATTTTGAAAAATTATTTTCAAATCAAGGCTCAATGTGCTTTTGGTTATAGTCTGGGCGAAATTAGTATGATGTTGGCTCAAGGTGTCTGGACTCAATTTCAAGAAGGTAGTGAAGGGTTTAATTCATCATCTTTACTGAAGACAAGATTATCTGGTCCGAAAAATGCTGTGCGGGAGTATTGGGGATTATCTCAAACAGGAGATGATAAAGGTGAGGATTTCTGGCGCAATTATATTGTGATGTGTCCAGTATCTCATGTGAGAGAAGCAATTAAACATGAAAAGCGCGTTTATTTACCTTTAATTAATACTACAGAAGAAGTGGCGATCGCTGGTGATATCCAAGCTTGTAAGCGAGTCATTGCCAACCTCAATTGTGATGCTTTTTCTGCTCCCTTCACCCATGTCATCCATTGCGAACCAATGTGTTCTGAGTACGATGAACTTGTGAGATTAAATACATTACCTGTCCCAAATGTACCAGAAACTATCTTTTATTCGGCTGCCGAATATAAACCCATTAAACTAGACAGCCATTCTATTGCTCACAATATTGCTAAAAATCTCTGTCAACAGCTTAATTTTCCCCAATTAATTAACCGCGTTTATCAAGATGGCTTCAACATATTCATCGAAGTAGGTGCTGGTAGTAACTGTTCTAGATGGATTGATAAAGTTCTCAACCAAAAAGAACACGTCACAGTAACACTTAATAAAAGAGGTGTAGACGATCACACTTCTTTTCTTAAAGCTTTAGCTAAACTCCTAAGTCATAGAGTGAATCTAGATTTATCACCGCTATATTCACAGGTACAAGATTTTTCTCATAACAGTCAGTCTAGAGTCAAAAATCTAACTTTAGACAGCAGTAGGAACAATTACACATCTTTGAGAAAGAACAATCAAAACATTGTTCAAGATATCATCAATGTGCAACAAGACCAATATACATTACCAGAATTAAAGGCAGTTAGACAAATGAATTCTTCTTTTACAGAAAATCCTGTCAAAAATTTTGAAAATATCCCAGAGTCAGTCAATCTTCAAAATAGTAGCAAATCTGCTCCATTATTGCTACAAGAACGCAATTTACAAAATGTAGAAAAATCACAAGCTAATGAAAATTGGACGACAAAAGAGGAAAATAATCAATACAATTTGACCTCTCACAATGTTGCTGATGAATCTCATTTATTCAACTTCCGCAGCCCTTCGTATCAAAAACTGAGTGAAAATGCTTCCCAAATGACCAAAGCTCACGCTGTTTTTTTACAAGGACGACAGGAGTCACTAAAACAACTCAGCGCCATAATTCAGTTGCAAATAACTTGCTACCAAAAGTTATTTGAATAATTAAGATTTGCCTATTTTGATTCAGCTACATTATTTCATCGGAGGGCTAAAACATGATTGGCACCAACAACATATTAAATAAAAATGGTAATTACCTGAAACTATCAGAATTTACTCATCACCAAAATCAAATTTGGCAAGGTGTTTTAGATTCTGTATCCTTTAACGAAACAGGCATAAAATCTAAGTTGCTAAATTTAGATAAACCTTGTTATATTATTAGAGTTGAAGGAAAAATTGGTGCAACTAACGACGGTTATTTACATGCTTACAACCAACAAAAAACCGAACAAGCAGAAATAATCATAGCTGTTCCACCAATATCAACTCAACAATTAGGCGATCCCAATTTTCTCAAATTTCATGGCGTAAAATATGCCTATGCCACGGGAGCAATGGCTCAAGGTATTGCTTCTGAAGAACTGGTAATTGCTCTTGGTAAAGAGAGAATATTGAGTTCATTTGGGGCTGGTGGTTTGTCTCCTGCTCGTGTCGAAGCAGCCATTAACCGTATTCAACAAGCTTTACCCCAAGGCCCTTATGCTTTTAACTTACTCCACAGTCCCAGTGAACCTGCCATTGAACGCGGCATAGTTGATTTGTATCTTAAATATCAGGTAAGAACAATAGAAGCTTCTGCGTTCTTAGATTTGACTGACAACATTATCTATTACCGGGCTGTGGGACTGAGTTTGAATGCAGCCAATCAAATCGAAATCAAAAATAAAATTATTGCCAAAATTTCTCGTCGAGAAGTTGCAACCAAATTTCTTCAGCCTGCTCCCACAAAAATTTTAAAACAATTAGTTGACCAAGGTTTAATCACTGAATTACAAGCAAGTCTAGCTGAAAAAATTCCTGTAGCTGATGATATTACCGTAGAAGCTGATTCTGGTGGTCATACAGATAATCGTCCTTTAGTTTGTTTGTTACCCTCCATCTTGGAATTGAGAGATGAAATTCAAAACAAATATTGTTTTGAAAAACCAGTTAGAGTTGGAGTTGCAGGAGGAATTGCTACACCAAAATCAGCGTTAGCTGCCTTTATGATGGGGGCTGCTTATGTTGTGACTGGCTCAATTAATCAGTCTTGTATTGAAGCTGGAACTTCTGAACATACTAAACATTTGCTGGCTCAAGCCGAGATGGCTGATGTGATGATGGCTCCAGCAGCAGATATGTTTGAAATGGGCGTAAAACTCCAAGTTCTTAAAAGAGGAACTCTCTTTCCTTTACGAGCGCAAAAACTGTTGGAATTATACAAAAACTATGACTCAATTGAAGATATTCCATTAGCAGAAAGAGAAAAATTAGAAAAACAAGTTTTGAGAAAAAGCTTAGAAGCAGTTTGGGAAGAAACCGTTACTTATTTATCTCAACGTAATCCTGATAAATTAACCAAGGCTGTTAACAATCCCAAACTCAAAATGGCTTTAATTTTCCGCTGGTATTTGGGATTATCATCTCGTTGGTCTAACTTTGGTGAACAAGGAAGAGAAATGGATTATCAAATCTGGTGTGGGCCAGCTATGGGCAGTTTCAATGACTGGGTTAGAGGTTCTTATTTAGCTGATTCCAAAAACCGTCACGTAGTTGATATTGCTAACCACATTATGACTGGAGCCGCATTTTTATACCGGATTCAAAGTTTAAAAATCCAAGGTTTACAAATGCCAGCTTCTTATAGTGAATATCGCCCAGTTAATTTTCAATAAAAAAGGAAAATCACATGAATACCGTACAAATCGATCGCAGAATTCCTAAGATTCAAAACAAACTTTTTGAACAGGCACATAGTCATTCCTTAGAACTCAAACCTATTGCTATAGCTATGAGCAAACAGGGAATTAAAGGAGAAAAGCTCTACTCTCATCCGGGAATGGTGCCTTTACCCATACCAATTTGTGAATATTTGCTTTCTTTTAATAATCGTCAAAAAGCAATTTTATCTGCGACAGTCTTTGCTAATTTTTATAAGTATGTCGCCAATAGCGAATATCAGTCTCTCATATCTAATATGAGTATTGCTGAGAAAGTTTTTGCTCCATACTCAGATGAATTCATGATTCTTCATCAGGAAACTAATGAAGAAATGGATCATATTTGGTCTTTTAGAACTGTATATAGTATGGTCTGCCGAGAAATAGGAATTCAAAGTTCGTTTGACGAGCCTAGTTTTTTCTATGGAACTGTTGGTGTAATACCCCAATCAGATTTTGAAAAATTCGATACTCGTTTTACTTTTGATGAAAATCTAAATGCAATTCTGTCTCATCTCCAAAAGGGAAAAAGCTTTCTCAAAAACATAGTAGAAGCTACACAGCAGCAAGATAGAAATTTCATATATCGAACTTTACGGTTTATAATTGGAGATGCAATGAGAATGCTACCCGCCGAAAAAGTTCAAGAAAGTGGCTTGGGTGGTTTGACTTTGTTGTATCGGTACATGGCTAATGTGGAATTAAAAAAAAGCGAAGCATATTTATTTGATTCTCCGGAAGATTTTGATTATGAACCATTAGCTTTTGAATTGAATCAAGGTCATTTAACAGACGAAGCACGTCACTACACAACATCTTTTGAGTTAGGGGTAGAACTGTATAAAGCAGCTCCTCCAGAAGGTCAAGATTTTGTTAGATATTTCCTACAGATAATTGTAGAAGACTACATTAACGCTACTTTCACAACTTATTTGGAGAAGTTAGATCTCACTGCCCAAGGTATGCTGTTAACAGATACTAGAATTGGGCTAAATTCACTACGTATGTCTCTACATCATCCGGAATTAGCTGATAAGCAGGTAGATATAAATCAACTAGTTGATTCTTGGAGAAAAGTAAGTTCAAAGTGGCGAAATATAATTGGTTACATTGAACAAAAGAGTTGGCAATATAAATCTCAACAATTAGAACGTTTGATTAAAGAACTGGGATTAGAGTTGAATACAACTAAGTTAGGTAATCGCTATGAGCGTTATCAAGATGCTCTAGCATTTAAAGAGATTCAAAAGGTTCTTGAAGTTGCCTAATTTTTGTCAAAATTGATAATTCAGAAGTCGGAGTTTTGATTAATTAACATACCAATAATACTAGATTAATGAAAAATTTTGACTTCTGATTTGTTAGTGTTAAACCTTGGGATATTAGCTACATCTGTTAACTTTCTTTGAGAATCAAGGTGAATCTAGAAATGATAGTGTCTATTCATTTTGAAGATGATGATAAAACAGTGCAAGCCGAAGCAAATCAACGTTTAACTAAGATTTGTGACGAACATCCTAGTTCAATTTTTTTTGGTTGTCGTAGCGTTGCTTGTGGAACCTGTCTGATAGAAGTTGTCAGTGGCATAGAAAATTTAGCTCCTGTGATGGATGAGGAACAGATTTTACTTGATGTGTTGGCTCCAGATAACCCCAATATTCGCCTAGCTTGTCAATGCATAGTGAAAGGTGATATTCGGATTCAGGTAGCTAATTGATAATTATCGCAGAGCTACGATATGTGATTACTAAAAATGAATACAACTAAATCTATTTTCTAATTAATTCAAAGGTGTGAAAATGAGCCAGTCTACTCCTGAAATAATTAAAAAGCAGTCTTATACTGCCGAAGAAATTCAAGCTTGGTTAGTCTCTCATATTGCAGAGCAACTAGGAGTTGAAGCGAAAGATATAGATGTTCGACAGCCTTTAGATAGCTACGGTTTAGAGTCAGCACAGGCAATGCTTCTTGTTAGCAAAGCGGAGAAGTTATTTGATTTTGAGTTATCTCCAATTTTATTGTGGCGTTACCCCACTATTGAAACATTGTCCGAGCGTTTAGCTGAAGAATCTAAAGCTTCGCAGTCAGAAATTTTTGAGATTTAAACATCAAAACTTGTCTTGAACAGACATCAAAAGTAAAAATGATTTACAACAGAAAGCTGGGACGCCTGGAACAGGCTATGGAAATTTTAAATAGCCGTGCTAAAACCTGGAACATAGTAACTATTAGCCGGATTAATGGCTACATCAATGAAGAAACTATGACACAGGCTTTAGAGATGATTCAGTGTCGCCATCCTCGTCTTAACTCTCGAATTGTGCGTTCTCGGAATAGTCTCAGCTTTCAAACTCAAGAAACAGCAAATATTCCTTTACGCCTTGTCAAAGTGTTAGCTAGTGACGAGTGGCAAGAAGTTGTTTGCCAAGAGATGAACGAGGGAATTGATAGTAGCAAAAGCTTACTGCGAGTGGTTATTGTCCATGTTTTAGGTGATGAGCAGATAAACTATTTGATTACAACAGTACATCATGCGATCGCAGATGGTTTATCATGCATCAAACTACACTCAGAAATCTTAACTTTTTGTCAGAAAATTGTCTCAAATGAACCAATTAATTCAGTCACTAGCTTAACTCCACTTCCACCTATTGAAGAATTGATGCCTCAATGGACAAAGGGATTTAGAGGTAGAATTAACAGCACAATTTTTCTGTTAAAACTTGGGTTACAAGAAATCTGGAATCGACCAAAATCATTAGGTTTTGAAAAGTATGTATCTATTGCAAAGCGTCATTCCAATATTATCCACAGACAACTCAATCAAGAGTTAACCCAAAAATTTGTAAATTCTTGTAGGCAAGAAAATACAACAGTACACAATGCTTTGTGTGCTGCAATGATGTTGACAGTAGCTAGAACAATCACTAAAGGTCAGAAAAAAGACATACAAGTAAATTGCCTATCATATCTTGATTTGAGAAGACATCTAGAACCTGAAATTAGTGATGAGCATTTGGCTATACTAGCCTCATCCATTATGGGATTTCACTTGATAAAGTCAAATTATTCCTTCTGGGAATTAGCTCGAGAAGTGGAACAAAAGCTTGAAGCGAGTAAAAAGCAAGGCGATCTCTTTAGAATGGTTTTAATTGCCAAGGATCTCATAGATATTTGTTGTATTTACCCCAAAAAAATAGCTGCCACAGTGTCTGTTTCTAATGTTGGCAAAATTAATATCCCCAAAAATTATGGCAAACTGGAATTAGAAGAGATCAGTTTCATCAGTTCTAATGCTTTTTTTGCAGGTGTTTTTGCTATCCATGTCTCCACATTCAAAGGCAAAATGCTGTTGAATGTTGCATTTTCTCAACCTTCCATTAGTTGTAATACTATGGAGCATATTGTAAATAATTTCATGTCGTATATTTTTGATGTTTGCAATTTAAATTGTGATTCTTGCTTGAATTAGACAATTAATTAGGAGATTATGAAACTATGAATATATCAGAACTTGTGGTAAACCTTACACAACAGGGTGTTCGTTTGTGGGTTGAAAACGAAAAATTAAAGATCCGTTCCCCAAAAGGAGTAATCACACCAGAAATAGAGGAAAAAATAGTTGCTTACAAAGTAGAAATTATAGCATTTTTGCACGAAATAGACGTAGCTACAGATTTAGAGTCTGTCTCTGTAAATCAGGGACTAAACCTACAAACTATTGGTCGTTTAATCGGCGGATTTACTGAGCAATCATCTGCGGAATATAAATCGCCAATTATTGACCCCAAAGCTATGGCTAAAAAATTAATAGTTACATTTAAGCCTTTACCTAGTAGTTACAATAATCAAGAAATTCTCAAATTTCGCCAAGATTTGAAAGATAAAATGAGTTATTATGGGGTCAAAATTTTATCTTGGGAGGAAGCGATCGCCGAATTTAACTATGACCTTATACTACCGATAATCAACAAAAAGAAAAATTTTAAATTCAAGGGAGTGAAATCAGATGTCAATGCAATCATTGATGTAGAAATACCTCCTTCTTTTATCAGAAAATTGGGAATATTTTTAGCAGAAGCCATCTATCAAATTTATTCTAGCTTCATCTTAAATGACCGGAAACTTCCTGTAATTAAAATAGCTAGATTGAGTAGCTGGGCTGAAGATTATGCAGCTAAATATGTTGATAATCCTACTAAAACACAAGTAATTGTACTTACAAAAATAGACAATGATTTTATCAATCCTGCCATTCCATATAAACAAAAAATTGATATCGGATTAAAGACTTTAATTAGAACATTTTCCGAAATAGTCATTGGAGTCTCATCTGATAAAATTTCTATATTAAATATGAATCTTTCGGATTCTATTTTTGCAAGAAATGAGATTAGCAATTTTGTTTTAAAATCACTTATTCCTAAAGTTTTTGTACCAATTGCTCCACTTTTATTAAGTCGATTTGAGATAGAACAGTATAATCCTCAAGAATGTATTTATGCTGAAAAATTGGTCACCTTAGGTCAAAAATTGGCATCAACAGGGTTATTTCCTCCTGGTTTTAAGCTAGATAATGTTATTAAAAGAAAATCCCATAGAGATATTGTCAACATCATTATCAATGGTAGGACGGGTGTTTCTTATGGTTTTGTCGCTTATGCTGAACCACCACAATATTTTGGAGAACCAGAAATAACTAAAGATGATTGGGAAAATTTATTACCTGTTAAGGGATTTAGTAATAATGAAATTCGCCAAAACAATTTAGGTAGACGTTATGTCAAAATTCAAAAAGCAGGCGAATTTATATTTAGACAAATACCTGATATTTGGCTTGTAAGTTCTCGCTCGGGGTCGAATAAAACAGACTTGAGTATCACTGACGATGTTATTAGAATTGGTTTGAAAGAAAAACTCTATCTCCAACTACCTAAAGTGATTCGTTCGGAGCTAGTAGATATGAAACCTTCTTATGATATCTATGTCATGCTTGCCATCAGTCTTTCTGCTGCATTGTATACACCAGAATTAATCAAAAATGGTGCGCCAATTGTTCATTTTCACGGCTATCCAGCATTCGATTGGTTTAAACCAAACGAATACTGTGTTGGAGTGGATAATCCTTCCGTACCTTGTGGAACTTATGAATCTGGTGTATTTAATTTTCTGGGTATTTCTAGTTTGGCGAATCAACAACCAAGCAACATATCTTTAGTTAGTTTGATAGAACCAGATCATGGTGCAAATTTTATAGCTCATGATTTGGAATATTTAGTTCAAAGATTAAAAGATGGGTGTAGACAGGGAAAAATTGAACTAGGTGGAAAACATTTTGCTTCTCTAAAATCTAATACCATCTCACAAAAAATATGATGTAGATGTAGATGTAGATGTAGATGTAGGTTGGGTTGATGAACGTAGCTTGCTTCCCGCAGGGTAACCCAACTCCTCATAACCCCGACTTCTTTGAGAAGTCGGGGTTATTGTTTATAGATTTATACTGATTTCTAAAAATTGTATATGACGAGTTGCATATGAGTTGCAATTGAGTATCTCGCTGGGATAATATGCTTACAAACGACAAGTTAATAAGCTAACTCAGCAATTTTAACACTGCTTTGACAGCAGTAATATATTGTTGGTAGAAACTAGCCTGAGCAAACTTATGTTTCAGATGTCTGCAACCTGATAGCTGATTTTTAAATCAATTAAAGCTTAATTTCTGCGGCTCATAGCAAAAATTTATTGAGTTGCCATAGTTGATTTAAAGATTTTCAGCATTAAGTTTTAAACCATCAGGCATATATACCAAAGATGAAACCATGAATAACAAAACATGGCTCAAATCAAATGTTGTAGGTTGTTAATTAATCATATTATGAACCTGATCCGTCTACTATTACGTACTTCTTCTCTTCACCTCAGTCTTGCAGTGTTAGCTGGTATTTTCAGCGGTATCACCGCTGCCGGTTTAATTGCTTTAATTAATGCGACATTAAATCAAATTCAACCATCAAAAACGATACTGCTTTGGAGTTTTATTACCCTGTGTTTGTTAAGATTAACTGCTAATTTTACTTCTCAATTTTTGTTAATTCAAGTTTCGCAAAAAGCAGTCCTGAACTTGCGGATACTTTTAAGCCGCCGCATTTTGTCCTCCCCTTTACGGCATTTAGAAAAAATTGGTGTTCATAGCCTTTTAGCTGTTCTCATTGAAGATATCCAAACGATCTCTAACACAATTATTATTATTCCTTTTTTATGCATTAATATTGCTATTGTGGTTGCCTGTTTAATTTATTTGGGCTGGTTATCTCAACTGATTCTCCTCATAGGTATTAGCTTTATGTTCGTGGGAATATTCAGCTATTCACTACCAACAATGAAGGCTATGTCTTTTTTGCAACTGGCTCGCCAACAGGAAGATAAATTGTTTAAACATTTCCACACCGTAACTCAAGGTATAAAGGAACTCAAATTACATCATAGACGGCGGCAAGCATTTGTCTCAGAAGAGTTGCATAAGACTGCTTTATTATCCCGACATCATAATGTTGTAGGTATGAGCATCTTTGCCGCCGCCGCTAGTTGGGGACAAATTTTATTTTTTGTTGCCATTGGTTTACTTTTATTCACTATACCTACAATTAAGACAATTCATCCTCAAATTTTATCTGCATACGCTTTAACTATTATTTATTTAATATCACCTCTGGAATATATTATGAGCGCAATGCCTATTATAAGTAGAGCTTTAGTTGCTTTAAAAAAAATTGATTCTCTACGTCTTTCATTGGCAAATTACTCAAATGAAATTGCTGATGATACCTTGCTGACATCGTGTCAGTCTTGGAAATCCTTAGAACTGGTAAATATTAGTCATAGTTACTATCAAGAGCGAGAAGATAGCAATTTTATTCTTGGCCCAATTAACTTAAAATTTTATCAAGGAGAAGTTGTTTTTGTTCTAGGAGGTAATGGTAGTGGTAAGTCTACTCTTGCTAAATTAATTACTGGGCTTTACATCCCTGAAACAGGAAATATTTATTTAGATGGTCAGCCCATCAATAACCAAAATTTAGAATGGTATCGTCAGCAATTTTCTGTAGTATTTTCTGACTTTTATCTTTTCGATCGCTTGTTGGGTTTTGATAGTAATAATCTCGAATTTCAAACTCAAAAATACCTTGTTAAACTGCAACTTGACCATAAAGTTAAGGTTAATAATGGCGTATTTTCTACTATAGAACTTTCTCAAGGGCAACGCAAGCGCCTTGCTTTGCTTACCGCCTATCTTGAAGATCGTCCTATCTATATGTTTGATGAGTGGGCATCAGATCAAGATCCTGTATTTAAAGAATTTTTTTATACTCAACTTCTTCCAGAGCTAAAAAATAGAGGAAAAACTGTATTGGTTATTAGTCACGACGACCAATATTTTTACCTAGCAGATCGGATTGTCAAACTGGAATACGGCCAAGTAAAAACTGAATATTTAAATATTGAAAAGGAGCAAATTAATGCTTTTAAATAAATTATTCAAAACATCTGAAGAGTTCAGCTTTTTTTTAGAAAAAGAAAAAATTATATTACGAGAAAAACAAAACATAACTTTAAACACAGATGTAAAATCTGTTCTATATTATAGAGATTGGATTCAGGCTAAAACTAATCACACTTTCGACAATACCCGAATCTTAGGAATAGTTGCAACTACTAAAGGAGCCGAAAGTTATTTACCTTATACTATTCCTAAAATCATTCAACAAATCTCAGAAATCGGGATGATGGCTGATATCGTTATTGGTTTAAATAATGGCTTTGAATGTCCCACTGTTATTGACCGTTTTAGTTCGCTGCAAAATATAGAAATCATTCATCTATATACTGAAGAAAAGTTAACAAACAATATTCCATCTGCGATATTTGACAATGTAATGTGTCAAGGAAAACCATATCTTTTAACTAACACCGATCCTCACCAATGCAAACATAGAATATTTGTTGTACATCAAAAACAGGGGCAGCACTCGGCAGGGAAAATTCGAGTTTTGGGAGATATTTATGGTTCATTACTGCTCAAAAGTATTGAAGGTGGATGGATACCACCTGCAATTTTGGTGACTTTTGATGCTGAGTCTCAATTTTTAGTGGCGGACAATCATTCAGTTATAGATCTAGAATCCAATGGCTTAAAATTAATGGTAAACCAACTGCAAATACACCCTAAAATTGATATTTTAGGTACAAGAAATAAGTTTGCAGTTTACCAAAAAATAATAGTAGATGGAATTGAAGTTTTGCTGCCTGATTTTAGTCAAGAATTGCCTCCTATCCAATGGTTTATAGATATTGTTCATGGTAGATTCAGCGGCTTTCAGTGTAAATGGGGAGGAGGCACATTTGGTAGAACTGATGTGATAGCTAGCTTATTATTAGTGATTTCTAGAAATTACCCAGGCATTAGAACTGAAGATACTCAACTCACTATCTTAGCCAAATATGCAGGCTTTATAGGTGACATATTTTTAGATGTGATTTCTACAAACAGAACTCCCAGTACGACAGATATGATAATGGAACAGGCACAAAAAAAAGCTTGGATAGAACAAGTCTATAGATGGTTGTCTTCTGTTCAGGGATTAAAAGTACTTTACGGAGAACATAATATTAAAATATTGGTCAATGACGGTTTTCCTTGGTTTACTTTAACTAAGCCAATTAGATTTTTAAAACTATTAATTGCCAATCAAAAATTTAATTTTTTTACATTGATTAATACAATTAAAATTATGATGTGTGCATTTTTCAATTTTCAAAAAATCCAAAATGACGCCAGAAAAAATCCTGACATATTGCAAGGTAATGAAGCAAAAGCTTTTTGGTAAAACTGTTAAAATCATTAGACAATATGAAATTAATTCAAAATGTATTTATTTGAAGTTATTAAGTTGTTAAATCCACTAAGATTTTCTGGCAAAATAGATGGCAAATTTTTTCTAAAAAAGCTGTTATATAGAGCTTCAATTTTGGAAATTTTATGACAGCAAGAGAATCAAATTTAAGGTGTTTATCATGACAAGTTTAGCAGCTAAAACAGTTCTTTTAACAGGTGCATCACGCGGTTTAGGAGTATACATTGCTCGCGCTCTAGCCAGAGAGCAAGCAACTGTGGTTTGTGTTTCTCGTTTTAAATCAGGATTAGATACAACATGCGCTCAAATCAAAGCTTTGGGTGGCAAAGCAATAAGTATCCCCTTTGATATTAAAAACGTGACAGAATTATCAACTCTTAAACAGCAGATTAATAAAGTTGTTGGCCATGTAGACATTATAATTAATAATGCCGGCATAGAAATTTACCGAGATTTTGTTGATTATTCTCTAGACGATCTTCAGTCAATATTGACAATTAATCTGCTCGCTGCTGTTGAATTAACCCGTTTGTTTCTGCCAAGCATGTTGGAACGGCGTAGTGGTCACATTGTTAATATTGCTTCTCTAGCCGGTAAAAAGGGAGTCCCTTACAACAGCATTTATTCTGCGAGTAAAGCTGGTTTGATTATGTGGACTGATGCTATGCGACAAGAATTAGCTGCTACTGATACTAATATCTCGGTAATCTGTCCGGGATATATCTCCGAAACTGGTATGACTATTAATAGCCGGATATCTGCTCCTTGGCTAGCAGGCACATCTACACCAATAGATGTAGCAAATGCAGTGATTAAAGCTATCAAACAAAACAAAGCAGAGATAATTGTTAATCAAAATCTGCTAACAGCAAATATGGCTAAACTAATGTTTGCTATTGGGCAATTTTGTCCAGAACTTGTAGATAAAGTTTACCATTTGTTGAACATAGTTAAACTGAACCGCAGACGTGCAAATGCCAACATTTTCTCCACAGATCGGAGTGCTGCGTCGGTTCATCATTATGGAATGTATCACAAACACAATTAAGTATTGTTAGAATTTACTTAAATTGATATGCATACTAATGATGCCATTCAAATTTTAATTTGACCAGAGTGGTTAAAGAGCGAGATACCTCAATTGATGTGTACTAAATTAGTTTGACAAGTAAGTTATATTTTAAAGGAGCAAAGCAATGTTTTTTACGAAATTATTACCATCACAACAGTCAAGTAAATTTTTAAAAGAGGAAAGGCTTACAATACAGCAAAAACAAAACAGAACGTTAGAAGCAGATGTAAAAGCTGTTCTGTCTTGCAGAGAATCGATTCAAGCTAAAACTAATAATACTTTTGATAGCACCCGAATATTAGGAATTGTTGCAGCTGGTAAAAGTGCCGATAAATATTTACCCTATACTATCCCTAAAATTATTGACCAAATTTCTGAAACAGGGATGATGGCTGATATTGTAATCGGTTTGAATAATGGTTTTGAAGCTCCGACTGTTATCAACCGTTTTACTTTGCTGCCAAATGTTCAAGTTATTCATTTATATACTGATGAAAAATTGGTAAATAATATACCCTCTAAAATATTTGACAATTTAATGTGTGCAGGAAAACCATATTTATTAACTAATATTGTTTCCAATTATTTACAGCATAGAATATTTGTAGTTCATCAAAAAGAAGGACTACATGCGGCAGGTAAAATTCGAGTTTTGGGTGATATTTATTGTTCGTTGCTCTTAAATAGCATAGAAAATGGATGGATACCTCCTGCAATATTATTTACTTTCGATGCTGAATCTCTGTTTTTTATTGAACAAAAATATCCTTTTTTAGATTTAGATTCTAACGGGTTACAATTAATCATTAATCACCTGAATGAGCATCCGGAAATAGATATTTTTAGTACCAGAAATAGATTTGCTGTATATCAAAAAGCTATGGTAGATGGAATTGAAATCCTTCTCCCTGACTTTAACCAAGAAATTCCTCCTATCCAATTATTTTTAGACCTGATGCATGGTAGACACAATGGCTTTCAGTGGATGCAAGGAGGAGGCACATTTGGAAGGACAGATGCACTTATTAGTTTGTTAGTTGTTATTGCTCAAACTTATCCAGGGATGAGGGTTGAAGATACTCATCTCACAATTTTAGCTAAGTATGCAGGTTTTATATATGAAGTATTTTTAGATGTTGTTTCTATAAATAGAACTTTCAGTTCTATCGATATAACGATGGATAAACCATCAAAAAAAGCTTGGGTAGAGCAAGTATCTAGATGGAGTGCTGGTCATCATGCATTGGAGTTATGCTATGGAAAACATAATATTAGTACTATAACATCGGGTGGTAAAATTCCTTTATCTATTCTCACAGAACCACTTCAATTTTTGAAAAGATTGAAGGGAAGAGATAAAGTAAGTTTATATACAATACTTAAAAAAATAGAAGTTTTAGCAAGCGCCTTCTTAATTTCTCAAAAAATTACTAATAAGAGTTTAGAAAAACCTGACATACTACAAGGAAACGAAGCGAAAGCTTGCTGGTAAAATTAAATATTGTTTTAATCGGCTGGTTTTTTGGAAAATGTCTTGGTCTAAACCAATAATGTTGGACTAGGTGTACTTTTCACTGAAATTATTATTACGTGTCATACTTCTAATCCTGTCAATCTGAAATTTCTTAATGTCTGATAGTGTTTGCTCTGGCATAGCTAATTGTCAATCCGAATTACCTATATTGCCAGAGCGATTGCTATTCACACTCTACAAGCAATTAGACTGCGCTAGATGCTTAATCAATGGCATATTTACGTAATTAAGTATAGTGCAATCAATAGTTAAAAATAATTTTTTATAGATTTTAATCGTAAAAAAAATCTTTGATGGTTGCATAAGACTTGTAATTAATTGATTTATAAACATAAAATATCTATAAATCTAATACCCGCTAAATACTCAAAAAATCGAAATCTTTTGGCTAAAAATTTAGATTATAAGCTAAGTCACTAATATAAAAGCTTGAACTTCAACCGATTAATTCGTCTATCTCTTTCTCTTTCTTTAATACAGAATCCTCATTGATAACTTTAGAACCATGAACCATATTTATAGATCTATAAATTCTAATAATCAGCGTGCAGCCATCTGTATAGTTGGCACATTAAGAGCACTTGATATAACCTATAAAAACTTAATTGAAAAAGTTATTAAACCTTTAAATGCTGATTTAATAATTTGTGTAACTAAACTAAAATCAGAAGATGAAAAGTATTTGAAATACTTAGAAAAACTCAATATTATTGATGTGACTTTTTATGAAAATCCTAAGTATGGTTATGAAAATTTCTTTGAAGAGTTTTCCACAGAATCTAATTTAAAAAAAGAATGGTACAAATACTTGAGCATTGAAGGTAATTGGTTAGGCGGTATGAAGGGACGTAAAGGTTCGGGTATGCATTTAAATTATAATTTTTGGAACCTCTTGAAAAGAATAGAATATTTACGATCTAAAAATTTAAGTTATCACAGATATGTAATTACAAGAACAGATTTTCTTTGGCTGGCTGAACATCCACCACTCAAGCTACTAAATCCTAATTTAATTTGGATACCTACAAAAGAAAATTACGGTGGTTACAATGATAGACATGCAGTTTGTAGTGAAACAAATATTGACCATTATTTAAGTTTGTTTGAGTACATGCTAGATTTAAGAGCTATGAATTATCTGAAGTTAAAAAAATATTGTTTTTTTGGGAAAAATGAACTAAACCACGAAAGTCACTTGAAAAGTCATATTGATTACTGTGGAGTAAAAATCGGTAGATTTAAGAGCGTATCTTATCTTACAGGAGATAAAAATACACCAACAAATTGGTCTTATGTCAAAAGTATACTTATTCGTGGAAAGGAATACAACTATAAATACCGTAGTGAATTATTAGAGGCTCTCAAGAATGCTAAAAATTTTGAAATTCATCAAGATTGGAATAAAATGATAATGCCTTTTGAGTCGAAGATATTTATTAACTGAAAAATAAGTATTTACTTTAAAAACTTCGTTTTTTTAGTAGATGTTTAGCCTAAATCTATGTATAGATATAGATTGAAAAATCTATTAAATAAATTCAAAACTTGTAAATAGATTTAGGTAGTTTTTAATTCTCATCAAATTATGTATTTTCTAAGAAAATAATCGTCATGACAGTAAAATTATGCACAATAAAAAATTTATCGTTATTACCAGTATAAACTACCCGACTGAGGGAATTAAAAAAATAGCAAAATTCTCAAAAAACTGGAAAATAATCATTGTTGGTGACAAAAAAACTCCGAATGGTTGGAACTGCGAAGGAGTTCAGTTTCTCTCTTTTGAAGACCAGCTAAATTTAGCCAGTGCCTTAGTAAAAGAATGCCCTGCCAATCACTATGCTCGAAAAAATATTGGTTATCTCAAAGCTATACAGTCTAGTGCAGAAATTATTGCTGAGACAGATGATGATAACATTCCATACGGTTCTTTTCTAGCTGAGATTAATAAACATGTTGTAGGTCAACCAGTGCAGAAGCAAGGTTGGGAAAACATTTACACGCACTTTGTAGATACAAAAATTTGGCCGCGTGGTTTTCCTTTAGAATATGTCAATGAAAGTTTGAAAAATCCTAGTCCTTTAGGTGAAGTATCCAGTTTTGATTGCCCTATTCAGCAGTATTTAGCTGACGGCGATCCAGATGTCGATGCGGTTTATCGTTTAACTACGGAAACTGAGACTAAGTTCAAGCCGAATACAGTCATTCTTGGGAATGGTACATTCTGTCCCTTCAACTCCCAGAACACCCTCTGGTGGCCAGAGGCATATCCACTCCTCTATTTACCTAGCTTTGTAAGCTTCCGGATGACAGACATTTGGCGGTCATTTATTGCACAAATCTGCTTGTATAAGCTTGGTAAACACCTTGCTTTTCGAGAAGCAACTGTATTTCAATTAAGAAACGAGCATTCTCTTATCCGCGACTTCAAGGATGAAGTTCCTGGTTATCTAGATAATGTTAGAATTATACAAATTTTGAGCGATCTACCGCTATCAAATTTGCCAGAGCAAACGGGTGAGAACTTACGTCTATGCTATGAAAAATTAGTAGAAGCTGGAATTATTCCACAAAAAGAATTGTATTTAGTTAATTTGTGGTTGGAAGATTTAACATCTTTTTGTCTGAAATGAACTATCGCTATCCAATTCCAGAAACGCTCAAGAAGAGAGTTGATTATCGGTTGTTAAGCAATTTTATTGATCAGGATTGTATGAATATCAACTTT
Organism: Nostoc sp. CreGUA01; assembly: GCA_034531095.2. Classification (GTDB taxonomy): domain Bacteria; phylum Cyanobacteriota; class Cyanobacteriia; order Cyanobacteriales; family Nostocaceae; genus Nostoc. The sequence goes on along the minus strand of JAVRBV020000008.1, from coordinate 17,863 downwards.
ACTTTCAGCACATGGAGTTTTGTTTTTGCTGCTAGCATCAATACTTGCATTGGGAATTTGTTATTGAAGCGATCGCGCCTTGAAGCACCCGATCCTGGTTTGGTATCATTGGTATTATCACCTTGGTTTATCAGCGGATTGGTTTTCTACAGCATAAATGTAGTGCTATTTGGCAAAGCATTAGATAAACTACCGGTCTCAACGGCTTATCCTGTCTTCGCTGGGTTAGGATTTGGCTTAATTGCTATTACTGGGAGTTGGTTTTTTCAAGAACGCCTTGGCGTCAACCAATACCTGGGATTAGGAATAATTTTGATTGGCATCATTGTTATGTCACGTTCTTAATTCATTAATCTCAATTTGCGATCATTGCAAGCCGCATAACCTCGACTTCTTAGCAAAAGTCGAGGTTTTTGTTTTTTATTAATAATTGTGGATTGTTTGCTATATATAAATGGTTGATTTCAGAAGATCTACGGTAACAATCACCAAAGCGATCGCGGTATTTTAATGTCAAGAAATATTAAATTATCAAGTTCAAAATCTCAAAAAGTATGAGAAAACGAGGATGTAGAAGCCCCAGTCAATGTTGAGTCTTATTCCAACTTAGATGAGAGCTTGTGCTTTATAGCACAGGAACAGTCCGACGAACGGCGACTGTAGTCTCTTCTAGAATGTGAAAAGCCACACTCTAGGCGGCTGTGGTCTACGAAGCTAGGCAAAAAAGCTCTTTTTTCGCACTCTGACTTTGATGAAAACTTGTCCAATCTATAGGTTTTAGTCGTGGAATTTTTAAATAATTTTTTCTCTGTTAACGAGTTTATTCCTCATGGACATTGCTACCTCTGGAAACCAGAATTGGTATGGTTGCATTTGCTTTCAGATGTGCTAACTGGACTTGCTTACTATTCAATTCCAGTAATGCTAGTTTATTTTGTTCGCAAACGGCGAGATCTGCCTTTTGATTGGATGTTCCTGATGTTTAGCACATTCATTGTTGCTTGTGGCACAACCCATTTGATGGATGTGTGGACGCTTTGGTATCCCACCTATTGGCTATCAGGCTTCATCAAAGCTATCACCGCTTTTGTCTCCGTAGTTACTGCCTTAGAACTTGTGCCATTAATACCCCAGGCACTAGCTTTGCCCAGTCCTGCCCAATTAGAGGCGGCTAACTGTCAACTAGCAAGGGAAATTGCTGAGCGCAAACGCACTGAGGAGATTTTAAGAGAAAGCGAACAACGTTGGCAATTAGCTTTGCGTGGTAATAATGATGGAATTTGGGACTGGAATATTAAAACTAATGAAGTTTTCTTCTCCACTCGTTGGAAGGAAATGCTCGGTTACCAAGACCACGAAATTTCTAACCATTTAAATGAAATGTTTACACGAGTGCATCCCGACGATCGCGATTGGGTAACACAAGCAGTTCTAGATCACTTTGCCAAGAAAACACCTTTTTACATTACCGAACATCGAGTTTTATGTAAAGATGGCAGCTACAAATGGATTTTAAATCGAGGTCAAGGACTGTGGGATGAAAACGGTAATGTTGTCAGAATGACAGGCTCTCATACAGATATCACTGAACGCAAACAAGCAGAGGAGGCACTCAGTAGTCTACTTAATCAATTAGAAAGCATCGTTGAAGAACGGACAGCAGAATTAAGAAGAATTAATCAATCACTACAAGCAGAAATTACTCAGCGCCAACGAATAGAAGCAGCATTGCGGGAAAGCGAACAGCGATTTCGCTGTGCATTTCATCAAGCTGCTGTTGGTATTGCCCATGTGGCAATAGATGGAAGATGGTTATTAGTTAACCAGAGGCTTTGCGATATTCTTGGTTACACACTTGAAGAACTACAATTGCTAACTTTTCAAGATATTACTCACCCAGAGGATCTTGAGGCTGACCTGAAATATGTTGAGCAGATTTTAGCAGATATTATTCAAACTTTTTCAATGGAAAAGCGCTATTTTCGCAAAGATAATTCCATTGTTTGGGCGAATCTCACTGTATCTTTAATGCGTGAATCTAATGGAGAACCAAAGTATTTTATTGCTGTCATCGAAGATATTAGCGATCGCAAGCATTCACAAGAGCAAATTAAAGCATCACTCTTAGAAAAAGAGGTGTTGTTAAAAGAAATTTATCATCGTGTCAAAAACAATTTACAGGTAATTTCTAGTTTGCTAAATTTGCAATCTGCCTATATTCAAGACCAACACGATTTGGTAATATTTCAGCAAAGCCAGCAGCGAATTGCATCAATAGCTCTGATTCACGAAAAATTGTATCAATCTCAAGACTTGGCAAGGATTAATTTTCAGGAATATACTCGAGATCTGGTAGCCAGTTTATTGACTGCATATGAAGTTAATGAAGATGCGATCGCCGTGAAAATCAATATTGACGAGGATGTTTTATTAGGTTTAGATATAGCTATTCCTTGTAGCTTAATTATTCATGAACTTGTCTCTAATTCCTTAAAGTATGCATTTCCTTCAAATAGAAGTGGTTCAATTTTTATTGAACTCTATCCCAGTGAAAATTTTAACTTTATCCTAATAGTTAGTGATGATGGTGTTGGTTTACCTTCAGATTTTGATTTCAAAAAAATAGCCTCATTAGGTTTACAATTAGTAGATGCTCTCACCTATCAGTTAGCAGGAAAAATCCAGATAAAAAGCGATAATGGAGTAGAATGTAAGTTGACATTTCCGGTTATACAAATATAAATAAAAATTCCTAAATATGACAAACGCAAAAATTTTAGTTGTAGAAGATGAAGCTATTGTTGCTAAAGATTTACAATATCGATTAAATAAATTTGGTTACACTGTTCCTGCAATAGCTTCTTCTGGAGAAGAAGCTATTAATAAAGCAGTAGAAATAACACCAGATTTGGTGCTGATGGATATTAAGCTTAAAGGTAAAATGGACGGTATAGAAGCTGCTCAAGAAATTTCTAGGCAGTTGGATATTCCCATAATTTATTTGACTGCTTATGCAGATGATACAACATTAGAACGAGCCAAAATAACTGAACCATTTGGCTATTTGCTCAAACCTTTTAAAGAAAAAGAACTAAAAACTAATATTGAGATAACTTTGATTAAACATGGTCTAGAAAAGCAATTAAAAGCAAATAAAAAATGGCTAGATGCACTTTTAAAAAGCATTAGTGATGGTGTGATTGCTAGCGACCTGCAAGAATTGGTAACTTTTATGAATCCTGTGGCTGAAAATTTGACTGGATGGAAACAGGAAGAAGCTTTTGGCAGAAATTCATCAGAAGTATTCAATATTGCCAATGCAGAAACTCATCACTCGATTGAAAATCCAATTGTCAAGGTTCTTCAAGATGGTCTTATTGTGCATCTACCGACAGAAACAATTTTGATTACTAAAGATGGCGCAGAAATACCAATTGATGATAGTGCTGCACCAATTAAAGATGACAAAGATCAGATTACAGGTGCTGTGTTGATATTTCGGGATATTACTGAGCGCAAACGAGCCATTGAAGCGCGGCAAAAACAAATTGAGCAAGAGCAACTTGTGAGCCAATTAGAAGAGATAAATGAACTCAAAAATGACTTCTTGAGTTTAGTTTCTCATGAATTGCGATCGCCTCTGAGTAATATCAAAGTCATGATTCAAATGTTACAAATTTCTACTGATATTGCCGAAACTCAGCATTATCTACGACTGATGGATGCTGAGTGCGATCGCGAGCTAGAATTAATCAACGATTTACTAGACTTACAACGTCTAGAAGGCTCATCCTACTCCATAATTACACCCGATGCATTGTTCTTACAACAGTGGCTACCTTGGATAATTGAGCCATTTCAAATCCGTATTCAAGAACATCAGCAAACTCTACAGATAAATCTTCCTGCAAATCTCCCACCATTGTCCTCAGACGGCACTAGCTTAGAACGAATCTTAGTAGAATTGCTCAATAATGCCTGTAAATACACACCTGCTGGTGGTGAAATTCTCCTCAGCGTACATCACAATTCTTCAGAAACACCCCCAAAAACGATTATTAATATTAGTAACTCAACGGAAATTTCCGCAACAGAATTACCACGAATCTTTGAAAAATTCTATCGCCTACCTCATGCAGATATCTGGAATCAAGGTGGTTCAGGATTGGGTTTACCTATAGTACAGAAATTAGTCGAACAACTGCAAGGAAACATTCAAGTAGAAAGCAGTAATGGATGGACAACATTCACACTGATGTTACCTGATTTATAGTGATTAGCTATCTATAAGTTCCAAAAACTGAGATAATTAAAAATAAGAATTCAGAATTCAGGAATCAGAATAAGAAATTGGGGTATTTAATGTCATTAACTACATCTTCCACACCTCAGGGTTTTAGTGCATTTATTACTAACTTGGGAATCCGAGATGCAACAGATGATTTTGTCTTGATTAAATCAGAAGTTCCTTGTGTCGCTGATGGAGTTTTCACTCAAAGTCTTTTTGCTGGGCCGAGTGTTACTATTAGCCGCGATAACTTAAAAGATTCACAAGCGCAAGCAATTGTGGTTATATCTAAAAATGCAAATGTCGCCAATGTTTCTGTTGGTATCGCTGACGCCCAAGAGGTTTTACAATTAGTTGCAACTGAAACTGGAATTGCTCCACATAATATTGTCATAGCTTCTACAGGTGTTATTGGCAGACGTTACCCCATTGAAAAAATCCGCGCAGGTTTATCAGGATTTGGGAAAAAATTAACTGCTGCTGATTTTCATGCCGCAGCCCGTGGTATTATGACCACCGATACAGTGGCGAAATTAGCTACACGTCAAATCGGAAATGCCAACCTGGTGGGAATTGCCAAAGGTGTCGGTATGATTGAACCGAATATGGCTACCCTCCTAACTTTCTTTTTTACTGATGCTGCTATTGAAGCAAATAGTCTGCGTTCGATTTTTCGCTCTACTATCGATAAAACATTTAATTGTTTGAGTGTAGACACTGACACTTCTACAAGTGACTCCGCCGTAATTTTAGCAAATGGTTTAGCAGGCAAAGTTCCAGAAGCAGATTTCGCTAATGCATTGCAAGAAGTTGCACATGAATTAGTACTCAAAATTGCCCAAGATGCAGAAGGCGCTACTAAGATTATTCAGGTAACAGTCGATTCTGCTATTAACTATGTACAAGCTAAAAAAGTAGCTAAAGCAATTGTTAATTCACCATTAGTCAAAACCGCCGTCTATGGAGCAGACCCCAACTGGGGAAGAGTTGCTATGGCTATAGGCAAATGTGAAAATGAACAACAAATAAATCCCGAACGAGTTGTTATCAGGTTTGACAATGTAAGAGTTTATCCTGATAGTTTAACCGAAGATAATTTGGAACAGTTGCGGCAAATTATGTCCAAAGATAAAGTAGATATTCATGTTAGCCTGAATATTGGTGAAGCCTCTGCAACTGTATGGGGTTGCGATCTTTCAGAAGGTTACATAGAAATTAATGGCAAATACTCAACTTGATTATATTAGTTCCGCACAGATAATACAGTTTCACTTTAAAAGTCATACAAATATACGGCAGAGGGGAGAGAATTAAAGGCTAATCATTTGTATCAAGATACCTTTGTAGGGGCGCACAGCTGTCATTGGTGTTAACTTAACGCAAAACCGATGTCCCACATGGAACTCAAGTTCAATGCTTTTAGCGAAAGTCATCTTTAGATGACTAGATATCACCAAAAATCTTGAGTCTATTTGAGTAGACTTTAGCTATTAGCCTGGGAATTCATTCCCAGGCGGGTGAGGAAGCCAACAGTTAAGCCATTTTTACCTTAAGTTGACACCAATGCACAGCTGTGCGCCCCTACCTTGTCCTGATGTAATTGGAAACCGCTATATTAATTCAGAATTCAGAATTCAGAATTGTAAATTCTTACTAGTAACTATCGCTTCATTCTTACTTGATTCAAAATACACCATTGATGGTTATAGCGTACCTGACTAAAGAACGAAAGGCTATAAGTGTCGCAGTGGCTACATTGAAAGCTTCCCACTTACTGATTACTTGCTAAAATAAATTGACATAGGTAAGTAACATGTAATATAGTATAATACATAAAAGATGAGTTAAATTAAGAAGACTTGGTAGCCAGTACAGTCTGGTGAAACAAACTTAACATTTGTACGCAATTAGTTGATATTACGAGAGCATTTTTTCAAAATCTCCTAGTTCAGCACAAAATAACTCAATAACGCTACATAACTAGATAAATATGGATTTTGACTATTATAGAAGCAATGATGGCAGTCCTGCGAATAATACTCGTCAAAGCTTACTTGCTAGCGGTTGGCGGCCGTTTCACCGAGAATTAGACTGGGGCTTTTTATGGCATTTATTATCTCATGATTCACGCGAATTAAGCCAAAAAAGTTTGAATTTAGCAAGTAATGTTGCTGATATTTTGGGGCGACATAATTATGCTTGGTGGGCAAATTTATTAAGCGTTGTATCTGAGAATACGCGTTACGAAGTTGAAAAATTTTGGAATTACATCACACCAGATCCTCAATCACCAGATCATCGCTACAAAGATGTTTTAAGTACAGAAACACCGATAGTTCAATTTGTCAGTCGCAGCAGCATTCCCATTGATTATGTTTTGAATCGATTGCAAGAAATTACTGTACTGCGAGTTTTACATTTGTTAGCTCGTCCTGACATTATTACCCAGTATTACTCAGAAAGAGATTTTTATTTTCCTGTAGAAAAGTTCTTCAATTGGGAACGGTTAGATGTAATTAATACTGTTTATGCGTATTGGTCTGAATATGACGTTTGGTTGCAAATCGATTCTTACGATCGCGGACGACGACAATATACTTTAATGGCGAAAAATTTAGCGCCATTAATTAACAAAGCAACTTACGACTTAGCAGTAATGCTGAGTGGATATCAAAGTCGTGTAGGCAAAGTTCACAGTCAATTTCCCATTCGCACATTTCCCGCAGATATCCAAAACTTTACTGATTCTGTACAGCAAGCAATTCTCAATCAAAATCAGCTAGCGGTTGTTGTACATGGAGAACCAGGGACGGGTAAAACAGCTTGGACACAAGCAGTAGCAAAAGAAATTCTCATACCTTTGGGTTTTGTAATTTTCATTTTAGATCATGATGCGATCGCCAATTTTGTCCCACCCACTTACTTAGAAAGAATTTGTATTGTAATTAACGAAGCCGATAACTTAGCTCAAAATCGTGCATCTGAAGTAGCGCAATACAATAACAAAACCGAACACATTCTCAGTTTGCTAGATGGTACTTTATATCAAAGTGTAATTGATGACTCTGGTATTCAGATGCACCAACGCTTAGTTGTCTTAATGACTTGCAACACTACTGAAAGATTAGATCCAGCTATGTTACGTAAAGGTCGGGTGGATTTAATGTATGAGTTTGTGCAATTGTTTGTGTAAATTCGTTTTTTACACCTCAGATCCCCGACTTATTTAAGAAGTCGGGGATCTTGTTTATATAGATACATATTTTTATATTTGAGAATAATATACTCGATTATATATTACTGTACTTCAATTAATTCACTCAAATTCACAATTTTAATGCATACAACATCAAAAAATCAACACCAAAAAACTGCTCTGATTACTGGAGCAGCTAGTGGAATAGGCTACCAATTTACCCAGATTTTTGCTCGTCATCATTATCATCTTGTATTAGTAGATAAAAATGAACAAAAACTAACTGAAATTGCCGAAGAATTGCCGAAAAAATTTAATATTTTTGTCAAAACTTTTGCTAAGGATTTATCGATACCAACATCACCAGAAGAAATTTTTACAGAACTACAGCAAGCATCCATCAAAATTGATGTACTGATTAACAATGCTGGTTTTGGTACTTACGGAACATTTAGTGAAACAGACCTTACCACTGAACTAAAAATGCTACAGGTAAATATGGTGAGTCTGACTCATTTAACTAAATTATTCCTCAAAGATATGATTGAGCAAGACTATGGAAAAATATTAAACGTTGCCTCAGCTGCTGCTTTTCAACCGGGGCCTTTAATGGCAGTTTATTTCGCTACCAAAGCTTATGTATTATCATTTTCAGAAGCGATCGCTAATGAATTAGAAGGTACGGGTGTCAGCGTCACCGTTCTTTGTCCAGGGCCTACAGCGTCTGAATTTCAGCAAACAGCTGCAATGGAAGACTCGAAAATTGCCAGCGTTAACAGAATGATGAACACAAAAACCGTTGCCACAATTGGTTATCGTGGTTTAATGACAAACAAAACTGTTGTGATTCCTGGGATGAGAAATAAGATATTAACTCAAAGCGTCAGATTTACACCCAGAAATTTAGTTACAAAAGTTGTCAGAAGTATGCACGAACTCAAAAATAACAAATAACCTGATATCTCGCAATTTTTGATAATGCAATAAAGATTCGCGGATGAGTGACGCGAATCTTTAATTTTTGTTCAATGTTGAATAACATATTTATATAAAAATTATCAAAATTGAAAATATCTGATTTTTTTCTGGAATTTATAGTAGAGGTCTTGTAGCTAAACACGAGTGTGAGGATTTCCAGACCAAAACTTATCAAGGAAATAAATAATTGTGAAAATTCAACAATTGATTACAGAAGCACTTAGTTTACCTAATAATGCGATCGCCTATCATATCAGTCAGGAATTAGCAGCAATTTATCCCCATAAAGGACTGGTAGAGGGAAACGATTTTACATTTAATTTAGAAAAATATTCCAAGGCAAATCTCTGCACTATTCAACAGAATATCTTTATCCACAACCAGATTATGAGTAGCTGGGATGGAATGGAGGAAGAAATTTACAACCATACCGAAAATGCCAGTTTTGAAGTTACATGGCAAGGTGACAAACTCGATATCCTATTAATGAGTTGGCAAGAAGGTTATTGTAAAACTCGATATTACTGGATTCTGGCTGATAACAAAGAAATAGCTGAAAAATTTTTTGTTGATGTTTGTGGTTGGAATTCCGAAATCCGTGATGAAGTTTTAGTCTTTGAAGATGGTTATTGGGAAAAAAACGAAGATTTATTTCAATCAATTAAAGGTGCTACTTTTAGTAATTTAATTTTACAGGGTAACCTCAAACAAGATATTCAAGATGACCTAAATACATTCTTTGCATCCCGCGAAACTTACGCAGCTTATGGTGTACCTTGGAAGCGGGGTATTTTATTCATTGGTTCACCAGGAAATGGCAAAACCCATACAGTAAAAGCATTGATTAATCAAATGCAACAACCTTGTTTGTATGTGAAAAGTTTCAAGTCTGAGTATAACACTGATAGTGAAAATATTCGCAAAGTCTTCAAACAAGCTAGGCAATCAGCACCTTGTATTTTAGTACTAGAAGATATCGATTCTCTATTGACTGATGAAAATCGCTCTTTCTTTTTAAATGAGTTGGATGGCTTCGCCTTGAACGAAGGAATTATCACCATTGCAACTACAAATCATCCAGAACGTTTAGATTCAGCAATTAGCGATCGCCCCAGCCGTTTTGACCGCAAATATCACTTTGAATTGCCCGATATCCAAGTTAGACAAGCTTACATAACATTGTGGAATCATCAATTAAAAACTGCAATGCAGTTGTCTGACGAAGCTATAAATCATATAGTTACATTGACAGATGGCTTTTCTTTTGCATATCTCAAAGAACTATTTCTCTCATCAATGATTCGCTGGATGGTCACCTTAGAAACCGGGGCAATGGAGAAAATTATGCTTTCTCAAGTTGCAGTTTTGCGAGAACAAATGAGCAGCACAATTAGTGGTTGCGAAGTCTGAGGAAATGAAAATGAAAGTTGATCGATGAATACTCACAAAAACAGCGATCGCCCTACCTACTAAATTAAGAAGAGATTGCGGTAATGCGATCGCACTCCCCATATTCCATCCTAATCAGGGTTTTAGACTCCAGACTTCACATGAGCTATTTCATTAACTTCAAAACTATTGTTCCGCTGCAAGAAATCTTAAAATAATTCAAAAAAACTATCCAAGGCATCACTTTCATCTTCAGAATAAAACAAAATAATTCGACTCCAAGATTGAGTATCAGGTTGATTAAATCTCTGCTCTATCCAGTCTTGAAACTCTTCAAAATCTTGCTCTTGTTCTGTCATTTCTATTCCCACCTCACGGCGAGCAAAAGTGTATGCATCTAAAAAAACTTGTAGATGACTCAAAGAACGCTTCCCTAAATACAAAGCAGGTCTTTGTTTAATTTTTTGTAGTAATTCATAAAAATTAGACATATTCAACCTCATTACTAATTCCTATTACTCTACCTGCTTGCGTCAGCCGTCGGTGGTGACTTCTCTTTGCGTTAGCCTAAATAATAAGTCTTTTACTGGACATGATATTACTCCTTCGTCTGACAATAAAGAGCAACAATCTTTAATACTGCCGTCGATGCCTCAAGATAACTTTGTAACCATCACTGATGTCCAAGCAGCACAAGCGCGACTTTTGGGAATTGCCCACCGCACACCCGTGCTGACTTCTAGAATTATTAACGATCGCACTCATAGCCAAGTGTTCTTTAAATGCGAAAATTTTCAACGCACCGGTTCATTTAAATTTCGAGGTGCATACAACGCCTTAGCGCAACTATCGCAAGCACAAAAGCAAGCAGGTGTTATCGCTTATTCATCGGGAAATCATGCCCAAGCCATCGCCTTAGCTGGACAACTACTCAATATTCCCACCACCATTGTCATGCCAGACGATGCACCCACTGTCAAACAAACTGCCACCCGCAGTTATAGCGCAGAGGTGATTTTGTACGATCGCCAAACAACCAACCGGGAAGAATTAGCCCAAAATTTAGCAAGCGATCGGAATCTCACACTGATTCCACCATACGATCATCCCCATGTCGTTGCAGGACAAGGCACAGCAGCTTTAGAACTGATTCAAGAAGTTGGCGAATTAGACTTGCTGTTAGTTTGTTGTGGCGGTGGTGGCTTACTTTCCGGTAGTGCGATCGCTACCAAAGCACTTTTACCTGATTGTAAAGTAATTGGCGCAGAACCAAAACTTGCCGACGATGCCACCCGTTCCTTTCACAGCAAAACCCTACAAACCGTCAAAAATCCCAACACCATAGCTGACGGTGCCCGCACTCCTAGCCTTGGTCAAATTACTTTTCCCCTAGTCCTGCGCTACGTTGATGATATGGTCACCGTATCTGAAGAAGCAATTCTTCGCACCATGTTTTTCTTGTGGGAACGTCTGAAAATTGTCGTCGAACCCACCGGAGTACTCGCCGCCGCCGCCTTACTCGAAGGTGTAGTTTCAGCACCACAAGCCAAGATTGGTATCATCATCAGCGGTGGAAACGTAGATTTGGCGCAAGTTGGTAAATTGTTGTCTCAGTGCTGAAAGGGACTGGGGATTGAGGACTGGGGACTTCTCCAAATGCTTCCATTCTGACTTCTGAATTCTGACTACTCTTTTAAAATTTACCTAAAAACGGTAAATCAGCGATTTTTGCTAAAATTGTTTACATATGTTAACATTGTGTCCTTAATTTTAGGTGCAATTACTCAATATGACCCTCATGAAGGCTGTTCTCAAGGATTCAGAGCAAGCTACTCGGTTATTTTCTCACCTTCAATTTGATGGAAACAAGCTCAATCATCAACCAGGTAGTGTATTGGGGAGTACAGCGCTGATTGCGGGAACCACGGTCGGGGCTGGAATTCTCGCCCTACCAGCCGTCACGTTGCCATCAGGAATTTTGCCATCTACATTTGGCTTGATTGCTGTTTGGCTGTATGCTTTAGTTTCAGGTTTGTTGATTGCAGAGGTGACTTTAAACACCATGCGTCTAGAAGGGCGTCCGAGTATAGGTTTGTTGGGAATTGTTGAGAAGACCCTTGGAAAGTTGGGGGCGCGGGTTGCTAGCGGTGCATACTTATTCATGCACTACGCTCTGTTGGTAGCATACATCACTGAAGGTGGAGAGATTTTAGGAACTGCGATCGCCAAACTCTGGAATGTAGATAACTCATTACCTACGTGGGTGGGTACAACGACTTTCACCCTCATCTTTGGCGGTGTGATGTATGTCGGGCGAGAAAAGTTTATTGAAAAATTAAATAGCGCCTTTGTGGGAATTGTGATTGTTTCTTTCTTGGGACTTTTATTGTTGGCGGGAGGCCAAATTAAGAGTAGCCAATTCTTAATTCAGAACTGGAGTGCCCTTGGTAGCGCAGTTTCAGTGATGTGTGTAGCAATGTTTTATCAAAACATTGTGCCGGTGGTTGTGACGCAACTTGAAGGAGATGTCCGCAAAATTCGTCAGTCCATCTTTATTGGTTCCTTGATTCCTTTAATGATGTTTTTGGCCTGGAATGCTGTAATTTTGGCAAGCGTCAGTCCTGATATGATACACAGCACATCTATTGGTAAAACTATTTTTGACCCACTACAAATTTTACGAGTCGGTGGTGCGGGAGAATGGTTAGGAGTGCTAGTATCAGTATTTTCAGAATTTGCGATCGTCACATCATTCATTGGATTTGTATACGGATTGTTGGATTTATTCAAAGATATTTTTCTAATAGCACAGGGCAAAATTTCTAGTCGCCTACCCCTGTATTCGCTGGTTCTTTTCCCTCCCATGACTCTCGGTACTCTCAATCCCAGCATCTTTTTTACTGCCCTAGATTACACAGGAACCTTCAGCATCTCAGTGTTAGGTGGAATAATTCCAGCATTAATGACTTGGAAGCAACGTCAAGAGCAAAAAAACTCCAATAGTATCCATCAACCACTCGTTCCTGGTGGTAAAGTAACACTCATTGCCATGATTGTAGTGGCTTTAGTCCTGATGGTCAGACAAATCATATCAATTTACACAAATTAAAACTATCAACTAAAATCGTGATGTAGTATGTAAATATCAAATTGTAGTATTATAGTCCCAACCACAATCAAATGAGTGATTCTCGACTCATCAAAATCAGCAAATATCTCAGCAAATATCTGCGACACACACCAGATGCAATTGGAATTGAACTTGCTCCCGGTGGTTGGGTTGCTGTTGATAAACTACTTACAGCTTGTGCAAAAAACAAGTTTTCTATTAGCCGCCAAGAATTAGAGTTAGTAGTTGCATCTAGCGATAAACAACGCTTTTCCTTTGACTCTACAGGCACTATGATCCGTGCTAATCAAGGACATAGTGTAGAAATTGATTTACAATTAGAACCTGTTATTCCCCCAGAACGGCTTTATCACGGTACGGGACACAAATCTGTAGAGTTAATTCTCCAAACAGGACTTTGTAAAATGTCGCGTCACCACGTTCATTTATCGAAGGATATTGCTACAGCCCAGAATGTGGGAGCAAGACATGGGAAACCAGTAGTTTTTATTGTAGATGCTGCGGCAATGCATCAGGCTGGTTACATTTTTTATTGTTCTGATAATGGTGTTTGGTTAGTGGATAGTGTGCCACCTGAATATCTAGAAAAAATTTAAATTCCATGCGCGAGTAAATAGAGTTCAAAAATCAAGCAAATCACTACATAATTCATTGTTAGCAATAAAAGTTACACTTTATATTGCCAAAAACTTGGCTATTTATTACTAACTACCTGATAGCGGTTCCCAATCAAATGAAGTGCAGAAATTTGTGAGGGCGCATAGCTTTGCGCTACTAACAAGTACCTCACGCTTATCGGGAAATGCTATAGATTCAAAGAAAGTACGCTAACTAAGCTTGAGTTGAATACCTATATCTTATGGTAGAAGGAAAACAGTATTGTAATTTATAAGCTAGTTATTAACTTTTCTGATGGATTAATTTATGCTGAACATTATTGCTTGGATAATTCTGGGTTTAATTGCCGGAGCCATAGCAAAAGCTATTTATCCCGGTCGTCAAGGTGGTGGAATCGTTGCAACTATGATATTAGGTATCGTAGGTGCTGTAATTGGTGGAATTTTAGTTACTCTTTTAGAGACGGGTAGATTTCAATTAGCTGCTGCATCACTTAGTATACCTGGTATAATTGTTGCCGTTATTGGCGCAATCATCGCTATATTTATATGGAATTTAGTGGCTGGACGTGCCAGCTATTAATTGAATCGAATTGCTAGAAAAATTATGATTGGAGCCAATTTTGCCCCAATAAAAAAACTCCACTTTCTCAAAAATAGTGGAGTAATTAATGTCAGACTACTAGTAATGAATCAGTACTAAAATTACGATTTACATTGCACAAGCTAAACTAGTTTAAAGCTTTCTTGATTTCATCTTTGATATTTTCCACCACGTGAATACCTTGGGCTTCAGCTTGCTTTGCTTGTCCTTCAGCTTTATCTTGGGGATTGCCAGTTAATTCACCTACAACCTCTTGAATTTTTCCTTCAATATTTTTTGCAGTAGCTTCGATTCTTTTTTCGGCACTCATGGTTTTATCTCCGACTTGTAGTTGTTAAGCTACTAATAAAGTTAATAGTAATGTAATGTTTTTTACTTCCATCAAGGGAGAGAAAAACTACAGAAATGATAGTATCTTAAGATATATGCCAAATGGCACAGCAGCGCATAGCGGCAAATTATGAATAATTAATAAATAAAATTTATATATCTTGAAGAAAAAGTCATAATGCAATAGCTGTATGCCTCTATAGCTGATTTATATGTCGCCCTCGCCGTAGGCATCGCTTTGCCAATTGTAATTATAAAAAGGAAAGTCAAGGAGTGGGAACAAAACGTCATAAAAATGTCTGGAGAAGTGAGATTAATGACATCATTCGGGGTGCGTGTGGAGGTTTTTTATTTGGTATACCTTTGCTGTATACAATGGAAGTTTGGTGGATTGGATCGCTGGCAAAACCACAACTGATGATGATGGCGATCGCATTGATGTTTATTGTGGTTTTCTTACTCAATCAAACGGAAGGTTTTCGCAAACGCAGATATAACTGGCAAATCCAGCAAGCCGCAATGGACACAGTAGAAGCAATGGCGATCGGAATAGCTTGCTCTGCCTTTATTCTGCTACTATTGCGAGAATTGACCCTAGAAACTTCCCTCAGAGAATCTTTAGGTAAAATTATCTTTGAAAGTGTACCTTTCACTCTTGGTGTAGCATTAACTAACCAGTTTTTAGGAGATACTAGAAACGGCAATGAAGACGAGAAAACAGATGATGCAAACAAGAAAAACGAGAGCGAAATAGATGCCACTTTAGCAGATATAGGTGCGACTTTAATTGGTGCGATCGTCATTGCATTCAACATCGCCCCAACAGATGAAATTACCATGTTAGCAGCCGCAGCTTCACCACTATGGGAATTGGCAATCATCGCCGCATCGTTGCTGATTTCCTATGGCATTGTCTTTCAAGCAGGTTTTTCTGACCAGCGAAAACGAAGACAACAAAAAGGAATTTTCCAAAGACCATCTAGTGAAACCATCATGTCTTATCTAGTATCATTACTAGCAGGCGCTTTTATGCTATGGTTCTTTCAAAAATTGACTTTTAGCGACCCTTGGACAATGTGGTTAGATCACGCCTTAATGTTAGGTTTACCTGCAACCATTGGCGGTGCAGCTGGTAGGTTAGCGATATGATTAAAACAGAAGAACAACCAAAACGTTCCCTTGCTGAGTGGGTAACATTCAGTATCGCCTCGTTCATCCTAGCCATTATTGTGAGTTTAGTAGGCTACACTTGGCTAAACGAAAAAAATCAACCTCCTATTATTTCTGTCAGTAAAAAAGAAGCAATTCGGGAAATTAATGGGCAATTTTATGTACCCTTTGAAGTTGCAAATACTGGAGGAGACACAGCCGAGTCAGTTCAAATTATTGCTGAGTTACTAATTGAAGGCAAAGTTACAGAATCAGGAGAACAACAAATCGACTTTTTATCTAGTGGAGAAACAGAAGAAGGCGCATTTGTATTCAGCCAAAATCCCAGCCAAGGTAAATTAAATTTGCGTATTGCTAGTTATAAATTGCCATAAAGCAGAATTTAGGAGTCAGAATTCAGGAGTCAAACTGTTTATTATGGTTGATTTGACAGACATCATCTCACATCCAGCCAGATGCACCAAACTAATTCGTAATCCAAAATCCAAAATCTAAAATAGTATCAGAAGTTATAATTTGACTTTTTCAACAAAAGACTCTACCCATTGCAAATATTGTGAACCGGCGACTACTGCGGTATTATTATGCTCCGCAGTTGGAACTAAAAATAATTGCTTTGGTTTGGGAGCAGCAGCATAAAGTTTTTCGCTCATGAAAGAAGGTACAGCTGAATCAGCAACGCCATGAATGAATAAAACAGGCATTTTTAAGTTTGGCAATTTTTTAATAGATTCAAACCGCTGTGTCAAAATTAAATCTACAGGAAACATCCAAAACATATTTCGATAAGCAATTAAATCGCGGATAGAGGTAAAAGAACTTTCCACAATTAAACCAGCAGCTTCTGGCTGTTTCACTGCTAAATCAACGGCTATTGCACCCCCCAAAGAATGACCATAAATAAAAATTTGCCTGGGTGCAATTTTTTTTTGCTTTACCAAGTAATTCCAAGCTGTGGCTGCATCCTCATAAACCTGCTTTTCATTGGGAAAAGAACCTTCACTGCGACCATAACCCCGATAATCAATCAACAACACCGAAAATCCTAACTGATAAAATCGATTAGCATGAGCTACATTTGCCCCAATATTAATCCCGTTACCGTGCAAGTACAGCAACACCTTTGCATTTGGTTGTTTAGACTTTATCCACCAACCATGAATGTGTTCTACCTTACCTGTTTTAACAGCTACAGGTAACCAAACTTCTTTGTAAGGGAGATTAAAAAACTCTGGTGTCTTTTCAATCACAGGAGTGGGAAAGAAAATAAATCGAGTTTGGCTGATAAAAAGAAATAGACAAATGCCTAAGTAAGTAAAAGCTGTAATCATCCCAGCCCAGAGTAGCAATCGTGTAAATACTGGTATTTTAAATTGCAGCTTGTTACTTTTCATTCATTCATAATTTTGATTTTTGAGTGTATATTATAACAAAAAAAATACTGATTATAAGTGCTTTAGCATTTTAAAATAAACGATTAAGACATAACGAAAAAAATTTATCTAAAAATCAAATATTTAGTAAATTTACGTATGCATGTTTAAGTCTTCATCAATGAAAGTAGAGTTAGCCCATATCTGGAAAAGACTGTGACACCCTTAACCGAAGCTCAACTAGAGCAACTCAAAGAAATCAGCACACACTTGCGACAAGTAAGACAACAAAAATCCATACGCATCGAAGAAATAAGTGAAAAAACGATGATTCGATTAGGCGTTTTGGAAGCATTAGAACAAGAGCGATTTGAAGAACTGCCAGAGCCTATTTTTCTTCAAGGATTCATCCGTCGTTATGGAGATGCCTTAGGGCTAGATGGAAATGCCATATCACAGATGCTGATAACCAATTTTGTCCGTCAAGACTCTAAAAATACTTATAAGAATTTAGATAAAAAACGAAATACATACATACCTCTTGTTCTGACCTATATTTTATTATTAGTAAGCGCATCTGCTGGTCTTCTGCATACACTTAATCCACGACTTACAGCTGAATCAGTCACTCCAGAAGATGGCAATCAGCAGTCGATAGTTAGTAATCAGTGAGGGAGATGGGCATTGGGCATTGGGCATGGGGCATTGGGCATGGAAAGAGGATGGGGGGATAAGGGGATGGGGAGATGGGGGGAAAGAAGAATTACTTTCTCCCTCATTTGGCCACC
>JAVRBV020000007.1:0-14862 GCA_034531095.2 Nostoc sp. CreGUA01 | reverse complement strand
GGAGTATCCATAGAAAAACGCAAAGTTAAACTAGAGCTTCTTTGCGTTTTTTTGTGAAATATTTTTTTAGGGATTTCCAAAAAATAAATTATCCAGTCTTGTAGGGTGGGCAGGCAAGATGCATTGGTGTCAACTTAACGTGAAACCCCCCGTCCGCCAGGAATTGAAATTCCTGGCTAATAGCAAAAGTCCTCTTTATAGGACTGAAAATTACAGTCCATTTCAATGGACTTCAGCTATGAGACCGCCGTTTTAACGGTGGGCGGACGCGCAACACCCAACGAGTACGCCATTTTTAGCTTAAGTTGACACCAATGGGCAAGATGCCCACCCTACAAGAAATAGTTGGATATTTTTTATAATGACTAATGACAGTCTCAAGCACAAATGTGCAATTTGGCCACACATTTGCTCATTGAGCTTTACAAAGTACTTGCCGCATTTTCCGCATATTCGCTGGCAATTCAAAGTTCATTGCTTGCTGAATGAAAATTGAGGGAATCGGGATATTGGGGGTAGCTTGCACAGTATAAGCGAGTAAAGTGCCATTACCGCAATCTTTGAGTTCTAGATGAGCGTCAAAATCCTCAAAAGTTCCTTTTTCCATGCGAAATTGGATTTGTTGCCCCAGCACTTCTACAACATTGAGGTAAATTTCCACTTGAGCCGTGAAAAACAGAAAGGCTTTTTGTGCTGCTTGGTACAGACGCTTGGCTTCACCCCGATGTATTACTTCACTCTTGGTAATATCGGGAAAATACTGCACCCAGCGGGGGTAATCGGTTAACTGCTGCCAGACTTGCGATCGCACCATCGGCACATACATCCAAGCTGTGACAGCGCCACCCCAGGCCTTGTGCGATCGGGTTTCTACTAAAATTTCACCCTGTACCAATAATCTTTGCTTGTCTTGATTCCAAGCCATATCTGAACCTGCAATAATTGAGTTTAAAATATGAGACGCAGACATAATGATTTCAGTGACTCCTCAACTCATCCACCTAAAAATGTTGAAACTACAAGCCATTAAAACTTGATTCAACTCCAACCCACTCAATTTTAGTTCCAGTTTAGTATTTATCTTTTCCGGAAACAGTCATTTTTTGATAATTATTTCAGTCAGTTTACTGGGAAAACTGTATTTCTGAACACAATTAACACAATCTACACTTAAGTGAAAATTTATCAAAGTAATACTCGTAAATAAAAAATCAAGTTTTTAGCAGCTAAAATGACACAAACACCAACTAAGACCAAGCAGCAAGATTAATTCTAGAAGTTTTTCTAGTACTAACTTTCGTCCACCTTTGCCCAATTTTAGTAGCCAGCATCTGCTAATTTTTACGTATTATTTCTGATGAAACTGCTACTTCACCGTATCTTCATACCTGAATGTTAATACTATGTGTAATGTCTGTTGAGTCGAGAGGAAAAATAAGTGAGTCAAGCATCTTTAAATCGTAGATTAATTCAGATTTTCGGTATCCTTCTTGGTGTCAGCCTAGCGGTTTGGATACTCAGAGGCATTGGGATTCTGACTTTTATTCCGGGTGGCATTATTTGGCTGCTATTACTGGGGGCGATCGCGATCGGGATTATTAGTTATGCTCAAAGAACTTGGTGGCGTTTTTAATTATTGGGTATGGGGCATGGCATTGGGTATTGGGCATTGGGCATTGGGCATTGGGCATTGGGCATTGGGCATTGGGCATTGGTTATTTCTCCCCCTGCCTCCCCATCCCCCTCATCCCCCTCATCCCCCTCATCCCCCTCATCCCCCTCATCCCCCTCATCCCCCTCATCTCCCCATGCCCCATTTGATTAACTTAGTACCTACTGATGGAAGCTTCCGAGCTGTTAGAAACAATTACACTCCTGATTCATCAAGCCGAGCAGGGGGAAATTGACCCTTGGAATGTGCAAGTGATTGAGGTGATTGACCGTTATTTAGAATTGATGGAATCGCAGGCAATAACAAAAGGCTATGAAACAGACTTGTCTCAATCTGGACAAGCCTTTTTATCAGCATCAATGCTGGTATTGTTTAAAGCAAATACCTTAATGCAGTTGTCAACACTAGAAGATACACAGGATGGTGTACTAGATGATGCCCTATTGGCAGATGAAGATGGTGCATTACATCATGGTCCTCGTCTACCATTGGAGAGACAATTGCGGCGTCGTCCAGCAGCAATGCCACCGCCAAAACGCCGGGTAACTCTGCAAGAGTTAATCGAGCAATTACAGATTATGGCGAACCAGCTCAAACTCGTAGAGAAAACCAGCAAGCCTATCCGTCCCAAACGTCAGCCTAGCATCCAAAGTATGCGACAGGCTCTAGAGTTGGCTCACCAAGAAAATCTGACAGAAGTGGCAAAAGAACTAGAGCAGGTGTTGAAATTATCAGCAAAAGAGCTATGTTTAGAACAAAATTGGTTAAATTTGGAACAACTTGTCCAGTTGTGGACTCAGACCAGGCAATCATCTCAAAATGGGTCTGGACACGAGTCTGAACACAGTCATCTAGTGAGCGTTTTCTGGGCGTTATTACTACTCTCGGCTCAATCCAAAGTAGAGCTTTCTCAAGAGGAATTTTACCATGAGATTAAAGTTCGCTTACTCACAGATTCAGCTAACAATTCTCCAGCCTGTGAGCAGCCAATTAACTCCGCAACCTAAAATTAACTTTACAGATATGACAGATTTTTACTTGAGCTTCCAAATCCGAGTAAATTGAAAAGATAAGCGATCGCTTGTCATCTAAGTGTACCTATGGTTGCAATAACCACTAAATTACTGTTATCCCTGTTTGGAGGGATATCTTACAGCAGAAATAAAAACTGATGATTAAGTATCACTCAATGAAAGTAAACTGGCTTGTGGTTGAGGAATAAACTTTTATGAAAGCGATGATTCTCGCGGCTGGCAAGGGTACTCGCGTGCGTCCAATTACGTACACTATGCCCAAACCGATGATGCCCATCCTGCAAAAGCCAGTGATGGAGTTTTTACTGGAACTTTTACGCCAACATGGATTTGACCAGATCCTTGTCAACGTTAGTCATTTAGCTGAGGAAATAGAAAACTATTTCCGTGATGGTCAGCGGTTTGGTGTACAAATTGCCTATTCTTTTGAAGGGAAAATAGACGACGACGGTAAATTAGTAGGTGAAGCCATTGGTTCAGCTGGAGGAATGCGCCGCATTCAAGACTTTTCACCGTTTTTCGATGATACTTTTGTCGTGTTGTGCGGTGATGCTTTGATTGACCTGGATTTAACTGCCGCAGTTAAATGGCATAGAGCTAAAGGGTCGATCGCTACTATTATTACGAAATCTGTCCCCGAAGAAGAAGTTTCTAGCTACGGTGTGGTTGTTACCGACGAAGACGGTCGGGTTAAAGCTTTCCAAGAAAAACCTTCAACTGAAGAAGCCCTCAGCACCAATATCAACACCGGTATTTATATCTTTGAACCAGAGGTATTTAACTATATCCCCTCTGGCGTCGAATATGACATTGGTAGCCAATTGTTTCCCAAACTAGTGGAAATCAAAGCTCCATTTTATGCCATCCCTATGGACTTTGAATGGGTAGATATTGGTAAAGTACCAGACTATTGGCGGGCGATTCGCGGTGTACTGCTGGGTGAAATCAAAAATGTGCAAATTCCCGGTCATGAAGTCGCCCCTGGAATCTACACTGGCTTAAATGTTGCCGTCAATTGGGACAAAGTGGATATCACAGGCCCAGTTTACATTGGTGGGATGACAAGAATAGAAGACGGAGCTAAAATCGTCGGCCCGGCAATGATTGGCCCAAATTGTTGGATTTGTAGCGGCGCAACAGTAGAAAACAGCGTCATTTTTGAATGGTCGCGCCTCGGTCCAGGAGTCCGCTTAGTGGATAAGCTAGTGTTTGGACGTTATTGCGTTGATAAAACCGGCGCTGCAATTGATGTTCAAGCCGCAGCTTTAGACTGGTTGATTACCGATGCTCGTCAGACAGTACCATCCCATACCCCTGTTGAGCGACAAGCAATTGAAGAATTGCTGGGGACAAGCGTGAATTAGGGAATTGGGCATTGGGCATTGGGCATTGGGCATTGGGAAAAAGGCAGGGGAGCAGGGAGCAGGGAGCAGAGGGGAAGATTTTCTCCCCTGCCCCCTGCACCCCGCCCCTCATCTCCCTCATCTCCCTCATCCCCCTCATCTCCCTCATCTCCCTCATCTCCCCATGCCCCATGCCCAATTCCTAACTATTTAAATACGTATACCTTCTGAGACTCTGCTCGTAGGTTTGTAGGAGCCGCTGAGATTCTGCTAAAGTAATGCGCTTTTCCTCTAAAGCTTTCTCGCAGCGCTGGCGGATGTTTTCCACCATGTCTTCGGAGTCATATTGAACGTAGCTCACCACTTCACTCATGGTGTCGCCTTTGACTACGTGTTCAATTTGGTAGCCTTTGGGTGTTAATTGAATGTGAACGGCGTTGGTGTCGCCAAATAAGTTGTGCAAGTTACCCATGATTTCCTGGTAAGCTCCATTGAGGAACATACCCAAGTAATAGGGTTCTCCTGTTTTGTAGGGGTGGAGTTCTAATACTGATTTGACATCGCGCAGGTCAATAAAGCGATCGATTTTACCATCACTATCGCAGGTGAGGTCTGCTAAAATCCCCCGCCGCGTTGGTTCTTCATCTAAGCGATGGATTGGCATGATGGGAAATAATTGGTCGATCGCCCAACAATCTGGTGCTGATTGAAACACTGACATGTTGACGTAATAGATGGAAGCCATTATTTTCTCTAAGTCTTCCAGTTCGTCGGGTACGTATTCTTGCTGTCTAGTGATGTTTAAAATTTTCTGGCAACAAGCCCAGTATAGCCGTTCGGCTTTGGCTCGTTCTCTGAGGCGTAAAATTCCCAAGTTAAAGCGGCTGATGGCTTCTTCTTTGAATTGTGCCGCGTCGTGGTAAAGTTCTTGGTAATTTTCCTTGTTGATGGATTGGTAGCTTTCCCAGAGATAATTAATGATTGGGGATTCGCCCTCTTGTGGTGGTTCTGGTGGATCGAGGGGGACATCACTGGTACTGAGAACGTCGAAAATCAGCACCGACTGATGAGAAGCGATCGCTCGTCCACTTTCACTAATCAGTGTTGGTACGGGAATTTGCCGTTCCGCACAGGTATCTTTTAACTCTGCCACAATATCGTTGGCATAGTTCTGCATGTTGTAATTTTTCGATGCATAGAAGTTGGTTTGGGAACCGTCGTAATCTACACCCAAACCGCCACCGACATCGAGGTATTTCATGTCTGCCCCCAGCATTGCCAATTCCACGTAAATGCGGCTGGCTTCCTGGATGGCATCTTTAATTACATTGATGGCAGAAATTTGTGAGCCGATATGGAAGTGCATCAACTGTAAAGAATCCAGCAGATTAGCATCCCGTAACTTGTCAACTGCCTCGATGACCTCAGGCATAGTCAAACCAAATTTAGCGCGATCGCCACTGGAAGTTCCCCAACGTCCCATACCTTGGGTACTGAGTTTCGCCCGAACACCCAAAATCGGCTTAATACCTAACTGACGATTGGCTGCAATCACCAAATCCACTTCTTCAATTTGTTCTAAGACAATAATTGGTGTTTGGCCTAGTCTTTGGGCTAACATTGCCGTTTCAATGTATTCTTGGTCTTTGTAGCCATTGCAAACTAACAATGCTCCTGGTGTATCCAGGATAGCCAGAGCAATCATTAATTCTGGCTTGGAACCGGCTTCTAAACCAAATTGATGGGGCTTGCCGAATTTGACTAAATCCTCAATCAAATGCCGTTCTTGGTTACATTTGACAGGAAACACACCACGGTAGACACCAGGGTAATTGTAACGGGCGATCGCCTTGGCAAAACAAGCGTTTAATCGCTCAATCCGGTCTTCTAAAATATCGGAAAAGCGAATCAGCATGGGTAGTCCCAAATTGCGCTGCTTCAGGGCGTTAACTAATTCAAACAGATCTAGAGACCCCCCGCGATCGCCCTTCGGCGCAACGGTAATGTTACCAGCAGCATTAATGGAAAAATAAGGTTGTCCCCAACCTTCAATGCGATATAGTGTTTCGCTATCCTCAATTTTCCAGGAGCGAGGTAAATCTCCTGTGGTAGTACTAGATGGTAACAGCTTTTTTTGTTGATTTTTTTTCACTTCAGATTTGTGTCCATTGGACGGTAGTAGTACCACCTCGTCAGATGTAGCAGTTGACTCAACACCCATTTCTTCCTAACCTCTGTGTTTCACCCACGAATTAACAATTTAGCGCATTCGTTTCATAACCGATATGCACCCAAGGTTAATTTCTGAGATAAACTCTGATTGGTCAAGAGTCATGTGTCATTAGTCATTAGTCATTAGTCATTAGTCAGAAGTGCAAAGCCTTGGACAAAGGACAAAGGACAAAGGACAATTGACTAGATAAAAATTTTATTAAGTTTTGGGAGATAGCAATGGAGCGCACATTCTTAGCAATTAAACCTGACGGTGTACAGCGCAAATTAGTGGGTGAAATTATCCGTCGCTTTGAAACCAAAGGTTTTACCTTAGTTGGTTTAAAATTCCTGAAAGTCAGTCGGGAATTAGCCGAACAACATTATGATGTTCACAAAGAACGTCCCTTTTTTGGTAGCTTAGTCGAATTTATTACTTCCGCGCCGGTGGTAGCAATGGTATGGGAAGGAGATGGCGTAGTTGCATCTGCCAGAAAAATTATTGGTGCAACAAACCCCTTATCAGCCGAACCGGGAACAATTCGCGGCGATTTTGGTATTAATATTGGTCGCAACCTAATCCACGGTTCCGATGCCCAAGAAACCGCCCAACGCGAAATTGCCCTGTGGTTTAAAGATGAAGAATTAGTCAGCTGGCAACCGCATTTAACAGCTTGGTTGCACGAGTAAGAGAGATGAGGGAGTAGGGGGAGATGAGGGAGTAGAGGGAGAAATATTTATTTATCTTCCTCATCCCCCTCATCTCCCTCATCCCCCTCATCCCCTCTTCCTACTTCGGTACTTCAGTCTTTTCCGGTTCTACTTGGGGTAGTTCGGTGTCAACGCGTTTGGAAAATCCCCAGCCTAGAATTAGGAAGATGGCTGTAATCATTACCCATTCTGGTGGGACTAAATTATCGTTAACTACCTTTAAAAACAGTCGCAGTCCTACAAAAGCTACAGTTATATAGCCTGCGTCTTCTAGGTTTTCATATTCATCCAACCAACGGATAAACAATCCCGCCATGAAACGTAGCGTGATAATACCGATTGTTGCACCCGTTAATACTAGCCACCTTTCTTGAGAAACTGCGATCGCAGTTGTCACACTATCCAACGAAAATGCTAAATCTGTAAATGCAATTACGGGGATGGCTTGCAATAACGAATTAAAACGCGGCCCGTGATGATGATCGTCCTTGCCTTCTTCTGAGGTAAAGTGTTGGAATACCAACCATAGCAAGTAGGCAGCGCCCAATAATTCAAATTGCCAATATTTTTGCACCCAAGTGGCAGTCAAAATCAGGCTGATTCGCAACACGTAGGCAACGACTAAACCAAAATTTAAAGCTTTACGCTCAAGTTCTTTGTCTTCTAGTCCTTGGGCGATGGCAGCAAGGGCGATGGCATTGTCAGCAGATAGCACTGCCTCTAAAAATATTAGTATCAGCAGGACTATCGGGGCTTCAACGCTGAAATGAAAGTGGAGGTAATCAAAAATTCGGTCTAGCATTCCAAGTTTCTCAAGCAGAAAAAAGTTAAAATTCGACTTTAACAGAGATTTTTTTATTCAAGAGCGCAGTAAATTGCCACTTTGATCCAGCTTAACGTGGTTGTGGTGGATTCTGAAGAGGGTTGAGTTAGTGCGATGACCCTACTACTGGGGTATTTGGCGTGTAAGTCAATACACCAAAAGTTTTAATATTCGTTTTTGAGAAGTTTTAAGGCGATCGCTTATAAAAACTCATCCTTTGATAAATTAACCATAATTGGTTCTCAATTCCATCTAAGTTTTATTTATACTTTGGAGATTTTTGCTGGAAATTTTCGTTTTTATATAAATAAAACTAAAGCTATTATCGAAAAAATATTTTTTTTAATTATAGAAAGTCATTAAATGATAAGTCAAATAGAATTCGATTTAATAAAAATAGTTTTTAACTTATTAATAAACACATTTTAGTCAAAAAACATGTTCCGGAGTAAGAAAAACATGTTCCAGAGTAAGAAAAACATGTTCCGGAGTAAGAAAAACATGTTCCGGAGCAAGAAAAACATGTTCCGGAGCAAGAAAAACATGTTCCGGAGCAAGAAAAACATGTTCTGGAGCAAGAAAAACATGTTCTGGAGTAACTAACGAATATTTTTTAGCTAGTAATACCAATTTAATGTGAAGTTGCACATATCTCGATCCCCCTAAATCCACGCCAGTTGCTCATGGGGGAAACCCCCTGCGTACCCGTCACTGGCTCCCCTTAAAAAGGGAGGAACTCGAATCAAAGTCCCCCTTTTTAAGGGGGATTTAGGGGGATCTAAAAGTATTTGATACATCACTCAGGACTTTTAAAACATCCTCTAAGGTTCGTTTGGGTAAATACCGCATTATTTATCAGATTCAGGAGCAACTGTTATTGCTAACAGTGATAAAGATTGCACATCTAAAAGATTATTAAAGCCAAAACTAATTTAGGACTTACGCAACTGGCATATTATTTTAAGTTCGTAGTGAGGACTTTAGTCCTCTCTTCTCTACGAGACGCTAAGAGCGAACGAGACGCTACGCGAACAAAACAAGGGCTGCATAGCGTTAGCGAGTCCGCGAGCGTCATTTTGAATTTTGAATTGTTAACTGGAAGTCCCTAACGCTCTTTCATCACTCTCAATACGGTTCGGTTAAGAATATTTGTAGGTTGGGTTGAACGTAGTGAAACCCAACAAACCCCGCGAAATGTTGGGTTTCGTTCCTCAACCCAACCTACACATTTTTATTCTTTGGGCTTATCCGAACCGTATTGTCATCACTCTGTGGTGAAACCTTAATTTTTCGTTGGCTGAAACGTCGAAAACTCGTTGTTTTTTGCAAGACTGATGGAAGAGGCTAAACACAAAAAGACTTTTCACCCAGTCCCCAGTCCCTTGCTATATCGCTTCACTCAAATAAACCTAAAAACTTTTCCCATCAGGAATTGTTAGCATTATTCTTAACTTTACAGCTAGCATTCTTTTTAGCCTGGAGATTTTCTAGATTTTGCCGAATAGTAACCGTATTGGGATGATTTACCCCAAACACCTGCTGACGAATTTTTAAAGCTTGGAGATACAGGGGTTCGGCTTGGTCGTAGCGTCCTTGAGAATAGTAGAGATTTGCCAGGTTGTTCAGGCTGGTGGCAACATGGGGATGTGCTTCTCCCAGCAGGCGTTTATAAAGTTCTAAAGCTTGGAGAAACAGGGGTTCGGCTTGGTCGTAGCGTCCTTGAGAATCGTAGAGATATGCCAGGTTGTTCAGGCTGGTGGCAACATGGGGATGTGCTTCTCCCAGCAGGCGTTTTCTCAATTCTAAAGCTTGGAGATGCAGGGGTTCGGCTTGGTCGTAGCGTCCTTGAGAATTGTAGAGATTTGCCAGCCAACTCAGGCTGGTGGCGAAATTGAGATTTTCTTCTCCCAAACGGGTTTGCACCGTTGATAATCCTTGCTCATACCAAGGTGCTGCTAGGGTATACAAACCTTGTCCTTGATAGAATTTGCCCAAGCCATTGAAAACCCAATATAAATTTTCATCCTCCACAGCATCAATTAGATTTTGTGCCACCTCTGTCAAATGGGGAATTGCCAGTTGCACTAACTTGATATCCTCAAGGGTAGGAGATTCAGGTATTTTCCGAGCAATTTCTACTAATGCTGCGGCAAAGGCTTTTTTGAGGTCATCGGCTGTTTTTGACCCTACCAATTTACCCTGCAAAAACTCCCTAATTAAAGGATGAATCTTATAGCAACTTTCTCCTTCTGCTACGCTTTTAATTAAATGGCGCTTATAAAGTTGCTTTCTCGCTTCGTCAACATCTACCTTTGCCCAATTTAACTGCTGACTGACAGATTCAACTATTTGCCAAGGAATGATATCTGGGGCAAATAAACTCAACAATTCACCGACACGCTGTGTCATTGAATCGAGTTGTTGCCAGCTTAACTCAAATACGGCTGCCAATTGAGATTGTTGCTGGGCTGGTAATCGCTGTAAAATCTCTGCCAAAGATAAATTTGGATCTTCTGCCAAATACGCGCCGACTAATTGCAAACCTAAAGGCAGATATCCCAACCGTTGACACAAATTTGCTGCGATTTGTGGTTCCCGTTGCACCCGCCTATCATTCTCACCCAACAAAGCTGTCAACAATTTCAAAGCATCGTCTGGTGAGAGTTCATCCAAAGTTATCTGTTGAACCGTTGAACCGAGATTTCGCAACCGAGTTGTGACTAATATATAGAAGCGGTTATTTGTTGGCAGTACTTGGCGACAATTTTCCCAGTTAGTTACATCGTCAACGTTGTCCAATACTACCAAGACTAGTTCTGTTTGTGGTTGCCAATTCTGCCAGCACCATTTTGCTTGTTCTTGGGAAGTCAATAAGGTTTTGGGTACTTCCAGTTTCATGTAAAACTGAGCAAATTCCACAATCTCTGCTGCTAAATCTGGTTTTCTGGCATCTGACCAGCAAAGTCCACCAGGATAATTGACTTTGTAGCGCTGTGCGTATTGTGTCGCCAGTTCGGTTTTACCCATTCCCCCGATACCAGTCACAGCCAAAATTGCCGCGCTGTCTTTTTGCAGCAATTTTTGATGTAGTTCTACAAGTTTCTCATCCCGCCCGACAAAGTTGGCGACACCCCGGTAAGGAATATTATTCGGAGGAGATGACTGTAACTGCCCAGTAGGGGAATTGTAGAAATTAATCTCGCCTTGATAAACTGTTCCACCCCCAACCTGATTTTGCCAGCCCTGAGAGTTGTCCTGGTTGCTTTGGTTCATGATGGCTGAATTCAAGAATTGGGGGGTGCATGATGAATGTTAATCTCGCCTTGATAAACTGTTCCACCCTCAACTTTAGTTTGCCATCCTTTGGCGTTGTCTTGGTTGATTTGGGTCATGTTGCTGTTGTCTACTATCTTACCAGCCTGAATTTCACGAGCCAGTGTTTCTACTTCTTTGGCAAACTCCGGTTCTTCATGTAAAATTACCTGCAAGTAAGCAGCAACCCTTTCTACATCTGGTTTTGAGCCATTTTCAGCAGCAACAAGGGCTGTTTCTGCTTTTAGATTTCCCCGTAATTTATCCCAAATCTTTTTTCGCAGCTCGTCCATTTTTACCAGGGCTGCTTCAGTGAATTTCTCGATGGTTTTTTCAAATGCTTTGGTAAAAGCGAGGGTTGCGATCGCACCAGCTGTTATTGGTTCCAAAATATCCTACCTTATTTAGCAACATATTCCTTGATGGATACAATAGCAGCTGTTTGGATTCCATAAAATTGGGGATGAGGGAGATGAGGGAGATGAGGGGGATGAGGGAGATGAGGGAGATGAGGGAGATGAGGGGGATGAGGGAGATATCAATCCGGTTAGATTAAGGTTTTTTGACAAAAAATCTAAATTACAAAGACGCGATAAATCGCCGTCTCTACAAGAATCGGTTTATCGCGTTTGTTGCTGTGATGCAAAATTTTACAAAATGTCTGCTAACTTTACCAAGAGACTATTTGCTAAATCTCTTAAGCTGATGTCATCTTTATGAAGAATATCTTCACCACCAGCTAATAGATTTGTCACAGCAGCTAACCTGTCATCTATCTCAGGACTTCTCCAATATGCTTCTAAACTTACTGCAAAATCAAAGAGCGATCGCTCTCCCAAATACTGCCTAATTTTTACAGCTACATTATCATCACTTACCAAAAATTCTTTAATCGCATCTAATCGAGAATTACCTAAGATTTCGTCATGTCCCCAGGTTTCTAACCAGTCTCCATCTACATCTTCAACATAAAAGTTGATAAAATCCACCCCATAAGTTAACCAGTTCTGCTGCATTTGTCTAGCTGTTGCTAAAGCTTCGGCAAAATTATTTATATTGTTGCAGGTGTGAGTTTCTCTTTTGTGAGCCATAAAAGCTGTAATGAGCAGGTAAGTATGTAGGCTAGAATACAAATCTTGTACATCAAAATCCGCAAACGATCAGGAAAATTTTAAATATTTCCCACCAGAAAGATAATCACTGTTATACAGCGCCACGTTAACTAACTGGTTAACAAAATTAGCATCCTTGGGATTGTAACTGAGGAACAATCCTCTCTCTATCTCCCAAGATCGCAGTGTATTTTGCCAAGCTTGGTACTTTTGTTGATTGAGTTCTTCACTGACACTGGTAACTTGAATGCAAAGTGGTTGATTGTGACGATTACTGACAATTAAATCTGTTGCCATTGATAGATCGGCAATATAACGCTGCCAAAAACTACCTTCTCGCTGAACAACATCTTGGGCTATATTTCTAATAATATCATCATCACCGCGATCGAACTCACCTGCCATCAATTTTTGTTTCCAAATATAAAACTTGGAATCATTTGCATTAATCCATTTGGGAAAAAGGTAACCATACCAATATCTTTCAATGGGCGTCATTTGCTCGAATTTTGCTTTTTGTGCTTCTTGGGAAGGTGAGGATTTTATGATCAGCCAAATTGTCGAATCGGTAATTACTTCTAAAAGAAAAGCAAGGACAAAAGGTTTAGCCGTCAGGGAACCCGGTTTGATATTCTTTACCCAACGGTTGATTTCATTCAATCTTCTCGCTAAATTAGGATCTATCGAGTCAGCTTGCTCGATGAGGGATTTTAATCGATCCTTAATCTCTTTTGCTTGCAAACGAGTCCCTACTTTCAGTAATTAACAATTTTTTAACAAGAAACAATTCAGCACTCAGTCGCCAGAATGGGCTAAACCTTAGCTATCCGCTAACAGAATTTAATTCTGTGTGACTGGGGGATGAATAAATTGATTCTCAATTCTGTATTCTTTTTCAATTTTAACTGTAAAGTGTCTATGGAATTTGCTCATCTCGTCAAATATTCTCAGGGTTAATGCCCTGTGTACGCAAAAGTTCGCGCAGTCTGGCAATTTCTTGTTCTGCCTGTTGGGCACGTTCTTCTGCTTGTTGGGCACGTAAACTTTCTTGTTGGGCCAGTTCTTCAGATGATGGTATCAATTGATTTTCGGTAGTAAAGAATCTTAATTTACCTTCATAAACTCCCAAGTAAAGTTCTAACTGTTGACTCCATAAACGTCCATCAGTGGTGGGTTGAATTTCTTGATACTTTCCATCTACTAAATGAAATCCCTGAAACTCTAGTGTTACAGGATGAAACCAGAAATAATCGGGTGTACGGTAAGTATCTTCGTAAAGTTGTTTTTTGAAGCCTTTGTCAACTGCTGCGGTTGAATTGGACAAAATCTCGACAATTACATTTGGATATTTGCCGTCTTCATGCCAAACTACCCAACTTGTACGGTCTTTTTTCTCGGTTCCCAAAACTACAAAAAAGTCTGGGCCGCGGAAGTATTCTGATTTTTTCTGATTGGGACTGTAGTAAATTGTCAAGTTGCCAGAAGCATAAAAATCTGGCTTTTCTCGCCACCACGATTTCAGTAGGCGAATCAGCAAATCGATTTGGTCTCGGTGGAGGTCACTTTCCAAGGGTGGTTCGTCACTCAGTATATCGCCAGGAGGAAAAATAACTCGATCTCCTAAAGTATCATCAGAGATGACTTCTAAGGTAGCAGGTTCAGACATCAGCGATCGCCCCGCAATGATACAAAAATCACTTTGTTAAAAAAGTGGTGGTTACGACTCCAAACTAATTAATTCTGAATTCTGAATTCTGGATTCTGAATTCTTCTTCAATTATTTCTGAAAATTTACTAACTGGCAGATGTTTTTAAGAACTTGTAATAACTCAATCGCCCCGGCAGATTCATTAAGACTTAATAATGGCATTAATTGATAAGTCGGCTGTTGTTCGCGTTTTAAATAAACAAATTGATAACGCAGTCCGTTAGTTGCCAAGCCCCAAACAGATGGTTGTTCTTGTAAACTTTTAAAAGTATGAGTAAGTAATTGAGGTAAACCCTCACCAACTTCGATCGCACTATTTTTTGTTTCAATTACTAAAATCCAAAATGGCGGTGCAATATTACTTTGAGGATTGTTGATTGCTAAAATATCCATCCGTCCGGTGATTTTTTTGTCTTCATCTTCCACAGCGATCGCAACGCTATCTTCCATTGTCAACCGAATCGGCACATCGTAAAATCCTGCTAACCGCATTAATGGCGCAATAGTCAAAAATTTAACTAAACCTTCAGAAATTTTACCATACTTGAGATAACGATGATAGTCGTTTCTAATTCGCAATAAATCCTGTTGTTCAAACTCTGTCAACGGTTCTAAATTTAAAAAGTCAGTGAATGAACCAGTTGAAAGTTCTTCTACTTTGAGAAAGCGATGAACATCGTTGAGAGATAGGCTACTGGCTTCGAGAATAAGTGGCATATGGGGAGTGGGGAGTGGGGAGATGAGGGGGATGAGGGGGATGAGGGGGATGAGGGGGATGAGGGAGATGAGGGGGATGAGGGAGATGAGGGAGATGAGGGAGATGAGGGGGATGAGGGAGTGTGGGGAGTGTGGGGAAAGAGAATTAATGCTTCCCCATCCTCCCACACCGGACACACCTCCCACACTCCTAACTCCTAACTCCTAACTCCTAACTCC
>JAVRBV020000006.1:0-6517 GCA_034531095.2 Nostoc sp. CreGUA01 | reverse complement strand
TAGAAAACAGGCGCCCTATAGAGTTATAGTGTGAAAATTTGGGGTGAAGTGGGGGGGGGGGGGGGGGGGGGGGGGGGGGGATGGGGGGGGGGGGGGGGGGGGGGGGGGTGGGGGGGGGGGGGGGTGGGGTGGGGGGTGGGGGGTGGGGGGGGATGGGGAGGTGGGGGGGTTGGGGAGATGGGGAGATGGGGAGATGAGGAAGAATAATAACCGTTTGCTTGCTTCCTTTACTCCCCTACCTCCCCACCTCCCGACCTCCCTCATCTCCCTCATCTCCCTCATCTCCCTCATCTCCCTCATCTCCCTCATCTCCCCATTCCCTTTTTTAGGCAACTAACAAAATCTATCTAAACAGAGAGGGCAAAAAGCCGAGTCACATATAAAAAAAGACTACAACTAACTTATCGAGTTTCAAGTATGGCAAGAGTAAGAAGAAGAGCAAGTGGCTTTTTCAGAGATTTTCAAGAATTTGCCCTCAAAGGTAGTGTAATTGACTTAGCGATCGCCGTAATCATTGGTACTGCCTTTACTAGGGTAATCACTTCCTTGGTTGAGGATGTGATTATGCCATTGATTAATCCCTTAATTAGCGTTACAGGTAAAGACTGGAGAACAATTACCATTAGTCCAGGAATTGCGATCGGTCAGTTTCTGGGTGCAATTCTGGACTTTTTAATCATTGCTTTGATCTTATTTTTAGGAATTCGCGCTTTACAAAAATTGAAGAGACAGGAGGATGCTGTCATTGAATCCCCACTTTCAGATCCGAAGCTTGCAGCTCAAGAAAGACTGACTGGTGCATTGGATAGGCTCAATCAGACATTGGAAGCTCGGAATAATCAAGTTTTGTAAGTCGGAGTGGGGAGTGGGGAGTGGGGAGTGGGGAGATGAGGGAGATGAGGGAGATGAGGGGGATGAGGGAGATGAGGGAGATGAGGGAGATGAGGGAGATGAGGGAGATGGGGAGGTCGGGAGGTAGGGAGGTGGGGAAAAAGCAATTCTTCTTTCCCCCCATCTCCCCACCTCCCCATCCCCTTATCCCCCCATCCTCTTCTCATGCCCCATGCCCTATTTCGCAGGCTTAAGAGCTAGCAACATCTCTAATTCACTGGTGGATTTGTCGGGGCTGGTGGCGGTGATCCCAAAGCCACGAATGGAACTGAGGATGGTATTGGTTTGAGAAGAGATGAGACTATTGATTACGGGCAAAGTTTTAGTTTTGTCCATATCTAAGTAGAAATAGCCACTGTTGGGTTTTTGCAAAGAACCAGTAACAGCTTTGAAAGCTTCGCTTTTGTCGAGAGATTCACTCTTGCGATTGGCGATCGCCTCAGCAATTGGCCCACCAACAGCGACAAATACAGTGTCTTGATCCAGCCAACCATGTGCTAATAAAGCTCCTTGTTGGGGGATTTGCCATTCAGTTACGTTTTTACCACCGATATTTCTGTTGGCGATGTTGATTCGTTGGGTTTTGGCAAGGGTGTCCAATTTTGTTAACGTGGCCTCGGCGGTTTGGCGATCGCTGGTGTCAAATACTAAAGCGCCTCCAAAACCAAAACTCGCTAAGACTCCTTGATTTGATGGTATTGCAGCTAAGGCGAATTCTCCGTTCATCCAACCAAAAATATCTTTATCCAAGTCAATATTGACAAATTTCAGTTGTCCGCGCACTTGTTCGAGGGCTTGGTTCAATTCTGGGGAGTCTTTGGATTGTTCTACGACTGTTTCCCAGCCACGACTGATGCCATTTCCGCTGATTAAGGCAAAGGTATCGGTGGGAAATTGCCCGACTATATTCCCAGGAGTGGATTGATACTGATATTTGATCAGCTGCGGATCTAAATTGGCGATCGCTTTGACTCGCACTCCTGCATCATCAACACCAACACCCGCTACCACAGATTTCACCTGCTTGAGTTGTGCCAAGGTTTGCGGAGGTAACTGGGTTGCCTGGGGACTTGCGGCTGCTAATTGCTGTACCATACCTGCATAGTCTGGTACATAAATTTGGGCAAGGCTGTTTTTGACATCCACTCCTTTGAGAATGCTGCTTGCGCCTTCTTTACTCGCAAAAGATGACTGTCCTTTAAACGTGTCAATTGCTTTTTCTACAGCTTGCTTTTCGGGGGCTAATACCAAGTGATTATTATCTAAAACAACGCTATAAGTTGGTTTGCCGTTTCCTGTAGTTTCAATAATTTTTTGACCTTGGTAGTCGGATTCTTTGAATTGAGCGCCTTTTTGTGACTTCAATTTGTTAGCAAAATTCAAAGCGCTGATTTTATCTTTGATTCCCACTACCACCAAGAGATTTGGTTCTGGCTGTACATTTGTGGGTGGAGTAGGTGCGCCAGGGGGCAAATTTAGCTGTACAGGTTTTACAGGATTTGGTGGTAGCAGAGCAATCATCACACCACCAGCCCAAGGCTTGATGTCTTTTTCATAGGAAACGTTACTGTCACTGAACATTCCCTTATTCAAATCTTCCAGACTTTTGGCCACTAACTTTTGTGCTTCTGGAGTGCCAAACTGCTGTAACTTTGCCCAGGCTTGAGAGTCAGTGGTAATATAAGTAGCCATCATCGCTGTTGAAGGTACTACTTTGGCGCTCCCCAGAGCATCTGAGCTACTCCCTGATGGACCGCCTTTTAAATACGTATAAACCGCTATACTGCCTCCTATAACTACAGCGGCACCAATAGCAGGAATGAGAAACTTTGATTTACTTTCAGGCATTATTGTTATCTATCCTCTTTTGCTGAGATTGTTACCGAGATTTATACAAGTGTCATTGTAGAGTTTTCGGATTTATTGATAATTTTGCTGAATAGCGATCGCCCAAGTAGTTAGATGAGATTTGAATGACAAAAAGCTTTGTTGTCAGGAATCTTGCAATTGAGCCTCTGATATTTTTTCAGCCGCAATTCTAGTTGCCTTATATTAAGCGATCCTGCATTTAGTCTTAACTCCAGTCGGTATTTACTGATAAAATTAGTAATCCTACAAATTAGCGGTCTAAAATTAGTATCAAAAATACTTCAACTAGATGAGAAGCGAATCCGCAAATGATATCCTGTTCATCTCCAACAAAATAGCCCAATTAACACCGACAAGCTATCCTAAGTTATAAGAATAATGAGGAGTATTTGTACTTAATGAAAATTTATCGAGGTGCAAGAGACTCTTGACTTGATGACAAAAAAGTGCAAAACATCAAGAAAAGTGAATGCGGAGGCAATATGGACAAAAGTCCAAGGATCGGTAGCCGACATCAAGGAAATTTGGGTGAGATTTATTTTAATCGCCCAATCCCGAAAGGGAGTCGTCACGCCGATATTGCCCTATTGATTTGGGAAAAACATTTACTACACCGCTATTTTGCTTAACAACATCCAGCCAAGCCAGACTTTTCAGGATTACAAGGTCAGTAAGCATCAATGTCGCAGTCTTATTTTGATACAGATAATAATGGACACAAACCTTTTGAGTTACCAGGAGCAAAACCCCACTACAGCCCCGACCGTCCTGGGCAAGTAGAGCATATTTTTCTAGATCTGAGCTTAGATATTCCTGGGCAAATCTGTCAGGGTAGTTGTAGCATTCGCCTCTTGCCAATTCGTAATGGCATTGACCGTTTGACTTTGGATGCTGTCAACCTAAATATCGAGTCTGTGCAAGTAGACGAGGTGTCACAAAATTTTGACTACGATGGCGAACAGCTGTCGATTCAACTTTCTCAAGGCACTGAGATTGGTAAATGCTTGCTGATTGCGATCGCCTACTCGGTGACTAAACCACAACGCGGTATTTACTTTATTCAACCAGACAAACATTACCCAAACAAGCCCACCCAAGTCTGGACTCAAGGAGAAGACGAAGACTCTCGTTTTTGGTTCCCCTGCTTTGACTATCCCGGACAACTCTCGACCTCGGAAATTCGCGTTCGTGTCCCCAACCCTTTAGTGGCAATTTCCAACGGCGAACTGATTAACACAACAGTTGATGGTGATTACAAAATCTACCACTGGTCACAGCAACAAGTTCATCCCAATTACTTGATGACTTTGGCAGTAGGTGATTTTGCGGAAATCCGCGATGAATGGAAGAGTAAACCAGTCACCTACTACGTACAAAAGGGACGGGAGGAAGATGCTAAACGCAGCATGGGCAAAACTTCTCGAATGATTGAATTTTTGAGCCAAAAGTATGGTTATGCATACCCTTTTCCCAAATACGCCCAAGTTTGCGTCGATGACTTCATCTTTGGCGGCATGGAAAACACTTCCACAACGCTGTTAACAGACAAATGCTTGCTGGATGAACGCGCAGCTTTAGATAATCGCAATACCGAGGGTTTGGTAGTTCACGAACTAGCACACCAGTGGTTTGGTGATTTAGTAGTGATTAAGCATTGGTCTCATGCTTGGATTAAGGAAGGCATGGCTTCTTACTCTGAGGTGATGTGGACAGAACATGAATATAGTCTCCAAGAAGCAGCTTACTATCGTTTATTGGAGGCTCGTCGCTACCTCAGTGAAGATAGCAGCCGCTACCGCCGGCCGATGGTAACACATGTTTATCGGGAACCCATTGAACTTTTCGATCGCCACATCTACGAAAAAGGATCTTGTGTCTATCACATGATTCGCGCCCAATTGGGAGATGATTTGTTTTGGCAGGCAATCCAAACATTTATCCAAGATAATGCCCACAAAACTGTAGAAACAATCGACTTACTCAGAGCAATTGAAAAAGCAACGGGACGCAATCTTTTGTTTCTTTTCGACCAGTACGTTTATCGTGGCGGTCATCCCGAATTTAACATTGCTTACTCTTGGGATGGAGATGCTAATTTAGCAAAAATTACAGTCACTCAAACCCAAGCGACTGAAGGTAAAAATGGCAGTAAGGATTTGTTTGATTTAAAAATTCCTATTGGTTTTGGCTATACCCAACCAGAAAAAGTTAGGAGTGAGGAGTTAGGAGTTAAAAATAATTCCAAACTCATAACTCCTAACTCACAATTCAAAACTTTCACAGTGCGGGTGAATGAACGCGAACAAAGTTTCTACTTTCCACTAGAAAATAAACCCCAATATATCAGTTTTGATGTTGGGAATAATTATCTAAAAACAGTATCTTTGGAGTATCCACTACCAGAGTTAAAAGCCCAGTTAGAATTTGATCCCGACCCCATTTCCCGCATCTATGCAGCAGAAGCTTTAGCAAAAAAAGGTGGATTAGAAGCAACCAAAGCACTGGCTGAGGCGTTAAAAAATGACTTATTTTGGGGCGTGCGCGTGCAAGTAGCGAAACAATTAACACAAATTAATTTAGACCAAGCATTTGATGGTTTAGTTGTGGGATTGAAAGATCGAGATGCTTACGTGCGACGTGCTGTAGTGGAAGGACTTGCTCAAATCAAAACCAACGAAAGCTATAAGGCTGTCAAAGAACTGCTACAGAAAGGCGATCCCAGCTACTATGTCGAAGCCGCAGCCTGTCGTGCAGTGGGGGCGATCGCTTCTGCGAACTTGGAAGAAAAACCCAAGGAAGACAAGGTATTAAAGCTGCTGAAATCCGTTTTAGAAGAAAAAGCGGGTTGGAATGAAGTCGTCAGAAGTGGTGCAGTTGCGGGTTTAGCTGAATTCAAAACCTCCCAAGCAGCTTTAAATCTGCTGATGGAATACACTAAACTCGGTATACCACAACCTTTGCGTTTAGCTGCAATTCGCGCTTTAGGACAGATTTCTGTTGGTCAAAGTCCGGTTAATTTGGAACGGATTTTAGAAAGATTAGCAGAACTAGCCAAAGAAAGCTTCTTTTTAACGCAAGTGTCCGTAGCCACAGCGCTAGGACAAATGGAAACATCCAAAGCAATTGGAATTTTGCGATCGCTAGCCGATCAAACATCTGATGGGCGTGTCCGTCGCTATGCTGAAGAAGAAATTTCCAAGGTGCAAAATAATATTGGTTCCGAAAAAACACTACGCCAATTGCGCGAGGAATTCGACCAACTTAAGCAACAAAATCAGGAATTGAGAAGCCGCTTAGAAAACTTGGAGGCTAAATCTAAGTAGTATTAAACGATCGCAAATAACGCGTAATTCGCAGTAGCTATTTGGTAATTTTTAATGTTTTTAGAAAAATTATTAATTACCAAATAACTACTCCTATTTTGGATTTTGGATTTTAGATTTATCGTGTCTGTACCCATTCCCTAATTCCTTTTTTAAATTCACATTTAACGTGATAAATTATACAAAAAATAATATAAAAATATTCCTTTCCTAATCACCAGTCCCCAGTTCTGACAGCAGTTTTCATGTATTTGAACCACATCTATCGTAGGGGCACAGCAATGTTCCCTACCGCGTGGTCTATTTACCTGAAAATTGCTGTATTTGCTAGTTTGATAGTTATTATTGATACAAATTTTATTTTCCAGCTAAAGTATCTACCTTTAGGAATACAACAAATTGAAGAGGTAATAAAGTTCTGATGTAGATACAAC
>JAVRBV020000005.1:0-134032 GCA_034531095.2 Nostoc sp. CreGUA01 | reverse complement strand
ATTTTCTCATGATTTGAAGAATATTTAACACAGCTGATTACTGTTACTAATTTCCGCAATACCTTCTGAGTACGCCACTTTTTCATAGTACATAAATACTATGAATTAGCGATCGCGCTGTGCCAGTTGCGTAAGTCCTGTCCTAATGAGTTGTAGACACTGCCAATACCAGTGAGGGTGGCGGCTTCCCCTGTTCTGTACTTCACTGCACGGGTTATGGGTAAAGCTTGGTTGAAGTATTTGAGCGCTTCTTGGTTTTCTCCTAAATCGGAGTAGACTAAACCAATATTGTTGAGGGTGGCGGCTTCCCCTGTTCTGTACTTCACTGCACGGGTTATGGGTAAAGCTTGGTTGTAGTATTTGAGCGCTTCTTGCTTTTCTCCTAAATCGGAGTAGACAGCGCCAATATTGTAGAGGGTGTTGGCTTCCCCTTCCCTATCCCCCACTGCACGGGTTATGGGTAAAGCTTGGTTGAAGTATTTGAGTGCTTCTTGCTTTTCTCCTAATGAGTTGTAGACACTGCCAATATTGTTGAGGGTGACGGCTTCCCCTTGCTTGTCCCCCACCGCACGGAGTATGGGTAAAGCTTGGTTGAAGTATTTGAGCGCTTCTTGCTTTTCTCCTAAATCGGAGTAGACTAAGCCAATATTGTTAAGGATAGTGGCTTCCCAGCCTTTATTATCAACTTGTTGCCAAAGCTTCAGCGCTTCTTGCCATTTCCCCCTCGCCTCTCGCAGTGATTCTGCTGTACCTTGTTGATAAAGCTGCATCCCCTCTTGAGAAACCCGTTCCGCCCGTTTGTGTAGCCGCGAATTCTAATCGCCTGGTATATTTGCAAAGGTAACAATTTTAACGGTAATTAATTGGTAGCCTCCTGAGTCAGCAGCAATACTCATGAATATTAACTTCAGCGTCTCTACAAAAAACCGATTCTTGTAGAGACGGCGATTTATCGCGTCTGTTGCCTTAAGAACTGAAACCCGATCGCCACCATTGCCAATTCTACAGCAACTCAAACCGTGCCTGAAAGAACCGCAGATATTTTGGCTCGTAAATCATCTTCAGTCCGCGTAGGCGATCGCGGTTATAATAAACTTCTTCCACTGCTTCAGCTGTCAAATCCATGTGAGCCTGGGTATACACTCGCCGAGGAATAGTCAACCGCACTAGTTCTAAGTCTGGATAATAATTATCGCCTGTTTCTTTACTCCGCCCAGCGGAAACGATACCCCGTTCCATTGCCCGAATACCTGCTTCTACATACAGTTCGGCTGCTAGGCGTTGTGCTGGAAATTGTTCTTGAGGAATTTGCTCTAAAAAGCGTTTGGCATCTAAATAAATCGCATGTCCGCCAATGGGCACAACAATTGGAATACCCCAATCTAACAGCTTTTGTCCCAGGTATTCAACTTGTCCGATACGGGCACGAATATGATCGTCTTTTACTGATTCTTCGATACCCCGCGCCATAGCTTCCATATCTCGGCCAGCCATACCACCATAAGTATGCAGTCCTTCATATATTACTATTAAATTACGTGCTTCTTCGTAGAGATTATAGTCATTAAGAGCCAGCCAACCGCCGATGTTCACTAGTGCATCCTTTTTGCCACTCATGGTGCAGCCGTCGGTATAGGAGCAAAATTCATGTAAGATAGTGGCGATCGCTTTCTCACCATAATCTTCCTCTCGCTGCTGGATAAAGTAAGCATTTTCCACAGCGCGGGTAGCATCAAGAATTATGCGGATACCGTGAGTTTGGGCTAACTGATGTACCTCCCGCAAATTAGCCATTGATATCGGCTGTCCCCCAGCCATATTCACGGTTCCAGCAACGCTGATGTAGGGAATGCGTTGTGCCCCAACTCGCTCAATGAGGTCTGTGAGCTTTTGCAGATCTACATTACCTTTAAATGGATGCAATGATTCGGCATCGTGGGCTTCATCAATAATCACATCGACAAATGTGCCGCCAGCCAACTCCTGATGCAGTCTGGTTGTGGTGAAATACATATTGCCAGGTATGTAATCCCCTGGTTTAATCAATATTTGAGAAAGGATATTTTCGGCACCACGTCCTTGGTGGGTGGGCACTATATGGCGATAGCCGTAATATTTCTGGATGTTTTCTTCTAAATTATAGAAATTCTTGCTGCCAGCGTAAGCTTCATCACCCACCATCATCCCAGCCCATTGATAATCGCTCATGGCTGAGGTACCGCTATCAGTCAACAAATCAATGTAGACATCTTCAGAACGTAACAAAAAAGTATTGTAACCCGCAGTGGCGATCGCTTGTTCCCGTTCAGCGCGAGTAGTCATTTTTAATGGCTCAACCACCTTGATTTTATACGGCTCTGCCCAAGAGCGACGGCGACGGGGGGAAGTATGCTTGGCGTCAGTCATAGATTTATTGCTCCTTGATACCGATTAGCTGAATATTTGCACCCATTTTGGTGGCTAAACCTGCTATTGCCAAGACCCTGAGAACTAATTTTGACGCTGTTTCGGGGCACACCACTGAGCTATTATTTCAATTCGCGCTTGCTGCATCAATTCCCGAACTTGGAATTGATTACAACCATAGGTAGATGCTAATAATTCTTCACCTTGATTTTTTGCCTCATCCGCAGATGCACCAAAGGTAATGATTTCTTCCTCTTGGTTACCTGTAATTTTATCAACTGGAATGATACAGATATATTGAGATTCATTTTGTCTGATTTCTTGCACCATTACTTACTTACCAACCTCACTGATAATAGGTGTCTATTTTTAATATATTGCTAACTCCAGATAAACACGAATCAAAAAAAATAGAGTCAATAATTCCGTGTTTAAAATTTGAAACATACAATTTTTTATACATGGTTAAGAAAATGTTAAGAATTCTCTCAAAATCCTTCTTATCTAGGGTGTAAACAGTTACCTATGTGACAATTAAATTAAGCATCAATAAATATCTTTTTGTAAAGTTTTGTTCGATTTCGAGCTAGTAATACATTCTGAATTCTGAGTTCTGAATTCTATTGCTAAAACCATCATAAAAATTGGAGGTTATAAAATGGCATTTCGGAATAACTCAGTCACTAATTTATGGCAGAAATTACAACAAGATTCAGTTGTTTGGGGATCGCTAGGTCTTTGGATTACTGCATTAGTTGTAGTGTTAATAATGCTGGCAATGTTTTCTAACGCTTAATCGGGGCAAAATTATTCTAGTTCTAGTTCCTGGGCTTCAGCCTGGGAACTAAGATAGGATAAGCTGCCATCTTTAGAAAACTCAAATTATGAACCGCAAAATTCTAGCTACACTCGCAGTCTTAGCTACTATTAGCTTTGTGACTCCTGTTAAATCTCAAGAACCTGCAACTGAAACTCCAACAACATCAAATGAAGTTGCGAATGCTTGTATTCAAAATCAAGCCCAAACTTTGCCTAATCCCTTTACAGATGTTCCATCAGACCATTGGGCTTTCAAAGCAGTTATGACCATGCATTATTGTGGTGCATTTCGCCAAGCTACACCACCAGCTTTATTTGAAAAACTGCAACCAACTGAACGCCAACAGCAACCGCAGCAACAACAACAGTTTGAAAAATATTGAAGCAGAATTCAGGAGTCAGAATCTTTAATACTCATTAACCGCCAGAGCAAAAATTAAACTCAGATTTAATATTCCATCGGTTACCGTCGTGAAGCAATAAAGTTAATTTGTCAGCCATAAACTCAAAATACAACTGACGCTTTTGAAATTCTGGCCAAGCAACTCTAAAATTCTGTTTTGTTAAATCCCGAAACGCAACTGTCATATGCGGTGCAAAAGGTCGGGTTTTAGAAACTTCGTCAACAATTCCCAACTTGCTTTCTGCATCAGCCATTAAATCAGCTTGCAAAGTCAAAAGTTCTTGACTTCTCACCACATCAATGTATATAACGC
This sequence comes from Nostoc sp. CreGUA01, assembly GCA_034531095.2. Taxonomy (GTDB): domain Bacteria; phylum Cyanobacteriota; class Cyanobacteriia; order Cyanobacteriales; family Nostocaceae; genus Nostoc. Next base: position 130,091 of record JAVRBV020000005.1, on the reverse strand, counting down.
GGGGTGGAAAAGCAGCAAAACCACTGAGTGTAATGGGTATTGACTTTTGTTCGCTAGCAAATTCTCTCACAGATGCTTCTAGCAATGAAATGTTAGCATCTGCCCATTCAAAGGGCGGTTGTAGAGTAATATGAGGCGGAGACTTTTGTGCCCCGCAACTGGCATAATTATCAGCAAAATACTGCTTGATATCATTAGCGTAGTCTTGAATGTCTTGCGGTGGTAAAAGGGCGATAAAAAAACGGCTCATTATTAATTATTTTTATTCCTTAGTAATTAGAGAACACTAGAAAATAAATTATCCAATATTGTGGGATGGGCATCTTGCCCGTCCTCTAGTATTAGGAGGTAAGATGCCCGGACCACAAGAAATTTTGGCATATTTTTTTATTTGCAAGTCCCTTGGCGGTTAGTGGGAAAACTTAGGGAAGGCGGATCGAGTTTGCGCCTGAACCGCCATGTTGTGTTAACGAAAGAGAAAACTAAATGAGCAATCAAATTATTTTGTCCGATGAGGATGTTGTTTCTATGGCTCAGGATGCTAATTTTACTGGGGCTTCAACATCGACAGCTGAAGAACTGATGGAACGTCTGAAGTATTTTGTGCATAGGCACAGCAACTTACAAGAAGACAAGGCTGGAGCCTGGGTTGCGAATGGACTGAACTGTAAGGTTTTACTCGCTCAGGGTGGCGGCTGGCAGAAAGGTAAAATCCGAATTCGCTTTGAATTTGTTTTTGATAAGCAAACACCAACAAAATCACTGATTTCCACTAACTCGGTATCTCCACTGGATGATCTGCGATCGCACCTAGAAGTGTAACATTCACAGATGCCTAGCTTGTGCTGTTTTAACGCCGCACCTTGAATTGTTGATGGTGCATTACGCCGTAGGCTAACGCACCTTACACAGGCTACATTTACGTTTATTAATATAGCTGGAAATATTAGCGCCGACTTACAGCAATTTTCAGGTAAATAGACCACGCAGTAGGGGCACAGCAATGCTCATAGGTGTCAACTTAAGCTAGAAATGGCTCATCTGTTGGCTTCCTCGCCCGCCAAGAAATAAATTTCACAGGCTTTTAGCTAAAGTCTACTGAATTAGACTAAAGATTTTTGGCTATATTTAGTCATCTTTAGATGACTTTTGCTATTAGCAAGGAACTTGAGTTCCTTGCGGGACATCGGTTTCACGTTAAGTTGACACGTATGAGCAATGCTGTGCCCCTACGGCTGATGTGGTTCAAATAAATGAAAACTACTGTAATTGATATAGTAGATTCTTAATATGGACTTTTCTCAGGATATAACAGCTTAACGCGCTTCTCGCGTAGTGCAAATTCTTCTTTTTGTAGCTGTTCTAACTGCTCCACTACCTCTTCTGAGACCCCTATAATAGAAGCCATTTGCCGAATTTTGGCCTTTTCCTTTTCATGAAATTCTCCATCAGCAGCACAAGCCCTAATTGCCGTGAGGAGTAGATCTCTTTGTGCTATGGAAACCTGAGGAGAGCGAGCAATTACTTCTTCTAAATCTTCATCCGCCTCATATGCTTTTAGCTCTTCAATCACCCAGTCTGCTACTCCCCAAGATGCACAGAATCCAACAGCCCAATCTTTTTCTTCTGGGGAGAGAATTCCATCTCCTTTAGCACAACATAAAACTGATTTCATGTAAATGCAACAATCCTCATCTGTAGGAATCTGGGAAAAACCGAAGAACCAATTAAATATCCATGATTGACCAAGCTTTTTGATTTCAGACATAAGTTTGTTTTCCCTGTTTACAACGCTAGTATCTTCTCATTGTTGTTGCAAGAATACAAGGACACTTAAAAAAAATAATTAAGACAGTTAATGATGAAATCTCTTAACTTTGTTTGCATTTTTATTAAGAAGCTATGAATATGAGGTTAAGCATTCCGGTATCAATAAAAATGGAAAAATCAATGTGTGTAGAAATAATCCAATTATCAGATTAATAGGTACAGCGAATCAGCGATCGCACTACTGTCCGCCTTGATTTAGCCTATGCCCAGATTTTTGATTGCTACTCAAAATAGTAATAACTTGAGTAAAAAGCCTTTTGTCATGGGAGCTAGTGAGTAAATGCCAACATTTGTCAAGATTGAACAAGGAAAAGTCGATAAATCTACCTTTGACCAATATATACCTGCCCATAAAGCCTACGTTCGGGATTTGATTGCTAAAGGACACAAAGCGCGAACAGGCTATTGGGCAGAAGCACCAGGGGGAATGTTGCTGTTTGAGGCAGCCTCAAGGGAGCAAGCAGAAGCCATTGTAGCTAGTGACCCCTTGGTACAACACGGTTGTGTGGATTACCAGCTTTATGAATGGCGGATTGTTATGGATTGACACACATTTACTGAATTTTAATGTTATGCTTTTAGAAGACCTGGATCTATGCGACTTCAACACCCAAACCTTGTCAGAACCGGAAGGTAGCAGCAACACGGGAGGCTTGTGGTAGGCGTAGTCTCCGGGTCGCCCTATTTTTAGGAGCGTTCAGGAGAAATGCCTGGTTTTGGAGATATTGTTCAAAAAGCTTTTTACCTTGGTGTAGGACTAGCTTCTTACGCTGGCGAAAAAGCAGGGGGGAAATTAGCCGAACTGCGATCGCAAGTCCAAAAACTGGCAGACGAAATGGTGGCCAAGGGCGAAATGAACACAGAAGAAGCCCGTCGCTTTGTCGAAGATATGATGAAGCAAGCCCAACAACCCCAAGCATCTGGTGAAACCCCTGAAAAAACACCTCCTTCAGAACCTCGACGCATCGAAATTTTAGAGGAAGATGAAGAACTAACGGTGAAAGAGGCATCAGGCGAGAACGTAGACCAATTACGCGAACAAGTGCTAGAACTGCAAGAAGAGTTAAAGCGATTGCAACGCGATTAGTAAAAAGCATTGTTGTAACTCTAAACCAGTAAAAACAGGCATTTTCAGTTGGCATCCATCATATAAAAATTGATATGATACATTGCTTAATGTTTACTTGAGTACTTCAAATTAGACACTACAAAACGTCCTGTTTATAGCCTGTAAAGGCGTCAAGTTTATGGAACAGTGGCAAAAAGATTTAATAGAAATCGTAGAAACAGTAGCAGATGAAGTAGAGCGTTTCTTCCTGGGAATGGGTGAAATGGTAGACGCCTTTTTTGAGTTAACGGAAGAAATTACTGAGCAAGTACACAGTAATATCACTGAAGTCGATCAGTATTTACAAGATTTAGCTGAACCGATGATGGAAGCTTACTGGGACTTAGAAGAGGTTGTGGCAGATATAGATCCTGGTTTTCCGTATTCAGTAGAACCCACAGCCGAAAAAAATCCAGCTTGCATTGGTTGTACTCACTACCACGGTCAAGTTTATGGCGGTAACTTGTTAGTTTGTGCCATGCATCCCCACGGTTATGAAGATGAGAATTGTCCAGACTGGGAGAAGGAGGAGGGTTGAGGGGAGATGGGGAGATGGGGAGATGGGGAGATGGGGAGATGGGGAGATGAGAGAGATGAGGGAGATGGGGAGGTCGGGAGGTGGGGAAAAAGTAATTCTTCTTTCCCCCCATCTCCCCATCCCCTTCTCATGCCCAATGCACAATACTCAATGACAAATGACTAATAACAAATGACTAATAACAATTTACCTGAAAGTGTATCTGGGCCAAGCCAAGAAATGAAGTATGGCGAACGTAATATTGCGGAAGGCGAATTAATTACCTTTCCTAATCCGCGCGTAGGAAGGCGATATGACATTAGCATTAGTTTGCCGGAATTTACTTGTAAATGTCCGTTTTCCGGGTATCCTGATTTTGCGACTATTCATATTACCTATGTGCCTGATGAACGAGTAGTGGAGTTGAAAGCACTCAAGCTTTATATTAACAGTTACCGCGATCGCTATATTTCTCACGAAGAATCTGCTAATCAAATTTTGGATGATTTTGTCGCCGCTTGTGACCCGTTAGAAGTTACCGTAAAAACAGATTTCACCCCTCGCGGCAATGTTCATACCGTAGTTGAAGTGCGTCACCAAAAGAGTCATTAATTATTGGGCAAACAGGGCATCGGCCAAACAGGGCATTGGGCATTAGTTTTAGACTAATGACAAATGACAGCTGACATTAACAGCCAGGATGTGTAGAGTAGTTGAAGATTAATTAGCCAATCTCATCTTTGACGCATCCATCTATGGATAGAAAAAGTAGAAAAACCCGACGCCTTTTGCTGTTAGTTGTTTCCTGTAGTATAACTGGTGTAATTTTAGGGGGTACTGCCAGTTGGGCAGAAAGCAATCTGTGTTTGCAAGATAGCAAGGTTACAAGTAATTGCCTAACCCAAGATCCTATCGAAAAAACTATCCAAGGAATGAGTACAGGATTGTTAGCTGGGGCTGGAGCCGCTTTTGGTGCAGCATGGCAGTTACGCCATGAAGATTAAGGTAATTACAAAGAGAGAAGTTTGAGCGTTGGAAACCAGCGCTCAAACTTCGGGGACAAACTTTGCGATTAGACATCCAAGTTTATTGGCGTAAGAACTTAAAAGCGATAGTTGCGATCGCGTACCCACATACTAATCGGCAATGCGTTTCCTTGGGGATCGACTTTCGCCTTCACGACGATGGGTGGTACTTGTCCCCTCCTAGCACGTTGGGCTTGCAAGTCGTTTCTAATTTGTTGGCGTTGGTTTTCTGGGATGTAATATGTTTCTAAGCCATAGTTGACAGAACCATCCTGATAGACACCTCTCAAAGCTACTTGATTAGCTCTTAGAGAAGTGGGACGTTCGCTACTGACTCGTAAAGGTCTCCAAGCTCTGGGAACACCACGACCAGAAGATACTTGTTCTTGTAAGGTCACGTAGATATTGCTTCCTTCAGGCAATCTTCTGCCACTTCCACGGCCTTTGGCGACTATGGTCTGCCAACCAGGCAGTCTGCTCAAATTAGCAGTCCGGGAGATGTTATAGTCTAACGCTAGGGCGTTTCCTTGTAGGACATTATTAGGGTTTACAGGGGCGGTTTGCAAAATCACCGTCTTACCCGTCATATCTGTGTAAACCGCTTGGGCTGGTACTGCCATAATTAGCGCTGTTTGCACCGCCAATGGTGCTAGTAACCGCCAAACAGGTAAGGGCTTATTCGATTTTTGTTCAGTAGCAATCAGGTAATCCCGAAAAGTCACCGTCTTGGAAAATTCAGCTTCGGGAGACAAGGATTTATTTTTAGATTCAGAGGAATTACTTGTCATGAGCGTAGTCCTAAAAAGCAGGGGGTAATGATGAGGACAAAAGTAACGAGATTAGGACTGACGCAGAGAAACTTTAACAATTTTAGATTTTAGATTTTGGATTGAAGAAAAAATCTAAAATCCAGAATTTATTCTGACCAGGACTTACGCAAAAATAGCTAACTTCGCTTAATTTATCGTAGACGCTTTGCGGCTTGCCGTAGGCTACCACCAAGACGAGCCAGTGCGTTGGGCGGCTCTGCCGACTTGAAGCAACTGGCGTGCCAAGAACGCCAAGAGTTCGTAGAGTTTGCGTAAGTCCTACTGACTTCTGAATTCTGACTTCTGAATTCTGAATTCTTTCTTCCACTACTTCTGACTTGTAGCCTTAGATGTACCAGGTTGGCGGCGTTCAAACCAAAGTCCAGCACTAATTAAAGCTGAACCGCATAAAACAAACACCAGGGACTTAAAAAGTAAGTCGGTATCATACTCCTGTACCCGACTGATAACTTGGAGTGTTACTAACAGCATACCGCCCCAAAAGGAACTTCTGTTGTTTAATTTCAATCCTTCTTGAATTAGTCCCCAGGCTAATGTTGCTAGAAGTACATTGAAAATAAAAACCCCAAGTTCATCAATTCGGCTGATAGTTTGATGCCAAAAAGGTGCTAAGGCAATAAACACAAGAAAAGTAGTAATGACAGCAGTCGTAAAAATCACTTCGCGGCGGGGAGGATTATTTCTTTGACGCAGTAGAAACAACCACTGCAACACCGCTAAGCCGCTGAGAATTCCCAAATCAATTATTGGCAGAGACTCGAACAAATTTGTCAAAGTCGTTGGCTGATTAGAGCTATAATCTGGAGAATCCCAAACCCAACGAAAAGACAGGACATAAAAGACGATACCAAAGCTTACCAATGCTAAATTACGAGCTAGAGATTGAAACAATCTGTAATTTATGGTTGGAAAGAGCAGGTCATCATAACTCCAGAATAATGCAGGTGGGAGTGTAAAAGCAAAAGAAGCCACCCAAGGGGCTATATCAGCATAATTTAGCAGTGGAAGAGGATTGAGGTTGGCTTGCAAGGAACTAGCAAAGACAAAGGCTGCTAGGGCGAAAATCCAGCGCGATCGACAGAAGTAAGCTAAGGGTACAAACACCAGCCATGCCAACAGAGGCATATGCTGTACCAATAGTCGTGACCAAATGACTTCACTTGAAGGGTACCACAAATCTTCCAGCCCCGTCCAATAGCCAATTTCCACAAGGATAATTGACAGAATTCCTAAAGAATTTAAGAACAGACTATAGGCGATGACTGCAACACCAAATCCCCAGGCGAGAAACAATTGAGAAATTGAACCGCTAATATTGAACATCTGGGCCATCAGCAGTAGATTTGCGCCAAGAATAAAAGCACTTAAAATTAGCAAACCCTCTCCCAACAAGCGTTTGCTTTGTTGTGCCTTTTTTCCTTGAGCTTGTCTCCAAGTGTAAAAACCAGCGATCGCGGTTGTAAAGAACAAGCTCATCAGCAGAATAAATTTGACTTCTCGTGAGCCTGATTGCCAGTTTGCTGCTACAAAGGTAATTATGCCTAAGCATAGAAGGATGCTACCTGTGGCGATCGCTATTGCAATAAAGCGATCGCGTGCAGCAGCTTCCAGATTTTTAAATTGGTAACGTTCTGCTATTTGTTCATACTGCGAAGAACTAATTATTCCTTCATCCCTCCATAATTGTGCTTCTTTGCGTAATTTTTGCCCGAAATTATCTAGGAACATGACCTTCTCCGGTGCAGTGGGGTAGCTTGGCCATTGCATTCCCAATGGCGGTCATTATATTTTGAGTATGCAGCCAAAAGCCTTAATTACACTGTTCTTGTGTAACAGTTTTAGTTGTATTCTGATACAAAGAAATGAGTAAGAATTCAGAATCCAGAATTCAGAATTATGTCTGCTGCTATATATGGAAAAACCTTCTAATTTATTACTTAAGCTTTCACGGCGTTTGTTTACAAATCTAGATGAGCAAGAAAAATTTATTGAGGCGTTAATAAATCCTCAGCCATTTCCATCTAGCATTCTTTGGTGTCAGGAAAAACCAGAAATCGCGCCTTTTGCAGTGGAAACACCAATCTATTGGCAACCGCAATTTATAGACCGTTTACAGTTGGGAGAAAAACCTGGCCAACATTCACTGCATGAACAAGGATATTTTTATTGTTTAGATTTTTCTTCGGTGTTTGCGGCTACTACTTTATTAACAATTCCTCAGCCAGTGGATTTAATTTTTGATATGTGTGCTGCACCTGGAGGAAAAAGTATCTTTGCCTGGAAAGCTTTGCAACCTGATTTCCTCATCTGTAATGAAGTGATTGGCAAGCGTCTGGGAATGTTAATTTCTAATTTGAAGCGTTGCCATGTTAGCCCTAGTGCTGTAGTTAATAGAGATTCCAGTATCTTTGCCGAAATAATTCCAGATTCTAGCTATTTGGTAATTGTTGATGCTCCTTGTACTGGACAATCGCTACTTGCTAAAGGCGAAAAAGCACCCGGTTGTTTTCATCCAACTGCTATTAATAAAAGTGCCAATCGACAAAAACGCATTATAGCTAATTCTGCCAAACTTGTTTCACCGCAAGGATATCTTGCTTATATGACTTGCACTTATTCACCAGAAGAAAACGAGCAGGTTTGCGAGTGGTTTTTAGAACGTTTTCCTCATTTTCAAGCCATAGAAGTTAACCATTTAGCAAAATATCAGTCTCATTTAAGTACAATGGCTTGTTATCGAATGTTTCCTCAAGATAGGTTAGGTGCTGGTGCGTTTACAGTACTATTTAAAAATACTAATGAAGATGATAATCAGCAAATCAATTTAGATGCAATGTCTTCAATGTATATCTACCAAAATCTGAAATTTTAGGCAATTTGCCTCAAAGATCGTAAGTCTCACCCCAACTGCTAATTTTTGTAAAACTCCATACAGCGCGTCATCTAAGTCGGTACTTAAACATACTGGCTTTAGCGAACAAACTCTTTCTGGTCAAGGAACTTAGTTTTTACCTTGGCAATGGTGATTTCTGAGCTATAAAGTATATTATTTGATACATAAATATACTTAGTGACTTTTTTAATAGCATATTATATGATAGCTACTGTTTGCACCTAAAGTTGATAGTAGCTGTATTTTAGCATCCTTGTTTTGAAATTGAGCAGCGGTGGCGATCGCTTAGGGAGATTCAAAAGATAAAAGCACAGACTCTGGTGTATTAATTAGCATTGTTCAGAGAAGTTCGACTGACAAACTGCTTTGTTATGCAGCATGGAGAAAGCAAACTCTCTGTTTTGGACATAGATTAAGTGATTTCAATTTGTTGATTTTGATTACCGGAATGGAGAGTGATAATGCTTACGTTTTATCTTTTGCAAGAGCAGAAAAAGTATGTAGAAGAATTCATGAATAAAGTTTCTCGCTCTTTCGCTTTGGTAACTCCTTGCTTTGAAGAGCCATTAGATGCTTTCATGTCTACTGCTTATCTAATTTTTCGCGTCGCTGACAATATTGAAGATTCCCAACAGCCATATAACTGGCAAAAAAATCGTTTTATCGAGTTTAAACAACTCCTAAAAGAACCAACATTAGCTACTAACATTTTGTCTGGCTGGTCCCATGAAGATTGGCGAGGACTTAACACCAACCAAACACAATTAATGACTTTGGAAGGTGGATTAATGTTATGGCAAATTTTTGCACTCATCCCAGATGCAGTTAGAGAAATTATTAGCCGCTGGGTTTTGGCTATGGTTGAAGGTATAGAAGAATTTCAAGACGGTCAATACAAAGCCGCTATGGTCACCCGCAATGGCGTGCGTCTGTTAGCTCAAGAAGCTGATTACAGTCGCTATTGTTATTTTGCAGCGGGTACTGTTGGTCAAATGGGCACAGAATTAGCTATAGAACATTACCGATTTAATGTAGATATTGCTAAAAGTCTATTAGCCCATAGTGGAACCTGTGGTCAAGCTTTACAAAGAACCAATATTGTTAAAGATTTTCCTGAAGACCTAGCTAATGGGATATGCTATTTGCCCGATGTCTGGATGCAAGAAATTGATGGCTTACCTCTCACATTAGGAGGCGCACCCAAAAGCTGGACAAAAAAGGTTTTAGCAAATGTTTTAGCTGAGATTAATAAGTCAGTTTCTTATGTAATAGATATCCCTTATGAAGCTGTAGGTTTTCGCCTAGCTAGTTTGATGTGCCTACTTCCTGCTTATCAAACACTACTGTCAGCAGCCCAACAGCACAACAAATTGTTTACACCAGATCACAGCATCAAAATCTCCCGTAGTTGCTTCTCTAAATGTATGGAAGATGCCAAATTAATGGTGCGCGATAACAATACGCTACTACACTACAGTCAAGAATTACAAAACTCTGTAGAAGTTGCTTTTGTAGAGTAATACCAATTTTCAAAAAGAAGGCGATAAACACACATTTGTAGAGATGCGAACCATCGCGTCTTCACCCAAAGATATGTTGCAATCGTTAATTGAATTGGTATAACGCAAAATTTATTGTTGAATAGTTTTTTGGGTGCAGAACAAATCATGTCAGAGATTTTGCATAGAAAGAAAATCGCTATTTTGGGAGGTGGTATGGCTTCCCTAACAACTGCATTTGAGTTAACCAGTCAAGCAGACTGGCAGAAAAAATATGACATTACTATCTATCAAATGGGCTGGCGGCTCGGTGGAAAAGGTGCCAGTGGGCGTAATTTAGATGCCCAAAATCGCATTGAAGAACATGGGCTACATATTTTTATGGGATGCTATGAAAATACATTTCAGGTTATGCGCCAATGTTATACAGAGTTAAAACATAGCGATAAAACACCTCTTGCTACTTGGCAAGAAGCTTTTAAGCCACATAACTTTATAGTATTTCCAGAACATATCAATCAACAGTGGATTCCTTGGGCTTTTGATTTTCCGATAAATGATTCTTTACCAGGAGAAGGAGAGGAATTACCCTCAATTTGGGGTCATATTTGTCTGCTAATTGAGTTTATGGTCAATCAATTTCAAGGTTCATCTTACTCATTCAGCAGCTTGTTAACAGATGAAGATTTAGACCAAGTTAGTGAAATTCCCGACTGGTTAGCATCTTTACTGCAAGAGATGAAAATTGAGTGGAAAACTCAAAGTTTAGCTGATGAAATTTCTTTTCTTGATATTGTCCATAAGTTAGTTAAAAAATTGCCTCCAGATCCTGGGATGCATCGACCTATAGAACACCAAGCTGTTCTTTGGTTGCTAGAAAATTTCAAAACCTGGCTGTTGGGAACTGTCAAAGAAATCATCGAAACCCACCAAAAATTTCGTCGGCTTTGGATAATTGTGGATTTGGCCTGCACCATAATTCGTGGTGTAATTATTGATGATTTGCTGTTGACTGGTTTTGATAAAATTGATGACTATGATGTTCAGGAGTGGTTAGGCAAACATGGTGCTGCTAAATTGAGCATTAATTCACCTTTAATTCGAGGTCTTTATGACCTTGTTTTTAGTTATGAAAATGGGAATGTTGAGCGTCCCAACTTAGCAGCGGGAGTGGGATTGCGTTTCTTTTTGCGAATGAAACTTTCTTATAAAGGTGCATTTTTTTGGAAGATGCAAGCAGGAATGGGGGATACAATTTTTGCACCACTATATAAAGTACTCGAAGAACGTGGCGTAAAATTCCAGTTTTTTCATCGGATAAAAAATTTAGGATTGTCTGCGGATAAAAATGCGATCGCTTCGATTGAGATTAGCCGTCAAGCAACTCTGAAAAATTATATTTATCATCCATTAATTGACATTGAACATTTGCCTTGTTGGCCTAGTACTCCACTTTACGACCAACTTGTAGAAGGCGAAGAACTCAAAGCTAAAAATATTAATTTAGAATCTGCTTGGACACAGTGGACAGACATAGAAAATATAACTCTCAATGTTGGAGAAGATTTTGATTTAGTAGTACTTGGCATTTCTTTGGGAGCATTAAAATACATCTGCCCAGAATTAATTGCAGCTCGTAAAGAATGGCAAGACATGGTAGAAAAAGTCAAGACTGTCCAAACTCAAGCACTCCAGATTTGGTCAAAGCCAGACTTAAAAGAATTAGGTTGGATGATGCCTAGTCCTGTGCTTGATGCTTATGCACATCCCTTCAATACATGGGCTGATATGAGTCACCTAAATATCAGAGAAAGTTGGGATTCAGAAAATTTTCCCGGTAATATAGCCTACTTTTGTGGCCCTTTGGAAGAAACTGAGGAAATTCCCGACTTTGCAGAATATAATTTTCCAGATAAGGAAATGAATCGAGTCCAAAAAAATGCAATTAATTGGTTTCAGGAAAATATTGCGATCTTGTGGCCACAGATTACCTCTTGCCCTGGTTCAGAAAAAATTGATTGGAAATTAATTGTTGACCCCAAACAAGGTAGTAGTTTAAAACGATTTAATTCCCAATTCTGGCGAGCCAATATTGAGCCTTCAGAACGTTATGTCGTGTCTTTTAAAGGAACTACTAAATATCGTCTCAAGCCAGGAAAATCTGGTTTTGATAATTTGTATTTGGCTGGAGACTGGACTCGCAATGGTATTAATATTAGTAGTATTGAAGCAACAGTGACATCAGGAATGCAAGCCTCTCAGGCAATTTCCGGATATCCAAAAAACATTGTAGGCGAATCAGATTTTTAGAGGTAATTAAATGAATATCAATAGTTCTGCTGAAGTATTGCAAACTGGCTTGCGTATCGCTATGGGAGCAGCCAGTTCTGTTATGGAATTCCTGGGAAATCCGCAAAAATGGCAAGAAGATTTAGCTAAACCTCCACAGCCACTCGAACAATTAATTCAAGAGTTAGTCGCTAAAGGTGAAAAAACTGAATCGGAAGTTAACAATTTTGTCAAGCAATTTTTTCCGGATGTCAATCATTCGCCAAAATATCCTCAATACGTCGAACGTCCAAATGAACAATGTTTTCTCCAACCTTTTAATCTGAAAAATGCCAACGTTTATGGATTTTTATTAGAAGGTTCTTTAGACAAGTTACAACAACTGTGTGATAAATACCTCAACGATCCTTCCGGTGGACAGGTTCAATACCGTCCTGCTACACATTATGTTCTACTGACATTTGCAACTATTGATTCACTCAGTTCAATAGAAAGACCTGATAGCGAAAAAGTTTACTGTTCTGAAGAAGAAGCTGTTTTTTGGGTTGTGGCTGTTGCAGGAAAACAAGTAGGGCCAGCTTTTGTTGGAGAACGTCTAGTTTGTTTCATGCCTTATATTTTTGTCAATGATTCACCAATTTTAGTTTCGGGAAGGGAAATTTATGGCATTTGTAAAGAAATTGGCTTTTTCCAAATTCCTAACCCCGAACAGCAGCCAGAATTATTTAGTGTAGACACTCTAGCGTGGAAAAATGTTAGCTCTCAAGCCCAGGCAAAAAAACAGCGTTTGTTAGAAGTAGTGCAGATAGAAAATCAGGAGAAAACTGAGGGAGAACAAACATTAAATACTCCTGATGAATTAATGGAAGTAATCAGAAAGTTAATTTTCCAAAATCAAAGGAACATAGAGGTTCCTAGTTTTAGTTGGTCTTTACCACTAAATATTATTGAATCTCTGACATACAAATCAGTTCGTGCTGTTTTTCTCAAACAATTTCGTGATATAGAAGATGGGAGACGTGCTTGTTATCAAGCGATCGCGGAATGTGTAATGAAAATGTCACAATATCATCAAGGCAAAATCCTCAGTTTTGGTGATATGGGGGATAAATTTGAACTAAAACTTTACAATTTTGCTAGTCATCCCATAGTTGAAGAATTAGGACTACAAGGAATTGAATCCTTAGAAACAGAATCGATACGCTTACCAATTAAGCTAGCTTATTGGCTAAACTTCGATTTCATCCTTGAAAATGGGATTGAGATCTGGAAAGCTCAGTAGACAATCAAATCAAAAGTATCAAACTTATAATTTGACTCAGTGTAATCTCTATTGGCTAGTCTGACACCAGAGAAGGTAATACTGACTAATACAATATTGAAATCTCATATGGAGTCAGTTGCAATGAACACAGTATTAGATTTGACTTTTTCAATTCCCGGATACAATTTGGTCGAGGAACTTTATTGTGGTTCTAGGACGATAGTATATCGTGGGATACGAGAATCAGATAATCAATCAGTAATCATCAAACTTCTGAAACGAGAGTACCCTACTTTCAATGAACTATTACAGTTTCGCAATCAATATAGCATCACCAACAACTTAGAAATTCCGGGAGTTGTGCGTTTTTTGTGCTTGGAACCATACGGTAACAGTTACGCCTTAGTTATGGAGGATTTTGGTGGTGTTTCATTACGACTATATACTCAAGACCAATTACTTTCGATAACTGAAGTTTTGGAAATTGCCCTACAACTAACAGATATTCTTCACGAACTTTACTGTCATCGTGTGATTCACAAAGACATCAAACCTGCCAATATTCTGATTCATCCCCAGACTAAACAAGTCAAATTGATAGATTTTAGTATTGCTTCTTTGTTACCCAAAGAAACTAGCGAAATCAAAAATCCCAATAGGTTAGAAGGAACATTAAGCTATCTCTCACCAGAACAAACAGGAAGAACGAACCGGGGTATTGACTACCGCAGCGACTTTTATTCTTTGGGTGTCACTCTCTATGAACTGCTAACTGGGCAACTTCCTTTTGAATCTAACGAACCAATGGAATTGGTGCATTGTCATATTGCAAAACTTCCAAATCAATTAGGAGATAAAAGGAAAGAAATTCCCCAAGTCTTGTCAGATATTGTGATGAGATTGATGGCAAAAAATCCAGAAGACCGCTATCAAAGTGCCTTAGGATTAAAATTTGATTTAGAAAATTGCTTGGTGCAATTACAGCAAACCGGAAAGATCGCTCCTTTCATTATCGGTCAACGAGACCTGTGCGATCGCTTTATCATTCCTGAAAAATTATATGGTAGAGAAAACGAAGTCGAACAACTACTAGCAGCCTTTGAACGAGTGGCTGTTGGTAGCAGCGAACTGATGTTAGTTGCAGGTTTCTCTGGAATTGGTAAAACTGCCGTTGTGAAAGAAGTCCACAAACCGATTGTTAGGAAACGAGGATATTTTATCAAAGGTAAATTTGACCAATTTAATCGTAGTATTCCCCTGTCGGCATTTGTGCAAGCATTTCGGAATTTAATCGAGCAAATTTTAACCCAAAGCGATATCCAAATTGCCCAATGGAAAGATAAAATTCTTGGCGAATTAGGTGAAAATGCACAGGTAATCATAGAAGTTATTCCGGCATTAGAAACAATTATCGGCAAACAACCACCCATACCAGAGCTATCAGGAACTGCCGCCCAAAACAGATTTAATTTATTCTTGACAAAATTTATTCAAATATTTGCAACAACCGAACATCCCTTGGTAATCTTCTTGGATGATTTGCAATGGGCAGATGCGGCTTCATTGAAGTTTTTGCAATTATTAATGAATGAAGCCAGTTTAGGATATTTATTATTAATTGGAGCTTATAGAGATAATGAGGTATCACTAGCACATCCTTTAATGTTGGTGTTGGATGAAATTCGTAAAAATCATGCCAAAATTCAGACAATTGTCTTGCAACCACTTCCTTCTGGGAAATTAAATCAGTTAGTAGCCGATACACTTGTCTGTCAAGAAGATACCGCATTTCCATTATCACAATTGGTATATCAAAAAACTCAAGGTAATCCATTTTTTAGTACGCAGTTTCTTAAAGGATTACATCAAGATGGGTTAATTGAGTTCAACTTAGAGTCAGGCTGTTGGCAATGTGACATTGCACAGGTAAATCAGCAAGCCCTAACAGAAGATGTAGTAGAATTTATGGCATGGCAATTGCAAAAATTGCCTGAACTTACTCAATTCGTGTTAAAATTAGCTGCTTGTATTGGCAATAAATTTGATTTAAAAACATTAGCGATTATTTCTCAATTATCCGAGGTAGAAACCGCTACTTCTTTGTGGAAAGCATTACAAGAAGGGTTAATTTTGCCCCAAAATGAGGTTTATAAATTTTATCAACAAGAGTCATTAGTTAATAGTCATATCCTGCGGGAAGGCCAAGCACCTGTGTCATTGATAGATGAACTACAACCAATAACCAATGACCAAAGACAAATAACAATTACATATAAATTTTTGCACGATCGCGTCCAACAAGCAGCTTATTCGTTGATTCCAGATGCTGAAAAACAAGCAACACACTTGAAAATTGGACAACTGTTACTCAAAAATAAAAAAGCCACAGAACAAGAAGAAAATCTGTTTGAAATTGTCAATCAACTCAACATTGGCAAATGCCTAATTATTGAACATTCAGAGCAAATACAACTCGCGCAACTCAATCTCAAAGCGGGACAAAAAGCCAGAATTGCCACAGCCTATACCGCAGCCTTGGACTATTCCAACACAGGAATTTGTTTGTTGAACCTTGGCGAGGCAGAGTCTTGCTGGCAAACACAATATAACCTGACTTTACCACTGTATGAACTAGCAACAGAAACCGCCTACCTCAGCGGTGATTTTCCACAGATGGAGCAATTTGCAAATATTGTTCTACAGCAGGCAAAAACTCCCATTGACAAAATGAAAGTCTATGCTGTTAAAATCCAAGCTGAAATGGCGCAAGCTAAAAAGTTCCTAGCTGTCAAAATTGGCTTAGAAGCTTTAGAATTAGTGGGAATAAGTATACCCGAATTGCCCGATTCATCAGACATTCACCAAGCACTTACTCAAACTGCAAGTAATCTAAATCGCAAGAATATCGAAGAGTTAATCGACTTGCCTTTGATGACAGATATGGAGAAACTAGCAGCTGCAAGGATGTTAAATAGTATTGGCACTGCTGCTTATCAAGCGGCACCCGAAATCTTTACCTTGGTTATCTGCAAACTGATTAATTTATCAATTCAATACGGTAATTCAGTTTTCTCCAGCTATGGTTATGCTTGTTACGGTATTCTGTTGAATGAAAAATTTCAAGATATTGAATTGGCTTATAAATTCGGGAAATTAGCCATAAAATTAGCCGAAAAATTCAATATTGCAGATATGAAAGCATGTGCATTTATGGTGACGGCGTGTTCGACAATTTTTGGTAAAGCTCATGTGAGAGAAACATTGCCACTTTTGTGGGAAAGCTATCAAAGCGCACTGGAAAGTGGCAACTTGGAATTTGTTGGTTATGCTGCCTTAACGAAATGCCAAAATTCTTATGCAGTGGGGCAGGAGTTAACTGTATTGGAAGCAGAAATGGCTACCACCAGCCATGTCTCGGCTCAATTCAAGCAAGAAAATATTTTATGTATACTAGGCATTTTTCAACAATCAGTTCTTAATTTATTAAATCCCTCGGAAGATCCATGCAGTTTCCGGGGTGAAATTTGCGACGAAGAAACTTGTTTAACTCTGCTGAATCAAGCCGGCGATCGCACTGGCATTTATCATTTTTATTTAAACAAGACGATCCTGTATTATCTTTTTGGGGAATACGAAAATGCTTGTAAAAATGCACTGTTAGCCGAACAGTATTTAGATGGAGTACAGGGAAATTTATTCATGTTAATATTCCATTTTTATGATTCTTTGGCACACTTAGCAGTGTACTCATCTCTGGCAGATTCGCAACAAGAAAATGTGTTAAATCGAGTAGCGAACAATCAGCAAAAGATCAAGCTGTGGTCAGACCATGCACCAATGAATTTTTTACACAAATTTTATTTAGTAGAAGCAGAACGAGGGCGAGTGCAAGGTAATAAAGCCCAAGCTATAGAGTTCTACGATCGCGCCATCAAAGGAGCTAGAGAAAATGAGTATATCCAAGAAGAAGCGATCGCTAACGAACTTGCTGCTAAATTCTTCCTCGAATGGGATAAAGAGCGCATCGCTGAAGATTATTTAATTGCAGCTTACTACGGCTATGCCCGTTGGGGTGCGAAAGCCAAAGTTGCCGACTTGGAACAACGCTATCCGCAATTGTTAGGCACAATTATCCAACAGTCTGCTACAACATTTACAGCTAGTGAAACAGTCTATGCCAGTGAAAGTCGATTTATTTCTCAAACCTCCTCATCAGCCACCGGTGGTAATGTATCCACAGTTCTGGACTTGAGCGCCATCCTCAAAGCTTCTCAAAACTTATCAAGCGAAATTCAACTTGACAAGCTACTATCAGCACTGCTAGAAATCGTCACCGCCACCGGAGGTGCAGATAAATGTGTCTTGATGTTGCTCAATCACAATCAACTCAGTATTCAAGGAGTGGCTCAAGTTGGGCAACCTGCAATGGTTTTGCAGTCCATACTGCTATCAGAAAGTAAGGATGTGCCTGTGAGTTTAGTTAACACAGTCAAACGCAGCTTAAAAACAACTGTGATTGTGAATGCGATGGAGCATCCATTGTTATTAGCAGAGCCTTACATTTTACGGCAACAGCCCAAGAGTCTGCTGTGTACGCCAATTTTACATCAAGGCAAACTGCTTGGTGTGTTGTATCTGGAGAACAACCTCACAACCGGAGCATTTAACCATGAGCGCGTCGAACTGTTAAATTTACTCTGCACTCAAGCCGCCATCTCTTTGGAAAATGCCAAACTCTATCAACAAGCCCAACAAGCAATACAAGATTTACAACAGGCACAGTTACAAATCGTCCAAAGCGAGAAAATGTCTGCATTGGGTAACTTAGTTGCTGGGGTAGCTCATGAAATGAATAATCCCCTCGGTTTTATTGCTGCCAGTCTCAAACAAGCTAAACCCACTCTTGCTGATATTGTAGAACACTTGAAACTATATCAAGAAAATCTACCAAATCCAGGGGATGAAATTACAGACCACGCCGCAGAAATTGACTTGGATTATAGTTTGGCAGACTTACCAAAGATGATTGATTCCATGACAATGGCCTGCGATCGCTTGAAAAATATTAGCACTAGTTTAAGAACTTTCTCCCGTGCCGATCGAGATTACAAAGTGCGTTTCAATATTCACGAAGGCATAGATAGCACGATTTTAATTTTGAAACATCGTCTCAAGGGAAATGAACAACGTCCAGCCATTGAAGTAACCACAGATTATGGTACTTTACCACAAATTGAATGTTTCCCTGGTCAATTAAATCAGGTATTTATGAATATCTTGGCTAATGCCATTGATGCATTAGAAGAAGCAAATACCGAACGTTCTTTTGAGGAAATTAAAGCCAATCCCAACCGAATTAAAATTACAACTTCAGCAGTAAATAAAGATGTAAAAATTGCCATTGCTGATAATGGAAAGGGAATGAACGAATCAGTCAAACAAAAAATATTTGACCATTTATTTACTACTAAAGGTGTTGCTAAAGGTACAGGTTTGGGTTTGGCGATCGCCCATCAGATTGTCGTAGAAAAACATGGCGGCACTCTGGATGTCAATTCCACACTCGGTGAGGGAAGTGAATTTATCATTGTCATACCGATTCAGTCTCAGACTAACGGTTAACCCAGGGCGATGGCAAGTTTGAGGTTTAATACGGGCTAGCTGTGGGGCGCACGATAATCTCGTTGACATCCACATCCTCTGGCTGGTCGATGGAAAAGGCGATCGCTCTGGCAATGGCCTCAGCCGGAAGTGCAATTCTACGGAATTCCTGCATCCCTTTGCCAGCTTCGGCGTCAGTGATACTATCGGCCAGTTCGGACTCAGTTACACCCGGTGAAATCACCGTCACACGAATGTCGGTATTTTCCTGGCGCAGTCCGTCGGAAATCGCCAGCACAGCAAACTTGGTAGCTGAGTAAACGGCGGAGGTTGGCCAAACGGCGTGTCCACCAATGGAGGACAGGTTGACAAATTGGCCGAATCCCTGGCGTTTCATTAGAGGTAGTCCGGCGGCGATGCCGTTGAGTACGCCACGGATGTTCACATCGATCATCCAGTCCCATTCATCAACCTTGAGCGCTTCTAGCTTCGAGAGTGGCATCACACCTGCATTGTTGACGATGACATCAACGCGGCCGAATTTGTTCTGAGCAAATTCCACAAAGGCTTTGAAGTCAGTGCGACGGGTGACATCGAGAGTCTGGTACTCTGCCGAGCCGCCCTCAGAACGGATTGCAGCCACAAGGCTTTCTAGGCGATCGGTACGCCGTGCGCCCAGCACGACGCGAACACCCTGGCGAGCGAGTAGACGTGCTGTTGCTTCACCGATGCCGCTGCTTGCGCCTGTAATCAGTACGACTTTCTGTTGATTGGTGGTCATAAAAATCAATTAGTTGAGGTATTTAATAGTTGGAGGATTAATTGGATGTCCAGCACACTCTTAATTTAAAAGAGTCAAAGCCTGGTGTGGTAATCTAAACCTGCTGAATTCTTGCCTAATCCTGCATTCTTTTTATTGTTGTTCGGCAAAAGATAGACCAACATCAACGGCTGAATCTATTGTAGTTACCCTGAATGTTAGTCTCATAATAGATTTCCAGCAAGATTATGGAACAAACAATTAGAAAGCAGCAGTCAGAGTTAGCCGCTTTGATTGCACAGAACAGTCACACAGATGGTGTCCATGCTACAGCGATCGAACGGTTGTTTTTAATCCGATCCTCCCAACCAACCGCGCCTCTCCATGCCCTGCATGAGCCTGCTGTGTGCATTGTCGCTCAGGGCAAGAAGCAGGTGATGTTGGCGGAAAATTTGTATGTTTATGGCCAAGATGAATGTTTGGTGGTATCTATCGATTTGCCTGTAGTCGGCCAAGTGATTGAAGCGACGCCAACTTTTCCGTATCTGTGCCTGCGGCTAGATTTAGATCCGGGAGAACTCAGTACACTGATGATGGAGGCAAAATTAGACGTTTCTGCTAACCAACAACCAAAACCTGGCTTGTCTTTGAGTCCTGTTAGTCCCCAACTGCTGGATGCAGCGATCCGACTTGTACGGTTGTTGGAAAGTCCCCAAGATATCGGTATCCTCGCGCCTTTGGTGATGCGAGAAATTCTTTACCGTTTGCTATCAGGCGAACAAAGTGCGCGATTGCGACAAATTGCCCTAGTCGATAAACGGCTACAGGGAATCAGCAGAGCGATCGACTGGCTCAAATGGAACTATGAAAAGCCATTTCGGATTGAAGCGATCGCTCGTGAAGCCTGCATGAGTCCGTCATCTTTTCATCATCACTTTAAATCTGTCACTGCCATGAGTCCTTTACAATATCAAAAGCAACTCAGACTCCAACAAGCCCGTCGCTTAATGCTGGGGCAAGGCATGGATGCCGCAACAGCCAGTCATCACGTGGGTTACGAAAGCCCTTCACAGTTCAGCCGTGAATACAGTCGGTTATTCGGCGCACCACCGTTGCGTGACATCGCTCAGCTAAAAAATGGTCAACAAACGTAAAAAAAGTCGGTAGAGACGAGATTAATCGCGTCTATGCAGCAGAGGCGAAAAGAAATTTATTAACAAAGAATAAATCAAAAATTACCCGGTATCAGCTCTCGACTTTGTGAAATAAACATTGTACAAAACAATTAAACAGTACAGGACATAAGTTGCATGGGTCAAAAAATTAGCAAAGTTTTTAAACAATCTGGAGTCATTCCTTATAGAGTTAACAATGGTAAAGTCGAAATCTTGTTGATTACAACTCGTAACCAGCAGCATTGGGTAATTCCTAAAGGAGATATTCCATCGGGAATGAGTCCGCCGGATTCAGCAGCAAAAGAAGCTTGGGAAGAAGCAGGAGTGATTGGACAGGTGGACGCAAATCAACTGGGCACTTACAAATACCGCAAACAAGGCAAAGCCTACCGCGTCAAAATGTATTTATTACCAGTGGATATCCTGAGTGAAGATTACCCAGAAGCAACTAAAAGAAAGCGCCAGTGGGTAGAACTAAATCAAGCTATCAGATGGGTTAAATTTAGTTCACTCAAACGAGTGATGAAAGGTTTTTTTCAGGTCAAATCTTCTGCGTGTGTATTTCGATAATGGGAAAGAGAATTCAGGAGTCAGAATTCAGGAGTCAGGAGTCAGAATTCAGGAGTCAGGAGTCAGGAGTCAGAATCCTAAACCTCTCGCAAAAGCCCTTCTTTTTGTCTTCTTCTTTGCGTCTTTGCGCGGCAGTTGCTTCAAGTCGGGAAACCCGCCCAACGCACTGCCTTGCCTTTGCGTGAGATAAGAAATTATTTATGCAAGAGGTCTCCTGAATCAAGAGTGTGGGTGATTGAGAACTGTTACTGAGAAGCACCAGCAAATTTTCAATTTGGTTTGGTGTTTTACTGTTTATTCACATCTATCGGGCACTTAACTTTCATCTGAATTTTGGGGAGTGAACCTTTATTCTTTACTTGCAAAACTCCTGAATTCTGATTCCTAAATTCTGACTCCTGAATTCTGACTCCTGAATTCTGACTCCTGAATTGTACTCTCAGTTTGCAAACTTATCTGTTGCTTCAATCAAAGCACTACGAATTCCTGCTTCGCTCATGGAATGACCAGCATCAGGAATCACGATAAATTCGGCTTCTGGCCACGCACGGTGTAATTCCCAAGCTGATATCATCGGACACACTACATCATAACGTCCTTGAACAATTACAGCGGGGATATGGCGAATGCGATTAACATTTAAAAGTAATTGATCTTCGGTTTCAAAAAATCCTTTATTGATAAAATAATGGCATTCAATACGAGCAAAAGCTGAGGCAAATTCATTGTCGCCAAACTTTTGCATGAGTTCGGAATCAAAAAAAAGTCTACTTGTACTAGCTTCCCAAATCGACCAAGCACGCGCCGCTGTTAATTGAATTTCTAAATCTGGACTAGTCAAGCGTTTATAATATGCTGTAATCAAATCTTCACGCTCATCTATGGGAATTGGTTTTAGATATTCTTCCCAAGCATCAGGAAAAATATAGCTAGTACCTTCTTGATAAAACCATCGCAACTCTTTTTGTCTGAGCAGAAAGATGCCACGAAGAATTAATCCTCTGCATCGAGAGGGATGGGTTTGACTATAGGCTAATGATAAAGTGCTACCCCAACTACCACCAAAGACTGTCCATTTTTCTATATCTAAATGTTGCCGCAGTTTTTCGATATCACTAACTAAATCCCAAGTGGTGTTTTGTCGTAATTCAGCATGGGGTTTACTTTGACCACAACCGCGTTGATCAAACATCACCAAGCGCCATTTTTCTGGGTGAAAATATTGCCGATAAAAAGGCGGACATCCACCACCAGGCCCCCCATGCAGCACAACAATGGGTTGGCCTTGGGGGTTACCCGACTCTTCAAAATGGATAGTATGTAGGTCAGAAACCTGTAAATTTCCTTCTCGGTAAGGTTCGATCGCTGGGTAAAGTTCTCGCATTGCTGATTGTTGAGTGTTTGTATGCAGGATTTCACTTTCTGATTTTGAACTGTCATATGGCGATCGCTTGAATTTTGTCACCAACTTCAGTCATTCGTGTCAGTACGATTGAATAATATTTATATAAAAGCTACCGTACTCTTTCTGTTAAGGAATCTTAACAAATCTGTCCACTCGGTGTTCGTACCAGTAGTCCGTCAAGCCAACTTTGCTGGGTTGTGGAGAAGTCGGGGATCTAAAAAATGTCATGTTATTAGCAAAGGACAAACAACAGATTACGATTTGTTTTTCAGACAAATTTTTTAATATTTGGAGTGACTCAAGTATGCTTAAACTACCGATATACCGATCGCTTGGGAATACTACTCAATGCATAGAAATACGAAAAGATTTGCTGCTATTTTTGTGTTGGTGTTTTCTGTTATTGTTTCTTTCAACTTTGCTGTCATCGCTCAAAATACTCCAGATGTTCCTTCCTTGAATTTTGCACCATCTCGGACTTGTTCGGTTCCTGCTAATTTGAGAACTCAACAAGTCGTTGCCGACAATGGTGGTGGCCGAGTTAAAATGGGCGATCGCATTAAGGTGAGAGTTGAAGGATTGGCAACAGCCACAAATGCGGCGACTAAAGGCAATCCATTCGATCCTCGACAATTAGTCTTGTACTTGAATGGTTATGAATTACAGGACGTATACGCACAACCAACTATTGTTATCGTTGAGGATCAAAATCAAAAAAGAGTTGTTGATGAGAATTGGTTAGCCTTTCGACTTGAACGCAATAATCCATCTGAAGATGTATGGAATGCCTTGATTGGTAGAGCCAGTAACTACAGTATTAATGTGATAGTGGGTGTAGGCTGTCCCAATAAAATTGCCATTCCAGTCAGCGATCCTCAGTCACCTCCGCAAATTAAAATAGTTTTGTTATCGTGGCGCTTTTGGCTGTGTGTTCTTCTACTTTTAGGTGTTGTTATATTATTCACTAGGTATTGTCGAAATACTCTTCGGAGTTCTGGGATAGAAGGAGTTTACTCAAAAAAAGAGGTGATTGATGGTGAGGAATTGTTGATTACAGAACAAGTTAATATTGAACCTCAACAACGGGAAAATCGAATTGCTCAATTATTTTTGGGACGGAAAAAAATTAATCAAAATCCTTTCAGTTTATCCGTATCTCAACTGGCTTTTTGGACATTTATCATTTTTGGCTCTTACATGATTATCTACGGTATAACAGGAGATTATACCAATATTTTAACCCAACAATCTCTAATATTATTGGGAATTAATTCGGTAACTGCTTTTGGGAGTTCCTTAATTGATGGACAGGGAGATGAGAAGAAAAAAAAGGGTACTCAACGCGTTTCTGAAGGATTTTTTACAGATATATTATCGGATATTAATGGAGTCAATTTTCATCGATTCCAAACATTCATTTGGACAGTGGCGATCGGACTATTCTTTGTTTGGGAAGTTGTTAAAAATCTGGCAATGCCGGAATTTGATGAAACACTTCTGACGCTACAAGGAATCAGTTCCGCCACATATCTGGGACTGAGAGGACAAGAGCATCATGGAATGACCAAACCTCCGGAACAACCTACGTTTAAAAAAGATAACTCATTTGAACAACAGCCAATACCAGAAACAGAATATCCACCCATAACTGGAGAACCAGACTATCCACAAGAAAGCGATTCTTCGAGTAATTCTGAATTTTGAATTGTGAATTAATTTACAGTAATTTTCAGGTAAACAGACTACGGTTTAGGGGTTTAGCATTGCTCATTGGTGTCAACTTAACGCGAAACGGGCGGTTAGAAACCGCGTCTACACAAACAAAACCCAGCGACCTGGGTTAAAAAGCCTTAATTTTTTCCTAGTCCGCGTAGGCGGACGAAAGCCTGTGTAGCCAAGCCACTGCGTTGGGCGGCTCTGCCGACTTGTTCGCGTAGCGTCTCCCCTTGGGAGAAGCAAGTGGCGCGCGAATTCCATTCGCCGGGGCTTAAGTTGACACGTATGAGCAATGCTAAACCCCTACCATAGATATGGTTAAAACATATAAAAACTGCTCTAATAATCAAAATCCAAACTTATTTAACAGTCCCCAGTCATACCTCTTAGGGACTTCCAGAAAATAAATTACCCCAAATTATTTGTACATTTGTAGGGGCGCACAGCTGTGCGCCCCTACTATGGAATATTTTTTTCCTTGGAAGTCCCTTATGGTAATTCTGTACCCCGTTTCCGATTTTATAGACTGTGATTTTGCTGTCAGTGATTCATCGCCTAATTATTACTATGAAGGGTGGTGTTCTCAAAGTGGCGTAGGTGTAGCCCGTCGTAGACATCGCTTAATATTACCCCGCACCCCATTGTCCGAAGCGATCGCCCACGGATTAATGCAACATCTTGCCAAAGATGACTATTATTCTCGTGAAGGCAAAATGTATGGAATATTATTAGTTGAATTGCCTAATGGCGAACAGCGAGTACTCAAAGCTTTCTCTGGTCTTTTGCATGGTTGCAGTGTGGTTGAGGGCTGGGTACCGCCAATACCCGGAAGAGATGAAGTTGCTTTTGAGGAAGCCCGCACTTTGGCGCAGTTAGACGCCATCAAAGAAGAAATCCTCACCTGGAAGCAACTCAACGATCGCCAGCAGTACGAAACATTGTCTGGTGAGTTTGAGCAACAACTACAAACAATGAGCGATCGCCATCGTCATTGCAAACATCAACGACAACAAAAACGCCAAGAAATCTGCAATAGTCTCACACCAGACGCCCTGGCTATCGCCCTTGAACAACTCGACGCCGAAAGTCGTCAGCAGGGAATTGAACGCCGACAACTCAAACGCCAGCAAAATGAAGTATTACAGCCCCTCCAGCAGTTGATTGCAGCCGCAGATGCACGGATTCGAGAACTCAAACAACAGCGTAAAGCACTGTCACGGCAACTACAAACTCAGATGCACGCTAGCTACAGCCTGACTAATTTTGCAGGGCGATCGCAATCTTTACAACAATTGATGCCAGAAGGCTTACCCACTGGCACCGGAGACTGCTGTGCCCCAAAGCTACTGCATTATGCCGCAACACATCATCTTAAACCCTTGGCAATGGCGGAATTTTGGTGGGGAGCGTCTTCAGTAAATCAAGATAAAATCCAGGGAAAATTTTATGGAGCATGTGCCGAACGATGTCAGCCATTGATGGGGTTTTTGCTCTCAGGGTTATTTCAGAAAGAGGACGCGGGGACGCAGGGACACGGAGACGCGGGGATAGAGGACGCGGGGACGCAGGGACACTCTAACACGTCCTCTTCTTTCACCGCGTCACCGCGTCCCCCACTCTCCGTGTCCTCTTCTTTCACCGCGTCCCCGCGTCTCCCACTCTCCGTGTCCTCTTCTTTCACCGCGTCCCCGTGTCTCCCACTCTCCGTGTCCTCTTCTTTCACCGCGTCACCGCGTCTCCCACTCTCCGCGTCTTCTTCACTGCCCATTATTTATGAGGACGAATGGCTGATTGTTGTGAATAAACCGGCGGGACTACTTTCAGTACCTGGGCGTTATGCCGATCGCCAAGATAGTGTTTGGAGTCGCTTGTGTAATATATTACCGGATGGCATGAGACTTGCATCTGTGCATCGATTAGACCAAGACACATCTGGTATTTTGTTATTGGCACGCGATCGCCAAACTCATGGACAACTTAGCCAGCAATTCCAGCAGCGACAAGTTCACAAGGTTTATGAGGCTTTACTTGCAGGTTTTGTGGAAGTTGAGCAAGGTACAATTGAATTGCCATTGTGGGGAGATCCAGAAAATCGCCCTTATCAGCAAGTTGATTGGCAGCAAGGGTTACCGAGTTTGACACAATTTCAGGTGATGGCCAGGGAAGGAAATTACACCCGCGTAGAGTTTACACCCCTGACGGGACGTAGCCATCAATTGAGAGTTCATGCGGCAGATGTGCAAGGATTGGGAATAACTATTTTAGGCGATCGCCTTTATGGATGCTGTGCAAATGCAAATCGGTTACATTTACACGCTAGAGAACTTTCTTTCGAGCATCCGCGATCGGGACAAACTCTGCATCTACAAGTAAAGACACCGTTTTAAATTTATCATCATGAATACCGTAATTACACCAGAAAAAATCGAATTGCCAGCCGGTGCGGTGTTGAAACTTTTGGGAACTTGGGAAGATTATCAAGCATTAACTGAGCAACTTGGCGATCGGGCCATTCCTCGGATTAAATATCGAAAAGGAGAAATTTTGTTAATGGCGCCGCTACCAGAACATGGAAGAGATGCGAGCTTGTTGGCGAATATTGCTCAGGTTTTGCTAGATCGTTTAGAGCAAAGATACGACTCATTTACGCCCATCACCATGAGTTTACCAGAATTTAGCGGTATCGAGCCTGACTATTGCTTTTATATTGAAAATTGGAGATCCGTAGTAGGTAAGAAGCGTATCGACTGGGAAAACGATCCTCCACCAGATTTAATAATAGAAATAGATGTTACTAGTTATACGGATATTAATGATTATTTACCTTATCAAGTGCCAGAGATTTGGCTGTTAAAAAATAAGCAGTTATTAGTTTATAGATTGCAGGGTGAAAACTACGCAATTACACAAAGCATTTACTTTCCTAACATTGCAGAAATTGTGCAGCAATGCCTCCAAATTGCAAACGAGCAAACAACAAGTGAAGCGATTAGGTGGTTAAGAAGTCTTTTGCGTGGGTAACTGGTCACTCAGCACTCCTTATATCAATAGGACTTACGCAACGCCGATAATGTCATTGCGACCGGAACGAAGTGCAGGGAAGCAATCCCAGCGTTAGGGGAGATTACTTCTCTACGAGACGCTTCGCGTAGCTTGCTTCTCCGTTCGCGTAGCGTTCCGCAGGAAAGGAGTACCTATCGCTCGTAATGACGAAGTTACGTTTTTTTGCGTAAGTCCTGATCAAGTTCGGATAATCACTTATTATTACAATTTCTCCGCGTCCCCGCGTCTTTGCTTCCCCGCGTCAGCCTTAATGATAAGTCTTCACCCGAACATGATATAACTGCTTCTTTAATCTTCTTACAAATATTCACCCAAGCTTGATCTTCTTGTGCAGAATTCAGGCTCTTTAAAGGTTGATTGGGAGGGTGCGCTGATTGATAATTTGCAATTTCTGTATGCTCATAGCCGCTATAAGTCAAAGGTATCCAAATAATCGTTAGTCCTTCGTTTTCAGCCGCATCTAATAATGGCGGTAACTCATTATCAGCAATAAAATCTGATGCTAAAAAATCGGGGCTAACCAACAATACTGCCACTTTTGCTGCTGCTAAAGCATTTTCAATTTCTTCACGCCAATTTGCACCCGCTTGAATTTTACTATCGTCCCACACAACCATATTTTGGTTGCGAATCATTGGTTTGAGGTGTTTTTGAAGTTTAGTAACCCATTGCCGATCTTGATGACTATAGCTGATGAAAACTTGATTTCTAGTTATAGGTTCAGACATAGGAATTTGTGGTTTTTGTGAAATCGAAAAAACATCATCAATTAGTCTTTGCACATCTACCATATCACCGCTATCTTGGCACTGGATTTGGTAGCGATTATTTTCCCTGAATTTGTACAACACTTCTCGGCTATAAAAATGAGGCGTTTCATTATCATGACAGCTTTTGCAGTTACAGGGAACAAGTGTTTGATATCGCAGACGTTCGTAAGATTTATGGATTTTGTCCATTTCATGAGTGATAACTGTTAGCAGTTCTTTCTTGCGTTTTCCTGCGACGCGGACTTTAATTTCTCGTTGATTATATTCTTCAATCACTTCTGCACGAGTTTGATTTTGACTGAGAACAACACCTGTTTTCCAAACGAGGGTTTGTTGTTCAATTAAAGAATGCATTTCGACAATAAAGCGAGTAATAATACCTTTCGGCATGAAATCATAGGTGTAGCGCAGAATTAAATTGTTAGATTCATCCCAATCAAAATCAGGCTGATTGGTAGAAAGTAGGTGAGGTGCAATATAATTTTCGGGATTACCTGGAATTTCATAGCACAGCTTAAATCGCATCATTAAATGTAGCAGTTCGTCTTGCATATCGGCATACTCTACGTCTTGCCAAATATCTGCGAGATCCTGCTTAGAAAAATGACCTTTTTTTTCTATGACTTGTTGATTATCCAGAACTTTGTAGACGGCGCTGGTGCCCCATTCCGGTTTGAGAATCACAGTATTTTTTAAAAGTGCATCGCCCTGAAAGTGCAGACAAACCCCAAGATCGTGTAGATAGCGGCTCAGTCGCAGCATATCTTTCTTATCAGTTAAACTATTGACTCGGCAAAGGCTGTAATATTCTTCGAGGCTGATGTAATTGCGGGAATAGTTTTCTAGGGCGGCTCGAACTCTCACCCAGAGTTTTGGTAAAGGAGTACCGACGTGGGGAAGCTTGCTGATGTATTGCCCAATAGTGTCTTTAATTTCGGCTAAACCTCGATTTGTGGCTAGGTTAGTTGCAAGAGTTTCCTTGAGGTTAGTAAATTCTCCCCGCAATTGCCGTTCATTGACTTGGCACTGACGGTCTTGTTTTTCATTTTTGATAATTAAGACAGGGCTATTGTCACTCAACAGTTCCACAACCTTGAGCCAGTAAGGAAAATCTGTGTTTTCTTGGCGAGTATCAGCAACTAAAGCATATAGAGAACGTTCAGTAAGGAAAAACTGGTGCGTGTGGTGATAGATTTCTTGTCCGCCAAAGTCCCAGATGTTAACACGAAAATCTTGTCCACTAGGCAGTGTGAATTTCCACTGGATAACATCAATGCCTGCGGTTGATTTTTCTTCTGGCTGGAGTTGGTAAGTTTCATCCTTGATTTTCTTGGCTAAAGAGGTTTTACCTGCTCCCCCTTCGCCAACAATCAAGAATTTTGCTTCGTAGAAAGGTTCGGTTTCTGTTGGATCTTGCACTCGGAAATAGAAATCGAGAATTTCATTCACGTCGCCGGGGTCTTCATCTAAGTTCTTCGACTCCAAAATCTCTGGTGGAATGGGAACTGGATTTCTACGAAGATCGAGTTTTTTTATGTTTGGCAGTTGCCTAATTTCCCTTGGCAGACTGCTCAGTTGATTGTAGCGGAGGTTGAGGGATTGCAGGTTGGTGAGTTGTCCAAATTCCGGTGGCAGACTGCTCAGTTGATTGTAGCGGAGGTTGAGGGATTGCAGGTTGGTGAGTTTTCCAATTTCCGGTGGCAGACTGCTCAGTTGATTACCGCTGAGGTAGAGGGATTGCAGGTTGCTAAGTTTTCCAATTTCCGGTGGCAGACTGCTCAGTTGATTGTTGTAGAGGTCGAGGGATTGCAGGTTGCTAAGTTTTCCAATTTCCGGTGGCAGACTGCTCAGTTGATTGTAGCTGAGGTCGAGGGATTGCAGGTTGGTGAGTTTTCCAATTTCCGGTGGCAGACTGCTCAGTTGATTGTAGCTGAGGTGGAGGGATTGCAGGTTGGTGAGTTGTCCAAATTCCGGTGGCAGACTGCTCAGTTGATTACCGCTGAGGTAGAGGGATTGCAGGTTGGTGAGTTTTCCAATTTCCGCTGGTAATGTTATTAAGCCTTCGCCAGAAAGGTCTAATTCTGTCACCTTGTTTGTGGCAGCTTGTTCAATAATTTGCAGCAGTTCTTCGTTAGTCATTTGGGGTTTGATAAAGGTGATGCCTGACGATGAGTTTCTGCTTCGACGCGCAGCAGAGAAATTGAGCTAATTAATAATGTAGCCTGTATCAAGGATTGCATGAGCGCGTAGGCGTAGCCCGTCGTAGACATCGCTTTCCTCCAGACCCTCACCATTCCACCTCCAAACTCAAATTGTCGAGTCAAAAAGGCTTAATTGTAGCTCGTCGTAGACATCGCTCGACCTCAAAACCTCATCATTCCACCTCAGAACAGGAATGTTCTCGTTTCAAATGCTAAGAATGGCCTCATTTCAAATAAGTATAGGACTTACGCATTGACGCAAAATACAAAGTATGCATAGTTTAAAAACCATATCTATCGTAGGGGCACAGCATTGCTCATTGGTGTCAACTTAAGCTAGAAATCGCTTATCTGTTAGCTTCTTCACCCGCCAAGAAATAAATTTCACAGGCTTTTAGCTAAAGTCTACTGAAGTAGACTAGAGATTTTTGGCTATATTTAGTCATCTTGAGATGACTTTCGCTAAAAGCATTGAACTTGAGTTCCTTGCGGGACATCGGTTTCACGTTAAGTTGACACCTATGAGCATTGCTGTGCCCCTACAACGCGGGTTTACCTATCATCAAAGAACGATTAATCAAAGCCTGAAACGAACTATTTTTGTGAACGCATACCATAATTAATTTGTACAGTGCGTAAGTCCTAATCAAGTTCGGATAATTACTTATTATTAAAATCTCTCCGCGTCCCCGTGTCCCCGCGTCAGTCTTAATGATAAGTCTTCAACCGAATATGATATAACTACGCAAAATTAATTACAGTCATTGCCGGCGAAACTAACCAATGGCAAGGGCTGGGATTGCTTCATTTCGCTTCTCTACGAGACGCTACCGCGTAGCTTGCTTCTCCGTAGGAGTACGCTGCACTCTGCGGGAAGCCGTTGCGCGTCTACGTTAAAAAAATTCAAACTCCTCATCTCCCCCATTCCACTTCCCACTTCCCTCCTTCACCACTGCTACCAATTTTTCAATATGTACTTTTTGATGAATTGCCATTACAGATATTCTGATGCGACTTGTGGGTACTGTGGGCGGACGAATTGCTGGGGCAAAAATGCCAGCTTCTGTGAGATACTTTCCAGCTTTTAGTGCATCTGTGGCATTAGGCAATTGAAAACATAATATGGGTGATTCTGAAGGTAGTAATTTGAGATTAGGTACATGTTCTAGCAAAGTCTTCAAGTAACGCACATTTTCCCACAATTGGGCGCGGCGTTGCGGTTCTTGTTGCACTATCTCGATCGCTGCTAAGGCTGCGGCTGTATCAGCAGGTGAAAGTCCAGTGGTGTAAATCCAACTAGGTGCGCGGTTCCGCAAAAAATCTATTAGGACGCTACTTCCTGCTACATACCCGCCTAAACTACCTAAAGCTTTACTCAAAGTACCAATTTGAATTAGGGGCTTTCCCGTACATCCAAAATATTCAACACATCCAGCACCAGTTTTTCCTAATATTCCAGTGGCATGAGCTTCATCAACTAGTAGCATACAGCCAAATTCTTCAGCGAGATCCAACAGGGACGGCATTGGACATAAATCGCCATCCATGCTGAAAACGCTATCAGTCAAAATCAAACAGCGTCGGTAATTTTGCCGTTGCTGACTCAACAGACTTTTTAGTGCGACAACATCACAGTGGGGATATTCCACAACTGCTGCACCGCTGAGAATCGCGCCATTTTTCAAACTGGAATGATTGTATTGGTCAGATAAAATTAAATCCCGCTTGCCGACCAAAGCGGTAATTGTACCCAAATTAGCTAGATACCCGGAACTAAATACCAAAGCATCTTCAGTTTGTTTGGTAGATGCGATCGCCTTTTCTAATTCCCTGTGCAATTGTCGATGCCCACTGAGTAATCTAGAACCAGTACTACCAGTACCAAATTCCTCAATGGCAGCGATCGCCGCTGCCATCAAACGTTCATCACCAGCCAATCCCAAATAATCATTACTAGCAAAATTAATTACTTCTCGCCCACCTAAAACCACCGTTGCACCAGACCGACCGTCGATAGTTTGTACTGAACGATACCAATCCGCCCGATGAATTGTTGCCAGAGATTTTTCTATCCAAGCATAGGGGTCATGGGGCATAGGGGGGATGGGGAGATGAGGGAGATGAGGGAGATGAGGGAGATGAGGGAGATGAGGGAGATGGGGGAGATGAATTAATGACCAATGATTTCTTGATGGTATAAGCCCCCGGATTTAACCGTGGAATCAATCTAAAATCTAAAATCCAAAATTGTCTGACTAATAACCAACTTGTTCGCTACTACTGAGATGAGCGATCGCTTGTTTAATCCAATCTTCTACATAGGCGTCTTTTGGTAGTCCGATGTCTTCACTTACTACGTGCAAGGCGTGACTGACTTCATGGGCAGTATATCCCAAAGCAAACAGGGTCATTTGCACTTCTTCGAGAATTCCGGGTGCAGGGCCGCCTGTGGCGACGAAGAAGCCAGCTGACTTGCGCCACTCAATTAATTTGCTTTTCAGTTCTAAACAGATGCGTTCGGCAATTTTCTTGCCGACGCCAGGGGCTTGAATGAGAATTTGGGTATTGCCAGCGATAATTGCTTGGACTAAATCTGGTAGTTCCAAAGTGTCCAACAACGCGATCGCTGAGGCTGCACCAACACCACTAACCGTTAGCAAGTGGCGAAATAAATCGCGTTCGGCTGGAGAAACAAAGCCGTATAAAAATGGCACTTCTTCCCGAATTTGCAAATGGGTAAAAATTTGCGCCACTCCTCCTGAATCTGGTAATTGCTGTGCTAAGCGTTGGGGAACTTGCAAATCATACCCCAAGCCATTGACTTCCAAAGTCAAAACAGCCCGATTACCAATTGTTTGAATACCAGCAACGATTCCTTTGAGATAGCTAATCATTCTAAAAAACCAAAATATTTTAATCCTTCCAGAATGCCACCCGCACAAAAATCTTGTGCTAGGTAACGATGGTCAGCCGGATACTCGTTGTGCCACTGGAGTAACTCTTTTCGAGCATTACCGACTATGATTCCCCTTTCGTTGCCTACAGCAAATAAAGCAATATCATTACCTGAATCACCACAGACAACTGTTTGTTCTGCTGCAAATTTCCACTTTTGGCGTAAAAATTGCATTGCTTGACCTTTATCGCTGGTAAGGGGTACAATGTCAAGGTCTATTCCGCTACTGTAGATTAACTTTACATTTAATTTATATTTATTCAACTCCGCCTCAAGTTGGGGTAGAATTTTGACCGCTATCTCTTGAGGAACAAAAAAACTTACTTTAAAAGCCCGCTGTTCTGACTCAGGTTGCAGCTTTAATTCAGGGAAAGTATCGGTTATGGATAAAATGAGTTGGCGATCCCAACCAGGAGAGAGGATTTCCGACCAACTCGAATCCGGAGTATTAGTGCCATCAAGGTAGATTTCCGTCCCCACAGCAAGCACTAGAGCATCTGGTTGCAAAAGATTTTTTTGAAGTTTGAGTTCATGGTAAAGCTGAGGCGATCGCCCAGTAGAATAAACAATTTTAGTACCGTATTCTTCACGATGCTGGTTCAGCAGTTGGTTTAGCTTTGGTAAAGCGTCGTCATTACCCACAGTACGGTATACAAGGGTATCATCTAGATCGGTTACAAAAAGAAATGGTTTCATAATTTTGATTTACCCTAAGGTAATAGTTGCAGAAATGCTAGAGAAACTAAAAATTGGCAGATAAAATCTGTCAATACGAATGATTGACAAAAGGTTCCGAGTTAATTTACCAGATTTTGGCTCTTATGTATTCTTGCTAGTGAAATAATTTTTTTCAAAATTCAAAAATAACAAGATTATTTACCGATCTAGTTAATAAAGACCCAATAGCTAAAACCGCAAAAAAGCGATGAAATTGATAATATTTGCTATAGTAGTATCAGTAGTAATCTCAGCAATAATCGGATTGCTCTGGGCAACAATTTATCTACTGTATAGCCAAAATCTTCAAGTAATTCTCAAGTTATTTTTCTACTCATTTTTGGTAGGATTGCTTGGTGCAATAGTTGGTGCTTTTATTGGTTATTTAGTTGGTTCGAGGGTATCTGAAGGATTTTCAGCTGATTTCTTTATTAGCTCTGAACCCTTTATTTGGCTTCTTTGGATTTCAATTTTCTGGATTATAGGCACTATTGAAGGAGCAGTTTTAGGAGGATTAATTTTCATCAGAATTTATTCATAATCAGTTCTGGATAAATACGTTTTTATAGATGCTATTCGTGCGTATTGTTTTATTTATTGTCGAATTTAGGTCGTTTATGTTATGTGTTTAACTAGAAAATTTGACGATTTATAATACTATAGATATATAGCTTTATAATACTATACATAGATAAATGGAAACTCAAACTGTTATAACAATTGTAACGATTCCAACAGGAATTTTAGGAATGCTTGGAGCAATTTGGGCAATATTTTATTTCAGATATACCCAAAATATTCAGGCAAGTTTTGAATTGTTTTTCTACTTCTTTTGTGCTGGTTTGATTGCTGGAATAGTTGGTTTAATTATTGGTTTTTTATATCAGTCGATTGTAGGTTAGAGTACTCCAAGTAAAAAAATGCCCAATTGTCATTGCGAGCGAAGCGAAGCAATCCCAGTCTTTGCGATTGCTTCGCTTCGCTCGCAATGACGGGTTTTGGATCATTTATTTTTTGGAACACTCTTAATAAAGTATTAGATTTGGAACAGACATTATTAGAAGTTATTTATAAATAGGACTTACGCAACGCCGATATTGTCATTGCGACCGAAACGGAGTGTAGGGAAGCAATCCCCCCTAACGCTGGGATTGCTTCCCTACGCTCGTAATGACAAAATTACGTTATTTTTGCGTAAGTCCTGATAAAGTAAAAATAAAATTATTGTAGGGTGTGTTAGGCGCATCCTTCGATCTTGTTTTCCAGAAAAACTTCATATTAGCGCCTAACGCACCGCCAGATAACACGGTGCGTTAGGCTACTTAGCTACTATTCATCGCTCAAAGTTTCAATCAACAAATCCACCTGCTGCTGTCGCTGTTGCAAAAAACTTTCGCACTGACGCAAATACTCAACAGCCTTGCCAAATTGGTCAAAAACCTCTTCCAATTCCAACTCACCCGCCTCAATGCGAGCGATAATTCCCTCTATTTCAATAACCTTCGCCTCATAATTCCAACCTTCCATCGAATCAGAACTAGAAGCACTCTTGCGTTTAACCATTCAACTCTTGGCGTCCTTGGCGTCTTGGCGGTTTGTTTATTTCCACAACCTTCACTTTACACCTCAGCCTGCCCCAATTGAATCATCGCCATTATCCAAAATCAACTACGATACAATCAATTTAACCACCTCTACCGCCTGCTTTTCGTGGTCAACACTTCTCCACAACATTCGGCTCCCTCCTACATTCCGCCTCTTGAGAGTGGCGATCGCCTCACTCGTCCGGAATTTGAGCGTCGTTACAATGCCATGCCCAACCTCAAAAAAGCCGAATTGATTGAAGGAGTCGTTTACGTGGCATCACCTCTGCGCTTTGAACCACATGCCGAACCCCATGCGAATTTGATGATTTGGCTGGGAAATTATAAAGTAGCAACGCCAGGTGTCAGACTGGGCGATAACCCAACTGTGCGGCTAGATTTAGATAACGAACCCCAGCCAGATGCCATTTTGTTAATCGATGCAGCCTGTGGCGGACAGTCTCATTTGGGTGTTGATGGTTACGTAGAAGGTGCGCCAGAATTAGTAGCAGAAGTCGCTGCTAGCAGTGCTACTAAAGATTTATATGATAAAAAACGCGCCTATCGTCGCAATGGCATTCAGGAATATATTGTTTGGCAGGTTTTTGAGCAGACTGTAAGTTGGTTCAGATTGCAAGATGGTGAATACGTAACACTGCCACCAAATGCCTCAGGCATAATTGAAAGTCTAGTGTTTCCTGGATTGTGGCTGGATGTCTCAGCATTAGTTAATGACAATATGCAACAGGTTTTAGCGGTGTTGCAAACAGGGCTAAATTCAGCTGAACATCAAGCGTTTGTTCAGCAGTTGAACAATAGGTGATTTATTGACACTCGCACAGCTATCAAAACATAGCGATCGAGCATTTGTTACTTCGGCGATCGCATTTGTTGTTTCGGGGAACCCATTTGTTATTTTGGCGATCGCATTTGTTATTTTGGCGATCGCATTTGTTGTTTGGGCGAACCCATTTGTTGTTTGGGCGAACCCATTTGTTGTTTGGGCGAACCCATTTGTTGTTTCGGCTAACTCATTTGTTATTTTGGCGATCGCATTTGTTACTTCGGCGAACCCATTTGTTACTTCGGCGAACCCATTTGTTACTTTGGCGAACCCATTTGTTACTTTGGCGAACCCATTTGTTACTTTGGCGAACCCATTTGTTACTTCGGCGATCGCATTTGTTGTTTCGGCGAACCCATTTGTTGTTTCGGCGATCGCATTTGTTATTTCGGCGAACCCATTTGTTATTTCGGCGAACCCATTTGTTGTTTCGGCGAACCCATTTGTTGTTTCGGCGATCGCATTTGTTGTTTTGGCGAACCCATTTGTTACTTCGGCGAACCCATTTGTTACTTTGGCGAACCCATTTGTTATTTTGGCGAACCCATTTGTTGTTTCGGCGATCGCTAGTTTAATTCTTATCAAATGAAAGGCGGGCATCATTTCAAGCGGATCGCCTCTGGAGTGAGAAAAGTCTATTTACCAGAGGGAAGCTTTAGTTCGATGTTTAATTTGCTCCCTATTTCCATAACATTGTTTGTAAAGTCTGTCATACCTGCGATCGGGGCAGCAGCTACACTAGCAGCAGTTAGTAAAGCTAGTAGACGCTTTTTGAGTTTGGGTAAATTGCGTTCTTTTTCTGGCTTTTGAATTTCTACTTCTACATCATCAATATCAATGATGATGTCGTCGCGGATTTCTGGCGGGAATTGGGCGGCAGTTTGGCGCAGGTTGCCGATTAGTTGCAGAATTTCGCTGATGTTTGCGCCGCTTGTTTGGGTGAAGTTAGAGGCTTGCTGACTGGCGTCGTCTTTGACTTCGTTGGCAAAGTTGGCGATGTTTGGGTTTTGAAAGTTGTTTGTGTTTTGTGTCATGGGTTTAAATTCTCCGTGGTTGTGATTGTAAATCTGGTTGACAATTATATCGAGGAAGATTTTTCAACGGTCGAGTTGAGTTTTCAGCCCCAAATAGTAACTCTCCCGCTACTACCACCGATAAAAATATTTCTGGTAACGCCAACACCCTTGAAACCACATCAGGATCGCCATTCAAAAAACGTATTGCAACAGAAGTATCTAATGCAATTTCACCACTCATTTAAATCGACCTGACGACAATCAGTTTGAATTGCTTCCTGTAAATCAGCCGCCTCATCATCACTCAAAATACCCGCAAATTTTGCTAGAGGATGATGATTACGTGTTGTCTGAACCCGATGCAAAAAATCTAACATTACTTTGACTAACTCATCTGGAAGCTCTGCAATTTCTTGGATAAGCTGCTCGCGGCTAGTCATATATTTGCCTTATTTCGCAAAGTTTATCGTTAATATTATAACGAATCAGTCTCAAAATGAATTACACGTCCGTCGTAGACATCGCACCTTAAGATGTGGCGATCGCATATATCTAAATCTGGTTTCTAGCTATCTGTGTGATTACACCTGCGATCGATTTTTGGCATTGTTTACAAAATCGAGCGATCGCATTCCTGACAGTAATCTGTTGTAAGTCGCTATATATCTAAACTACTTTTTTACTTCCGTAACTTTCACCTTCACCTCACCCTGTCCCAATTGAATCGATAAATCTTGTCCCACTTCTAATTCAGCCGCAGTACGAGCGATCGCCCCATTTTCCTGTCTCACCACTGCATAACCACGCTGCAACACAGCTTTTGGGTCAAGAGTTGCTAGCTTTTGCCGTAATAATTCTAAATGCTGCTTTGCTTGTTGCGATCGCCCCATTGTTACTTGTACCAACTGCCGACGCTTCCAAACTAGCTTCTGCGCCTCTTGCTGGACTTGCCGATCTAAGCGCAAACGTCGCAAACGGTTTCGTAATGCTTGCAGTTTATTTTCAGCATTTTCCCCAAAGTCATGCACCGCCTCATGCAAAGCTAAAACTCGCTGCCGATGCTCAGCATACAACTCTGAAATTGCCGGTACAACTCTTTCTGCCGCCGCCGTTGGTGTATGCACACATATATCTGCAACTAAATCTGCCAAAGATTCATCTCGTTGATGACCAATACCAGTAATTACAGGAATCGAGCAACTAGCAACAGCTCGCACCACTCGTTCATCATTAAAGCAGGCCAATTCCTCAACCGCACCCCCACCACGCGATAAAATTAGCACTTCGGCGCGCCCATCGCTGTCAACTCGCTCAATTGCTTTGACGATAGATTCTGGTGCTTGCTCACCTTGTACTGTGGCTGGAGAAAATAAAACGTGTAAACCTGGATACCTTTGTTTGAGAGTTTTTTGAATATCACCCCAAGCCGCCGCAGTTGGTGAAGTGACGACAGCGATAGTTTGGGGATGAATGGGGAGCGATCGCTTTCTTTGGCGATCGAATAAACCCTCAGCCAGCAAGCGATTTTTGAGTTGTTGATAGCGTAGCGCCTGTAAACCAACACCAGCAGGTAAAGCCTGCCAAACTGATAACTGATACTCTCCTCGTTGTGGATAGACGCGAATACTGCCCAAAATAATTATCTGCTCGCCAGCAACCGGTATCTGGGCGAGTTTTGCCAATTGACTATTCCACACCACACACTTAATTCCGGCGGTGCCATCTGTATCTTGCAAAGTGAAAAATAACCCACTGCGATGGTGGTTAGCGCTGGAGACTTCGCCAGTTACCCAAACTTGCCGCAATTGTTCATCTTGCTCTAACAGCAAGCGGATATAGTCGGTTAAACCAGATACCGAGAGTGCCGTATCGAGAATCAGGGAGTCGGGAAAGTCGAAAGTCATCAAAGATGCCTGAGAGCAAAAGCTTAATCAAATATTAGCAAATAACGTTAATTGATAGATATTACCTTGAATTATTGAAACTTCAAATATCCCAAAATTATATTAGACTTAAATTAATCAGCAAATACGAATTTATAAAGGTTAAACATTCAAAGCGAAAACCTTTTTTACAATCTGCACTGTTATTTTAGGCTACACATTGAGAAAAACCAGATATTTGTTTAGCTGTAGTCCTACTTTTCTTTAGTTCTCTCCTTAAAACTTTGAATATCAACCTCTGTATAAGAGCATACTGGGCAAATTAATCTGCTGCCTTTGGGACTTGCAGGATGAACATCATTCAAAAAGTTCTGTTCCTCATAAGTATGATATAAGCAACACTCTTGATAAAAAGCTTGTTTTATTGATGATGTCAATCGCCAAGTTACATGGGTTGCTTTATCTCTATAGTTATGGGTTAACAATCTAGTTAACAAGCATATATCAGAACGACCTATATAAATTGGATAAAAACGACTAAGACCTATATTTCCTAATACATATACACCAATCTTATCTTTTGGAATTAGACTGCGTAGTATGTCTGGAGCTAGTTGATATGCTCTTTCCATTACTGCTCATCAGCAAGCTTCTTAATATACTTCCTTAATTGAACACCCCAATAGCTTCTAAGCTCATTCATAACTTCATTAATTGTTGGATTATCTAGATCAATCATGCTTTCAGCACGTCCGTAAGCCATAAGTAATAAATCGATAGCATACCTAATGACTAAAGCTGTAGTTTGTGTATTTTCATCAACTGATTGCTCTAATTCTTCAAGTTTGTTGTAAATTTCACTAAAAAATGGATGTTCTTTGTTAAAAGTAAGAACAATTTGGCCATTACCTATATGGTCTGTCTCCATAAACTCTGCACCTGCCATTGCTTTTGATTTGATTGATATTGGTAGTGGACTAGGCCCAGCAACTTTTTGGCGCAATACTGTTTTCTCATATTCAGGAAGTTCTGGATCTTCTATAACTTCTCGTCGTTTCTCTTCTTTTTGTTCTAAAGATAATACTTTTCCTGCCTGAACAACAGGTTTAACAGTTTTTTCTACCTCTTTAACAATATCTTCTGCTGGTGTATGGACACCTTTCTCTTGAGCGTTTGCAGCATCAACTTTCTTCCAATATTCCTGAATCTCTTTCCTGAAATCAATAACTTTTTTGCTGAGTAGTTTTTTAATAGCTTCTCTGAGTTCAGCTATAGGACGAGCACCACGTTTAACATTTCGGATTTCCCAGCATTCATCCAAATCAGGTTCAAAACTAATCTCACATCCCCACCATCTATCTATTTCAATAACGCTAGGAAGCATAGGGTAGAAATT
This sequence comes from Nostoc sp. CreGUA01, assembly GCA_034531095.2. Taxonomy (GTDB): domain Bacteria; phylum Cyanobacteriota; class Cyanobacteriia; order Cyanobacteriales; family Nostocaceae; genus Nostoc. The sequence continues at coordinate 89,180 of JAVRBV020000005.1, read as the reverse complement.
TCCAAATGCAACCTCTCGTTTATGTCTAAGAAGTGAAATACCTTCATTTTTATCAATTTTTCTTTCTATTGCGGGAGGTTCACCACCTGCACCACGTTTGGGTCTCAAACTTTCAGGTAGTAGTGTCAGAGTAATTTGTATTTCAGAAGTCTTAGTAGGATTATTTGGAATTTGCCACTCTAACTTATGAGAAAATTCTACTGTAGCTGGTTCATCCTCTGAGAATTTCGTACCTTTTGGATTCAAATAAAGGGGATCGTGAGCAATGATTGGCTTACCATTTAAATAGATTTCTCTTCCATCCCATAAAAAATATCTATATGCACGCGATATCCATTCTTCAAGTTCATCCAATAAAAGTTTAGAATTTATAGGTTTTCCCTTAGGATCAGTTTCTAGCCGATCGCATTTATCCCACAGAATAATCGTTCCAGAGTCTTGATTTAGAAGAGGATTTGTCTTCATAGGTAGTTTTGTAATTACAGGGTATGGTATTTCTAATTGATTTTTGTTAGCAATTTCATCTATATCAATGTATGTTGATAGAAAATTATCTGTAGATTTCTCGCGGGAGAAAACACTAATTTTTTTACACTGAGAAATAGCTGCCAGAGTTGCTCCTACTCCAAAGCGACCAATACCTTCCCTATCGTTATATCTTGTGGAATAACCTAGCTGAAGACAACTATGAAGCACATCAGCGTTCATACCATAACCGTTGTCGATAATAGCTACTTGCTGTATAACAGGTAACTTTTTTTTTAGAGTTAGGGTTATCTTTCTCTATCGTCTTTATAAGAATGTAGATTTTCGTTGCCTGTGCTTGAATAGCGTTATCAATAGGTTCACCAACAGCAGTTGAGAAATCAAAACCAGAATCCCTCAAAGAGTTATATGCTGTAGCTAGCTCTAGCAAAGGTTTTCCTGATGTTGTAGGCATAATTTTGTCTCTAATAAACAAATAGATGGAAGTCCCTAAGTTTATCACCCCGATCTCGGCGGATAGGCTGACAAGTTGGCAGTAAGCTGTACCTAATATACAAAGGCAAACTAATCATTCCAGTATATCTTCTATCAAAAGTTGTATTTAACACTAAATCCGTCACTGAAACAACCAGTGAGCATTGAGTGAGGGTAAGACTTAGCATTTACGCAATATAAATACAAGATCAACACACTTACGCTAAAGGCTCAAGATAATAACGTAAGGTTACTAATATGGCTCAGATATTAGAATGCCAGTCCAGTGGTTCGGTTTATACATTTAAACACTAATCAACTGCAAATCCTTAAGTACACTGAAGTATTCGGTCAAATTTGATTAGGATCAATCCCTTGCGCCTGTAGTAATTCTGCTAATCTTGCCGCCCGTTGTTCGGCTTGGATGGCGCGTTGTTGGGCTTGGATGGCGCGTTGTTCCAACTCCAGGGAATTTAGCAGTCGTTCACCTGTTTGAGCATCTTCCATGATGACTCGCCCATTCTCCAGTCGAATGAACAGTCCAACTGTTTCAAACAAAATACGCCCATCTTCATCTGGAGTCAGTGGCAAGTATTGTCCATCAACTAAACGATAACCCAGAACTTCGTCAATCACTTGCTGGCGTTGCTTGCGTCGGTCGATAATTAAATACTCCTGCACACCACCTTCGGCATAGTGCTTGACTTTTGTTTGTCGGTCTTCCTGGCGATAACGGGGAGAAACTACTTCAATAATCAACGAAGGACGCGCACCTTCTTCAGATACAACAAACTCAGTACGGTTCTGTTCTTTATTTTGAATTCCAAAAACGACAAAAGTATCTGGACAATGATTTTTCAAATTGGGAATCCCCCATTGAATAATCAAATCGCGGAAGACTCCTGCGGTGGAATCATTGGCATAACGACGAGTCAGCATATCTTTGGCATCACCGGCCGCATCGTCATGAAAGGTACTGTTAGGCAGGTGATATCCTTCTTGTGGATGCAGAAACTCTTCGGAAGTTAAGGGAATTTTTACGTAATCAGTACTATTATCAGGCTGGGTGACAATTTCAGTTCGCCAGCCCCGTTCAGCTAATTCATTGGATAAATCCTGGGATGTCGTGGCTGTCGTTGCTAAGACTGACCTTTGATTTCTGCTACTGTCAGGCTAACATAATCAATCTTACTTACGAACTTAGCTTCAGGTTCTCGTCATATTACCATCTATGTAACTAATTATTAAAACAGGTTGAATGCGATCGCCCTGCTAGAATTGCCTCAACATAGCTCTATAAGTATTGGCAACAAAGACCTGTGCTGATTTTTGACCAATCTAGAGATTGCTGCACTTTGCCTACAATTATCAGAAGCCATCTCTGAATACAAGTTGGTATCATTGTGCAGAACTACCCTAATCAGATGGCGATCGAGTTACGATCTTGTCACAGTTGATTTTTAATTTGAGAAGTCCAATTCCAGGATTTTCTGGTTAAAATAGTATATCTGTTCTACTCAAACTCCAAACCCACATTCCTGAAAATCCATATACTTAGAGGCTCTAATGGCTATCAATACCGATACTTCTGGCAAGCAAAAAGCGTTAAATATAGTACTCAACCAAATTGAGCGCAGCTTCGGTAAAGGAGCAATCATGCGCCTGGGGGATGCTACCCGGATGCGGGTGGAGACAATTTCGAGTGGTGCGCTGACCTTGGATTTGGCATTGGGAGGCGGTTTACCCAAGGGACGGGTAATTGAGATTTATGGGCCGGAAAGTTCCGGTAAAACTACGGTAGCGTTACATGCGATCGCGGAAGTGCAAAAAGAAGGTGGCATCGCTGCCTTTGTTGATGCTGAACATGCCCTTGACCCCACCTACGCTGGGGCATTGGGTGTAGATATTGACAATTTGCTGGTTTCCCAACCTGATACAGGAGAAGCGGCTTTAGAAATAGTCGATCAGCTGGTTCGTTCTGCTGCCGTTGATATTGTAGTTATTGACTCGGTGGCAGCATTGGTTCCTCGCGCTGAAATTGAAGGTGATATGGGTGATGCTCACGTTGGTCTCCAAGCGAGGTTGATGAGCCAAGCTTTACGTAAAATTACTGGCAATATTGGTAAATCAGGTTGCACAGTAATTTTTATTAACCAGTTGCGGCAAAAAATCGGTGTTACCTACGGAAGTCCAGAAACCACAACTGGCGGTAATGCATTGAAGTTTTATGCTTCTGTGCGTTTGGATATTCGCCGGATTCAAACCTTGAAAAAAGGTACAGATGAATTTGGTAACCGCGTCAAAGTCAAAGTTGCCAAAAATAAAGTAGCGCCACCTTTTAGAATAGCAGAATTTGACATTATTTTTGGTAAAGGTGTTTCTACTTTGGGTTGCATTGTGGATTTGGCAGAAGAAACTGGCATCATTATCCGCAAAGGAGCTTGGTACAGCTACAACGGCGATAATATCTCTCAAGGACGAGACAATGCAATTAAGTATCTAGAAGAAAAGCCAGAATTTGCGGAACAAATTAAGCAACAGGTACGGGAAAAGCTAGATAAAGGTGCTGTTGTGTCTGCTAACTCTGTATCAAAGTCCAATGAAGATGAAGAAGAAGAAAGCGAATTAGACGAAGAAGAATAACCAATTTTTAATGGTATGGTGCGTTATCAAGAGAGCTAACGCACCTTTTTTGCAAAAATAATACGTTAGGCTTACTGTTTGATTTGGAATTTTTTAGCTGGGATTATAGGGTTTTTGTCTGCTAAAAAAACGGTCTAAAATTTCTGATTTCTGTTCGGAACTGAAGTTGTTATTTCTTGAAATCTCTAAATTCTCATTTGGTCGATCAATTAAAGGTACTTGTCTGTCACGAAGATAAGTAAGTACTTCTGCTTTGTTATCACTCTTGCGATTCATCAACTGCATCAATAATTCCATTGCGACAGTTGGCAAAGTGCGACACTTCTGATCGATGAAAAAATTAAAAGTTAGACTACCTAAACGAATGCGATCGCCATCTGTGAGTTTGATCGGCTCAAGTGCCCGTTGGTCATTTACAAAGGAACCATTCGTACTGTTAAAATCAATCAAGTAAAAGCCTTGTTCGTCAATATGTTGAATCGCAGCATGGCGACGAGACATGTAACTATCAGCAATGCAAATGCCACTGCTGCGATTGCGACCTATTGTCCAGATCCGCTGTGGTTGTCGTAAACTTTGGGTCTGATTATCGCACAAGTTAGTCATCAAATAAACAGTAGCAGTATCCACTACCCCATGTACATAAGATGTTTTCACCCTCTTCAGAGAGGGTTGGTATAGGTTTTCTAGCTGAAGAATCTCATCTAGAAGGCCGCTGTGGTGTTCATACAACTTGAGAAATACCTGATATAAACTTAATCTCCGTTCTATTTCCGTTTGTGCAAAGTCAGTCATGATGTATAAACCTTGTACTACCTGATTTCGGTTGTGAATATTCTGCTTCAGCCTACAATCAGGGATAATTGTTTTTTATTTCCGCTGCCATTTGACAAATTAACTGGCTTAGGAGGGTTAAATTTGACAACTTTTAGATATGAAATTCCCTGTTGTTTGTAGCCATAAAAATTATGACAATCTTTATAAGAAATTATGTGATAGTTTATTTTTTATTGTAAATAATCCTTTGTTATTTGTAACAGATAAATATCATGAAGATTTGATAAAGATTACAAAAAAATTCTACGTATTTTTGCTATGTCGTTTGATTTCAGAAATTCCTGTTACAAATAAGTTAAAAAATATCCTATGCAGTTAGAACTTATATAGGAATCCGATTTGATTACTGAAATTATTTGCGTAGATAGGCAAGAGGCAAAAGGCAACAGGATTATAGAAGATTAAGTGTATTGAGTTTTTTTCAAAAATCTTGCTATGAGTCCTATATTATAATTAAGACTGATGAAAAGACAGGGAGACGCTCCGACGCAGAGAGTTTTGAATTATACATTTTGAATTATACAGCAGATTGCAAGTTGGTGAGGTACAGATAATCGTAGGGGCACAATATATTGTGCCCCTAGCCGTGTACTTCATTTACTTGAAATGGGTTGTAAGTGATTAAGCGGACATGATATGAGTCCTTAACTTCCAATACAGTTTGGTTAAGGTTTTTTGATGAAAATTCTAGATTCCAAAGACGCGAACAATCGTGCCTGTTGGCTTAACTTCTGTATGAGTGCAAACTCTCAAATCACAATAAGCCTCGTTTACCATTGGGACGCACAGTCATCCAATTAGTTTTTGCTAGTGCTAGCTGTTCATCAGAAATTTTGGCATTTGTGAGATTGGCACCACATAAATTAGCTCCTCGGAGATTGGCGTTGGTAAGATAAGCATTGCTGAGATCTGCACCTCGCAGGTCTGCCCCTTCTAAATCGGTATGGTTGAAGTATGCTTTGCTCAAGTTAGCATCTTTGAGATTTGCTCTAGTGAGACTGGCTCTGCCAAAGTCACTGTTATGGAGATTAGCTCCTTGGAGATTGGTTTTTTGTAATTGAGCAGAATGGAAATTTGTTCCGGATAAGTCAGCACCTTGCAGATTCAGCAAACTTAAGTTGTGTAGGGCAAAATCCCGTCTGCCTTTGATATACGCTGTTAGTAAACTTTGGGTATCGAACTTGCGCTCAACTTTAGAATTTGGAATTTGGGAACCATTACTGTTGCTGTTTGCGAAAGCGGTTGATTTGACCATCCCAGCCGCTTCAGCTTTGGCTCGTCTAGCGCGAATTGCTGCTGCTACCTGTGCTACTCCTGCGCTAGTAACGGCGGTAGAAGGATTGCTACATAAAATAGCAGAATTTTCCATGTGGTTGTGTGTTCGCGCTTTAACTCCAGCATCAGGGGATTTCGCTAGTAACCCTTGTGCTAGGCTGTCTAAATATGGTTCTATCTCTAAGGCTCTGAGAACTTCTGCTGCTGACTGATAACGATTACGTACTGATACCTCTAACATTCTCCGCAATACATTGCTCAAGTGGTCACTCACTTGCACAAGTTGTTCCCATATCATCTCACCAGTTGTGGGATTGTAATCTAAATCTTTAGGAGTTTTACTAGTTAGCAAATAAATACATGTCACCCCCAGTGCGTAGATATCACTAGCGTAGACTGGACGCATGGCCATTTGTTCTGGAGGTGCAAAACCAGGAGTACCGATAGCATATGCAGTTAAGGCCGTTTGTCCCGATTGATTTGCCGCACCTTGGGTGACTTGATTTTTGACGGCACCAAAGTCAATGAGTACCATTCTGGCATCTTGACTACGGCGAATTAAGTTAGCTGGCTTGATATCTCGGTGAATTACCTTTTGCTCGTGGATGTATTGCAGCAATGGCAAAATCTCACTCAAGAATTGCTTGACTCCAGTTTCGCTTAAGACACCGTTGAGTTTGACTTCCTCCTGCAAGGTATCACCGCTGATGTATTCTTGAACTAAGTAGAATTGTTCATGTTCTTCAAAATAATCGAGTAATCGTGGTACTTGGGGATGATTGCCAATCTTACCTAGAGTTTTGGCTTCTCGCTCAAAGAGTTCTCTGGCCATCTGTAAAACATGTGGCGAGTTTCCAGAGGGACGTAGTTGCTTGATTACGCAACTTGGTTCTCCTGGTAAAACTCGGTCGTTGGCTAAGAAGGTTGCTCCAAAGCCACCTTGGCCTAATGGCTTGACTACCTGATAGCGATCGCGCAACAGTAGTCGTGAGCCACAAGACTGACACCTTTGGCTATGTACCAAATTTTCTGGATTGCGACAGGTAGGATTTAAGCAGTAGCTCATGCACTGTCAACTCGCTGCACGAAGAATCATAGAGAGTTTTTATACTCTGTTTCAATTATTGAGATCTTAGTCAGCTGTTGCCAGGTCATTTTTGCTGGAAATCCTTTGAAGAGTTTCTAAAGTTTAAATAAGATTACGTACAGCGATCGCGAAAACAAAATATTTTATTATACTTGCATAATTGCAGAATACTTGAATTACTTTATACTAATTTTTCATTAAGAATATTTTATTTCAGAATAGCAATCCTATTTGATTCGTGAGAATTTGGGTTTTGACTGTTTTCTGTGACAAAGTTCTGATGCCTCCAGCAAGCCCTAGCTCAGACTTTGCACTTTATCATTGGTCATTTTTCCTTGGTTTTGTCTCACAAATGATTTAGGATTGCCATAACATTGTTTTGCAGGAAATAGATTATATCAAGTGTACTGAAATTAATTATTTTTCAAGATCTGTGCAGAAACCTGAAAAGCTGCCACCTCCTGCCGTCTTCAAGATTGGTTTTAACTGGATGCCAAATCAGAGGTATTAGCTAGCTTTCACATTTACACCGATTAGATGTTCGAGAAGTGCTAAAACATCACTGCGGCTGAGTTTTTCTTTACCATTGGCAAGGGCGTCAAGAGTGCCATGCGCTAGGGTCAAGGGAATTTGGCAAAAGTCTAAGGCTGGACCAGTAGGAAGGTCTTTAGTGTAGGCTTCTGCCAAGGCTAGATTTCGCCGCGCATATTCTTGCATATTTGCTGCATTCCAACCTTCTGGAAAAAAGTCTACCCCACGTCCAAGATCTTCAGTATGATTACGCAGAATGTTAACTGCTTGTAAACCCCGACCAAATCCAATGGCTTGGGTACGATTTGTTTGTGTTCCATCGTACCAAGTCCATAAGTCCGAAAGTAACAATCCCACTGCGCCTGCAACCGCAAAGGTATAACGGTCTAAATCAGATTCTGTGTAAATTTTCCAGTTGATTTCTGCCCAGTAAGCCATGCGGTCTGCCATTGCAGCAGTGGTGTCCCAAATTCGAGGTGCAATGGTTTCTGGTGCTAGCAGCGACCATTCTCGAATTCTGAGGGTAACTTCTTCTAAAGAATTCTCATACTCTCTAAAACCTGCAAAAAAGGCGTCTACCGGGAAGCCATCAACGCCTGCCTGTAATGTCAGACTGATTGTGCGTAAGAGTTTTGCCTTAGTAAGGTTGTCTAGTTCTCGACAATCTTCAATTTCATCGATAGCACGCATACACAAATATGCTGATGCTACTGCTTCTTGTAATCCTGGCGGTAAAAGACTAATTGGAATATAAAAAGTTCGGCTAGTTTCTTTCAGGATTTGCAAAGCGTCTCTACGTAAATTCATGTTTTCACTCCCCGCTTGATTTTTACACCACATGAAGTTTGCAGTTTTTTGATGATACTGGATATAGTTTTGACTAAACTTTAAAAACTATAGACTATAAGATACGCTAGTATTTCATCTGAAGATTAATAGTTTTTGGTGTTACAATTAACAAAACTCTCAAAATTTCTCAAAGTCTAGTCTAGTATATAGGGTTTTGGTTACAAAAAAGTTTCAGGTGTAGTTGTATATAGCATTCATGAAGTTTTTAGCGTAAATATAAACAATCATGCTAAGCACTAAAAGATAAGTGAGAATCGGTACTAAATTTTTTTGTGTTTGTATACCTTTGATACCTAAACTTACTCGTTTATTTTTCTCAATTTAGATATGCACTGCCATCGGCATAAAAAAACGAGTACTATGTTCTGGCATGAGGCTCAGCATTATCTCTACCATTAATCAATTAGTTTTATTTATAATTATTTACAAGCAAATTATCAAAAAAACTGTATTGGTTAATACAGCTAAAATTGAAAAAACAACTACTTGACGTTACTGTTCGAGAGCGCCGACCTATTTAATTTCAGAAGTCATTACAAGCAAAACTGTTGCGATCGCACTGTATTTTTTTGAATGACTGTATTATTTAAGCATAAATAATCTACGTAAAAAAGGCTGATAGCTGTGAATCAATGATAAAACGAGCTTATACAACAATTTTCAGGTAAATAGATCACGCGCTAGGGAACATTGCTGTGCCCTTACGATAGATGTGGTTCAAATGCATGAAAACTGCTGTAAATTAAGCAGGATAATCAACCAAAAATCAGCTACACAAACTACAGTATGCCGAGCGTTTCATTCTTTACAAGAACAATTTGATTGGGAAAATCTATGTCTACAGGTTAAAGTACCTAAATCTGCGTTAATTTATAGCAGTTTTTATCTATTTGAACCACATCCGTCGTAGGGGCACAGCATTGCTGATTGGTGTCAACTTAAGCTAAAAATAGCGTACTCGTTGGGTGTTGCGCGTCCGCCCACCGTTAAAACGGCGGTCTCATAGCTGAAGTCCATTTCAATGGACTGTAATTTTCAGTCCTCTAAAGAGGACTTTCGCTATTAGCCAGGAATTGAAATTCCTGGCGGACGGGGGGTTTCACGTTAAGTTGACACGAATGAGCAATGCTAAAGCCCCTACCGCGTGGTTTATTTACCTGAAAATTGCTGTAACTAGAAAAGTGGGTAATTAGCCCACTCAAGAAAATATTTGTGAATAGACCTCTTGCATAAATAATTTTTTGTCTCACGCAAAGGCGCAAAGGCGCAAAGAAGAGGAGAAAAAGAAAGACTTTTGCAAGAAGTCTAATATCTAATGTAACTTTTTACTTGTCTTCCACAGGTGCTAACCCATTGATCGCTGGGCCATTAATTACTCTTCCTTTGGTATCAAACCGTGAACCGTGACATGGACAATCCCAGGTGTTTTCTGAAGAATTCCAGGCAACGATACAATTGAGGTGAGTACAGACTGCCGAATATTCTTGTAGTGTGCCGTTTTCGTCTCGATAAGCTGCGACTTTTGTCAAACCACGCCGCACCACTGCACCTGTGGCCGGAGCGAGTTTTTCCACAGAATCAACATCTCCTGGTGTCACCCAATTTAAATATTGGGTCGCAACGTTGAGATTTTCAGAGATAAAATCACCTACTCCACCAATTTTCACACGGGACGGGTTATAAAGGTCTGCCCAGGTATTTTTTCGTCCTAGAATCAAATCAGTTAATAGTATACCTGCGATCGTGCCGTGGGTCATGCCTATACCTGTATCACCGGTGACGATGTAAACGTTTTCCTCATCAAAGGGGTTTTTGCCAATATAGGCAATACCATCATCAGAATTCATTACCTGACCTGACCAACGAAATAAAACCTCCTCTGCCATCGGGAAGCGTTCTTGCGTCCATATCTGGAGTCTGGCATACCGAGCATTGGCATCGTCAGCTTGTCCGGTTTTGTGGTCTTCACCACCAACTATTAATACATCATAGTGGTCATCAAATTTCTGTAATCTTACGTAGTGGTAAGGGTCGAGGGTATCCCAATAAAGTGCTTTGTAAACGGAACCGCGAGGCACTTTAACACCGATGACAAAAGTCATGTATGGAGCTTGCTTAAAGTGCATAGTAGCCAAATTGCTGATGGGTGAGTTGGTCGCTACTACTACAGCATCAGCTGTGACAACTTTGCCACTGCTGGTTTCAACGCGGGCGGGTAAACCACCTTTGATTTTTTCTACGTGCGTTCCCGTATAGATTCTACCACCACGGCGTTGAATGGCTTCTGCAAGTCCAGCGAGATATTTCAGGGGATCGAATTGTCCTTGTTGGGGAAAGCGTAGACACACTCCTGTATCAAAATCAGTTAATGGCGCTTTGTTGACCATTTCTACATTAGTCAGTCCCACTCGGTGTGCGGCTTCTAATTCCTGCTGAATTTCGTCTAATGATTTCACGTCTGGGGGAAACAGATAGCCATCAAGCCGTTCAAAATCGCAGTTAATATTTTCTTGGTTAGCGATCGCCTCTATAGTATTAATTGCGGTTGTATGACTTTGGGCAATCACTTTTGCAGCTTCTTTACCGTGTATTTGCTCGAGATCGTAGTAACGTTCGGTTAGTACATTTGAGATGTGTGCTGTTGTCCGTGCAGTTTGGCCGCCACCAATCAGTCCATCATCTAGCACAACTACAGACTTACCTTGGCGGCTTAAAAGATAGGCAGTTGACATTCCCGCTATGCCAGCACCAACGACGCACACATCTGCATAAATATTTTCCGTAAGCGCTGGTTGTTCTGGAACTTGTGCGCTTGTCATCCAAATAGAAATAGTTTTACCAGAGTCGTTTCGCATTTTTTTGTAGAGTCTCAAGTCTAATTTATCTGCTGGAAATAACTTTAGTCGGCTCAGGGTAACAGGAAAATTAAAACTGTTGAAGAAGAATTCAGAAGTCAGAATGAATCAGTGGGGGATTTAGACCCGCCACTGGTTAAAGACACCAAATCGTAGATTTGGTATGGGTGCAAAAACACCGATTATTCAGACGCTGCTGCGTCGCTAACGCAACTCTTGGAGACGCTAAAAGCGAACGCTATCTGCCAGTCGTACAAAATACCTTTACTGAATTCTGACAACCGACGCCAATATTGCTGTTTGATAAATGTTTTGATATTTCTCCTGTATTTATATATCTTTAACCCTGGTTAGAATTCTGTTAAAGTTTATATTCCAGCCTCCTATTATCAAAGCTTAGACTATTATTTATAAATCTTGTATCTCCACGATGATAGACATAAAAAATATACTTTATTGAAGATGAAATTATGAAAAAGACATACTTGACCAAAAAAATCAATTACGCTGTAATTATCGCACTCAATATGGTTCAGCCAAAAGTAGGAGATTGAAGAAGAATACAAAATTCAGAATACAGAATCAATCAGCAGGCCGTAACGCACCGTATAATAGTGGTGCCCTGCGGCTATATATCATTTGCTCGCACGCCCAAATCCTCACACAGCCGTAACACACCCTACTTAAATATTTACTTTATAAATAGGCTCTGAATCGGATTTAAAAAAATCGCAATGAGTATCGTTAACAGTATCTATGGCTTTTTGGTGGCTTGAGAATTTGGTTACTCTTAGCATTTCGGGTTCCTGGAGCAAAATTGTGGGATGTAGACAAGCCAAACAGTAATGGAAATTGCAGCTAGAGAGGTGCTATGGACACCTCCAGCGTCTGAAGTGATTGTAGAATTTGTAGTGTTGGGGAGCAGCACTTCCAAAACGAGTGGCAGCTAACATCCCTTGCAATTGGAAAATCATCACAAAGGTTGATTTTTCAAGCATTATTTTTTCTTACTCTAAATTGTGCAATAAAAAATATGCATATGGGTAGATGAAAAGCAACTAAAAGGGTAGCATAAAATACAATGGACATAAATGATTAACCCGTAAGAAATACGGCAATTTATTACGCTAGATAGATGCGGTTAGAGAACACTCAATGTTAAAGGTTAACCGCTTGCGGCTGCAAGATATACTTAAAATTCCTGCAAATTCATTTGTGGCAAAAATCGCAAGTGCGATACCCGTTTTGGTTGGTAGTTTGGTAGTGGTTGGTTGGTGGCTGGAGATTGATGTTCTCAAGCGTGGTTTTCCAACTAGTCCTGCCACGATGAAGTTCAACACAGCGCTGTGCTTTGTGCTGTCTGGGATGTCGCTGTGGCTGTTTTTAACAGAAGGGAGAACAAAAAGAGGGGGGGAAAGAACAATTCCAAATTACCTGCACTTCCCTGGTATTTTACTATCCAAAGTTTGTGCCATAGGGGTTACCGCAATTGCTGGACTCACACTTTTTGAATATCTGTTTGGCTGGAATTTTGGTATTGATGAACTGTTATTTCGTGACTCCCCGACCAGTTTGGCGACATCACATCCGGGGCGAATGGGGGTGAACACAGCACTCAATTTTCTACTGGTGAGTGTAGGGTTACAGTTTTTGATTTATCAAAAAAATTACCGCAGTTATTGGTATGCCCAAATTCTGGCTTTGATAGCCACTTTGATTTCCTTTCAAGCGCTGATGGGCTATGCCTATAAAGTCGAAGTTCTTTATGGCATTGCCCCTTATACAACATCAATGGCTTTGCATACAGCGTTGTTGTTTAGTTCACTAAGTATAGGGACTTTGTGGGCGCGGACAGAACAGGGATTAATGAGAGTAGTTACAAGTGATAACTATGGTGGCTTGCTTGCACGTCGGTTATTGATTGCAGCGATCGCAGTACCTTTTATATTAGGGTGGGTAATTGTTGCAGGTCAACGCGCAGGACGATATGACCCAGCTTTTGCAGTATCAGTGTTTGCCATCGTCGTGATTGTAATTTTTACTATTTTGATTTGGCAAAGTGCTAGGGTTATTGAACACCTCAGCCATCAGCGCGATATCTCTGATAATCTACGCCTACTTGCCCAAGAAGCACTCAGAGCCTACGAAGATAAACTGGCAAGCTTTGTAGATGCTAACGTTATCGGCATTGTCTTTGCCGACATTTACGGTGGTATCCACAAGGCAAATGACGAATATCTGAGGATCATTGGTTACACCCAAGAAGAAGTATTAGCAGGCCGTTTAAGTTGGAAACAAATCACAGTTCCAGAGTATCGACACTTAGACCTGCAAGGTATCGCCGAAGCCAAGAAAAACCCCAAAGGTGCTTGTACGCCATATCAAAAAGAATACATTCGCAAAGATGGTAGCCGAATCCCAATTTTAGTTGGTTACGTACTGTTGGGAGAAAAACGGGAAGAGTCAGTAGCCTTTATCCTCGATTTAAGCGAACGCAAGCAAGCACAAGCAGAACAGCAAAAATTAGTATCCCTGGTAGAAAATAGCTCTGACTTTATTGGCATCGCCACCGTTGAAGGAAAATTACTCTATATAAATGATGCAGGTCAAAAGTTAGTCGGGCTTGGTAGCCTTGAAGAGGCGAAGCAAAAGGCAGTTTTAGATTACCTCATGCCCGAAGACAAAGATTATTTTCAGCATCATATACTGCCCACTGTCCTATCACAAGGGCGCTGGCAAGGAGAATTCCGCTTCCGACATCTGCAAACAGGCCAAGCGATACCAGTTGATTATAATATCTTCACTGTTACAGAAAACAACACCGGTCAACCAATTGCTCTGGCCACCGTGACTCGCAACATCAGCGAGCAAAAACAAGCTAAGGAACAAATCTTAAAATTAAACAAGGATTTACAGCGTCGGATTAGTGAATTACAAACTTTACTGGAAGTAATTCCCATTGGTATTGGCATCGCCGAAGATCCAGAATGCCAAAATATCAAAGTCAACCCTGCTTTTGCTAAGCACTTAGGCATCTCGTTAGATAAAAATGCTTCCCTGAGCGCTCCCTTGGGTGAAAAACCGACAAACTTTAAAATTTACCGCCAGGGAAGGGAATTGTCACCAGAGGAACTTCCCATGCAGTACTCTGCTACTCATGGTGTGGAAGTTTTAGATTTTGAGGCAGATATAGTACATGAAAATGGGAAAATAGTCAATCTTTTGGAGCATGTTGCACCTTTGTTTGACGAAGATGGGAAGACTAGAGGCTGCGTTGGGGCGTTTTTGGATATTACAGAACGCAAGCAGGCAGAAGAAGTACTCCGCAATCAGCAAAAATGGCTAGAAGATGTATTAAATCTGATGCCAAGACCACTGTTGTTTATTGAACCAGTCACAGCACGGGTAATTTTTGCCAATCGCTCTGCTGATGAGTTAGCTGGGGGCGAATTTCCTAAAGGGGTAGCAGCGGCAGAATATCATACAGTTTACCACTATACGGATGCGGCAGGAAATCGCATTCCCAACGAGCAAATGCCAGGAGTGCGGGTAGCTCTTGGGGAACGTCTGGATGGGTTGGAGGTGGACTGGCATACTAGCTCTGGCGTGCGCTCTTTACTGGTATTTGCTGATACTTTGCCAGCGATGCACGGTCATGCAGCTATGTGTATTTTGGTATTCCAAGATATTAGCAACCTCAAGCAGGCAGAAAAGGCGCTTTCTTTGGGTTACCAGAGACTAAAGCTACTTTTTGATACAGCTAACGATCTGCTATCAAGCCAGCAACCGGTGGAACTAATCGATAGCTTGTTCCGAAAACTCTCAGAGCAAATTGGTTTAGATGTTTACTTTAACTATTTGGTTGACGAGAACTCTGGAGTGATGCGGTTGGAGTCTTACGGCGGTATTTCCCCAGAATTGGCCAAGGAAATTGAGTGGTTAGCATTTGGTGAAGCGGTTTGCGGTAGTGTAGCCCAGCAACGCCACCCAATACCTGTGGAGAATGTGCAGCAATCAACTGACCCGAAAACAGAATTGATTCGTTCTTTAGGTATTAGCGCTTATTATTGTTCACCGTTAATAGCACAGGGGCGGCTGTTGGGTACTCTTTCCTTTGGTAGTCGGACTCGGCTGGGCTTCAGCGAAAATCAAAAGGGGATGATGCAAGCAGTGTGCGATCAAATAGCGATCGCAATGGAAAGAGCTAGTTTAATTGCATCTTTGCAGCTGCAAACTGAGCAGTTGCAACAAGCGAACCGGATGAAAGATGAATTTCTGGGTATATTATCCCACGAATTGCGATCGCCCCTCAATGCCATCCTTGGTTGGGCACAATTATTGCAACGCAGCAAACTCAAGGAAACCCAAATCGCCAAAGGTATGGAGACAATTGAGCGCAACGCTAAAGCCCAAACCCAACTCATTGAAGATTTGCTGGATATATCGCGGATGAACAGAGGCAAATTACGCCTCAATGTTCGTACTTGTAATTTGGTGTCGATAATCGAGTCCAGCCTAGAAACTGTTAGTCTCGCCGCCCAATCTAAAGAAATCGATTTGAGATTTTCCGTCGTTCCTCCGGCAGAAACTCAATTTAATCAACATCCAAAAGGTAACTTCCAAGCCGAAAATTCAATATTCTTAATTTCAGGTGATTTCGATCGCTTGCAACAAATTATCTGGAATTTGCTCTCCAATGCCATTAAATTTACACCCGCAAAAGGACGGGTAGACGTGAAATTGTCTGTAGTCAATGATGTCAAATGCCTTGGGCAAATCCTCAATTTGGAACAACAGACAACCGACAAATATGCCCAGATTCAAGTAATTGACACAGGTATTGGCATCAGTGCTAATTTTCTGCCCTACGTCTTTGAACGTTTTCGTCAAGCTGATAGTTCCAGCACCAGAACCTATGGTGGCTTAGGACTAGGATTAGCGATCGTGCGTCATTTGGTGGAATTGCATGGTGGCACCATCCACGCAAATAGCGACGGCGAACAACAAGGCGCGACATTTACAGTCAAGTTACCACTTTTAAAAAGTCCGCCCCTTTGCCCCTCCACCCCTTTGCCCCTTTGTTCCTCTGTTCCTCCCCTGCTTTCCCTCCTTGGTGTACGGGTACTGGTTGTAGACGATCAAATTGATAGCCGTGAATTTATCACCACAGTACTCCAACAGTACCAAGCCGAAGTCCAAGCAGTAGCATCAGTTTCAGAAGCATTGCAAGTAATTCGAGAGTGGAAACCAGATGTATTAGTTAGCGACATTGGTATGCCCCAACAAGATGGTTACTCCTTGATTCGGAAATTGCGCGAGCAATCTCCAGAACTAGGAGGAAATATTCCCGCAGCCGCACTGACAGCTTATGCTAGGGCGGAGGATAGGGTGCGAGCGATACAAGAAGGTTATCAACTGCATTTGCCGAAGCCTGTTGAGCCGGCTGAGTTAGCCACAGTAGTGGCCAGTCTAGTTGGGCGGACTTGAAAAATCAGGAGTCAGAATTCAGGAGTCAGAATTCTGTTTGATAAATTTTGAACTATATCAACTCCTTTTCAGCCTGAAGCCAATGTTCTACAGACTTGCCATCTGGACAGCCGGATTGTTGCCAGATTTCATAAGCTTTTAAACGGATTTGATTTTCATCTGGGCGGTTATTAATAAAATGGTCGCAGGAATTAGTAGTGAAATTATAGGGAACTGCTGCAAAAAAATTCTGACGACCGAGAATTTCACGTGTAAAACGGTAACAATTTTGTTTGATTGGGCAATTTTTTCCTGGACACAGAGTCATGTCGTAAGGCATATATAGGGACTTCCAAAAAATAAATTGTTCCAAATTATTTGTACATTTGTAGGGGCGCACAGCTGTGCGCCCCTACGATGGGACGTTTTTTTTATTGGAAGTCCCATAGGACTCATATTTGATTTCTGAAAAAATCCGTACACTTACAAAGTACTTTTTCCTATTCCCTACTCCCTACTCCCTACTCCCCACTACCAGCATATGCAGATAATTTCAAAAATCAAAACGGATTCCTATAGGAATCCGATTTGATTTGGTGAAAAAATCTAATTGTGCAGATCGATCGCTGGATGCTATACACAGCTCGTCAACAACTCGCAAACTGGAAAACAGAGTTTACTACTCACTTGCCACTGAAGATGAGTATTAACTTTTCTGCTCAAGATATTCGCCAAGCCAGCTTAATTGAAGATATCGATCAAATCCTAGCCCAAACAAGCTTAACAGGCGATTCCATAGCCCTAGAAATTACCGAGAGTATGCTGATTGAGAATATCAGTAACACAATTGATTTATTAACCGAATTAAAATCTCACTAACGTGGCTAACTCACTAACAACCAATTTGATTGGTGAACTGACTCGTGGAGTCAGGCAATAGGCAATAAATTTTGTTTACAATTCATTTAGGATTGCGATGAAGAATAATGTTTAAAATTTGTTTCACCCGCAATGAGCGAGGTTTCAAACCAATATTCATCACTCATCCGGACTCCAATTCATTCTGAATTCTGTTAGCGGATAGCTAAGGTTTAGCCCATCCTGAATTCTGAATTCTTCTTCACAAATTCCCACTCAATATACTACATAACTTGATAATTAACTTCTAGCAAAAGAAGTTTAAAAAAATCAACAAAAATCTATCTAGAGATAAATTACTAAAAGTTGCAAACTAGCTTAGGGTGTGTATAGCCTGTGCAATAAGTATTGGTTATTCCCAAATATTTTCATGCTCCATATTCCTTATTCCCAATTACTGCGTTATGTCATTGTTGTATTAATAGTTGCTATTTCATGGGTGTTAATGCTGATATTACACCCTTGGATAAGCATGAGTGTAACTCCTTTTTTGCTGTTTTTTAGCGCCGTAATGGTGAGTGCTTGGTATGGTGGTTTGAAATCAGGGCTATTGGCAACCTTCTTATCTGCGCTATTGAGCAATTACTTTTTTTTGCCGCCAGTTTATCAACTAAGTTTTGACCTATCCAATTGCGTGCGAATCGGATTGTTTGCATTACAGGGATTATTCTTTAGTATCTTATGTGAAGCATTAAAGACCTCTAAAAAAGCGGCTGATGTAAATATACAAAAGCTAAAACTCTCTGAAGAACGATTTCGCTTAGCGTTAAACAGCTCAAATATTATGGTGTTTCAGCAAGATCGCAATTTGCGATATCAGTGGATTCATCATCGTCAAGTTGGAGACACGGCACTAGAAGTTCTTGGTAAATCTGATGCTGAATTATTTCCCGCCTCAATAGCAGAGCAATTGACGGCAATTAAGCAAAAAGTATTAAAAACTGGTGTTTCCATCCGTGAAGAGATGTGTCTGCCAATGTGTGGAGAAAACCGCTATTATGATTTGCTGATTGAACCACTAAAAAATGCAGACAATAGCATTCACGGTATTACCTGTGTGGCTGTGAACATTAGCCAACGCCACCAGGCAGAACTAGAAAAAACCAGATTACAGAAAGAACTTCAGCAAGCCGTTCAGCAAAAAGATGAATCTTTGGCGTTGCTGAATGCTTGGCTGAGTACTTCACCAGTAGCGTTGGGTTTCCTCGATACCGAACTTCGCTACGTTTACGCCAATGAAGCTCTAGCAGCCATCAACGGTGTACCACTAGACCAACATATTGGTCGCACCTTGCGGGAAGTACTACCGCAATGGGCAGAGCAAGTTGAGCCTGTGTTTGCCCAAGTAATGGCAACAAGGCTGCCGTTACTTAACCAGGAAGTTAGCGGTGAAACTTATCCGCCTGGGGTATATCGTTACGCTATTGTCAACTATTATCCAGTCTGTTTAGCAGATGGGGAGTTGCTTGGAGTTGGTGTCACCTCTATTGATATTACTCAGCAGAAACAATCTGAGCAAGCATTACGGGAAAGCGAAGGAAAGTTTCGCAGCATAGTTGAGTCAAATATGATTGGCATTGGTTTCTGGGAAAAAGACGGCAAAATCACAGAAGCCAATGATGCATTGTTGAATATGTTGGGTTATTCTCGTGCAGAATTAGTTTCTGGGAAACTTAACTGGCGAAACCTGACTCCAACTGAGTACCTGCCACTCGATGAGCAAGCACTGACTCAATTTCAAAGCAGCGCCTTTTGCACACCCTATGAAAAAGAATATATCCGTAAAGACGGTTCACACCTGCCAGTTTTGATAGGTGGCAGTCACTTTGAAGGGGCTTTTAATCGAGGAGCTTTCTTTGTTCTGGATATTACAGAGCGCAAGCGGGCTGAAGAAAGACTCCGCTATATTGCCGAGGTTAGTAGTATACTATCTAGCTCCCTAGATTATGAAGAAACCCTAGAACAAATCGCCAAAATTTCAGTTCCCCAGTTGGCAGATTGGTGTAGCGTCGATATTGTCAATGAAGATGGTTCGATTCGCCGCTTACCTATTGCCCATGCAGACCCATCGAAAGCAGAGTTGGCACGCAAGCTTCAGGAGTATTTGCCAGATTCCAAGAGTGCAATTACTAAAGTCATACAAACTCGGCAAAGCCAACTAATTCCCGAAGTACCTGACTCGTTATTGGTGACAAATACTCAGAATGAAGAACACTTAGAACTGGTTCGACAATTGGGGATAAAGTCTGTGATGATTGTGCCGTTAATCGCAGGAGGAAGAATACTGGGCACCATCAGCTTTGTCACCGCCGAATCAGATCGTTTGTACGATCGCTCTGATTTGACTTTAGCAGGAGATGTCGCCTATCGTGCTGCCTTAGCAGTGGAAAATGCTCGACTTTATCAAGAC
The DNA here is from genome assembly GCA_034531095.2 of Nostoc sp. CreGUA01. Lineage (GTDB taxonomy): Bacteria > Cyanobacteriota > Cyanobacteriia > Cyanobacteriales > Nostocaceae > Nostoc. Next base: position 69,349 of record JAVRBV020000005.1, on the reverse strand, counting down.
ATCCACCAAGCTTTAATCCACTATGCCGAATCTCTATCTCTTCTAGATGCCCTGCTAGCAGCTGCTCCCGTTGCTGTCTGCTTTTTGGATAGCCAACTGCGATATATCCGCATTAATCAAGTTTTGGCTGACATTAACGGTTTAACCATAGAAGAACACTTAGGACGCAAATTTCAAGAAGTTCTACCAGAGATGGCCTCTGAGTTGGAAGTACAGTTACAACAAGTATTGGAGACTGGAGAACCTCTGCTGAATGTCGAAATTACTATCCACACACCAGGGCAACCCGAAAATTACGAATACTGGCTAGGCAATTATTATCCAGTGAACAATCGCATGGGCGAAACAGTGGGAATTGGGATGATTATGGCAGATGTGACAGCAGCAAAACAAACAGAAGTTGCCTTGCGAGAAAGCGAAGAAAGATTTCGGGCAATGTTCAACCAAGCTGCTGTCGGTATTACTCTGGTAAACTTGGACGGACAATTTCTGCAAGTTAATCCGGCACTGTGCGAAATTACTGGGTACAGTCATGAAGAGTTAATGCAAATGAACTTCCAGGAAATTACTCATCCTGACGACTTGGAAGCTGATAGAGAAAATGCTCGGCGAGTTTTGGCACAAGAAGAAATTAATGGCTATTCTCTCGAAAAGCGCTACATCCGCAAAGATGGTTCTATTGTTTGGACAAACTTAACTTCATCCGCAGTTTGGGATAGTAAAGGACAACTCAAATATGCGTTAGGCATCATCGAAGATATTAGCGAACGCAAACGAGTTGAAGCCACCCAACAGTTTTTAGTTGAAGCCAGCACCATACTGGCTGCTTCATTGGATTATGAAATTGCCTTAGCCAATGTGGCTAATTTAGCAGTTCCTACCTTGGCTGATTGGTGTATTGTAGATGTTTTTCAGGAAGATTGGTCAAGTAAACAAATTGCGATCGCTATTGCCGACCCGACAAAACAAAATATCCTAGACCAAATCCAACGACGTTATCCACCTAAAACCGGCGCACAATACCTTGTCCAGCAGCTACAGTTGGGAATATCTGTTTTTTATCACAAATTATCCGACTCTCACCTTCTGATGATGGCTCAAGACCAGGAGCATTTGAAATTACTCCAAAGCCTCGATATTCATTCTTTAATGGTGATTCCAGTTCGTTCCCGTGGGCAATTATTTGGCGCAATCTCTTTTTTTACAGCCGAGTCAGGTCGCCACTATCAACAAGTAGACTTAGCTTTGGCAGAAGATATTGCTCGTCGTGCGGCCACAGCCATTGACAATGCCAGACTTTATCAAGAAACTCAACAAGCCAAACAAGCCGCTGAGCTATCTGTCAATCGTATAGTACTTTTACAAAGCATCACCGCCGCCCTCTCGGAAGCCTTGACTCCCCAAGAAGTTGCTGACGTGGTGATGAACCAAGGAATTGCCGCCTTGGGAGCCTGTGCTGGTTCTGTTGTCTTACTAACTCAGGGAAATACTAGCTTGAAAGTTGTCCAAGCAACTGGCTACCCAAAATCAATCATAGATACTTGGGCAAATTTTCCCATCACTGCTGCCAACCAAATTGCAGAAACCGTCAGAACTAAGCAGCCAATTTTTTGCCAAAACTTAGAAGCCTTGATGGCAAAGTATCCCAACTTAGCTGACGCTGTAGTTGTAACTGGAAATAATGCCTGGGCTTCTGTACCTTTGATAACAGAGGGCAAAGCTATTGGGGCACTGGGATTTAGCTTTGCTACTACCCAAGCATTTAACCCAGAAGATCGGGGATTTATGTTGACATTGGGACAACAATGTGGTCAAGCCATCGCCCGCGCTCAACTTTACGAAGCAGAAAAGACTGCCCGATCGCAAGCTGAAACAGCCAACCGGATTAAGGATGAATTCCTCGCGGTTCTTTCTCATGAATTGAGAACTCCCCTCAACCCGATTTTGGGCTGGGCAAAGTTACTCAGAACCCGCAACTTCGACGAAGCGACCAAAGTCCGCGCCCTAGAAACAATTGAACGCAACGCCAAATTACAAACCCAACTCATTGAAGACCTGCTAGATGTGTCGCGGATTTTACAAGGCAAGCTGAGTCTAAATCTTCATGCAGTGGATTTAAAAATAGCGATCGCCGCTGCCCAAGAAACGGTACGTTTAGCAGCAGAAGCCAAATCCATTGAAATTCAAACAGTATTCAATGATGTCGGCAAAGTTTTAGGCGATGGCGATCGCTTGCAACAAATCATGTGGAATTTACTCTCCAATGCTGTTAAATTTACACCATCAGGAGGACGAGTAGAAGTGCGTCTAGAAGAGGTGACAGAAGAGGACGCGGGGAAAGAGGACGCGGGGACACGGGGACACGGGGACGCGGGGAAAACACTCTCCGCGTCAGAGCGTCTCCCCCTCACCGCGTCTTCTTCCCCTGGTTATGCTCAAATTCAGGTGATTGATACAGGTAAAGGAATTAGTCCAGAATTTTTGCCCCACGTGTTTGACTATTTCCGCCAAGCAGATGCTAAGACAACTAGGATATTTGGCGGACTGGGATTAGGGCTAGCAATTGTGCGTCATTTAGTTGAACTTCACGGTGGTACAGTTGAGGTAGATAGTTCAGGAGAAGGACAAGGGGCAACCTTTACAGTTAAGCTACCTTTGCTCAAAAGTGCCGAGTTACGAGTTCCCAGTCCGGAGTCTTCTAACTCAGAACTCAATACTGAAGATTCGTTGCTTTTGGGAGTAGAGATTTTGCTGGTGGACGACCAAGCAGATGTACGTGACTTTTTTAGCTTTGCCTTAGAACAGTATGGAGCAACTGTAACCGCAGTTGCATCGGCAGCCGAAGCATTAGAAGCACTAGCCCAGTCAAAGCCAGATATCTTGTTAAGCGATATTGGAATGCCCTTGATGGATGGCTACATGCTGCTGCGCCAAGTGAGAAAATTGCCACCAGAAAAAGGCGGAGAGATTCCGGCGATCGCTTTGACTGCTTATGCTGGAGAAATTAATTATAATCAAGCACTAGCAGCTGGGTTTCAAAAACACCTACCGAAACCCGTAGAACCATTAGATTTAGCTAATGCGATCGTCAATTTAATTCGCAATTCGTAATCCGTCTTCATAAATACTTTCACGACTAACAGCATACTCAGATAAAAGTGGTGTATTGCGATCGTGACTGTCTGCCCACTCTCGAAAAGCTTGTGCGAATTCTTTTGGTGTGGCAGTCTCATACAAAGCATTCTGTTTGGGTTGGACTAAATGTTCAAGCATTGGTGTTTAACTCATAGCTTGAATTGCTAAATCTTCTGCTTGTCTGATTTGATTCCAGTCAATGACAGCAACCCAAATAGTTTCCTCATGAGAATATTTCACTACTCCATCTACTTCCAAATCTTCGCTGTAAAAAGTGAGTGACTGGCCTTCTTGCAACTCAATACTTTGACTAGCCAAGTCCTCAATAGTACCGATGCAGTTCAGACGTAAGTGGCCTTGGACATCAGCATTATGAAAATCTGCAAAGACTCTAAATTTGCTCATATGCTTCTTACGATGATGAATTTTGCCTTGCTGGGTTAGCGATAGTTGGCATCAAGAGACTGTTAATTTGCTCAGGAGTTAAGCCAGTCAAGGTAGCATGATTTGGACTTCTGCCAGATGTTCGGATGACATCTCCACCTAAAGACCGAATTTCATTCACTGTTGTTACTCCAACGAGTCCATGAGGAATGCATACTGCCAACTGTGCTACTGACAATCCTACTGCACATTCCACCGAAATTCCTGTGATGCCACTGGGGTGGATTCCTGTTGCACGTTTAATATCTTCTGGACGATTGCGGCCGCCTCGAACTACTAATGCTTCGCCTGGTATTTTCTCCACTTTAGGTTTTTTTGACTCAAATACCCGCTACACTTTACCAGAAATCGACAAAAAATTTATGTTCTTAGCCCAATGCCCAATCCTCGATGCCCAATATCACGATCTAAGATTATTAGGTATCTTATAATTTACGATCGCCACCAACGATGATTGAAGTTGAGCATCTGAGTAAAATATACGGTTCTACCCCAGCGATTACTGATGTCACTTTTAGTGTTGAACCAGGGGAAATTTTAGGGCTGCTAGGACCCAATGGTGCCGGTAAAACTACAACCATGCGGATTCTGGCTGGTTATTTACCGGCAACCAATGGTAATGCCCGCATTGCTGGTTATGATGTCCATGAAAATTCCCTGGCGGTGCGCCAAAAAATTGGCTATTTACCGGAAACACCGCCGTTATATCCAGAAATGACGGTGGAGGGGTTTTTGCATTTTGTAGCACGAATCAAGGGAGTTCCAGCAGGCGATCGCAATAATAAGGTAACAGCAGCGATGGAACGCTGTAGTTTACAAGATAAGCGTCGAGTAATTATTCGCAAACTTTCTAAAGGATATCGTCAACGGGTGGGAATTGCTCAAGCGATCGTCCACGATCCCCCAGCAATCATTCTCGATGAACCGACAGTTGGACTCGATCCCAGGCAAATCATTGAAGTCCGGAATTTAATTAAAAGTCTGGCTGGTACTCACACCATAATTCTTTCTACACACATTCTGCCAGAAGTAAGTATGACTTGTAGCCGCGTCGCCATCATTAATCGCGGTAAAGTAGTCGCAACTAATACACCAGAAAATTTAATGACTCAGTTGACAGGCGGCTCGGGGTATGAAATTGAAATAGAAGGAGAAGCCGCCCTAGCGAAACAAGTATTGCAAAATATTGCGGGCGTGAGTTTGGTAGAATCAATTCCGACTAGCGGAATCCACGGTCATCAACCCCAGGCAAATCGGGCTTACTTGCGCGTGATATCCCAACCGGGGAAAGAACCAGGGCGGGATATTGCCATAACATTAGTGCGTGCAGGATTCGGTTTACATGAATTGCGGCGAGTTAACGCTACCTTAGAAGATGTGTTCTTGCAACTGACCACAGAAGAAAAGAATTTAGAAGCAGCCACACAAGGAGAAGCCGCATAAATGGGTATAGTACTGGGTAATATTATTGCCATTTATCGCCGAGAGTTACAGAGTTATTTTGTATCACCTTTGGCTTATGCGATCGCCGGCATATTTTGGTTCATCGCCGGGTTATTCATAGTGATGATTTTACTAGGGCCAAATGGTATTTTTGCGGCAGCAGCGACAATAGATTTCCAAGCACAACAAGGGCAACCAATACCAACAATAGATTTTGCCTACGAATTTGTGCGAGCATTTTTGGATTCAATGGGCGGCCTGTTGTTATTTATCCTGCCAATTCTCTCAATGGGACTTTATGCCGAAGAACGTAAGCGGGGCACTTTAGAACTATTAGCCACGTCACCAATCACCAATTGGGCGGTAGCTGTAGGTAAATTCTTAGGCGTGCTAACATTTTTTATCACAATGGTTTTGCCCGTGGTAATGTTAGAAGCGATCGCGATCGGTGGAGCAAGTCCACCCATAACACCCTCAGTTCCCTTAGTGGGTCATTTTGGCTTAATCTTGCTAGCAGGGGCAATTTTATCTTTAGGAATGTTTATTTCTTCATTAACAGAAAGCACAATTTTGTCTGCGGTTCTCACCTTTGCAGTAATCTTATTACTGTTATTTATTGATACAATCGCCAGAAATATCCCTGGTTTTATCGGTGAAGCCTTAGGTTATTTATCGTTCCTGAAACATTACAACACTCTCATTCAAGGTATTTTCGATACCAGCGCCTTAATTTTATTTGCCAGTTATATTTTTTTGGGCATCTTTCTCACAGCTCAATCAATTGATGCACTACGCTTTGGGCGTCAGTAGTCATATGAGTTATGAGTTAAAAGTTAGGAGTGAAGAGTTAAAACTCCCCACTCCTAACTCCTAACTTCTAACTCCTCACTTCAGTCTAATTAATATGAAAATAGTTGCAAAGAAAAAACTGTGGAAATATCTGTTTTGGCTAGGCCCGTTCCTAGTTGCTGTAGGGTTAACAGTTGGGTTAGTCTCTGAACAATGGGGATTAATTTCATTAGCATTCCTGATTCCAGGAATTGTGATTATTGGGTTGTGGATAATATGGCAAAGCTACCAAACTAATTGGTGGAAGCGTCGGTCTACCCAAGCTGGAACTAATGCCTTGGTAGCAACCATAGCAGTATTAGCAATTTTGGGATTGATTAACTTTTTGGGAACTCGCTACCACTTTCGGGCCGATTTAACAGAAACTCAATTGTTTACCCTTGCGCCTCAGTCGCGGGAATTGGTGAAAGCCCTGCCACAGCCTGTTAAAATCTGGATATTTGACATCAACCAAAATCCCCAAGACCAACAATTATTAGAAAATTATCGCCGACAAAGCTCAAAGTTTAATTTTGAATATGTCGATCCCCAACTTAGACCAGGACTGGCAGAAAAAATTGGTGCCAAAGATTATGGCGAAGTTTACTTAGAATATGGTGATAAAAGGGAATTAGTACAAACAATCAATCAAAATGAACGCCTTTCAGAAATCAGATTAACCAGTCGCCTACAAAAACTAACAAGTTCAACAACAACCAAAATTTACTTACTCCAAGGTCATGGCGAAAGCCAACTTTCACCAGGGAAAGGTGCAATATCCCAAGCAATTGAGGGATTAAAGGATAAAAATTACACAACAGAACCGCTGAGTCTAGCAGAAAACCCGAAAGTTCCTCAAGATGCCGCTGTGGTCATAGTAGCTAGCCCCAAGCGAGGACTGTTTGAAGCCGAAGTCAAAGCCTTGCAAGAATATCTCAATGGAGGTGGTAACTTACTGCTGATGATCGATCCTAATACCGATCCCAAACTTGACAACTTGCTAAAAGAGTGGGGCGTTCGTTTGGATAATCGCTTAGCAGTAGATATTTCATCTGAAACCGTCATCGGACTTGGCCCTGCCGCGCCCTTGGTGACAGAATACGGACAACATCCAATTACCCAAGATTTCCGCAACGATATTTCTTTTTATCCCATTGCCCGACCTCTGGAAATTACTCCCATACCCAGTATCCAAGCTACTCCTTTACTGCGAACCAAACCCTATCCCAGTAGCTGGGCAGAAAGCGACCTAGAAAGCGAAAAATTAGAATTTAATCCAGATAAAGACCTCAAAGGCCCTCTGACTTTAGGTGTTGCTTTAACAAGAAAACAAACACCCAAATCTGCACCCATTTCCCAACCTTCACCCACACCTTCCCCCCTACCATCACCAACCACCCAAAACAAAACTTCTCCCCCCACTCCCTCATCCCCCTCATCCCCCTCACCTCCCCCCACTCCCTCATCTCAAACACCCATCGAGTCACGCTTAGTCGTTTTCGGAAATTCTAACTTTGCCACCGATGGATTATTTGATAGGCAACTAAACGGAGATGTATTTCTCAACTCAGTGACTTGGCTGAATCAACAAGATAAGCAACCTCTTTCTATTCGCCCCAAAGAACCGAAAAACCGGCGGATAACTTTGACAACTACCCAAGCTAATCTTTTAACATTGTCATCTGTATTACTCTTACCCCTCATTGGCTTTGGGGTAGCAGTTATTCTCTGGTGGAAACGAAGGTAAAAATCGGGAGATGAGGGGGATGAGGGAGATGAGGGAGTGTGGGGGGAAAAAGAATTTATGCTTCCTTCTACACCTCCCACACTCCTAACTCCTAACTCCTAACTCCTAACTCCTAACTCCTAACTCCTAACTCCGCAGTGCCAATGCCCCATGACTAATCACTAATGACAAAAAAATGAAATTGCCACGAACAACTCTAATTTTGATACTGCTAGCGCTGGGTTTAGGCAGTTTTGTTTACTTCTATGAAATTAGGGGTGCTAGTCAGCGAGAAGAAATTAAAGAGGAAAACCAGCGAATTTTCTCTTTTAGCGAAGATGATGTGCAGGCTTTAACAATAAAGACAACAAAACTCACTTTGAATTTGGAACGTAGTAATCAATCCAATGAATCTAAGTGGTTAATTAAATCGCCAATATCTGAGCCAGCAAATGACGCTATTGTTTCTTATTTAATGGATTTGTTGGTCAAGGGTAAGAGCAATCGCACTTTGTCAACTCCAAAAAATGAACTTGGACAATTCGGTTTAGAGCAACCACAAGCAACTATTGATATTACTCTCAAAAATCAGCAAAGTCATCAATTAATTTTAGGAAAAAATAACTTTAACGGGCGTTTTTTATATGCTCAAACTGAGCAGGCTACAAAACCTGACAGCAATGTAAATGTGCTATTGGTACCTATAGATTTTGAAAACGCAGTAAATCGGGAATTATCAGAGTGGAAACAATCCGCAGGTAATGTTAAATCAACACCTTTGCCAAGCAATCTTCCTTTACCAGTTCCAACAAATGCCAAATAGGCAATCATAGAGGTTCTCCTGTCTGTTAATATAACCCTGAGTAGGGGCGTACAGCTGTACGCCCCTACTTCAAATCTCACTAATTTTTCTAAGTTATACCAATTTAAAAAATGAGGATGAAAAATGAATTCACGATTTATAATCCTATTCCCAATCTAAAATCTAAAATTGTATGACTAATCCGACAGCAACTTTGCTAATTTCCTGCCCAGATCAACGGGGACTAGTGGCGAAATTTGCCAATTTTATTTATTCTAATGGTGGTAATATTATCCATGCAGATCAGCACACAGATTTTGCTGCCGGGTTATTCCTCACCCGCATCGAATGGCAGTTAGATGGCTTCAATTTACCGCGAGAGTTTATTGCACCGGCTTTTAATGCTATATCTCAACCTTTAGGCGCTAAATGGGAACTACATTTTTCTGATACTGTACCCCGTATTGCTATTTGGGTTAGTCGCCAAGACCATTGTTTATTTGACTTGATTTGGCGACAACGTGCTAAAGAATTTATCGCTGAAATTCCTTTAATTATTAGTAACCATTCTAGTTTAAAAGTCGTAGCAGAGCAATTTGGTATTGAGTATCAACACATTCCTATTACTAAAGAAAACAAACTAGAACAAGAAGTCAAACAACTTGAATTACTGCGAGAATACAAAATTGATTTAGTTGTATTGGCCAAATATATGCAGATTGTTAGTGCAAATTTTATTAATCAATTTCCACAAATTATCAATATTCATCACTCATTTTTACCAGCTTTTGTAGGAGCAAACCCTTATCACCGAGCTTTTGAACGTGGTGTAAAAATTATTGGTGCAACTGCTCATTATGCCACTGCTGATTTAGATGCAGGGCCAATTATTGAACAGGATGTAGTGCGAGTTAGTCACCGTGATGAAGTGGAAGATTTGGTGAGAAAAGGCAAAGATTTAGAGCGAGTTGTGTTAGCAAGAGCAGTGCGATCGCATTTACAAAATCGTGTCTTAGTCTATGGTAATCGGACAGTAGTATTTGAATAGATTTCTAGCATAAATTCTCCTTGCCTATGCAAATAAGTTCAACAATCAAAGTTTCTCCAGAGTAACTTTCTGGCTGAGGCATTCATCTATATCCTGTGAAAAGTCAAGTTGATCCGAGAAAGGACTTGTATCCGGTAACTCATCTTCCAGCAGACGCAGACGGGGATAAAAGTAGGCAATGAAGGTGACAAAGATGCTAAATATACCCATGAACACAAACATCAAACCAATACCGCGACCATGCCCAACACCAATAATTTGCCCAATGCTAGCTGCTCCCAAGCCATCAGCAGCCATCAACGGTTCAAAAACTTGGTCGGCTAGTGGCCCTGCTATCAAATAAGAAAGCGGCAGAAAACCCTGAGTAAGGGCACTACGGAATGCAAAGACCCTTCCCTGTACCTCTGGAGCAACTTTCTTTTGATAAATTACTTGAATTCCACTATTAACGATTGGAACTATGAAAAATATAAAGAATTCAGAGATAGTGAACAGAATCGGGAAAGGAAATAAGCCAGCCAACACATAGAATAAACCCAAAAAAAACATTGAGATAAATATTGTATTTATCTGGCGCTGTGGTCCCCCCCAGAAGCTCATCATCAAACTACCGACTAACATCCCAGAGCTAGCAATAGAAGAGATTGTCCCCAGATTTTGAATGGAAGTGAAGGAAAGTACTAGAGGTGTAGTTAGAGCTTCATCGAAACCGATGAGGAAGTTACTCATAGCAATAAATATGACTAACCCAATCAGTCCAGGTCGCTTAATTAAATAATTCCATCCAAAGGTCACTTCTTTCCAGAATGAAAAGAAGAATCCTACTTCTTCTTCATTAACTTCTTTGGTTTGAACTTCAGGGAACTTAACCACTAGTAAACAAACGAGGGCAAAGCATAAAGTTGTCAGATCAATGATAATAACTCCCGGAATTTGGACAGTTACCAGCAGTGCAGTTGCTAGCACTGGTGAGAGGATTTCCGCAATCGCCAACCTAATCTGCGTCATCGAACTAGCACGACCAAGTTGTTCTTTAGGCACTAGTAATGTAGTGGCTGAAGAATAGGCGAGGGACTGAAAGGCACTGAAGCCGGAGCTAATAGCGCTAATTAAGCACAGACTCCAGACTTCTAGGTTGCCATTGATAAATAACCAGGCAATGGTTAAGGTACACAGGCCAGCGCAGAAGTCACTAATAATCATGATCCAGCGACGACTCCAGCGATCGACAAACACTCCAGCAATGGGGGAGATAATAATCGCAGGTAAGGTCGTTGATAGAATCAGGAGAGTGAATTGGGTAATTGAGTTAGTATGCTGGTAAACCCAAATACTGGTAGCAAAACTGGTCATGCGAGAGCCAACCAGAGATAACACCTGACTAAACCAGATCAAGATAAAAGTACTCATGCTTGGAGTTATCTCTCCTTCCTTACTGGAGAAATACTCAGTCCACTTAAATAAAGATGCTCCAAACCTGGGCTGTTGTTTCAACTTTGGTGGGTCGTTTTCTAACATAGCAACAGTAATTATTGGTTAATTTGTGGCAAAACCTCATCGTTAAATGTAGCATTTATTTCTCATTACCCTGCTACACGCCAGTAAGTATGGCAGTTACCAGGGTAATTAGGACAACCTTAAAGACTTAGATCCTTTGCAAATTCAGAAACCTGGCTGGTTGGATGTTGGACGAGCTTCTGGAGAATTTTCTGGTAATAGCTAAACAGAAACTCGATGGTTTCATTTGTAAATAACTCTGTGCTGTACAATACTTGAATTGCAACGGTTGGATTCTTTGCAGAAGGTGAAGAAACATAAATCTCTAAAGGAATTTCCTCGTCCCATAAACTGAGATCGCGCTGAATTGATACAAAGTCTACATCTAACATCCAGTCCTGCCAATTTTGTGGAGGTAGCATAGTAAGTGAGGCCGGGATGTTAAGTTTTTGTTTGCTGGTGATAGCATCAATGACTGTTTGACAAGCAATCTCTTTATTGTTGATTGCTTCTGTAAGGGTTTCTTTGACTTGTTCTAAAAGAGTAAGTCCCGTTTGCTCAGATGAGAGATGCGATCGCAAAATTACGTCGTTGATGAAGCAACCGAGCATTTTTTCAGTTTCGACTGTACTACGATTACCAACTGTTGACATTACTAAAATGTCGTTTTTACCAGTGTAATTAAACAAAAGTATTTTCAGAACAGTCAGAATGATGACAAAGATGGTCACTCCTTGAGAACGGCTGAGAGTTTCGATTGATGCCACAAGACTGGCTGGCAGAACTACACAATAAATACATGCGTTTGCGCTGTTACAAACCTGTGGCTCATTGGTAGACACCACATCAGATTCTAGTGAAGTATGAGTCAGTTTTTGCAGCCAATAAGCAAGTTGCTGTTCTATAACCAAATCATTAAAGTATTTCCTTTGCCAGAGGGTAAAATCTGCGTACTGAACAGGTAATTCGGGTAGGGGTGAAGGTAAACCATTGGCAAAAGCTTCATAGAGTATTCGTAACTCCTCCAACAACAGGCCAAATGACCACCCATCCGTAATCAGATGGTGCATATTTACGATCAACCAATGCTCCTGTTGAGCTAATCGCAGCAAGGTTGTCTTGATTAAAGGGACTGAAGCTAGATCAAAATGGTGCTGATATTCCAGAGCAGCAAGTCTTTGTGCTTCAGATATTCGCTCTCTCTGAGGTAGGTTTTGTAAGTCTACGATCTCCAACGGTATAGTCAGGAATGGGGTAATGATTTGTACGGGTTGACCTTCTACCACAGTAAAGGCAGTACGTAATATTTCATGACGGCGAATAATCTCATTGAAGCTAGACTCCAACACGCTTACAGAGAGGGAGCCAGTCAAACGTAAAACAAAAAAGCTATTGTAGGCAGAACTTTCAACAGCTGATTGTTCTAAACACCATATAGACTCTTGTGCAAAAGATAGTGGTATGTATGTGTCTCGTACTTGAGGGACAAGAGGAGGTAAGGTGTTCAATGTCATACCACTTGCACTCTGCTGCTGTACCTCAAGCTGATGAGCAGTTATCACCTGAGTAAGTGCAGCTATAGTCGGTGCTGCAAATAAAGAGCGCAAGGGAAGTTCGATCGCAAAACTTTCTCGAATGCGAGATATTACAGATGTTATCAGGAGAGAGTGTCCTCCCAATTCAAAGAAGTTATCGTAGATGCCTATCTTTTCCCGATGTAACACTGTACACCAGATTTCGGCTAGTTTTTCTTCTTGCCAAGTACGAGGTGCGACAAAAGCGGCTTCTAGTTCTGAATTTATTGTCTCTGGCTTTGGCAAAACCTGGCGATCGACTTTACCATTAGGAGTCAGGGGTAAGGTTTTGAGCATCACAAAAGCACCTGGGATCATATATTCAGGCAAATGTTGTTTGAGAAACTGACGCAATTCGCTATTAGTCAATGTTTCTGTTTCACCAAGAACATAAGCTGTTAAATATTTATTCCCTGGATTGTCTTCTCGGACAATGACCACCGCTTGCTGAACTTGGGGATGTTGGCTCAGTGCCGTTTCAATTTCTCCTAGTTCAATGCGAAAACCGCGAATTTTAACTTGGTTATCAATGCGTCCTATAAATTCAATATTTCCATCTGGTAAATAACGAGCTAAATCACCTGTCTTATACAATTTATAGTTGGCTTGGAAAGGATGAGGAATAAAATTTTGGGCTGTTAATTCTGGACGGTTGAGATAACCTCTTGCTAAACCTGCACCACCAATATGTAATTCTCCAGGTACACCAATCGGAACAGGTTGCAAATAGCGATCGAGAATATACACTTGGGTGTTAGCAATGGGACGACCAATAGGCGGAACTTTACTTGCTAATTCTCCAGATAAAATTTGTCCCGAAGTTGTAACTACAGTATTTTCTGTAGGACCGTAGTTATTAAAAAACTTAAATGGTAATGTCTCTGATGGATAATAATTAAGTTTATCTCCACCAGTTAATATAGTTCGTAAAGCTGTATTTTCTGGCCATGCTAAAAGACATAATTTTTCTGCTAAAGGTGTAGGGATAAAACTAATAGTAATACTTTGTGATATCAACTGCTCTTGGAGTATTTGTGCTGAAAGCAGAAACTCTGATTTAATTAAATATATACTTGCCCCGACTACTAAATAAGGCCATAATTCCCACACAGCAGCATCAAACGCTGTTCCTGCTAACTGTGTTGCTCGATCTGATAATTTCACTTCAAAATTGTTTAAGTGCCAAAACAGTAAGTTTAACAGTGCTGAATGTTGAATTAGTACAGCTTTGGGTTGCCCTGTAGAACCAGAAGTATAAATGACATACGCTAAATTTGCAGGTTGTACACTATTAATAGGATTATCTAAACTCTGACTAGCAATAGTTTCTATATCTCTATCCCAACAGATGATTTTAGTTTGTGCTTGCTCTAGTGTTGCTGATAAATGTGGCAGTAATGAAGAATGAGTCAAGATAACCGACATCTGCGAATCTGCCACCATATAATTGAGGCGTTCTGGCGGATAATTAGGATCTAGGGGAACATAAGCACCACCAGCTTTCAGAATACCCAAAAATCCCACTATCATTTCCAAAGAACGTTCCAAACAAACACCTACTAAAGTTTCTTTTTCTACACCTAAAGACTGCAAATAATGGGCTAGTTGGTTAGCTTGTAGATTTAATTGTCGGTAGGTTAATTGCTGATTCTCAAACGCTAATGCCACTGCATCAGGTGTTTTTTCTGCTTGTTCTGTTACTAATTCATAAACACATTTATTTTGTGGGTAATCAGTTTGTGTATTATTCCATTCCACCAGTAACTGATGTTGTTCTGCTGCTGTTAGTAATGGTAATTGTCCGACTCGCTCATCTGGATTAGTAACAATAGCCTCTACCAAGATTTGAAAATGCTCTACCATCCTGGCAATAGTCTCACCATCAAACAAGTTGGCATTATATTCAAATGCTCCCCTGAGTTCTGAGTCTATTTCTTGCATTGACAGGGTTAAATCAAAAGTCGCACCTGCGGTCGGTCTATCTAATTCGATCTGCGTTACACTCAAACCTGGCAATTCCAGTTTTTCCACTGGGGAATTTTGGAATACAAACATCACCTGGAATAACGGATTGTAGCTGAGGTGACGTTGTGGTTGGAGAAATTCAACCAGTCGATCAAAAGGTACATCTTGGTGAGCGTAAGCATCAAGAGCAACCTGTCGTACTTGGGCTAGAAGTTCTCGAAATGTGGGGTTGTTATTTAAATGGGTGCGTAAAACCAGAGTATTGACAAAAAAACCAATTAATGGTTCAAGGGCTGGATGGTTGCGGTTAGTAATGGGAGAGCCAATAACAATATCTTCCTGATTGGTGTAGCGATAAAGCAACGTCACAAAAGCCGCTTGGAGAGTCATAAATAGGGAAGCGCCTGACTTTTGACTGAGGGTTTTGAGTTTGCTAGTCAGGTCATCACCCAACTTAAACCTCTCGATACTACCCCGAAATGTCTGCATAGCAGAACGCGATCGCTTTATTGGTAGTTCTATTACAGGTGGAGCATCCGCTAGCTGTTGTTTCCAGTAGTTTAGCTGGGTAGCGATCGCATCATTTTGCAGCCACTGACGTTGCCAATAAGTATAATCTGCATACTGGATAGGTAATTCTGGTAAGGGAGAAGCTGTATAGAGAATCGATAACTCTTTGAGAAAAATTCCCACTGACCAAGCATCAGAGATAATATGGTGCATTGTCACTAGCAACACATGAGACTCAGACTCTAAGCAAATGAGACTGACTCTGAATAAAGGTGCTGTGCTTAAATCAAAAGGTTGTGTATATTCTGCGGTAATTAATCTTTGTAATTCAGCCAATCGCTCAACTTCTGGTAATTCTTGTAAGTCCACTAAGGGTAAAGTAAATGGTACAGTTGCAGCAATAAATTGCACTGGTTTACCATCTACCATGCCAAGGGAAGTACGCAGGGTTTCATGGCGTTGAATAATTTCCTTTATTGCTTGTTGGAGTGTTGTTAAATTCAGCCTACCTACTAGCCGCAATGCTCTAGCAATATTGTAGGCAGCATTTGCTCCTTCCATTTGGTCTATAAACCAAAATCGCTGCTGAGTCAAAGATAAGGGTAATTCCAGAGAACGGGAAACTGGCTCTAATGCTGGTAAAGGGTTAGTTTGTTGCTTTTGCTGGTGGGAAGTTTCAATTTGTTCGCTTAAACTGGCTACGGTAGGTGATTCAAATAGCGCACCCACAGATAATTCCACAGATAAAGTTTCACGTAATCTAGATATAACTAAACTGGCGAGCAGGGAATGTCCCCCCAATTCCAAAAAGTTATCATAAATGCCTACTTTTTGTAATCCTAAGACTTCCGCCCAAATAGTTGCGATAAGTTTTTCTATAGGGGTACGAGGTGCTACAAAGTTACGAAGATCAGCAGATATATTTGGTGCAGGTAAACTATTGCGATCTAATTTGCCGTTGGGTAATACTGGCAGTTTCTCCATCAGCACGAAGGCATTAGGAACCATATAATCTGGTAGTTTCTGCTCTAGAAAGCTGCGGATTTCTCCCCAATCAAAGGCTTGATTGTTAGCTACAATATAGGCTACTAGGCGCAGGTCTCCTGGGATATCTTGTCTTGCAGTGACTATACCTTCTTGGACACTGGGATGAAGTTTTAATACTGATTCGATTTCTTCAAGTTCAACTCGCATCCCTCGGATATTTACCTGAAAGTCGATCCGACCAAGAATTTCTAAAGTACCATTGCTTGAGTAGCGAGCTACATCACCAGTTTTGAAAAGTCGCTGTTGTGGATTAAAGGGATTAGAGATAAATTTTTCTGCATTGGCTTGAGTTCGGTTTAGATAGCCACGAGCTAAGGTAGAACCTGCAACATATACTTCACCAGACTCACCAATTTTAACTGTTTCAAGATGCGAATTGAGTAAATAAACTTGCTGAATGTTTTCTAAAGGATGACCGACTGGGACATATCCCTCTTCGAGGTTGCAGTCCTCTGAAATGGAATAAAAACCATGTCCAATAGTTTCTGTTTGACCTAAAATATTGAAAAATTGAGGTGGTTTTTTAAAGAAGTTACGTAACTTTTTAATTAATTGATAGGGTAGTAATTCGCCACCAAATACTATTAATCTTAATTTTGATTCGCTCAGTGCTTGAGTATATTTTACATCTAAACTTTCTAAAGCCATCAGTCCATAACGCCACACAGAAGGTACACCATCGGAGATAGTGACACCCTGTGTTTGGATTAATTCAAATAGGCTCAGGGGAGTTCTAGTTTGTTCGCGGGTAGCAATGATACTTGTAGCACCTTGGGATAAAGGCAAGAATAATTGTCTGACTGAAGCGGTAAAAGAGAAAGATGCTGTGTGAAGATAAATATCGTTGGTATTGACTGGTATTATTTTAGCGATCGCTTGCAAATAATATCCAACACTGGCGTGAGGCATTTGTACACCTTTTGGCTTGCCAGTAGAGCCAGAAGTATATATTAAGTAAGCGAGATTTTCTGGTGTCACATCACACACTGGATTCTGTTGGCTTTGTTGCTCAATTTTCTGCCAGTCTGCATCAATAAGAATCACTGAAGCGGTAATAATAGGTAGTATCTCTATCCACTCTGTCTTAGTTAAAACCACTTTTAAGTTAGTATCCTCTAACATAAATGCCAGACGTTCTTGAGGATAAGCAGGATCTAAGGGAACGTAAGCTCCACCCGCTTTGAGGATACCGAGAATTCCGATAATTACTTCAATAGAGCGCTCTACGCATAGACCCACCAATACCTCTGAACCTACCCCCATCGCTTGCAAGTAATGTGCCAGTTGATTGGCTTTTGTATTCAATTCTCTGTAGGTCAATTGCTGGTTTTCAAATACGACTGCTACTGCATCAGGTGTTTTTTCTACCTGCTCTGCAAACACCTGATGAATACACTTGTTTTGAGAATATTTCATTTGTGTTGTTATATCTGAATTTTATAACTGCATTTTAGCCGGATTTTGTACTACTTTTTTAAAAAATCCTACTAACACTAATGGTTGGAATTCAGCACATAAGTAAGTGGGCGTTAAAAAATATGTTATGTGACTAAATATAAAATTAGCAAATAACTTATAAATTCATAATTCCACAGTTTTTAGAAAACTTAATATACATGTGTTTTATCGTGCCTATTGAAATCAAACTGAGTTTTTGCTTATTCTTTGTCTAACTGCTTTCAAAGGCTGTAAAAACATATTAGTGACACTATTAAACAAATTTGATTCTCCATCTGGTAAACCAAAGCATAGTGCATCGACTCTATCCCAAATCTCCTTCCACAAGTCTCTTTCTTCCCAGACTCCTTTACTGTGTTCATGCCTTCATCTTTGAATGTATTCAAGATTTTCTAAAGACCATCTTTCATAATAAGCAGTAGATTTCAAAATATCTGCATATAAATTCACTTTTTCTATCTCTTGAACTGTAAAATTTATAAATGGATCTCGTCTTGTGTAAACACCATCTATATTAAAATTATCAAGTGGATGACCACTGAAAGCAATTAATCCCAGAGGAGCTATAAAATCATTTAAATCTTGAGTGAAATCTTTCATTGCATCTAATGATAAAGCCAGTTTATTTGGATGGATAACCATCATTACCTCGTAATAATTATCTTTTTTAAATTCAGTGATTAAATCCAAAACTTTGGGATCGAAACTAAATTCTTCTTTATAATAAAAGCTCTCAACTTTAAACAAAATTTTACCTTCACGACGAATTTTGTTTACAAAAGGACAGATAGGCATATTACCAAAAACAGAATTTGGCTGTTCTATAAATTGCTTAATATGCTCTATCATTGTTAAAAAAACTTCATTTTTATAATTATTGACCTGATGTTCGCTCATAAATTGTAAAAGTTTTCAGAGAATATTTTCAAAGTTGGCTAAACTACTCATTATCAAAGACGTAATCTTTTATAAAATCTGGCAATTCTAGATAATTTACGATCAGTTTCTTTCTAGGTTTACTGAGTTTTTGCTGATTTTCTGTCTAATTGCTCTCAAAGGCTGTAAAAATATATTAGTGACACTATTAAACAAATTTGATTCTCCATCTGGTAAACCAAAGCTCAGTTTTTCATAGTTGCTTGGCACGTATAAAGTGCTAAACATCAAGTCCCAAAATGCGAAAATATAACCAAAGTTTTTATCATAATGTTTGGGGTCTACACTATGATGAATTTGGTGTTGTGCTGGACTGATGAAAATATGGCTTATCCACTGAGGATAAGCTAACCAGATATGAGAATGACGCAAGTTATATCCTGCTAAATAAAAGATAAAAATCTCAAAGCTGACTCCATAAATTAATAGCTCTTTCATCCCGTTTCCAAACAAGTAAATCCAAATACCTGCTCCGAAATTCGTGATTGTAACAATCATTATCGTGCCGAAAAACATCTCAAATGGATGAATGCGATATACAGTCAATGGTGTGATGACTTCGGCTGAATGATGTACTTTATGAAATTCCCACAAAAGAGGAATTCTATGAGCCAGAGAATGGTAGAAAAAATTAGCAAAATCACCTAATAATGCTACAAAAATGCTGAATACGATCTGCTGCCACAATTGGGGACTCGTGATGAAAAAAGGTGTGGTAATGCCTGTGATTTGTATCAATATCTGGCAAGTTATATCGGTAATTTTTACTAAAAATAGTGCTATTGGTACTACGAGAAATATCTCGAACAAGGAAATTAAAAAAAAGTATTTGTATTGAGTAATAGATGAAGGATGTAGATAAACTTCTTTAGGTAAAAGGTATTCTAGTAAATTTTTCTCTTTATCACGATTAGGTAAACCAAGTATATATAATATTGTCGCCAGTAAAATAGTGGAAAGCACATATAACCAATAAATTTGAGATGATGCCAAAAATGGTAATTTAAATGGATACAAAATATTGTTTACTATTTCCATTATTCATTAATTTTATTAATTACAAAAATTTGACCTAGATACAATTTTAGGACTTGGACTTTTGAGTGTTGAATTTGTATTATTAGATTAATTGTATAGTCAGAAATTAACTTACAGCATATTAGCTAGATAGTCAATAGACCCCTTCGCAGTAAGAGGATGTCTGAAAACTTTTTTGTGTTGTATTCGAGACTTGTAGATCCCCCTAAATCCCCCTTAAAAAGGGGGACTTTCAGAAGTTTTCCCCCCTTTTTAAGGGAGGCTTGGGGGGATCACACGCAATATTTCATACTTCTCAGACATCCTCTAAGGAATTCTGAATAGGGAATAGGGAACAGGGAAGAAAACTTACGATTATTTAAAGCTTATGCTAAGTAGAACGGCGTGAATAATTCAAGGTTTGTAGTGAGGACTTTAGTCCTCATTTGAGGGCTGAAGCCCTCACTACGAACTAATCTCAATATTTTTTACATTACTTAATCTAGTTTGATTTATTCTCACCGACTTACTTAGCTTGTGGAATTGAGATCGCAACTAATCGGAGGGGATTTGAAAAGACACTTGATACAGAGCTGCGCGATCGCCTGATAATAATGAAGAAAGATTAAGCAGATTTTCAGAAAATTCTCAATGAGCCAAACTAGCCTAAATTTAATTGCAATATCTATCTTTCTCATGACACTATCGGTACTGCTGGGGCCATTCTTCAACTTATCGCCCGCAGTACCGGCGCTTGCTACTTTCGCTATCTTGGGAATAGCGACTTTTGACAGTTTTAGTTTACAGGGTAGGGGCGGTACAATCTTTTTAGATTGGATTGCTGGTTTTTCAAGCGAACACCGCGATCGCATTATCCATCACGAAGCAGGACATTTTTTAGTTGCTCACCTGTTGGGTATTCCTGTTACCGGCTACACCCTCAGTGCTTGGGAAGCGTGGAAGCAAGGGCAAGGTGGGCAAGGCGGCGTTACCTTTGATGATAGTGAATTAGCATCTCAACTAGAAGTAGGTAAAATCACTGCCCAAATGCTTGACCGCTACTCTACTGTTTGGATGGCGGGTATTGCTGCCGAAACCCTAGTTTTTAATAATGCTGAGGGTGGAGCTGATGATAAAAATAAGTTGATAAAAGTCTTGACAATTTTAGGTTTTTCTGAATCAAATTATCAACAAAAAATGCGGTTTCATGCCCTCCAAGCAAAAACCCTACTCCAAGAAAATTGGTCTAGCTACGAGGCTTTAGTTAATGCTATGCGACAACGCAGTTCAGTAGAAGATTGTCGGGAAAAGTTGGGAGTTAGGAGTTAGGAATTAGGAGTTGGGAGTTAGGAGTTAGGAGTTAGGAGTTAGGAGTGTGGGAGGATGGCGAAGCATTAATTCTCTTTCCCCCATCTCCCCATCTCCCCATCTCCCCACACTCCCCACACTCCCTCATCCCCCTCATCTCCCTCATCTCCCTCATCTCCCCCCTACCCACTCCTCTTTCACGAAGAAACAGCTTTCAAATGTGGAACGCGAGATAAATACTTAGAGTCGATAACCCGATTACGCCCAGTGGTTTTAGCCTGTAGTAAGCATTGATCGGCACGATTTAGCAGGCTTTCTCCTTGTTCGTCATCGTCAGTTTCTAGAGAGGCTGTGCCCAAACTGATGGTGATATTAATTGTCAGTTTATTATTGAGGGTAAATGGTTCGTCACTGACTACACGATTGAGACGACGGGCTACAATTAGTGCTTCCTCACCGGTGGTGTTAGCGAGAATAATCACAAATTCTTCACCACCATAGCGAAATGCAGTGTCTTGAAAGCGGAGATTGTGTCGTAGGCGCTGACACAATAGCTGCAAAAGGCGATCGCCAACTAAATGCCCATAAGTATCGTTAACTTTTTTGAAATGATCTACATCCAAAATAATCAAACTTAGAGAAGTTTTCTGAGTTCTCGCTTTCTTAATTTGTCTGGGTAAATCCCATTCTAAAGCACGGCGATTATTTAATTCTGTTAATGAGTCGGCTAGGGCGATCGCTGATAATAAATCATTTGTCCGAATCAAATCTCGGTATTTTTGCGCTTTCCGCAAGCCGACGCTCAATTGGGCAAGTATTAACCCATGATTCGCGGTTAATTCTGCTAAGTTATGTTCTGTTTTTTCATCAATTAGATGCCAAATATAAGCATCAGCTCCTTGCTTTAATACCGCAGCAGTCATTTCTAATTCTCTGTGCCAACCATACTTTTTTCTATCAGTCAGTTGTTGGGGACGATCTTCAAAGAGAATACAGTATATCCACGACAGCTTTGTTTGGTCTTTCAACCAACTGCACAATTCCATACTGTCATTTAGGCTAGCCTGTACAAGTATGATATCAGGAGGTGTCATTTGAATGTAGGACACTGCCTGATTCAGATTATCCATAACTTCTACATTAAAAGCGATCGCATAACGTATCTGATCTGGAAGTGTGTTGCGAAAGTTATTATTTCCAAAAACCAAAATGGAAATATTCATTGCTTTTTTACAGGATTTAAATTTTTAGGAAATTAAAACTTGTTGGCCTTGTTGTTTAATAATAAATTTACCGAATCAGGCAAAAGTAAAAATTAAAAAATCAAAAGAAATAAGAAGTAACAATGGTTCCTAAACCATAACTTTATTTCAAGGGTTTTTTCACTTTTTAAGTATGCTTTCGGCTCACTTACGTTTCTTGTTATACGAGTTTTTAACGCTAATTTTCAGAAAAATTCTCAATTTTAATCTCCTCTTAAGACTTTTTATCTATTATTACGATTGCTGAAACTTGGATTTATATTAACTAATGTCTGCTTTACAGAATATTTTTCAAACAGTATAAATACTGAATATTTTTTAGCCGTATATAAAGCCTTGCTGTAGTTTCTTGGATGTTATTTTTCTGAGGTAATTACGAGAGAAAATAATTTTCAAGCATCATTTAATTTGCCAGCAATTTTGCTTACAAAGGAAAAAATAAAAATTTTATAAAATTTTTATTTTAACCGTAAAAACCGAAGTCTCATGAATATCAAAAAATTCACTAACTCAAGGAAAGCGAATGTAAAACCCCTGTTTAAACGTCACTCTTCAAAAAAGCAAAGCTTTCACTCGCTTCTTTGTTAAGTGGTTTCGGAGGTGAGGTCTGCTTTATATTTTTTGGATTTGACTTACAGCCTATTTCAGGTGAATGAAGTACGTCGGTAGGGGCACAATATATTGTGCCCCTACGATTATCTGTACCTCACCAACTTCCAATCTGCTGTATTTACTCCATAGGAGAAACTTTTGCAGGTGCTAATGTACCCCAAAATTACAGATCGCATTGGTAGGGCAAGAAATTCACTGTCTAAGTTGTGTTAATTGCAGAAAATTTTTTTCTACTTAGGTTTTTTCGTGTTGGTTTACTTAATTCACATTTTTTTATTTGCAAGAAATACTATGAATGTACAAAAAACTAAATAAAAAACGGTATGTCAAAATTTACCCCTAATCTGGGGAAATCATTTGAATTTTACTCGCCAAAAAAGCGAAATCCAGAGAAAAAGATTTTTTGAGCGTAGCCGAAAATATTAAAATGTCAACTTTTGTAACAACTGAAAATCGGATTTAGTAACCTTCGACAGCATAACCAGCAGCAACAATTACCTGCTTGATTGATTCTTCAGAAGCTGCGGATTCCACGGTGACGGTTTTAGCGTTAACATCGACATCCACCCTGGCATCCGGTTCCATAACATGGATTGATTCAGTAATTGTTTCTGCACATTTTTCACAAGCAATATTTGATACTTTCAGTTGTAGTGCCATTTTTTACCTCAACATGGATTTTTTAAATTATTTCTTAAGGATTAATTTAAAACATTACTGAGCGATCGCACATCCTACCAGAGTCAGGTAATAGCCTAAAACCATCACAACCGCTGCATTTCTCTCCTTGACTGGTACAGTTGGCTGGCAGCAATACCAAACAAAATGCAAAAATATATAAAACTGCTTATGGAAATACACCTACTGCCAAAGGAAAAAAGTCAGATAATAGTTAACTGTTGACTGTTAACCGTCATCAGTCACCCGTCATCAGTCACCCGTCACCAGTCAAAAGTTAAAAATTCCCATGTCTTCAAATCCCCAACACCTAAGCGGTAACGAAATTCGCAACATATTTCTCGACTTCTTTGCCCAACGGAGTCACCAAGTTCTGCCAAGTGCCTCCCTCGTGCCAGAAGACCCAACGGTGCTGCTGACGATCGCGGGGATGCTACCATTTAAGCCGATATTCCTGGGACAGCGGACACCAGAATTTAAGCGGGCTACGACTTCCCAAAAGTGTATCCGCACCAACGATATCGAAAACGTCGGCCGCACCAAACGCCATCACACGTTCTTTGAAATGCTGGGTAATTTCAGCTTTGGTGATTATTTTAAAGAACAAGCGATCGCTTGGGGTTGGGAAATCTCCACTCAAGTCTTTGGCTTTTCTCCCCAAAACCTCGTCGTCAGTGTTTTTGAAGATGATGATGAAGCCTTTGGCATTTGGCGGGATCAAATTGGTGTGCCGGTTGCCAGAATTAAGCGCTTGGGTGAAGATGATAACTTTTGGGTGTCTGGCCCCACAGGCCCTTGTGGCCCTTGTTCGGAGATTTATTACGACTTCCACCCCGAACGCGGCGACGAAAATATCGATTTAGAAGACGATACGCGGTTTATCGAGTTTTATAACCTCGTCTTCATGCAATATAACCGTGATACTACTGGCAATTTAACGCCACTGCAAAACAAGAACATCGACACCGGCATGGGTTTGGAGAGAATGGCGCAAATTCTCCAAAAAGTACCGAATAACTACGAAACTGACCTGATTTTTCCAATTATTCAAACAGCGGCCCAAATTGCCGGCATTGATTACCACAGCAGTGATGAAAAAACCAAAGTTTCCCTAAAAGTCATTGGGGATCACGTTCGTTCCGTCGTCCACATGATTGCTGACGAAATTCGCGCCTCCAACGTTGGACGAGGTTATGTGCTGCGGCGATTAATTCGGCGGGTGGTGCGTCATGGGCGATTAATTGGGATTAGTGGTGAATTTACTACCCAAGTTGCCGAAACTGCGATCGCTCTTTCAGAATCAGCTTACCCCAACGTGCGGCAACGGGAAGCAGCAATTAAAGCTGAGTTGCAACGCGAAGAATCTAATTTCTTGAAAACTCTGGATAGAGGGGAAAAACTCCTAGAAGAAATTATCCAAGAGGTGAAACAGCAAGGGAAAACCTCTATTAGTGGTGAAAATGCTTTTACTTTATATGACACCTACGGTTTTCCCGTAGAACTGACTCAAGAAATTGCTGCTGAAAACAATCTCATCGTCGATGAGACAGAATTTGAAGCCCAAATGGAAAAGCAGAGACAACGTGGTAGAGACGCACACGAAAGTATCGATTTAACTGTCCAAGGTTCCCTCGACAAATTAGCAGAACACATCCACGCCACCGAGTTCTTAGGTTATACCCAACCGACGACGACGGCGAAAGTCGAAGCGATTTTGGTAGAAGGGGTTTCCCAAGAAGAAGCAGAAGCAGGAACATCAGTACAAATTGTCCTTGACAAAACGCCATTTTATGCTGAATCAGGGGGACAAATCGGCGATCGCGGTTATATCTCTGGTGATGGGATCGTGATTCGGGTGGAAGATGTGAAGAAAGAATCTGATTTCTTTGTTCACTTCGGACGCATCGAACGTGGTACACTCCGTGTAGGAGATGCTGTAACTGCCCAAATCGACGCGGCTTGTCGGCGTCGCGCCCAAGCTAACCATACTGCAACCCACCTACTACAAGCCGCGTTGAAGAAAATTGTCGATGATGGCATCTCGCAAGCGGGTTCTCTGGTTTCCTTTGACAGATTACGCTTTGACTTCAACTGTCCCCGTGCATTGACAGCCGAGGAAGTCCAACAAATTGAAGAACAAGTAAATACTTGGATTGCACAGGCGCATGATGCCAAAATCGAGGTACTACCTTTAGCAGAAGCCAAAGCTAGGGGTGCCGTTGCCATGTTCGGGGAAAAATACGGAGAAGAAGTGCGAGTAATTGACTTTCCCAGCGTATCAATGGAACTATGCGGTGGCACGCATGTCAGTAATACTGCTGAGATTGGCGTCTTTAAGATTATTTCCGAAGCTGGAGTTGCTTCTGGAGTGCGGCGCATCGAAGCTGTTTCGGGCCCTGCAATACTGGATTATCTCAACATTCGAGATAAAGTAGTTAAAGATTTGAGCGATCGCTTTAAAGTTAAACCCGAAGAATTACCGGATAGAATTACCAGTCTGCAAACCGAACTAAGAACAGCCGAAAAGCAACTAGAATCTTTGAAAGGACAATTGGCGATCGCTAAATCTGATAGCTTACTACAAACAACCGAAACTGTTGGCAATTTTAAAATTATCGTCGCCCAATTAGAAGAAGTTGATGCAGAATCCTTGAAAACCGCAGCCGAACGCTTATTACAAAAAATCGGTAATGGTGCGGTGGTACTGGGTTCTGTTCCCGAAGCTGGAAAAGTCAGTATAGTTGCGGCTTTTAGTCCAGAAGTTAACAAAAAAGGACTGCAAGCTGGTAAATTTGTAGGAGCGATCGCTAAAATCTGCGGCGGCGGCGGCGGCGGCAGACCAAACTTAGCCCAAGCCGGCGGTAGAGATGCGAGTAAACTACCAGAGGCTTTAGCACAGGCGAAATCTGAGTTGGGATTGGGTTTGAGTTAAGAACTATAAAGGGTAGGGTAGGCATCCTGCCTACCTTCTGATTTTAGTTTTAACACAACCATTATTAGTTAAAAAATGTACGTTCTTTCTATTTTCAGCTTTCTTAAAATATTTGTCAAAAACTAAAAATTTTTGCAAATTTAAATGACTTTAATTAATTTTCTGCCCAAAATTTGGGTGTTTTGTCAAATGGCAGTTTTCAATGTATTATCCCTAAACCACCACACTAAAGTACTTACATGCAAAAAGTTACAGTTGATGATATCCAACGAGATCCTTTGAAATACCTGAATCAAGTTGAAGCAGGTGAAAGCTTTGTCATTGTGCAAACAGATAAGCCAATTGCTGAATTAAAACCAATTACAAATACCACAAAACAACAACGCCCATTTGGTTTGTGTGCAGGAGAATTTACAGCGCCTGATGATTTCGATGCACCTTTGCCTGATGAGATTCTGAATGCATTTGAGGGCAGATGAAAATTCTTCTAGACACCCATATATTTTTATGGTTTATCAGTGGTGATAATCAGCTATCAACAGATGTTCGAGATATTATTAGCGATCCAGATAACGAAGTTTATCTCAGCGTTGTCTCAATCTGGGAATGTATTGTCAAATATAAATTAGGTAAACTACCATTACCCGAGTCTCTCGAAATCTATCTTACCAAACAACGCGATCGCCATCAAATTACTAATCTTAACCTCGATGAAGGCAGCGTTACTCAACTTACAAATTTACCATCATTGCACAACGATCCTTTTGATAGAATGCTTATCTGTCAAGCTTTGCATCATCACTTCACTATTGCAACAGTCGATGCAAAAATCTGCGCCTACTCTGTTAGCGTAATTTGAAAACAACCGATGCTGTCACTGCCCAATCTACAATGAAGAGCGATAGCAGTGATTTTATACTAATTTAGTACTATGATGTCAACTTCAATTGTAATAATATGTATAAGTTACCAAAAAAAGTTGCTAATAAAATAAAAGTTTTGGTTTCTCAAAAGCTTGATTTAATTGAGCGAGAAAACCCTACGGTCGTAGGGAACAGTGCTGTGCCCTTACCGCGTGGTCTATTTACCTGAAAATAGCTGTAAAAAGCCATACATATAATTTAGTTTAAATTCACAATTCTCAGGTAGCTTGGGAATATAGAGTTCAGTTTTTCAGAATGTCTTTAACTGAAGAAATTCTTTCCCAACTACCAGGCGATGTTTTAACAGGGTTAAAAGCAATTAAAGTCATGCTAGCTATTGATCGGCATGGACAACTTCTAGCATTTAAGATAGATATAAGCTTTTATTCTGCCTTCCCTTAGAGGATGAGCATTGGTTAAGCATGGTTATTGAGTATAAAATATATCATTAACTCGTGTTTAATAATGCTAAAAGTAGGGTATTTGAGCATCAAACGAGCATTTTAGCATTCATTGTGCCCAAAAGCGTTGATGTACAGTTTTTCTAACGTTCACTGCATAAATCCTGATTGTCAACGTCCTTATCCTCAGCCTTGGGGAAACAAATTTTGCAACAGTTGTGGCGCACCGCTACAGTTGTTAGACCGCTACATCCCACTTCAGCAGCTGGGTTCGGGAGGATTTGCTCAAATTTACACGGTTTGGGATGAAAAAACTCAAACCGATAAAGTGCTGAAAGTGTTGGTAGAAGAATCACCAAAAGCACTGGAATTATTTAGCCAAGAGGCCGAGGTTTTATCTAGATTACAGCATCCCGGCGTGCCCAAAGTTGATGCCGATGGCTATTTTCAGGTAAATTTGTTTAATCCTAAAGCCCACCAACTGCCTTGTTTAGTAATGGAAAAAATTAATGGGCAGACATTAGAGGATATATTAAAAAAATATCCCCAAGGGTGTCCGGAGGATTTGGTTTTAAATTGGTTTGCCCAAGCTGTACAAATTTTACAAGAATTACACAAACATCAAATTATTCATCGAGATATCAAACCTTCTAATTTGATGCTGGATACCTCTTCATCAAGTGTATCCTTGGTTGGAGGACAAACAAAAAGCGATCGCCTCGTATTAATTGATTTTGGGGGAGCAAAACAAGTTAGCGACTCAAAAGTGGGTTCTCGGTCTAGTTCCACCCGATTATTTTCTTCTGGCTACAGTCCACCAGAACAAGTCACAGGAGGAATTGTCGGGCCAGGTGCCGATTTTTATGCCCTTGGTCGGACGATGATTGAACTAGTAACGGGTAAGTATCCGCCAGAGTTAGAAGATCGGCAAACTGGCAACTTGCGCTGGCGAACCCAAGCAAATATCAACCCGCAGTTAGCAGACCTGCTGGATGAAATGGTACAGGAGGATGTGCGATCGCGTCCACTAAATGCAGGGATAATTGAAAAACGTTTAGCTAAAATTTCTCAACCATTACCGTCGCCTGGGTTATTTTCCCAACTACGGAACAAGATTAAGCAAACCTCAACCCAAGCCTCCCAGAAATACACACAGTTAACACAAGCTGTTAAAAAAGCTTTAGCTAAATTTAGCCAAGCTGTAAATCAAGGCATTATATTTATTGCTCAAACAATCCTGAAAATTGTCCAAGCTTGTTTGGCGACGATTTGGGCGATGATGCTGACTAGTTTTGGTGCTTGTTTTGGTGCGATCGCTGGTTTTATTTTGGCCTATCGTACAACCTTGGGGCGTCGGCTTGTGGAATTTCTTTGGATTCAAGTTAACCAATTAGTTCCCAACACTCAAGCCACCTTTGGGCCAGATATTTTAATCTTTATTGCTGCCGGTTGGGGAACCGCATGGGGACTGACAGTATCCGGGTGTTTTGGTCAACGGCGGCGATTTTTAGTAGCCTCATTGATGGGCATGATTAGCTATGGCTTCGGCTGGTTGATTTTGCAACTAATCACACCAAAAGACACAGGCGAAGGCTTAGTAGCAGTAATTTTAGTCGGAGTTTGCCTACTCACCCTCAGCTTAGGACTCCGCAGCCATCATATAGTCTACGCCGTATTCGCCGCCTTTGGCAGTGCGATCGGCTATGCAACTTTGATTCTTTTAGACTTAGCACCTCCAATGTTGGAATTTTCCAGTCAACCAACCTGGCCGGAATTATACAACCCCCTGATTTTTTTTGGTTCTGTAGGCTTGTTTCTCAGCTTTTGGTTAGGAGTGAGTTTTTATTTAATTGTCCCTGGACTACGTTTTTTAGGCTGGCGGTAAATGAGAGTGGGGAGATGAGGGGGATGAGGGGGATGAGGGAGATGAGGGAGGTAGGGAGGTGGGGAAAAAGTAATTCTTCTTTCCCCCCATCTCCCCATCCCCTTATCCCCCCATGCTCTTCTCATGCCCCATGCCCCATGCCCCATGCCCCATGCCCAATACTTCTAAAAACAAGATCCCCCTAGTCGTTTTTTTCATCGATCTAGGGGGATCACATATGTGGTAGTCTATAAATGATTCGGTATAGTTCCTTACGACTCGATTGTATAGCCTAGATTCTAGTTTGGGTAGTCTTACCGCAAGAATTTATAGTATATTCATCCCTTCTTAATCAATACTTCATTCCTAGTATTCACTTGCTAGGTTCTATATGTAATTATGACAGTACCGAGTGTACATTAGTTGTCATCCTTGTAAATATCTGTAACAAATATGAAACTTAAGATTGTCGCCAGCGTCTTCCTGTTAGCTAGTTTTGGCTTTGCAGGGCAGACCTTTGCATCAAACGTGCAAGATTTGGATCAGTTGAAGGCGACAAATGTTTGTCCCAGATGTGATTTGAGTGGTGCTGACCTAACTCAACTAAATCTAACTGGAGCAATTTTGCGGGGGGCTAACTTGAGTGGTGCGACATTATCTCAAGTTAATCTTACAAATGCCGATCTGACAGGTGCGAATTTAGAAGGCGCAATTCTCAATTCGGCGAATCTCACAGGTGCTTCTTTAACGGGTGCAAACTTGAAGTCAGCATCCCTAGAAAAAGCCGATCTTTCCTATGCAGGTTTCATGAGCGCTAATTTAGAAGCAGCAAATTTAAGGGATGCCCAATTGCTGTTTACCAATTTTCGGGCGGCAAACTACCGACTAACAACTTTGAGTAATGGTGTCGTTACCTCCGATAAACCCTACAGCTGGTCGTTAGAGCGTCAAAATGTCAGAGAATGTAACAAGTTCAAACCTGAAGATACTCCAGGTACAACCTGCTACACAAAATAGCTGCCTTTTCGAGGACTGGTCGGTGGGTATTATGGATGCCGCTGGCGAATGAGTTAGAGACGTTGCATTGCAGCGTCTCTACATCGGTTTGAATAGCAAAAAATCGTGGGGTGGGAGAATGATTTGCCAACAGTATCCTCCGGTGAATGGGGCGATCGCTTTTTGAACAATATCGCGTTTTTCAATCTGTGTACACTGCCTAAAGCCCTAACCTTGGAGACTGTTCATTGGCGGCGAAATGGCTAAAATTAAGCTACAATTCAAGCAGAGTAAGCATTTCACGCTTAGGAATACTCCATGCTTGAGACTTTGGAAACCAGACTTTACGAACTAGAACAATTCGCCAACGCCCTTGTTTCTCATCAACTAACGCACATTAGCGTGGTGAGTGTTGGTGTTATCTTTGCAGCTGGCTTGCTCACCAGCCTAACGCCTTGTATGCTTTCTATGCTGCCAATTACCATTGGTTACATCGGCGGTTATGAAGCAAAAAGCCGTCTCCAAGGCATTGCCCAATCAACTTGGTTTGCTCTTGGATTAGCAACTACTCTTGCAGGGATGGGTATTATAGCAGGTTTAGTGGGAAAAGTCTACGGTCAAGTAGGAATTGGTTTACCAATCATTGTGAGCATCATCGCCATTCTGATGGGGCTAAATTTATTAGAAGCATTACCTCTGCAATTCCCATCCTTGGGTGAAACGAATTGGATTTCTCAGGATTTACCAGCAGGGTTGCGTTCCTATTTGCTGGGACTGACTTTCGGGTTAGTTGCATCTCCTTGTAGCACACCTGTTTTAGCTAGCTTGCTTGGTTGGATTGCCAATACACAAGACTTAATTTTAGGCGCTGTTTTACTACTTTCTTATACAGCCGGCTATGTAGCACCATTGATTTTAGCAGGTACTTTTACCGCTTCAATTAAAAAGTTGCTAGAATTACGCCGTTGGTCTGGTTGGATTAACCCAGTCAGTGGGGCACTATTAGTAGGATTCGGCGTATTTTCTTTAATTTCTCGAATTCCGCTGAGTAGTTTTTAAATCAGAATTCAGAATTTAGAATTTAGAATTTTTCAAAAATAATAATTAGTCATAATTGAGAAGAAATCGAGAAAAATTAGTATATTGATTCATCAAATTTTCTTCTGAATTCTCTTAGCGCAGTGAGGCGTAGTCCATTCTGACTCCTGAATTCTGAATTCTGAGTTCTCCAAAGTTATCAATTAACCCATGTGAGTAATGACTTTAGAAGATTCAACTTCCCAAAAAATTAGTTGGTGGTCCGTAGCTGGGCAGTATTTCCGCCGGGAATTTTTGCCTGTACTGACAGATTTACGACTGGCGATCGCACTACTATTATTGATTGCAATTTTTAGCGCTACTGGCACTGTAATCGAGCAAGGTCAGTCTCCTGCATTTTACCAAGCTAACTATCCAGAACATCCAGCATTGTTTGGTTTCTTAACTTGGAAAGTAATTCAAGTTGTTGGTTTAGACCATGTATATCGTACTTGGTGGTTTTTAGCATTACTCATTTTATTTGGTACCAGCTTAACTGCTTGTTCTTTTACTCGTCAGTTACCAGCCTTGAAAACAGCCCAACGCTGGAAATATTACGAAGAACCACGGCAATTTAAAAAACTAGCTTTAAGTGCAGAATTAGATACTGGTTCTTTGAATTTTCTTAACCAAATATTACAGAAGCGACGCTATAAAATTTTTTCAGATCCAGAAAAAGAAAATCTTTTATATGCCCGTAAAGGAATAGTCGGACGTATTGGGCCAATTATTGTTCATATTGGCATCGTGACTATTTTGCTAGGCGGGATTTGGGGGGCAATGACCGGATTTCTTGCCCAAGAAATGGTTGCAGCTGGCGACACATTTGAGGTGAAAAATATTATAGATGCTGGCCCTTTAGCCGCAAACCAAGTGCCGAAAGATTGGTCTGTGCGCGTCAATCGTTTTTGGATTGATTACACTCCAACTGGAGGCATCGATCAATTTTATTCAGATTTATCTGTTTTAAATAATCAAGGGGAAGAAGTTGACCACAAAAAGATTTTCGTCAACCAACCTCTGCGCTATCATGGCGTAACTTTCTACCAAACTGATTGGGGAATTGCAGCTGTTCGCGTCCAATTTAATAACAGCCCTGTTTTCCAGTTACCAATGGTAAAGTTAAACACCAACGGTCAAGGTGCGATTTGGGGCACCTGGATTCCTACTAAACCAGATTTGAGTCAAGGTGTCTCGGTACTAGCCAAAGATTTGCAAGGAATGGTATTAATTTATGATGCCACTGGCAAATTAATTAATACTATACGTGCCGGCATGTCCGCCGAAGTCAATGGCGTGAAACTAAAAATATTAGATGTAATTGGCAGTACTGGTTTACAAATTAAAGCAGATCCAGGCATCCCAATTGTTTATTCAGGATTTGCTTTATTAATGTTGGGTGTGGTGATGAGTTACTTTTCCCACTCGCAAATTTGGGCATTACAAAAAGGCGATCGCTTGTATGTTGGTGGTAAAA
The DNA here is from genome assembly GCA_034531095.2 of Nostoc sp. CreGUA01. Classification (GTDB taxonomy): domain Bacteria; phylum Cyanobacteriota; class Cyanobacteriia; order Cyanobacteriales; family Nostocaceae; genus Nostoc. Next base: position 36,389 of record JAVRBV020000005.1, on the reverse strand, counting down.
CTAATCGTGCCCAAGTCGCTTTTGAACAAGAAATTTTAGAAATTTTAGACCAACTGAGTTCACAACCAAAGAATGAGGATAAAGGAATGGCAATTCAAGTTTAGTGCCAATGAGATAGAGCTGGCTACCAAATCAAATGATTAGACTTCTTGGAAAAGTCGTTTTTTTGGCATTCTTCTTTGCGCCTTTGCGACGCCAGTTGCTTCTTTTGTCGGAGACGCTGCGCGTAGCTTGGCTTTTGAGCAGGGGTACAAGTCGGCAGAGCCGACGGCAGTTGCTCCACTTGGGGAGACCCCAAGACCGCACTGCCTCCCCAACGCATTGGCTCGCCTTTGCGTGAGGCAAAAAAATATTTATGCAAGAGGTCTATTGTAAACACAAACAATACTACAGGCATCGACTTAGTGGTTTTTGATAGCATAACCCTTAGTCTTGAAGCGATCGCCTAAACCTTTCAGTGTCATATTTTCAGCGATCGCATCATGGGGTATCAACACATAAACCCAAGGTTTGCCATTATGCTTTAGCATATATTCAGAAGCATACTCACACCATTTCACTGCTACGTCTTTCTTAGCACTCACTTGAGGATTATCTATTTCATCTCGATTTTTAGGTTCAAGCATATAGATGATGTCTTCTGTTTCTGCAACAAAATCCGGTTGATATTCTAAATAATCTCCATCCCATTTGTAATAAATCTGAAATTGTCCTCTTGCTGGTTTAAACCATTTAATTGCATCTCGTTCCAAAATTATAGCTAATACTCTCTCTGCTTCTGATTGAAATTTTTGTTCTGTATACAGGCATTTAGAAAAACCTGTAAACAGATATTTAGACATATTGCTTTTATCTGGAGGCGAAATTCTATAATCTAAGATATTACTTGCATTTGTAGTATAAGCACTCTCTTTTAGAGTTGTAAAACCTTTAGTAATTTCGTATTTGTATTCAACTCGATCGTCCTCCCAGAAATGCTTTTTCATCTGGTTATGAACATAGTTAGCAATCTCACTTTGATAACGGAATAAAATTTTATGAGTATCTTCTTCAGAGTAGTGTATGAGGAAATGGCTAACAACTTGGCTAGCTAAATCATAAAGTAAATCAGCGTTATCGTCATAGGAAATATCATCAAAATTCACTAAATTTTTGACAATATAGTTTTCCAATCGAGATTCTGCAAAATTATCTGTTTTAATTTCTAAAGATGTATAATGATCTGTTGCTAAAGATTGAATATGTAATTCTTGTTTGGAAGGAACAGGATAATTTAAACCTGTTACATCTAGAAAAAAAGACCTAAATCCTGATTTTACTTCTCCTTTAGGAATAATCAGAATTTTAGGAATATCAATAGTTTGCTTAATTACTAAATTAGTTGTTTTTGCAACAATAGCTTCAATATTTGGTGGTGTGGTTATACCTTCGATTTCTAGTTGTTCTGGTTGATATTCTCTAGCTACAGCTTCCTTCACCAGTGCTTGAATTTTTGGTGAAGAGAGATAGGCTGTAGTTGGAACTTTTTCAGGATGATTCTCTAATTTTTGAATTTCTTGGTAAGTCAGATTTGCAATCTTTTGTTCTATTGGTGATTCAAATATAGGCGTTTGAATATCTTGGGTTTCTGTCTCTAGTAAATTTATATCTTGCTCAATATTTGGTTCTGTAGTAATTCCTAAATCTTGGGCAAGTTTAGAATGTGAAACTACTGTTTTTGTTTTCTCTTGTAAATCTCCAGGGTTGAGAATAATTTGTTGCAATCTAATCTCTGATTCTGGACGTTTTGCTTCTTCCACAATTTCTTGAAATTTGTCATGGGCAACAATATTTAGGCGGTCTACAATGTTGACACCTGTTCTCCTTCCATAAGGTAAACGTAATCCCCGTCCAATTGATTGTTTGATTAAAATTTCCGAATTTGCGGCTCTTAATGGCACAATTGTATAAAGGTTAGTAACATCCCATCCTTCTTTTAACATATTCACATGAATAACGATTTCTGTTGGTTCATCTGGATGTTCAACCTTCAGCAACCTTTCTACCATTTCATCTTCTTGTGCGCCTGTTTTACTAGAATCAACTTGAATAACTTTATCTTTATAATACCCTCTGGCAAATTCATCAGATTTAATCAGTTCTAAAAGTTGTGTAGCATGGTTAGTATCACGGGCAATAACAAGCATAAATGGCTTAACAATTGCCTTTCCTGTTTCGAGAGCATAAATTTTTAATTCAGCTTTAATATTTTCGTGTAAATAAATTCCATCTTCTAATTTAATTCGTTCAATTGCTCCTGGTGATAAACTGGCAGGGTTAAAGTCTTTACGAGTTACAACAGCAGGGTCTTTAACAAAGCCATCTATAATTGCTTTTCCTAAAGAATATTCATAAATAACATTTTTAAAATATATTGGTTTTTTACTGGTTTCTACAGAGGGTGTAGCTGTGAGTTCTAAACCCATTAATGGTTTGAGTTCATTAATGGCGCGAAGACCTGCTGTAGCTCTATATCGGTGGGATTCATCCATTAAAATTACTAGGTCTTTTAACTGCGAAAGATAATCAAAATAGCTTTCACCAATATATTCAGATAGTCGTTTTATTTTAGGACTTTTACCACCGCGTACTTCTGAGTTAATTTTTGAGATATTGAAAATATTGATTTTACATGGAATTAATGGATCTAAAATTGTTCTGGCATTGGTTTCATAGTTGTCACCAGTTATTATCACAGGTGACTGAACCGCAAATTCAGATATACCGGTAAATACATATTTTGGTGTATTGGGTGTGAAATCAGTAATTAGTTTGTTATAAATAGTGAGATTGGGTGCTAACACAAAGAAATTCTTTATTCCATGTGCGAGGTTTAAGTAAGTAATAAAAGCACCCATTAGTCGGGTTTTACCCACACCTGTTGCTAATGCAAAACATAGTGAAGGAAATTCACGCTCGAAATTAGTAACAGGTGGGAACTCTGTATTGATTCTGGTTAAACTTGTGTCTATATCAGATTGTTCATTAATAGGTAAAAGTTCACAAATTTGATTTAGGATTTCTAACGATTCTCTTTGAGGTCGGCGCAGGCTGAGGCGATTAGCAATGTTATTCACAAATTGATTTATCATACTTTATCAATGTCAAATAGTGATTGTTGTAATGGTGGTGGTTGTAATGATTTTGGTGGTGATATTTCTTCAACTGTTGGGCGTGCTTTAGGCAGATTTTTGATATCAAGGCTGTAATCATCCCGTCCCCATTCACAACGTGAAAGTATTTGTTGAGGAATTTTTTTGATTGTCAGATTTGGGAATATATCGGCTTTGCTACGATAGGAACTACATAAAACCAGTAGGGTGCGTTCTTCTCCTACTTCATCAGACAGTTTAGATAATTGTTCGTGACTGAGATTTTGGGTGGTGACATAAATAAAATCCCGTTCCGTAGAATAGCCATGCTGCCAATAAAATGTATCTGATGGTACATAAGTGAAGCCTTCAAGTTTGCAGAGTGCTTCGGCTAACATAGCGGGGTTATATTGTTTATTAATAATCCAGTTACCCCATTTATCTTTTTCTAAAAGTGATGGCGCAAGGCGATAGTAGCGAAACCCTCCGCCACCTTTCCAGTTAACTGCTTGAGTAATTCCACCTTTATCTTCACCATCAATCACTTTTTTGAGTCTGGGAATAATATGGGTATGACAATGTTCGCCAAGTTCAATCATTATCCAGCGTCTTCCCATTTTGTGGGCTACTGCGCCTGTTGTTCCTGAACCTGCAAAGGAATCGAGAACTAGATCATTGTAATTTGTGGCAATTTCAATAATTTGCTGAATTAATCTCTCTGGTTTAGGAGTAGCAAAGGGATTTTTAGGATTTAGGGCAAGCATTTCTCTCCGAGCATCTTGAGTATGACCGACCTCTTCATGAAGCCATATTGTTGAAGAGACTCGTCCTTGTGAACGCAATTCTGAAAGAAATTTTTTAAGGCGAGGAGTAGTATTTTTTCCATCTTTACCCCAATAAATTCTATTCTCTTTTATATGTTGTTCATGGGTTGATTTATCAAATGCCCATACACGAGTTTTTTTTGGCCATATTTCCTCATTAGTATTAGGATTACGAATGGCGTAATAAAGATTAGGACGTTCATTAACAGATTTTGCACAGGTATAATTGTCTGACATCCAAGCTCCTCTTGGATCATTGTCAGGATTGGAATATAATTGATTTTGTTTACTTGTTCTAGCAAGTTTATTCGGTCGCCAGATAGATTTATTTTTTGCAAAAACTAATAGATGATCGTGACTATCACTGAACCATAATGCGTCATTAGCAGGGGCATATTTTTTTTGCCAAATTACATTAGCAACAAAATTTGTACGTCCAAAAATTTCATCACACACTACTTTTAAATAATGTGCTTCATTATCATCAATAGTGATCCACAAAGACCCATCTTCAGATAATAAATTACGAATAATTTCTAAACGATCTCTCATTAAAGAAAGCCAGGTAGAATGCTCAACACCATCATCATAATGTTCAAAAGCCGAACCTGTATTATAAGGAGGATCAATAAAAATACATTTAATTTTGCCTGTAAATTCCTGTTCTAAAGCCTTGAGAGCTAACAAGTTATCTCCAAAAATTAAACGATTATCAAAGATATCAGTGTCACTAACCCGATGTGTAGCATGATAAGATTTATCAGTATCTTCTAACAAAATTCGTGGCTCTAATTTGGGGCGAATTTCTTTACCAATCCATGTAAGTTCAAGCCTCTGCTTTTTAGTCATAATTAATTTAGCTGGTAAAAATTAAGTTGTAGATATATTCGGATTATTAGTCTGAGCTACTTTGCGGTCTAACTCTTGCATGACAGCACTAGTTAAAGGCACAACATCAGTCAAATTTCTAAAAATAGCAAGATATCCTTTCTCATCACTTGAAAACTGAGATTCAGCAAGAGTATAAATTAACTCGGCAACTTCTGTTGCAATTCTGGAAAGCTCAGTCATGTCATCGGCCGATAGATTAGCTTCTGGTTTATTGATTAAAGGTTTATAGCGTCTTGATAAAATATCCAAGATAAAAAATCTACCATGTTGATAGAAATTTTTGCGTCGAATGTTTGTTTCTGCTTTTCGGGAATTTTCAAAAATCTGATCAAGATATTCAAATATACGAACGTAACGACAAAGTATAATTCCTGAAAGCTCATTACTAAAAAGTTCTAAATAATAATCTTTGTAAAGCTGGCTAATATCTTTCTTGGCTGCAACAATTATTTCTGTCTTACCACTAAAACAAGCAAGCGCGATCGCTGCTTTCTCAATAGTAATAGCATCTTGATTATCTGCTGATGGGCGATATTGATAAAGAATATTTGATACCATACATTCCTGCCGCAAACGTTCTTGATTAGGATCTAAAGCTGCAAAATAAATATCACGGACATCATTTTGTGTATTTCTTGCTTTGGTAATTTCTAATCCTATTTTATCTGATTTTGTACCCAACTCGATGATTGTTACTAATAATTTTGCATCGGAAGAGATAGACCCATTGGCATTAAATACAGATGCAATAGATCCAACTGTCTGCGCTCCATTGACTACGGAGAAACCTTCTAAAGTCAATCGAGTTGATTCCTGATTATGTCCAGATGGCAAATTAGCTTTTGTACAAGTAATTGTTAAGCCATTATTGAGATAAAAAAGTTCAGATGGTTGTTCTTTTACAGTTTCAGCAATTGCTAAATTAACCTCTGCTGTACCCAAGTAATAACGAATATTATTCTCGAAGAGTGACTTATTATACTGGTTATATAAAGAGGCAAGCTCAGAAGCATTAACTAATCCATAAAAAGCCCTACGCGGCTGCTTTAAACAATGCCAGTTTTCTAATGTCAATTCAACATCAACAGAGGCGATAGCTTGTTTTGCTGTCAACCATTCATAAATATTTTCAATTTTTAAATCCTTCCATTCAAAGCGTGATTCAAACTTATTGAGTTCATCTTTTAATTGCTTTAGATCATTAATTACATGAGAGCCAAGACTTCTATCCAGATATACATTACAGCCAACTATTATTAGCTCATTTGTGTCTAAAGCATCCTCAACATCTTGCTGCAATCGAGAAAAACCTGTGTTAAATTTTTGAAACCGTTTATTGACAAGATCCCTGATGCCATCACAGAATTTTTTATTATCTCCCATGTCTGGAGCTTTTCCCGCTTTAGCTTGCACCAACCAAAGCAAGTTTTTATTCCGATCAAAATAAACTGCATCAATTCCGTTATCATTTTCACCATTGATAATCGAGTGAGCAGCTTGAGCAAGAGTAATATTAGCAAGATTAGCGATCGCAAATGCAGCCAAAGAACGACTCAAACGATTTTTTTCATGTTGTTCTGGTGTCCAATTTCTCTGAAGTTGAGGAATCATAGGAAAATAATCCTGCTTTAGTACCTCAATAATTTGAGTATTTTTGGCTTGAGTATTCGGCTTTGACATTGAGTAATCACCCGTATTTGAATTGTTGTTAATACATCATGTCAGAGTAGTATAACTTTGGAATACGGATATCGTTGATAAATTCAGGGATTACTGGTGATGATAGTCCTGTTGAGGTGAAGGATAGTTTGATGTCTGACTCAGGCGATCGCTTTGAATTATTCCGATCAATCCGATTTTCCGTTTGTTTCTTACAAAGAAAGGCAGAGGGTCAAGGGCAGAAGGCTCTTATGTTAAGAGTATTAATTAAAACTTTAGTTCTGGGTTTAAAGCTCAGTAAAATCAACAGTTATACTGAGATTGCTTCCAACGAGGTATAAAGCGTCATTATTACAATCCCACTCTTTTAAGGGTGTTCCCTTCTGCCTTCTGCCTTCTGCCTTCTGAATTTTATGTAGAGGCGGTGGGATTTATCCCACCATTGACCTTTCATCCCCTGTGTAAATTACGAAATACACAACTGCGTTGCTATTTATCAGTGGCTTTCAGCCTCTCGTTAAAATTCTGGTAAAACCGCTAGAGCTTTTTTATTTGGAAGTTTATGGAGGCTATTGCACTTTCAAGCCCAAATATCCCCAATGGCTTTTTCGATAATCCTTCCCACGGTTGCAATCTGCGGTCTAACATAAATATTATTCATGAAGCGATCGCTTATCCACATGGACTGGAAAGAAATTAGAGGTAACTGGGTAGTCATTCCCCGAAATCCCATCGGGATCATCCATTTTTTAGGAGGTGCTTTCGTGGCCACTGCACCGCACCTGACTTATCGCTGGCTACTGGAACAACTGGCAAGTAAAGGTTACGTTGTCATTGCTACACCTTTTGTGAATACCTTGGATCATACTGCGATCGCCAAATCTGTGCTGCTCAACTTTGACCGCACCCTCGAACGCTTACATGATTCTGGGGCATTACGCAAGCTTTACTTCCCCATTTACGGTGTTGGACACAGTATGGGTTGTAAACTTCACTTATTAATAGGTAGTCTTTTTCAAATTGAACGCGCAGGCAACATTTTAATATCCTTCAACAACTACGCTGCTAAAGAAGCCATTCCCCTAGTAGAACAATTCAATTCTACTTTGAAAATCGAGTTTACTCCCTCACCATTGGAAACTAACAGACTGGTCTTAGAACGATACAATATCCGGCGTAATTTATTAATAAAATTTAGCAATGACACCATTGATCAATCAGCAGCTTTAACCAAAATCTTACAAGAACGTTTTGGTGAGATGGTGACAGCACAAACTTTACCAGGAACTCACACAACACCTCTAGGTCAAGACATCAAATGGCAAACGGGAACATCTTTCACTCCCTTTGATGCTTTAGGACAATGGTTCAAGCAAGAAGCATACCGCGACTTGAATCAGCTAAAAACCAGCATTCTCTTGTGGTTAAATCCCCTTGCACCTCCATAATCTTTTATAACTTTGAAAAAATCATAAATTCGACGGAAAAATGAAAATATGTTAGTAGTATTAATACAGCAATATTACTAATATATTACTTAGATTTTGATTATCATATTACCTATCTCTTTCTTTGGGTTGATTCCAACCACAGTTGTTCACTTTAGAGACCAAAAAGACCATGCTTGCTGTTTTTTGTAGTTAGTCAAAAAATTAGGTATTCTCCGAGTGCTAAGGGAGTAGTATTTACCATGTTGACAGCAATTTGTTAATTAGTTGTTCCTGCAACGTTCTATGTATCAAATACTAATAATTGATGACGATCATTCAATAAAAATACTCCTGAAAAGGATGTTAGAAAAACAAGGATATGAAGTAATTGCTGCCAGTAGCGGCGAGGAGGGAATAGAAAAGGCGCTGGCTTGCCGTCCAGCATTAATTATTTGCGATTGGATCATGCCTGGGTTGAATGGTCTGGAGGTCTGCCACCGCATTAAAACAGACCCAAAATTTTCCACCACATTTTTTATTTTATTAACATCCTTAGATTCCGTTGCCGATTGTGTTAAAGGGTTAGATGCTGGTGCTGATGATTTTATCTCCAAACCCATTGAACATAACGAATTACAAGCACGGGTAAGAGCAGGATTACGCCTGCATCAATTGAGTAGAGATTTGCAGACTCAAAAGTTACTTTTAGAATCCGAAATGTCAGAAGCCGCAGAATATGTGCGATCGCTCCTGCCTTTTCCCATGACTGAACCCTTCAACATCAATTTTCGATTCATTCCGTCACGACAACTCGGTGGTGACTGTTTCGATTATTACTGGCTTGATGCTGATTATTTGGCAATTTACTTGTTGGATACTGCTGGACACGGACTCAAAGCCACTCTTCCCTCGGTTTCAGTGATGAATTTGCTTCGTTCTCGTGCCCTCAAAAGTCTTAATTACTATCAACCTAGTGATGTCTTAAAGGCTTTGAATGATACCTTTCAGATGAATTATCAAAACGACAAGTACTTCACAATTTGGTACGGAGTTTACAACCGAATCAATCGCCAGTTAGTTTATGCTAGTGCAGGTCATCCACCAGCCGTTTTAATCACCGGCACATCTCCCAGAAAATCCGAAATTCAACTCTTGAAAACCCCAGGTATGCCAGTTGGGATGTTTCCAGAAGCAAAATATATTGATGCGTTTTGCAATATTGAAAAATTCAGTACCCTTTATATTTTTAGTGACGGTGCTTATGAAATCACTAAATCAGATGGTACACTTTGGAGTTTAGATGCTTTTATTCAGCTACTAGTTAGCTTACAAAATTCTGTTGATAGCCAACTCGAACGGGTGCTGAGTTATTTAATCGCTCTCAACTCCAAAGATAGTTTTGAAGATGATTTATCTATCTTGCAAATTAAATTTGATTAATTAATTTTTGGACAATAAAACCTGATTAAATGCTTCTTGGGTAGGAAATATTTCAAATATTTTATCCATATTAGTCAGCTCAAATAATATCCTGACTTGTTCATTAATTGAACAGATAACAAGCTGAATATCCGCTGCTCTCAAGGTTTTGAAAGCTAAGACTAAAGCTCCCAAACCCGAACTATCCATAAAAGTTACATCTTGAAAATCAAGTAAGACAATTTTTACACCAACTTCGAGAATTTTAGTAATATTTTGTCGAAATTCTTGTGACGTTGTAGAATTCAGATTTCCACTGAGCTTAATAACTTTAACTTCTTCTGTCATAATTATTTCACGCTGATTTATGTAAATGTTGTTCTGATTTTGCTATTATATACCGATAGCAGGATTTTTTTTAAATAACAAAAAATAAAAAAGAAATTCAATTTTTATAAATTGTTAATTTGTTGAAATTTCTAACTTTAATTTTGACAAATATTCACGGCGATCGCTCCAAAAATCTACTATTAAATATATTCTGTAACTTCTTCAATTAATCAGTATTTAAGATTAAAAATATCCTGGTTAAATATTGAAAGTTTTGATTAATTTTCACAATTATTATCTAATTTATTTATATTTAATAGGTTACATATTTGAACAAAATTCAGATTTGGATTTGACAAACTAAAGCCAATAATTTTGTCGATTGCCACAAGCTAAAAATACAAATTAAATGGTTTTAAAGTATGAAAACAGAAATTTATTTTTGACTAAGAGGAATAGTAATAATAAATTCAGCGCCACTTCCTGGCTGCGAAATGCATTCCAAGCTGCCACCATGTTTTTGTGAAATAATTTGGTAGCTAATAGACAAACCCATGCCAGTACCTTTACCAATGGGTTTAGTACTAAAGAAGGGGTCAAAAAGTCGTTGTTTTACTTCCTTTGGTATTCCCAATCCATTGTCAGCAATGCGAATAACAACTTGTTTTTTGCTAGTGAGTTCAGTATGAATGCGAATCGTCGGAATTAAGCATTGGGCATTGGGTATTGGGCATGGGGCATTGGGCATTGGAAGTGTGGGAGGTGTGTCCGGTGTGGGAGGATGGGGAAAAATTTCTTCCCCATCCTCCCACACTCCCCCATCTCCCCCATCCTCCCACACTCCCCCATCTCCCCCATCTCCCCCATCTCCCTCATCTCCCCCATCTCCCTCATCCCCCTCATCTCCCCATCTCCCCATCTCCCCACTCCCTATTCCCCACTCACTATTTTCTATTGCCTCTTCTAAAGCATCGATCGCATTTGCCAAAATATTCATAAATACCTGATTGAGTTGTCCGGCATAACATTCTACTAAAGGCAAGTTACTGTATTCTTTGATCACTTGAATGGCGGGTCGGTCAGGTGTAGGCTTGATGCGATGTTCCAGAATCATCAGAGTGCTATCGATTCCCTCATGAATATCTACCTCCTTCATATCAGCTTCATCCATGCGGGAGAAATTGCGTAAGGATAAAACAATCTCTCGAATTCGTTGTGACCCAACTTTCATTGAGTTGAGGAGTTTAGGGAAGTCCTCTATCAAAAATTCCAAGTCAATCTCTGCTGCTAATTCTTCAATTCCAGATATGGGATGGGGATGGAGTTGCTGATAGAGTCGAATAAATCTTACTAGGTCTTGAATGTAGTCATTGGCATGGGTGAGATTACCGTAAATGAAATTCACAGGGTTATTGATTTCGTGAGCGACCCCGGCCACCAATTGTCCCAAACCTGACATCTTTTCACTTTGGACAAGCTGCATTTGAGTTTGCTGGAGTTCCTCAAGGGCTTGTTCTAAATCTTTTGTCCGCTGCTTTAACTGAGCTTCTGCTCGTACACGCTCAGTAATTTGAAATGTTGTTCCTACCAATCGATAGATTCTACCTTCACTGTTTTTGAGGGGATTAATCGTAGTTAGCGCCCAACCTTCCTCACCTTGGAAAGTCAAGCATTCTTCGTAGGTCATGGGCGCACCTGCTTTTACGCAGTTCATATATCTCTGACGAACTGCTACACCTTCCACAACACCGACCACATCTTCTGGCGTTTTACCAATTACTTCTGTGCTACTCATACCAGTGACACGTTCTGTAGCTGGATTCCAACCCGTGAAGCGAAAGTCACCATCTTCTAGAACATCCACTACAAATATCAAATGTTCAGCTCCCTCATAGACAGTGCGAAGGAATTGCTCTTTCTGTTGGAGTTGCACTTCTGCCAATTTACGCTCAGTAATGTCAGTAATGGCACCAACCAAACCAAGTTTCCGACCTGTAGAATCTTTCAGAGAATAAGACCTCAGGAAAGTCTGCATAATCCGACCACTAGCAGACTGTTGCTCAACCTCACCTATCCAGGACTGACCTGAGACAGTAGCTTGCCATATCTCCTTAGCAACTGCCGAGTTAGTGAAGACAGCAGAAAAGCCGCCAAATTTCATAAAATCCTGCACAGTTTGACATTCATACAACTGGGAAAATGCCGAATTTTGGTAGATGTGATTACCCGCAGCATCCGCTATCCCAATAGCATCACTAGAGCTTTCTACCGCTTGCTTATAAAGCATTAATTCTGCTTGTACCTGTTGCCGTTGAGCAATCTCAGCTTGTAGTGCCTCGTTAGTCGTGATTAATTCTTGAGTGTGTTCTTCTACTTGTCTTTGGAGTTCTGCATAAGCTTGCTGGAGTGCCTCATGGGTTTGTTGAAACTCCTTGATCTCGTTAACAATCTGCAATAAAAAAGCAATAGAGACATTTTCCTGTTGATTTTTAAGTGGACAATTGCTGACGAGTTCCCATAGTTGATTGGGAAACTCATTTGTTTTGTTGTCCTTTTGCATACCCTAAGTCCTGTTTGTAACTGGAGTTTAGATGCACCTTCCCTCTAAAAGAAGTTATCTGAGGCATCGCTTCTGCTGGTTTAGTATTCCCCATGTCTCTTATTTCCCAACAGATAATACTAAAAGTCAGAGTTGTGATTTATAACTCCGCACTCTCAGCTTTCAATTCCTGACTTTCTCAACAGATTGTACGGAATGGGGCAGGGGGCATAGGGGATGGGGCATGGGGGGATGAGGGGGATGACGAAGAGGGGCGGGGTGCAGGGGGCAGGGGAGAAAATCTTCCCCTCTGCTCCCTGCTCCCTGCTCCCCTGCCTTTTTCCCAATGCCCAATGCCCCATGCCCAATGCCCAATGCCCCATGCCCAATGCCCAATGCCCCATGCCCAATGCCCCATACCCAATCTCTTCTACACAGGACTGACTTTGGCTCTATAAAGCAGCTTGTCATCTTGAAGGTAACCAGTGTAGCGTATCTTGACTATTTCTCCAGGTTGTGCATTTCCTTGCATCAATTGGTGTAGTTGGGGATCGTAGGGTACTTCTGCTCCTACAAATGCGATCGCTTCTACTCCCCACCCTTGTAAAAGTTTTTCTAGGGGTTTCTGCACCAAGGGCACTATTTTGACTGCTGCAAACTCTGGATCTTCCTGGGCTTTTTTTGCTGCTGTTGGCCATTGCAACAACAAAGGCTCCAGCATCTGTAAAGTTGACTGCTGGAGTTCTTGTAGTAATATTTCTCGCTGCTGTTCTAATTGAAGTTGCAAGCGATCGTACTCTATTTTTAAATTTGCAATTTCTTGTAATAATTCTTGATTAGCTGCTGCTGGATTTTGTAATAATTCTACACTTGAAAAATTTGTAATCAATTCACTCAATGGCATCTGTAGCACTGGCGACAGCTTCAACAGCACATCAATCCGCATCTGCTCTAGTTTTCCTTGCCGTAACCGCAAAATTTGACGCTCTGAAACACCAGCAGCACGACTGAGCGCTTTAAAACTAGAAATACCCACTCGTTGCATTAAATTTTGTAAATTTTGGGTGAAATCAATATTGGGCATGGGGCATGGGGCATTGGGCATGGGGAGTGAGGAGTGATGAGTTAGGAGTGATGAGTTATTATTCTCCCTCATCTCCCTCATCTCCCTCATCTCCCTCATCTCCCTCATCTTCTCATGCCCCATCCCTCATGCCCCACTCCCAATTCCTATTCTTCCAGCAAACTTCTCAACATCCAAGCCGTCTTTTCGTGGACTTGCATCCGCTGAGTTAATAAATCGGCGGTAGGTTCGTCGTTAACTTCGTCTACTACGGGGAAAATAGACCGTGCAGTTCTGACTACGGCTTCTTGTCCCTCCACTAGTAACTTGATCATGTCCACAGCTTTAGGAACTCCAGAAGTTTCTGGAATCGAACTTAATTTGGCATATTCGCTATAGGTTCCTGGTGCAGGATAGCCAAGCGCTCTAATTCTCTCAGCAATTAAATCAACTGCTAGCGCTAATTCTGTATACTGGGTCTCAAACATTAAATGTAATGTTTGGAACATCGGCCCGGTCACATTCCAATGGAAATTATGAGTTTTCAGATACAGTGTGTAGGTGTCAGCCAACAGCCGAGATAATCCCTCAGCAATTTTAGCCCTACTCGCCTCGTCAATGCCGATATTTACGTTTTTGACTGTTACTTTTGATGACATAATTTTCTCCTGATTAGGTTATATGTAATTGGGGATTGGGCATTGGGCATGGGGCTTTGGGCATTAAAAAGTCAAAAGACACTCATATTCTTTTCTTTTCACTTTTGCCTTTTAGCTTTTGAATTATTTGTCTCCCTCATCCCCCTATGCCCCATGCCCCATGCCCCATTCCCCAGTCCTCTATTCATAATTGAGGGGCAATTTCCCCATGCTTGCTTTCACTAATAAAAAGCATTCATAGGGCGATCGCCCCTATATATTTTGAGCGTTTTTAGCGCTCACTCTTTCCCCAGAAACACTTATGAATTATCTTTCATCAAGCTATCTGGAATCATGACTCCACACTCCACACTCCGCATTGAGTGTTCAGCGCTGATTATACCAATTTGAAAAATGATTGACAGTATGGATAGCCAAAAAGCAGATCTACTAACTATTTCACAATCCAAAATCTCAAATCTAAAATCCAAAATGGGATTACTCAGCAGTAGCGAGTTCAGTGCTACCGCGTGTACGACGCCGTGTGAGGCTGTTGTACAACATGATACCGATCGCTTTGATCAAATTGCCTTCCAATTCATTGAACATCTTCATGTTCATGCCAAAGGCGGCGTTAGCTTCATCAACAATGCGATCGGTTGCAGCATCATCCAAGGGTAATTCATCCAAATTCTGGCGATATTTGGCTTTGAATGCCTTTTCATCAGAAATATCTGCAAATTCATAGAAAGCAGTACCTTGTCCATCAGACAAATTCATTGCCGTGACAGCAATATTTTTAAGAATTTGTCCCCCGGATAAGTCACCCAGATAACGAGTATATGAATGGGCGATTAACAGTTCTGGTTCTGTTGCAGATATCTCCCGAATCCGCTTGACATAAGCTTCACCCGCAGTAGATAGTTGAATTTGCTCTCTCCAGTTTGCACCAAAGTAATAATTCAGGTCTTGTTCTAAGGTATGCTTGCGGTTTAACTGGGGAAAATAAATTTTAGAAACAATTGGATGCTGGCGGTGCTTTTCCATCTCCTCTTCCATCGCTGAGTAGATGAAGTAGAAGTTAGCAACTAGTTTCCGGTAAGAGTTTTTCTCGACTACTCCTTTTAAAAAGCACTTGACAAAACCTACATTCTCTGCCATTGTGTGGGCTTTTTTAGTGCCTACACGTAATTTGGTTGCTAAATTGCTGCTCATGCTAAATTTCTCAACTTTAAAAAGTCAACTGCCGGAGTTTTAACCGACCAACGGCTAAAAAGGCCATTAAAACGTTACCTTAAAACTATTTGATGAGAATTTATATTAAAATTTTTTAAGCTTTGATAGTTTTGTAGCTTTTTACACAATCAACTCAGAAAATGAATAGAACTTTATATTGCTGGAATTTTGATTTTTTGTTTTTATCAGTTAGATTTTACTTGCATTCTCAAGTTTTCTGGAAAAGCGATCTAATTACTAAAAGTAATATTTATTACTTTTAATTTTAAAAAGACTTTAAGTATTAACTAATACACAGAAGAGTCAAGATTAAGATAGAGCGTATAAAAATAAGAATTCGCTAAAATGAGTAAACTTTACTGATAACGTAAAAAGCAACACCAACTTCATGAAATATTTACAATCAAAGAAGTATTTTTTAAGTATTTTTACGTAAAAATAAGTTTATCTAGAGCGAATTTTTAAAGAGAATAAAGAATGTCGAAATTGCTGAATCAAGTCTCAAGTGCTATTTTTCAGTTTGTTGTGTGGAGTGTTTAAGCATATGGTTTCATCTGTAACTCGGACATCTGGCATTGTTGGGAATTCTGCTTCCGAAGCTAATGGATTAGGCAAAGGGATTGAGAGCAGTTTTGGGCTGAATTTACTACCACTACCAGCAAATGCGTTATTTGGCACAGATGGTATTCGCGGACGAGTGGGAGAATTACTGAGTGCGCCCCTAGCATTGCAAATTGGATTTTGGGCGGGTATTGTTTTACGTAACCATGCTACTGGTGTGGGACCAGTGATTTTGGGACAAGATTCTCGAAACTCCAGCGATATGCTGGCAATGGCTTTGAGTGCCGGGTTAACAGCAGCAGGGTTAGAGGTTTGGTATTTGGGATTATGTCCTACTCCTTGCGTTGCCTATCTTACCAGCATCAGTGATGCCATTGGTGGAGTGATGATTTCTGCCAGTCACAACCCCCCAGAAGACAACGGCATTAAAGTTTTTGGTGCCGATGGTGGGAAGTTACCCCAATTATTGCAAGCAGAAATTGAAGCCGGACTGCGTGGCAAAATTTCAACTGCTGCTGCTGAGACTAATTGCGGCAGACATTACTCACGTTTCGAGTTAATCAGCCATTATGGCGAGGCCTTAAGAAAACCCTTGGATGGTGGCTTCAATCTTGAAGGAATGAAGATTGTTTTAGACTTAGCGTGGGGAGCAGCAGTAGGATTAGCACCAACAGTATTTACACAGATGGGTGCAGAAGTAATTTGCTTGCATAACGAAGCAGATGGCGATCGCATTAACGTCAACTGTGGTTCCACCCATCTAGATATTTTGGCAGCAACCGTACAAGAACACAACGCCGACATAGGCTTTGCCTTTGATGGCGACGCCGATCGCGTCTTAGCAGTAGATAATACTGGTAGGCAAGTTAACGGCGATTACATTCTCTACCTCTGGGGACGCCACCTGCAACAAAAACAACAACTGCCAGAAAACTTGATTGTATCCACAGTCATGGCTAACTTGGGCTTCGAGAAAGCTTGGAAAGAAATTGGTGGTAACTTAATTCGCACCGCAGTCGGCGACCAATACGTACAAGCCGAAATGCTGCGGACAGGGGGAATGCTGGGCGGCGAACAATCAGGTCATATACTTTGCCGTCATTATGCCGTAACTGGGGATGGCTTATTAACAGCCTTACACCTAGCAGCTTTGGTAAAACAAGGTGGTGTTTCCCTAGCAGAATTAATAAATCAAAGCTTCCAGACCTATCCTCAATTATTGCGGAACGTGCGAGTTATAGACCGCGATCGCCGTTTAGGATGGAAAGATTGCCAACCTGTGCAAAAAGCGATCGCACTTGCCGAAGCTGCAATGGGTGATTCTGGTAGAATCTTAGTTCGCGCCTCTGGTACAGAACCAGTAATCAGAGTTATGGTAGAAGCCGCCAATGCCGAACTTGCCAACCACTGGACAAACGAACTAGTCTCCAAAGTCCAGCAACATCTGATGGACTAACTAAACTAATATCTCCCCTAGTAAAAAATCCCAAATTTCATCACAGCTTCTACAGATAACCAAAGCTGGTTTATTTGCAGAAGCTGTGAGATTTTTACATAATTTCAGCTTAATTACTTCTCCCCAAAAATGCCCCTAACTCTCTAAAAAACCTCAGCGTACCTTTGCGTTGAAAAAACCTAATATTTTTTGGCACTCAGCCTAAATGTGTTATTATTTGCTCGATATTCTTCGCTATTTATTCTGATAGAATATAGTGCTTATTTTTATTATTCCACTCAAAAGCGCACAAGTTTCCAATTCCTGGGAACGCGTTACACAATTGTTTGAAAGATGCGTGAAATCAGTTTGCAATCAAACCTCACCTAATTTCCACGTTATTGTTGTTTGTCACGAAAAACCTAGAATAGAATTTACTCATCCCCACATTACATACATTACAGTTAATTTTTACCCTCCAAACGAGACTAATCCTGTTGCTAAAGGAGACACAGACAAAGGGCGAAAAATCTTAAAAGGATTGATTTATGCGCGTCAATTTTCTCCCACTCATACCATGACAGTTGATGCCGACGATTGTGTTAGTAAAAACTTAGTAAAATTTGTTCAACAACACCCAGATTCTAATGGATGGTTTATAAATAAAGGTTATAAATATCAGGAAGGTAGTAATTACATATATCTGAAAAGAAGCAACTTTTATAAAATGTGCGGCACTTGTAACATTATTCGATATGATTTGAATGATTTACCAGAGAGCGCAGAATATAATCGTGGCTACGGATACTATAAATATTATATAGATCATGCCAAAGTCAGAGATATTTTAAAAAACAGATCTAAAGCTATTAAATCATTGCCATTTCCCGGTGCAGTTTATATCCTAGAAACAGGAGAAAATCTTTTTGACAATGCAAAAAGATTGAGATTTAGCATTTTTAATCGCAAATTATTAAATCAATCAATTAGAGATGAATTCGGATTATACGACTTACAGCAATCCAAAGAAATTTGTCAACTACAATAGATTCCCTGAAGCTGATAGGCTACAGCATTACTATGCCGAAAAATAATTCAAAATCGCTATCTTCTAAAAAATCCAAAAAGCAGGCTAAAAAGGAAACTCCTACCCTTAGTCTTAAAGAACAGTTAGCCCAAAAGCGCAAAGCAGCCGAAGCGCGTAAAGAACTCACCAGCTTACTCACCACCGCCACCTTTGGCGGTGTCTTCTTGGGTATCGTGCTTTTTTTCGTAGCTGGAATTAAAGCAGCAGTTCCTGGTGTCTTGGGGATAATTGTTATGTCTCTTTCTTACAAATACCCCCGCCAAGCTCTATATGCCTTCATCATTTACGTACCTGCTGGCGGTACTATCACTTACTATTTGGGTAATAGTCCCATACTGCAATTAGCTAAAGATGCTTTTTACGTTCCAGCGCTCATTGGACTTTGGCAGACTTGCCGTAAACAAGGACTACCAATAATTATTCCCGCAGGAATTAAAACTCCACTTTATATTGTTTTGGGTTGCTGTCTGTTAACACTCTTGTTTGTCAATGGTGGACAACAGTTTAATCCCCCTAGTGTCGGACTTTTACAAAAAGCACCCAAGGAACTACCTTTAGGTATGGGAATTCTGGGATTAAAAGTACTTTTAGGTTATGTGCCTCTCATTGCTTGTGCTTATTATTTAATTCGTGACAAAAAGGATTTTCTAATTTTATCGCGCCTCCAAGTTTCCCTCATTTTAATTTGTTGTGTGCTGGGATTTATTCAATATTTGTTATTACTAACTGGTATATGTAAAGGCACTAGAGGTCTTGAAGGAAATGCCTTATTTGTCACATCATTAGAAGCCCGATGTTATTTTGGTGGAGCGCTCTTATATAGTCCCGAAGAAGGAGTAATTCGCTTACCAGGAACATTTGTTGCTCCTTGGCAATGGGCATGGTTTTTAATTTCCAGTACCTTTTTTACCTTTGCGACTGGCTTCACTGATCCCTCAATAATCTGGCGATTAATTAGTTTAGGTGCTTTAGGTTCAGTATTTATTAATTCCGTCATTTCTGGACAGAGAATTGCTTTAGCTTTAGTACCAACTTGCTTTGGAATTTTGCTATTACTCACAGGTCAAATTGGCAACTTGAAACGCTTTATCCCCATAGGAATTGGACTAGCTTTGATTTTGGGAATAGCGATGGTAACTAACCCTGCTGTCGTCCAAGAGAGAACCGCGAGTTTTACTAGCCGTTGGGCAGCTTCACCACCCCAAGATTTTATCGTCCAGCAATTTGAAGAAAACTGGAAAAACGTAGACGGACCTTTAGGTAGTGGCTTAGGTAGAGCAACTAACTCTGCCCGTACAATGGGTGAAACTAAACTGGTAGAAACTTATTACCCCAAAGTACTTTATGAAATTGGAATTGTTGGGGTGTTAGCTTTTGTTGCTTTAGTCACTACTTTAACAATTATCGCCTTCAAAACCTATCGTTCCATAAAAAACCGTAATTTCCGCAGTTACGGAGCAGCTTTATGGGTGTTTATATTGTTTATTAGTTACAACACCTACTATTATCCCTTGGATGTAGATCCAGTTGCTGTCTATTATTGGTTTTTTGCCGGGGTTCTTTTTAAATTGCCAGAACTGGAAAAACAAGAAAAAGAAGATGCCGACCCGAACCCAAAAAACAAGAGAAAAGCTGTAAAAACAATTTAAATTAGAGAAAAATGGCAAAAGTTGTCGTATGCGGTAATAATCACATTAGAATTCCTAATCTACCACGTAATTCTAGGCATCAACTAATCCATGCTAAATCTTTTCCTACAGGTAGATATCCTATAGAAAAACTTTGGTATCCTTTGGGAAGTTTTTTTGCTTGGCAACCATCATGGGAAAAATATCAGGTTGTTCATTCTTTCAACAGAGTTTTATATACAAACAAACCTTGGTTTATCACATTTGAAGATCACCGTGTTTTGTATAGAAATCCTCAAAATAAACGCGAAGCAGTAATTTATGAATTATTAAACAATCGTTTAGCCCTAGATAATTGCCAAAAACTGATAGCAATATCAGATTATGCAAAAATGAGGTTTCTTAAGCGAATACAAGGCTGGGAAATAGAAGAAAAATTAAATAATAAATTGGATGTAATTCATCCAAATTTTCGTACCAGAGTTGACAAAGCAAAAACTTATCAATCAGACCAAAATTTACAGCTGATTTTTGTAGGACACCACATTGCTAGAAAAGGCGGAGTTGTTGCTTTAAGGCTAGCAAAGAAAGCTGAAAAATTAGGTTTACCTCTGACTATTCATATCATATCGGGACTAGGACATGGTTCAGGAGTACCTACAGATTTTCCCGATACCACAAAATATGTAGAAGATTTCAAGTTATTGAATTTAAGCAACGTTGTCTTCCATAAAAATCTTCCTAACGACAAAGTTATTGAGTTACTATCCCAAAGTCATTTTCAATTAATGCCTACGTTACATGATACTTATGGCTTTAGTGTCATCGAAGGATTTTCCGTTGCAACTCCGGTAATTACAACAAATGTATGCGCTTTACCAGAATTTGTTCGTCATGACGAAAATGGCTATATTTTAGAATTACCAATTAACGACATTAGACACTGGGCTAATTGGGTTCATGGCGAAAAAACTAAAACTAATGAATATTGGGAGGTTCTCAATAATACCTATGACTCTTTAGCAGAACAAGCTGTAGAACAAATCAAGCAATTTCTTGATAGAAGCGATAAGCGAGAACATTATGAATTTTTAAGTGCGGGAGCATTAGCTCAAGCACAAATTTTGCATAACTCTGAAAAGCAAAATGAGTTATTTGATAACTTATATGCAGCAGCAGCGGGATGGGGGAGATGAGGGAGATGAGGGAGATGAGGGAGAATTTCACTTTTAACTCCAAACTCCAAACTCCAAACTCCTAACTCCTAACTCCAAACTCCTCACTCCAAACTCCTAACTCCTAACTCCCAATGACTATTAAAATTGTAAAATTACTGAAGAAAATTTATGGATAATTGGCCTTTAATTACAGTGGTTATTCCGACATACGGTCGGGAGGAACCGCTACGAGATAGTATTGTAGATGTCTTGAAACAGGACTATCCGAATTTTGAAGTTTTGGTGGTAGACCAAACCGCAAAACACCAACCTGAAATTCAAGTCTATCTAGAGGAAATGGCGGCAGCAGGTAAAATTAAATGGTTGCGGTTAGATTGGGCAAGTTTGCCTGGGGCACGGAATTATGCTGTACGGCGGTCTTCTGGTGAAATAATATTATTTATTGATGATGATGTTCAGTTAACTCCTGGATTGTTATCAGCCCATGCAAAAAATTATTTGCAAAATCCAGAAGTGGGGGCTGTTGCTGGACGGGTATTTGACAGAATGAAATTGGGTGATTCTGGAGGAGATTTAGAGATTGAATATCTGCCTCCTGAAGCTATGGACCCAGGAATTGCTTGGTATCATATTGATTTGGTACATACCACCAAACCCCAGCAAGTACTAACAGCAAGGGGTTGCAATATGTCCTTTCGCCGTGAAATTTTTACTCAGCATGGACTGAGTTTTGATGAGAGGTTTCGCGGTAGTGCGGTGCGTGAAGAATCAGATTTTTGTTTGCGGGTACGACAGACAGGATATAAGATTTGGTATGACCCAGAAGCACATTTGGTGCATTTAGGTGAAGAGACTGGTGGTTGTCACGATATTAGTATGCGATCGCTCAAATATCAACTCACCTTTTACCACAATCATTTCCTATTGGGGCTAAAAAACCTCAGTGCTACTCAAGCTTTACGCCTATACGCCCGTTTATTTGATTGTCACGTTCTGGGACGCCCACCTTGTCACAAAAGTGGTTCCCCCATCAGAATTATCACTCGCGGTATTTTTTACACTTTGGGTTTTTTCAAAGCCTTGGGTACTGTCATTCAATCAGTATGGAATGATGGCCAAATTTACACTCATTTGGATCGAGAAATTGAGTTAGGAGTTAGGAGTTAGGAGTTAGAAGTTGGGAGTTGGGAGTTGGGAGTTAGGAGTTAGGAGTTTGGAGTTTGGAGTTTGGAGTTAGTGAATAACACATGAGAAATTACAAATTACAAATTACAAATAACAATGAAGATTTTAGTTGCTAGTCATACTTATATTGTAGATCTCAACTGTGAAAAATTACGCGCTTTATCTCAGCTAGAACCTGACATTAAAGTGACAGTTGTAGTTCCAAAGCGGTGGAATCCTGGTGGTGTACAAAACAAAATTATTGAAACTCAATACCGAGATGAAGGATCATTTAAAATAGTTCCGGTTTCTAACTTCAGTCAAAATCATCAGGGACTCTTGACTTTTGGTGCTGAATTGATATCGTTATTTAAGCAATTTCGTCCCCAAATCATCCAGGTAGAACAAGGCTCTAGAGGATTAGCTTATACTCAGATGATTGCCTTAAATAAATTATTAAATCTCCAGGCAAAAAATGTATTTTTTACTTGGTGGAACCTCCCCTATGAATTAAAATTACCAGTCGCGTTATTAGAAAAATATAATCTCAATCACAGCCACGGCATTATTTCTGGTAATCAAGATGGGGCAGAAATTTTGCGACAACGCGGTTATCAAGGGACAATTAAAGTCATGCCGCAATTGGGTGTCGATGAAAGTTTATTCACTCCCAAACCACAACCAGAGTTAGCAGCAAGTTTGGGTATTCAAAAAGAAGATTTTGTGGTGGGTTTTGTGGGGCGTTTTGTCCAAGAAAAGGGGTTGTTAACACTTTTAAAAGCGTTAGTCAGTCTAAAAAATAAATCCTGGAAATTTCTTTTATTAGGAAGGGGAGAATTACAGACTGAATTAATCAAAATAGCCGCAGAGAACAATATTGAAGAACGGTTAATTTTAGTAGAAAGTGTTTCTCATAATGAGGTGGCAAACTATATAAATTTAATGAGTACTTTGGTACTGCCTTCAGAAACAACTTATAAATTTAAAACCTTAACCTCTGCTGGTTGGAAAGAACAATTTGGTCATGTGTTAATTGAAGCTATGGCTTGTCAAGTGCCTGTGATTGGTTCTGATTCCGGTGAAATTCCCTATGTAATTGGTGATGCTGGTTTAATTTTTCCTGAAGGTGATGCCGAAGCCCTTGCTAATTGCTTACTGGAATTAATGGATAAACCATATTTTGCTCACACTCTTGGGGAAATGGGTTATCAAAAAGCAATGATTAAATACACAAATAAAGCTTTAGCTAAGGAGCAATTAGAGTTTTATCAAGAGTTGGGCATGGGGCATGGGGGAGGCAGTGCGGTCTTGGGGTCTCCCCAAGTGGAGCAACTGCCGTCATAGGGCATGGGGCATTGGTTATGAGTTATTGTTAACTAATAAATGACTAATGACTAATGACAAAAAAATGAAAATATTACAAATTGTTCCTTCAATTTCTCTGATTTATGGCGGTCCTAGTCAAATGGTATTGGGATTAGCTCCGGCTTTGGTAAAAGAAGGAGTAGAAGTTACAATTCTCACAACTGATAGTAATGGCGATACAGGTCAAATACCTCTGGATGTTCCTTTAAATTGCCCAATAAAAAAAGATGGTTACGAAATCATTTACTTTCGTTGTGCGCCGTTTCGTCGCTACAAATTTTCTCTAGATTTACTAAAGTGGCTAAAACTTCATGCTCAGGAGTTTGACATTGCACATATTCATGCTTTATTTTCACCCATAAGTAGTGCTGCTGCTGTTGTGTGTCGTCAGCAAAAACTACCTTATATTTTGCGTCCTTTGGGTACTCTCGATCCGGCTGATTTACGCAAAAAAAAGCAATTAAAACAGATTTATGCTGCAATTATAGAACGTCAAAATTTAGCTGGTGCGGCGGCAATTCATTTTACTAGCGAACAAGAAGCTAAAATATCAGAACGATTTGGAGTTACAACGCCAGATTTAGTAATTCCTTTGGGCGTGAAACAACAGGAAAATAGAAAGGAAGAAGATGGGGATATTGTGCGTCAGCAATTCAATATTCCTGTGGATATTCCCTTGGTGCTATTTATGTCACGAATTGACCCAAAAAAGGGGTTGAATTTGTTGATTCCGGCTTTAGAAAAATTGTTAGCGGTTGGTTATCAGTTTCATTTTGTTTTAGCTGGTACAAATCCCCAAGATCCAGATTACGAAGAAAAGATAAAATCTCAAATTCAAAATTCACCATTGCGATCGCACACTACAATCACTGGGTTTGTAACTGGTGAATTAAAAGCTAGTTTACTACAAGCTGCTGATTTATTTGTTTTACCTTCCTACTATGAAAATTTTGGCATTGCTGTAGCTGAAGCCATGCTAGCAGGAATACCAGTAGTGATTTCTGACCAAGTGCATATTTGTCAACAAATACGCGATAGCGAGTCTGGTTGGGTGGGGACAACAGATGTTTCAGCATTAGTAGATTTAATACAAGCAGCTTTGGAAAATCCCGCAGAACGCCAACGACGGGGATTAAACGCCCGCAAATATGCATTAGAAAATTTTAGCTGGGATGCGATCGCTTTAGCTACAATCCAAGCCTATCAAAAAATTCTGGCAAACAAACTGTAAGTGTCAGAGGAGTAATGTGATAGTTTGAAATAGCAAACTGTAAGATTCAATCATTTCTTGTGGCTGCTAAAGATCGCTTTCATCAAGTTGTTAAGACATCTCTGATCAAGGATGGGTGGAATGTTACTCACGACCCATTACAAATAAAGGTGGGCGGTGTAGATATGGAGATTGATTTAGGGGCAGAACGCTTACTGGCAGCAGAGCGAGGAAATGAAAAAATTGCGGTTGAAGTCAAAAGTTTTCTGACTAGTGCATCTGCAATTTCCGAGTTTCATACCGCACTGGGTCAGTTCATTAACTACCGAGCAGCACTGCGTCGTGAAGAACCCGACCGAATCCTTTATCTAGCTGTGCCTGATTTAACCTATAATAGCTTCTTTCAACTTGATTTTCCAGCCTCAATGCTACAAGAAAATACCGTCAAACTAATTATCTACGATATTCAATTGGAGCAGATTGTACAATGGAAAATCTGACATATAAATTAATGAACTATCAAGAAACTGTGCAGCAATTATTGATGGGCTATGCTGAAAATAAGCCTGCTTACGGTGATATTGAAGTTGAAATTATTTTTGATACACAGCGAAATCATTATCAAATCATGCATTTAGGCTGGCAACACAAGCGCTGGATTCATCACTGTGTAATGCATCTTGATATCCGGAATGAAAAAATCTGGATTTTCTATAATTCAACTGAACATGATATTGCAGCTGATTTAGTCAGGCTGGGTGTACCAAAACAAGATATTGTGCTGGGGTTTCATCCTCCTTTTATGCGTGAAATGAGTGATTATGGAGTGGGATGAGAGAGGTGAAGAAGGCAGAAGGCAGAGGGCAGAGGGCAGAAGGATGCAATGCAGTCTGGGCTTCTCTACGAGACGCTCCGCGAACAGACCCAGACTGATTGCGGGCCACCAAATCTTCGATTTTGGTGGGGGACTTAAACCCTTGCTCCCTTTGGTCGCGGGCAGAGGGCAGGAAACAGAATTCCCTTCTGCCTTCTGCCTCCTGCCCTCTGCCTTTCTTGTTAAAGAACTGGTATAAGGCGGGTTCACAAATATGCTTCAATCATTCACGAATATCTCGTGAACCCGCCCCTATCGTTTTGTGGGAAATGCGAGTAACGCACCCTACCTACTGCAAAAAATTACACTCATACATGATTGAGAGTTTTCACCCGTCTGATTTCGTATCTGAAAGTGCTGACAACCTAAAATTTTGTTTCAAACCGCTAAAGCCCGATTGGGGAATAGGGGTTTTGTGTCATGATGGCAAAGTAGAACACATATGCTTTTCTAACTACAGGGAATCTCACATGGCTCTCCGTTTAGGTGATACAGTACCCAATTTTAAACAAGCCTCAACACACGGCGACATCGATTTTTACGAATGGGCAGGTGACAGCTGGGTTGTGCTGTTCTCTCATCCTGCTGATTTTACGCCTGTTTGTACAACGGAACTCGGTACAGTTGCCAAGCTCAAACCAGAATTTGACAAGCGCAATGTCAAAGCGATCGCACTTAGCGTTGATAATGTTGAATCACACAACGGTTGGATAGGAGATATCGAAGAAACTCAAAGCACTACTCTGAACTACCCAATTTTGGCTGATGAAGATCGCCAGGTTTCTGACCTTTATGATATGATTCACCCCAATGCCAATGCAGCTGTGACGGTGCGATCGGTTTTCGTAATTGACCCCAACAAAAAACTCCGTCTGACTTTCACATATCCCCCCAGCACCGGACGCAACTTTGATGAACTTTTGCGGGTAATTGATTCTCTGCAATTAACTGATAACTACAGTGTGGCGACACCAGCCGACTGGAAAGATGGAGACGATTGTGTAATTGTCCCCTCACTCAAAGATCCAGAAGTCCTCAAAGAAAAATTCCCCAAAGGCTATGAGGAGGTTAAACCTTATCTGCGGTTAACTCCTCAGCCGAACAAGTAATACAGCCTATAGCGGTTCTCGTTTGGATGCAATATGCAGGGGCACAGCATTGCTCATAGGTGTCAACTTAACGTAAAACCCATATCAAGACTTGATATTGAGTTCATTCACTTAGGGTTACTCACCGCGTCACCCCACCCCGGTTTTGTCTAAAGCCAAAACCGCCCCTCCCCTTACTAAGGGGAGGGGTTGGGGGTGGGGTAAAACGTATGTGGGACAAGCGTTTGAGCTTAAGTTGACACCACTGAGCAATGTTCCCTACGAATTGTCTGTATTCTATGCAATTAAGAACCGCTATATCTCAGGTAAATAAAGTACACTACTGTCAATCTAAAAATGATTTCCCGCATTAGACGCAAAGCCGCCAACTTATATCTTGGCGTCTTTGCAACGGACAGTTTGCAAGGGTGGGGAGAACCCCCACAGGCGACTGTCCTTGTTTTTGCGTGAAAATAAAGTCATTGGACTCAGCATCGGAACTTGGAGGAAATCGTCATGTTTTCATCCCCTTTGGTTTTGCAAATTCCGTCATCAATGGAAATGACAGACGAACAATTTTTTGAGTTCTGTCAAGTAAATCGTGATTTACGCATTGAGCGCAATAAATTTGGAGAATTGGTAATTATGCCTCCTACTGGTTCAGAGACAGGAAACCGAGAAATTAATATCTCAGGACAGCTATGGGTGTGGTCAGAACAAGATGGCACAGGTATAACTTTTAGCTCTAGTACTGGATTTAAGTTATCAACAGGTGCAGAGCGAGCGCCAGATGCTTCCTGGATTAAACTAGAACGGTGGAATTCTCTGTCTCCAGAACAACAGAAAAAATTTGCTCCCATTTGTCCAGATTTCGTAGTCGAACTCAAATCACCCAGCGACAACCTCCAAACTCTGAAGGAAAAAATGGAGGAATATATGAATGAGCCGGGAATACAGTTAGGCTGGCTGATTGACCGTCAGCAGCGTAAAGTTTATATTTATCGCCCTGGATTATCAGAGGAATGTTTGGATAATCCTGCTGGTGTTAGTGGCGATCCCATATTGCCTGGTTTTATTTTGAATATGAGTAAAGTTTGGTAAAAAAGTAGGGTTGTACAGCCGATTAGTGGTAATACCAGGGAAACTTGCTGAAAACAAAAAAACCCGCCGTGGCGGGGTACACAACAAAACTATGAACGGTGAAAACTTGATTTAGCCGGAATACCTCATCTCTGCTTCCAGTTGACGAATCAGCTGTTCGTCACCTTTGGCTCTGGCTACTTGCAAGCGGTGTTCTAGGCTTTTTTGAATATTTTCTCTGTGAGCTTCCCGTGCTTTTCTGGCAGTTTGTAATCTACTTTGATTCATAGGAATTACCTCTTTAATTTCTGACTTTATGTCTTGTCTTCTTAACATAACATAGCTTTTGTAGCTGTTGCTACAGAAATTTTGAATTTAATCTAAATTTAAGTCAAATCATGTCTGAAAATTCCATCGCTCAACAACCACTGATGACTTTGCTCAGCGATTTTGGTGATCGCGATGTCTATGTAGGCGTAATGAAAGGAGTAATTGCCCAAATCAACCCTCAAATCGTGGTGGTAGACTTGACGCACCAAATTCCACCCCAAGACATAGCCGCAGCCCGGTTTTCTTTGATGAATGCTTACCCTTATTTTCCACTGGGGACAGTGCATGTAGCAGTGGTAGATCCAGGTGTGGGCAGCAGGCGGCGGGCGATCGCAGTAGAATTTGCTCAAGGGTTTCTTGTGGGGCCAGATAATGGCATTTTCAGCGGAGTATTAAGTCAAAGTCCGGCGACCAGAGCTGTGGAACTCACAAATCTTAACTATTGGAGAACTCCTCAACCCAGTAAAACTTTCCACGGTAGGGACATTTTTGCACCAGTGGCAGCTCATCTTGCCAGTGGTATCCCCCTCAAACAGCTAGGATTAGAAATTGACCCAGCCAGTTTAGTGAAGCTGCATATCGGCGAGTGTCAGCAGACAACAACTGGTGTGGTGGGTTGCATTCAATATATTGATGGCTTTGGCAACTTAGTGAGCAACATTCCTGAAAGTTACGTCCAAGGTAAAAGGTGGTGCGTAGAAGTTGGTGGGTTGAGTGTACCAGGATGTGAAACTTATAGTAATGTCAAAATGGGAGAGGCGATCGCTTTAGTTGGCAGTCACGGCTGGGTAGAAATTGCCGTCAATAGTGGCAATGCTCAGTCAAAGTTACAGCTTAATTTACAAGACGCGCTACAAGTCTTGTTTTTCTGACAGTTGACGGTTAATAGTCAACGGTGTAACCTTAATAGTTCTGAGAGTTGAACCAACTGGCTCTCATCAGTCAACAGTCAAGACATCTTATGCCAAGCTTTTGACTAGATTCAAAAATCCGATTATTCATATATCCTAGAGCATACTTTTAGAAATACTCACATTAAATTGTCTCATTGCCCATAATAATAAAAGTAACCATTCAGCAATTTACCGTACTAATCCACTAAGCAATCATAACTATATCCTTCGCTATGACTACGCAAACACTACCTGCACCACAAGTTTATCAAGGTCAATTTGGAGAATTTACAATTACCTCACACGATCGCACTGGCGTAATTATTTACCGCACTGGGTTAATGATAGCTGCACTCAGCTTTGCTATCGGTAGCGGTTTGGTTTTGCTCAACAATAATCCAACTGTTGTAAGTGCGCTGACACCTCTATATACTTGTTTTATTTTGGCTCTCGGTGTAAGTTTATTTACGATTCATATCTACATGATAATACTACACCGAATGTTGCAATTTTTCTGGGCGATCGGTACTATCGCATCTGCAATTTTGGCATTATCTAGTAGCGAACCCTTGGCTATTACTATTTACAATCAGCCGATTACTTTATTTGGAGTTGGTTTTCTCTTCGTTGCTTTGACAGGCATTTATTTTAAAGAAGCATTTTGCTTTAATCGCCTGGAAACTAAAGTATTAACTCCAATAGTACCATTATTATTGTTAGGACATTTGGTAGGAGTTTTACCAATTCAATGGGAAGGTATTTTATTAGGAATTTGGGCAACTTTGTTTTTGGTATTTGCTTTGCGGAAGACAGTGCAACCAATTCCGGCTGATATTGGCGATAAGTCTGTATTTACTTACTTGAAAGAACAGCGTACAGCAAAAGCTTAATGCAGACAAAACATCGTCGGCGTCAAAAATTTCCAAAAGTCAAACTAATAAAACGCCAAGAAATGTGGACACTTACGGCTCCGGGGTGGGCGATTGCAATCTGTGTGGTTGCTTATTTAATATTTTTCAGTATTACTCATGTACACTCATATCTCGCCGTAACTTCCCCTATCAAATCAGCAGAAATATTAGTTGTTGAAGGATGGCTACCAGACTACGCCATAGAAGAAGCGTTGACTGAATTTAAAAACGGTTCTTATCGTCAAATAATTACTACCGGAGGTACATTAGGCAAAGGAACTTATCTGACTGGATACAATAATTTTGCAGAAGTCACAGCAGCCACCTTCAATAAACTTGGTTTAGAAGCAGAAAAAGTAGTAGCTGTTCCCACACCTTTTGTAGTTAGAGATCGTAGTTACGCCTCTGCTGCGGAATTTTATCGCTGGCTATCCAATTCCAATTTAAAAGTAGAATCAATTAATCTTTTTTCCTTGGATGTTCATACCCGTAGGAGTTGGTTAATTTTTCAAAAAATACTCAATCCGGAAATTCGAGTTGGCGCGATCGCTGCTAAAACCCAAGATTACGATCCACATAAATGGTGGGGTTCCAGCCAAGGTGTGCGGACTGTTCTTGATGAAACAATTGCTTATATTTATGCGCGGTTTTTAAGTTGGAAAAATTAAACCAGAATTCAGGAGTCAGAATTCAGGAGTCAGGAGTCATCTTATGTTTGCTTAATCACTTACCAAAAAACATCTTTGCATCTTTGCGTCACCGCGTCATTTCATGTCCGGTTAATTAAACTGAATAAAAATGTTTGCTCGTAGTGAGGACTTTAGTCCTCAAGCCCGTAGTGAGGACTAAAGTCCTCAAGCCAGGACTTTGTGAAAAGAAGCACGCAGGGCTGACACACAAGGTGTCAATATCAAATCCCCTGTTTTCTTGCCAGGGGTTTCCCCACTCCTCACTCCCTTGCCATACTTTAGCGATCGCGTTCTTGAAAGTTATTTTTTAGCCGGTTCTGGGAACTCTATGAATACGGTTCAGTAATTCGCGCAGTGTTGACCACAAAAGATAACCTACTTTGTAAGTAGCAATTAATACTGGTTACCTATGCAATTCTCCTCCGTATTGTAAGAATCGTTTAGAGTTTTGAGGATCGGCTGATGGATAAATCTATTATTCAGTTGGTTGACGAGTTACCAGCTGACAATATCACTGTCAAAGTTTTAAAAGCTCTTGATTACGTAGCGCCGGGTGAATGGAACAATTTGGTGGGGTTTGAAAATAATATCCGCGCCATTACTGGAGAAACCGATGGTCAGGTAATCCAAAGAATCCGCGATCGCGCTCTTGCTTTGTATCACGATCCTCAACAAGGTTATCAAGCTGCAATCAAACTTTATCAAACAATTGATAAAGCTGATACGGCTATGGCGACAGCAGCTTTAGCTAATAAAGTTGGTGAAAAAATTGGTTTTCTTTCTTTTTTGAGTAAAGTTACTCCCAAAGCCGATGTAACTCAATCCATTGATTTAGTGCTGAAGATTGCGGTGGAAATCATCGCTTTTTGCAAACTCAATGGTATTCCTCAACCAAATCCCCAAGAGTTTGCTAATTCCCTAGCTAACAACTATCAAAACGCATCTTTGATGCGAATGGTTGCTTTAGTTTGTCTAGATGGAATTTTGCCCTTAGGCCCAGATTTCTTAGGGAAAATCCAGTCAGTTATTAGCGGTGTTGACACTAGTACAGTAGCTCAAAATCCTGTTTTCTTAGCTATCAATAACTCTTTACCTGGGAATAATCCCTCTGATAAACTTGGTTTTATTAATCAGGGTTTCAACTCTGTACAAGGGTGGATGAATAACTTAGTATCTAAAACAGGCATCACCCCACAATCAATTTCTCAGCATTTAGGTAATTTTGTGCAAATTGCTGATGATAATTTAGATTTTGTAGCAGCATTTCTCGACCAAACTACAAACTACTACGAACATACAGGAATTCAAACTGTTGCTCGCAGTCTGATTTTGCAAGCACACACTTTAGTCAAAGAGGAAATTAAACAACAGCCTCAAAAGCCGATTCAAGATGTTTCATCTGCTGCGAAGTCAGATAGTAATAAGTATGTAGTGAGCAACACAGTAGAAGTTTGGGATAATGATGATGAAGATTGGTATCAAGGAACAATTGAAAAAATCCAAGATGACCAATTTTTTATTCATTACCTTGGTTATGGTTCATCTTATGATGAATGGGTGGGTGAAGACGACATTCGTACTCGCGATCTTCGCGCTGCTGATGACAATGGATATGCAGTTGGTCAAAAGGTAAAATGTTGGGATGATGAGCAAGAAGCTTGGTATTCTGCTACCATTCAACAAATCCAAGGTCAACAATACTTTCTCAGCTACGCCGGTTATGACTCATCTTATGATGAGTGGGTTGATAGTGACGATATTTGCTAACTATTAAATGATTACGGGGCGATGATGCCCCGTATTAATATACAGCATTTTTCAAAATTTATCATGGAAAAATAATTCTCCAAATCACAATTCTTCTTGGGACAAAAATGGTTCAAATGAGTGGTAAGCCTCATAATTACGAAAATGTTTATCAGAATTACGATATAGCAATCCTATCTGATTTGTGAAAATTATTGGTGTCCAGATCCCCGACTTCTTTGAGAAGTCGGGGATCTAACTTTTCACGAGTGATTTAGGATTGCTATATTGATACTTTGTGTCAGATAAAATCTAATTTTGAAAAATTACGAATTACGAATTACGAATTACGAATTACAAATTATCTTGATACTTGCGCTACTATATCCGCTATTGCCTTTGTGCAACGTAGGTGAGGAGTAGTCAGGACAAACACGAACATGATAAAAGCACTCGATACACAAACTACAGAAAATCTAGTGGCGATCGCTAACCAATTTGCCCGGCTGGGAAAGGTTACAGCCACTAAAGCATTTGGTAGTGGTAATATAAATGACACCTTTTTGGTAACTCTCGATTCCTCAGAGCAACAGCATTTTGTTCTACAACGCATTAATACACAGGTATTTTGTCAACCAAAACTGATTATGCAAAATATGTGTATCTTCACTGAACATGTCCGCAAAAAGTTACAAACTACTCCTCTGAATCGTCGCTGGGAAACACCGCAAGTACTACTGACTAAAAACGAACAAGACCACTGGCGAGATGCTGGCGGTTCCTTTTGGCGGGCGATTAGCTTTATTGAAGATTCACAATCCTTTGATACCATGCACGATCGCTCACATGCACAAGAAATCGGTTATGCTTTGGGCATGTTCCACAATCTAATCAGCGATTTGCCACCAGAAAAACTCGCTGACACTCTCCAAGGGTTTCATATTACACCCCTTTACCTCGAGCATTACAATCAAGTTTTAGCAACAACCAAAGCGCATAAAACTCCTGAAGTTAATTATTGCTTGCAATTTGTTAGCGATCGCCAAATCTTTGCACACATCCTCGAAAATGCCAAAACCCAAGGCATTCTACCTCTGCGTTTAATGCACGGCGATCCAAAAATCAATAACGTCATGTTCGACACTGCTACGCAACAAGCCGTCAGTGTCATAGACCTAGACACCGTGAAACCCGGTTTGGTACATTACGATATTGGCGATTGTTTGCGATCGGGCTGCAATCCGGTGGGAGAAGAAACAGAGGCTTGGGAAGATGTTTATTTTGATACGGATTTGTGTGAGGGAATTTTAGCCGGTTATCTTGGTGTAGCTAAGGCTTTTCTCACTGAAAATGACTATGCTTATATCTACGATGCAATTCGGCTGATCGCTTTTGAATTAGGATTAAGATTTTTTACCGATCATTTAGCAGGAAACGTCTATTTTAAAGTGAAGCATCCAGAACATAATTTAGCAAGAGCGATCGTCCAGTTTAAACTCACCGAAAGTATCGAATCTCAAGAAACGCAGATTCGCAAAATCATCAAAGATATTAAATGAATAGTCAGACATTTTCTTTGCAACCATTTGCTTCTACCGAATCCCAAGCTAACTTGAAAATTGCAGGTAATATCAGCCGAAAAATTAATCAACTTAGCATCTGTTATAACCTCACAGGCGATTTCCAAGAAATTGCCATAACTCCACCATCAAACACACCATCGCGCAAGCATCAACTGTGGGAAGATACTTGCTTTGAGTTTTTCCTTGGCATTAAAAATTCTCAACAATATTGGGAATTCAACCTCTCACCCGCTGGACACTGGAATGTCTATCGTTTTGATGGCTACCGTCAAGGAATGCAGGAAGAAACAACCTTGACAATACTTCCATTTGATGTTAGAAATCAACCTGATAAATTAGTACTTACTTTAAACTTTGATTTGGAGAAAATTATTTCACCAGAACAAACAATTGAAGTTGCCATTACCACTGTTATTAAATGCAAAGATAATGGCGTTACTTACTGGGCATTAACTCATGGAGGTGAGGAGGCTGATTTTCATTTACGAGACAGTTTTATTCTGGAATTGTAAAATTACCAAGACGCGATAAATCGCCGTCTCTACAAAGGATTGATTGCGATTATGTCTGAGAATTTCTCATTTAGTAATCCTGACGAACTACAGCAATGGCATCAAGGTATAAAACAAGCAAACCGCAATAATATTTTTTGTCACTGTCGTACTTGCAGTTTTGAATGGATGGATTCAACATTTGATGTTACTTGTCTCCAATGCGGTAGCAAAAATGTAGAAAGTATTTCATCTTGGCAATTTCCAGATGATTAAATTAGAGCATTAAATATGCAACAAAATTGGTCGCAAGAAAGTTATCTTAAAGCCTTCAAAAAAGCAGCACAGGCACATCAAGGTCAGAAAATGCCAGGTTCGGAAATACCTTACATTATGCACTTGAGCTTTGTCAGCATGGAAGTAATTGCTGCTTTGAATGTAGAAACAGAACGTGATGGAAACCTAGCAATTACATGTGCTATTTTGCATGATGTAATCGAAGATACTGTGACAAACTTTGAACAAATCAAAACTGAATTTGGAGAAGCGATCGCCAACGGAATACTTGCATTAACTAAAGATAATTCCTTAGAAAAACATCTGCAAATGGCCGATAGTTTGCGAAGGATAAAAAAGCAACCTCCAGAAATATGGATGGTAAAGCTAGCTGATAGAATTAGCAACTTTCAAGCACCACCACATTATTGGAATCAAGACAAAATTATTCAATATCGAGAAGAAGGAATTCAGATTTATGAAGCATTAAAAGATGCTAGTCCGTTTCTCGCATCACGCTTGGCTAACAAAATTGAAGACTACAAAGCCTTTATTAAATAGTGACCACATCAATGGTAAGTACATTGCAAGTTGGTGAGGTGCAGATAATTGTAGGGGCACAATATATTGTGCCCCAAAGAGTGTACTTCATTTACCTGAAATAGGCTGTATGTGAATTAATATGAGGTAAATCATAAATTACCGGAGATAAAATGATGGATTTACTAGAACTAATGTTAGTGCTAGCTACAGTAATTAGTGTTGCAGGTGGAAATACAATTTTGGTTAAAGATAATGCCGGACAACCAATCACAGTAAAATTAGCTTGTATTAATCCACCTAAAACCACTAGCCAACAATCAAACTTAACAACAACACAAAGGCTAAAACAACTGCTACCGCCTGAAAGTCCTATAGTGATTAGAAATACAGAACCAGTCAAAAATGGCCACACACTTGGTGAAGTATTTCTGGATAATCGCTCAGTTAATCTGCTTTTAGTACAAGAAGGTAATGCCGTAGTTGACCGAGCATCATTATATAATTGCTATGAAACCCAACTCCAATATTTAATTGCCGAAGCTAATGCTAAAAATAAGCGATTGGGATTGTGGCGACAATCAAATAAAAGTATGAATGAATCAAAAACATCTACTTGGCGAGGAAAATTAATTTATGAAGAAATTCTGCCTGTAAGGTCAACTAGAAGTTATCAAGGGAACGAATTTTTTTTAATTACTAACTCACCTAAACAAAGTAAATTAGTACTGCGTCCATCCGTTCAAGTTTCTCATTCTCAATTGCAATCATTTCACAATCAACAAGTTGAAATCACAGCAGTGTATGTTGCCGGTACTCGTCCATCTCCGAAGGAAAGTGCTTGCCCTATTGAGTTCAATGGACAATGTATGCCCCAAGGCGAAGGTTATCAAGTTTTATCTATCGTGCAGTTCAAGTAATTTTCAGGTAAATAGACCACGCGGTAGGGAACATTGCTCATATAGGACTACTATTTGATTTTTGAACAGATACGTAGGATGCGTTAGCGACAGCGTAACGCATCGAACCCTTAAGAATGGTGGCGTACTCTCGCCGATAACACACCCTACAAATACTTAATGTTGTTCAAAAATCAAACC
>JAVRBV020000004.1:0-22853 GCA_034531095.2 Nostoc sp. CreGUA01 | reverse complement strand
TCATCAATACGCCGAACCAGCCGATGTATAGGCGGTTGTTGGTGCTGGTTATCCAGTTGGCGAAGCGTTCCCAGACGTTGGCGCTTTGGCGCTGTTGAATGGTTGCGGTCATGATTTTATAAGTGCGGTTGTTTGTTTATGTATGTATCAGGCGGTTTTGTTTTCGCCTGTGAATGTAATTTACACTGCTTTACAAAAATTAATCAAGTGTTTGGACTTTTAGAAAACTGGTAGAAATCATTAGTTTTACTTATTTATTTGTAGTTAGGACTTGAGTCCTTGATTTTTAAGCACTGAAGTGCTTACTACAAACTCATCAAAATTAATGCGATAGACCAGTAGGTTGGGCTTACCGTGTGGCATGTGTGTCAACTTAAGTTAGAAATAGCTTATCTGTTGGCTTCCTCGCCCACCAAGAAATAAATTTCACAGGCTAACAGTTAAAGTCATCTAAAGATGACTAAAGATTTTTAAGTATATCTTAGTCATCTTCAGATGACTTTTGCTATGAGCAAGGAACTTCAGTTCCTTGCGGGACATCGGTTTCGGGTTAAGTTGACACCAATGACCGTGTGGAAACCCAAGGTATTTGTTGGATTTCGTGCCTCAAACGCCACATGCTACAAGTCGGCATAGCCGCCCCAACCTACGAATCGAGGCATGTTTCGATTTGGCGAACGCGAGTGCGTCTCGCAGAGAAGGTATTGCTTAACTAAACTGTATTGATTTAAAGGTAACCAACAAGGTTTCAGATATGGCACAGCTACGTACATAGAAATTTCTAGTTCTACTCTGGTTGGATTGCCTACTTACCTGGGAATAATAACTTTGTAGATTACCGCTATTCCAAAAAAAAATTAACCCTCAGCTTACCACTGGGGGCTTTTTTAGTTTGGCAAAATGGCAGATCTGCCAATTAGAGGCTTGCTATGGTATTGAAGTAGGATACATTCCAATGCGAAAAGTACTGACTTGCATTACCCCTGGCTAACTACCAGGGGTTTTTATGGGAACTTCGTAAGAATTTAGCACTCAATGATTTGAGTTTGCTATGGCAACACAAAGTTACCAATTATGGTATAGTTTTTCAGCGTAGAACATAATCTCTTCATTTGGCAATCTAATTTTTGGTTTTTGCCGGGGATACAAACTTTCAACTGCACTTGTATCCTGTTCTATGACTGTAGCTCCTGCTTGTAAAACTGAGTTTTTAAAGAACAATTTCATCACAGGATTATTCACCTGAGCATACATCAGAATAAATGTCTTGGTTGTTTTTTCTGTTTCCGGGTAGAGAATGTGAATTTGAGCAATATTACCAATAGGTGTTTTGGCAAAAAAAGCTGTAGTCGAAGGAAAAGCATATTCAATCGTATTCCTTAGGATTTTAGGAAAGATTGCCAAAACCGGATTTTTAATAATTTCTCCAATTGTGTTTTTGCTTCTTGTTAAATCTTGTTTGACTATGGCATAATATCCTTTTTCTTCAAAAGAACTTACATCACAAGATGTAATTTTAAATAATTCTTTGTGAGTACCATTTTGGTGATTATAGTCGTAGTTAACCATGAGATTACTCAAAAAATCTCCGTGAATACTTTTTTCGCCAGTTACTCCCAGAAATTCGTATTCATCTACAATTTTTTGATGTAAATCTGGGATAGGTAATCTTGGCTCTAATCCGCCATATGTCCATATGCAATCATTACTAATCATTATCTCTAATGGCTTGGTAATTGACTGAGTATCTTTTTTATCTTCTTGATAAAGTCTGCCTTGCCCATCAAATTCTAGGGCATGAAAAGGGCAAGTAATAGTATCTCTTGCTTGACAAATCCAGCCGGATGATAAGGGTGCTTGCATATGTGGACAGATGTTATCAAGGGCAAATACTTGACCTTTTTGGTTTTGCCAAATGACATAATCATTACCATTTAAAGTAATTTTATGAGGTTGATTCACTCCTAATGTCGATTTATGCGCGATTAACCAAGGCGCACCAGCTAAAATTGGTTGCATTTTTCCTCCAAAATTTTAAAAAGTGATTTATTAACAAATAACTCAGGAGTTAGTTGTCAATCTTAAAAGTTCAAAGTTCTCATTGACGACCTAATATCACCTGTCCTACCATTGCCCTTTTGAATGTCAATTGGGATAATTAGGGTTTGGTTAGCAATGAACGAAGTAAACTACCGAGCATTACTCGGCCAACTTCGACTAGTGCATAGCTAGATTATGCAAAAAGTGAATTAACTAATTTTTTAGTTAGTTAATTATTAATTTAATAAAGTTCAGCTTCTGTGTCAACTACTAACCAAT
Source organism: Nostoc sp. CreGUA01 (assembly GCA_034531095.2). Taxonomy (GTDB): domain Bacteria; phylum Cyanobacteriota; class Cyanobacteriia; order Cyanobacteriales; family Nostocaceae; genus Nostoc. The sequence goes on along the minus strand of JAVRBV020000004.1, from coordinate 20,534 downwards.
TTTTTAGTTAAGATGTTTTCGTTAAGTCAATGGAGCGCTGTGGGTCGTTCAACACAATCAAAACTTTCATATAAAAAACCTCGTCAGGTGCGGGATGCAGAGGCGACGAAAAAGCAAATTCTTGATGCAGCGGAAGCGGAGTTTGCTAGAAATGGGCTGAGTGGGGCGCGGACAGAGGCGATCGCCAAAGGTGCAGGTGTTACCACAGCGATGATTTACTACTACTTCCAAAGCAAGGAAGGACTATATCAAGCTGTGTTGCAACGTCCAGCGGTGGAAATGCACGAAGGGTTTCAGCAGTTAGATCTAGATCGGTTACCACCAGAGGAGGCTTTGAAGCTGCTTGTCAGAGAAGCGATCGCCTACGAAGCAGCTCATCCACACCGAGGGATGCTTTGGTTCCAAGAAGCCAACCAAAATCAGGGAAAGTATTTCAAACAGGGAAATTGGCAAGAAAATTTTGCGTATCTCATCAAAATTTTAGAACGAGGGATGGCGGAGGGTTGTTTTCGTCAAATCGATCCATTTCTCACCACCCTGCATATTGTTGGTGTTTGTAATTTATACTTCAACGCTTACGAAAACATCAAGCATACTAGACCGGATTTAGAATTGCTGAGTCCAGAAATGATTGAGCAACACACCAAAGCCGCAGTTAATTTTATTTTGGCTGCTGTGCGACGTATTGAAGAATAGGGACTGAATCTTGGAAGAACTCTTTCCCAGTAAACGGCCTCTACTCTTTCTATTCTGTGAGAGCATCAAGTTTAGCCAGTATTCTTAAGCCTTCTTCTGGGTTTCCAGTTGCAGCCATTGCTTTAAATCTGGTATTGGCATCAAATTCTGCTAGAGCTATGGTGGAAAGTTCTTCAATCAGCTTATTGACACTTATGCCTTTGGCTTGAGCAAGTTCTTTTAATCTGTTGTGTTTTTCGTCTGGTAAACGAATAGTTAAAGTAGCCATTTTTGTTTAACTCCTAATAATTTCTTCGGGTTTCAAGATTGATAAGTTAGGAAATAACAATTCAGGATTTCGGAAATCTTTAATATTGTGAGTTGCAATAATTTGAGCATTACCAGCAACCGCTAATTCAATTAAGTGGTTGTCAGCTTCATCTTTTAAATTAGGTCGCCATAAGTAGTAAATATAAATCCATTGACTCACGCTCATAAATGATGCGAGTAAAGCAGAAATTTCTACACTCGTTAAAGGGCATTTGGCGAGAATTTCTTCTCGCCCAATAACTGACTCATACTCAGAAAATAAAGCGTTTCCCATTAAAGGCTGATATTCGCCTTTCAAGCAGCGTCGAATGAGTTCTCTACTGGAACCCTTAGAACTAATGAGCGCACTAATAAAAACGCTGGTATCAACCACAATTTTAATCGCCATGCAATAATGATAGCATCTATGCTATCATTATTGCCTCTCCAAAAAACCTGTTAACAAGATTATCAGCAGGTACGCACAGGCGTAGCCCTCGTAGACATTGCATTACGAATTCCGTACACTAGTACTAGCCTTCAACTTAGGATAAGCGATGCGTTTGTGATTAAATTGCTGCCAAACATCCACAAATATCTGGGCAATTTTTGACATTTCTTCCCGTGTTAATCCAGAATCTATGAGTTGATTGTCTTGCCATCTGGCACGCAAAATATTATTCAGCATTGTTAAAGCTTGTTCAGTGGAGACATCTTTTTGCGATCGCTTGTCTTCTCCCTCAGATGTCCCGCGTACCTTGCTTTTGACGGGTACGGGACGCTTCGTCGAGGCTTCAAGCGATCGCAGCGCCGCTTCGCAAGCATCAGCCAACATCACAATTCCTGTTTCCCGTGATTGGGGAATCGGCCCGTCGTAGCGAAAATCTGCTTCGTCTACGGTTAAACTCGGATCTTCTTGAGCCATTTGCTGGGCTTGGTGATAAAAATAAGCAATCAGCATTGTTCCCTGATGTTCGGGAATAAAAGCTTGAATTGCTGTGGGTAAAAGGTGTTTCCGCGCCATCACCAACCCTTCACTTACGTGCTTTTTGATAATTTCTGCACTCTTCCAAGGATCTTTAATTTCTGTATCGTGTTTATTCGGTCCCCCCATTTGATTTTCAATAAATCCAAGAGGATCATGCATTTTGCCAATATCATGGTATAATGTCCCAGCCCTCACTAATTCAACATTGCATCCTAGTTGTTTGGCAGCTGCTTCAGCAAGGGTAGCCACAAACAGCGTATGTTGAAAGGTTCCGGGAGTTTCAGTAGCGAGTCTTTTTAATAACGGGCGGTTCGGGTTCGCCAACTCTGCTAAACGGATGGGGGTGACTAAATCAAAAAATCTTTCGAGATAAGGACTCAAACCTAAAGCGATAACACTCCAAACAAAGCCTGATGAAGCAAATAACCCTGCTTCTCGAAGGACGATATACCAAGTTGAACCAAATGCTTGACCAATTAGGACTTTCATCATCAGGTAAATACCGCCTTGAGTGAAGGCGATGGCCACACCCAGTAATGCCAATTCTTCACGCGATCGCAATTTTTGGGCGATGCAACTACCTAATATTCCTCCGCCTACACCAGCTAAAAGCGCAGCTTTGCTCATGTCTAAGCTGATTGCTAATATGGGCGACAGCAATCCCACAACTGTCAACCCCAAAGTCGGACCGTAAAAGCTTCCCAACAATAAACCAAGGGCACTCCAGGTTGTGTAGGGCAATCCCATGACGATTACTCCTGGTACACTCAGAGCCAGCAGTAATACCAAAAGGCGATCGCGTTGTCGCAATTCGCAATGAATATGTCGTTCTACCCAGACAAAAATGCCAATGGCCACAGTAATAATACATCCTAACTTCACCAATTCCCACCACTTAATCTCGCGGCGAATCAGGTGATAATGCTGCAATACCTCAAAATCCCATGCACTAATCTGCTCTCCTTTTTTGATAATCGCCTCACCTTGCCGTACATTCACCATCACAGGTGATACTCCAGCGGCAGCTTTTTGGGCTTTTTCTTTGGTTTTTTCTTCATCTTTTTGCAGATTTGGCTCAAGTACAGCTAATAACACTTTACTTGCTAAAGGTTCGGCGTTTTCTGGTACAAAGGTCTGGACTTGTAAGCTGGCGGCATCCTGTAAAATATTTTGTGGTAGTCCGTGGGGAATACCTTGGGTGAGAATCCGTTCTGCACTCTGATGGATTCCCATTTGCGTATTTTCCCATTCCACATCTGACAAGTCTAAAAGCAAAGATTCTTCATATATTGTTTCTCGACTAACACTTTCCAACTGTAAAAGTTTGGCGGTAGCGAGTGTATATTTTTGGCGTGCTTGGGAAATTTGAGCAATCACTGAGGAAAAGCTTTTCTCAGAAATTGTTAATTGGTAAGCTTCTAGTTCTTTTATTGCTTGAGTAAAGTCAGTGTTTTGATAAAAATCAACAGGCTTTGTCTCATCTGAACCTAGCTCGGTATTCTGGAAATTATATTTGGGTGGTAGTTGATTAGGTGCAGCTATGGATAATGGACGGGATGAAGCGGGGGTTCGTCTTGTTGTTTTTTGATACTGCTTGCGATGATTTTCTAAAGCTACTATCACTGCTTGCCATTCTGGTTCAGGGCAAGAACGCAGGTAACGCTGGCTAGATCTAGATAAAGTTGTGGTATCAAAAAAAGGAAAAGATCCTGCAATGGCACGAATTTCATTACCAGCATCCAGAAGTTGTTGTAAATTTTTATTGATTTGTTGATTGATTTGTGAATCAACCATTAACACTGGTATAAAACCTTTACTAGCAAGTCTGCGCTCAGTGTCTGTTTTTTTCTTATCTTCAATGCTATCTGTATAAGGCGCTCTAATTGTGTGTGGTGCTGGGTCGCCTATTTTTAATTGAGTTTGATTGTATAATTTGTTGCCAATTACACCAGTCAGAGAGATGACAGCGATCGCCAAAATGACGAAGCAACGCTTTCGATGTATCCAATTGCAACTAATTGTATAAATAGTACTCTGATTTTTCACTGAAATTGCCATTGACTTTAGCGCTCTTTCTTGTTTTCGGCGTTCGCTTTTGTCATTGGTTTTTGAGAAAAACAAAATTACATTTTTGAGGATAGCTCTGAAAAGTTCCCTTCTATGACTTGTGCCTTTAAGTAGCTTTCCTTTACGGCGTAGTAATCTGTACCATCGCCGCCAGTGAGACAATTGCTGGGTCAAGAACTGTAAAAATTCCTCAGTCGTTTTCATTATCTCTGCCTGCAATTGCTGACTTTGATAAGTTAATGCTCATTGGTTTTTCCAGGATGGTTCCTTTGTAGTAACATTCATGTCTAGGTAATTACTTAATTATAAGAAAGCCAGCCAAAACCCCTAAGTGCAAACAACAAATCTCAAAAGATTGGTTGCTTGAGTAACTTCAACCCTAGTCATATACAACTTGAATGTTCATTAGCTTAGCTCAAAACAAAACAATCATCAGGGAGTTTCAATCTACAGCTACTATTGCAACTACGTTTGCGGAAGTTATTTGCACAATCAAGTCGGCGGTTTGTTGAAAAATATTTAGTGTAGAACACTGGTGATATTTGGGAGTTTGGCATCCGCAGTGTCGTTTGCTCAAAATAGCATTAACGTGACCGGATCACACGAGGAGCTGCGTAAACTGAAAGTAAAGCCACCCTAGACATGACACATCCCTCCTGTGTTAACTCCTTTGGGTCTAGACGAACACTAGGGTACAATCCTGACCACACAGCCACAAGTGCATCAGCCAATTCTAACATTTGCTCAAAGCTGGTTAGTTCTGATGCTGGAGGATTGTCTTGTAGAAGCCAGACTCGCCAATTGAGAGGAATTCCTGCTGTGGTGTTATGTGCGCCTGATAGAGCAGCTGTAATTGCACCTGTGGAGTGTGCTATTGCAGCGTTAGCATCTTCGACTCTGGCATCAGCGTTGTTAGCTTGCAAAACTGCAAGGCGAAAGTCTTCTAATGTATTCAGAAAACAGTAAAATGCGATCGCAATAGTGTTACTGAGTTTTTCTTTGCCAGCAAACTCGCCTTGCACCCTTTCTAATCCAGCGCCTTGTTCTAATAAATTCTGAATTCTTAATAATTTTTTCGGTATTGATGTCGGTGTTTCTTGGAGAAAGGAAATTATTTGGGGAATCAGGGTTAGGCTGTGGAGTTTTTCAGTCAAGGCTAAAGCGATCGCATACCCTACTGCCAGTGTTCCATCCCTTACTACTGGGTCATCATCCCAGATTTTTAGCACATGCAGCAAGTTTTGTCGTAGCTTAATTGGATTTTCGTGAAAAAAAAGTGCCACTGGTAGTGTGGCAATAATGATGTCTGTTGGAGTTAAATGAAGAGAAGCTTGTTGCTGACGTGCTATCCAATCGTCTAGATCTAATCTACCCAAGCTAATTAAACTCTGGGTACCGAGAATTGCCATTCTGCCAAAATCAGGGTAATTTTGAGGCTGTATTCCGCCGCTAGAGGTTAAACTTCCTCCCAGGAATGCTCCGAATAAAGTACCTCTAAACCGACTTATAAGAGAGTAACGCATTAAATAAAGTGAGGAGTGGGGAGTTAGGAGTTAGGAGTGATGAGTTAATTAGAAAAATTTTTAATTCATGACTTTGCTATCAAGATTTTAGCTCCTAACTTTTAAATAATTCACTAGTGCTTGTAAGCCCAACACCATCGATGTCTTAACTCCTAACTCCTAACTCCTAACTCCTAACTCCTAACTCTTAAATAATTTACTAACGCTTGTAAGCCCAACAAATAACTTTGAGAGCCAAAACCACTGATTTGTCCAATGGCTACTGGGGCGATGTAGGAATGATGGCGGAAATCTTCCCGACGGTAAATATTACTTAAATGTACTTCTACTGTAGGCAAATTAACGGCAGCGATCGCATCTCGTAATGCCACGCTTGTGTGGGTATATGCCCCTGCATTAATTAAAATTCCTTGATGTTGCTCCAATGCTCCATGAATAGCATCCACTAAAATTCCTTCATGATTTGACTGCAAGGGAAAAACTTTCGCCTGTAATTTTAATCCTTCGGCTTCTAACAGGCGGTTAATTTCTGCTAATGTCAACGAGCCATAAATTCCAGGTTCTCGCTGTCCTAGCATATTTAAGTTTGGCCCGTGCAGTGCCAGAATACTTAAGGGTTCTAACGTCAAGTCTAGCACTTTCACTACTTACTAGCGACGGCGTGAGCGATCGTTCACGGGAATCGGAATCAGTTCCGGTTCCGGCTCAGCCTCTGGGCCTAAAAGGCTCTCAATTAGCTTACGTGCTAATTCCTTAAGCTTTTCTAGCACCTTTTCTATATAGTCCATGAACTGATCGCTCCTGAGATACTACCTCAATTTTTGATTAACAATTACGCAGGAAATTGCGTATTTTTGCACCTCTAGCTTTTAACCGACCTAATACAGAATCCCCTATTTGGGAAACCAGAGACTTCTAAAATTTGCAATTGTTTTTTCCCATACTCTTTAGAGTATCACACTTGCAACCTATAGAACTGCATCCTACCAAGGATGGGTATCTAGGGTCAAGAGTCAAGGGGATCTAGTAGTTTATCAAGCTAAAACCTGCCTGGTTAGACTAACAACCAGACACGGGGACACGGAGAATTTTGAACTTTGCCTAGTTAAATTATCCAAAATCCAAAATCCAAAATCCAAAATTGTTAGCCTTCTGTGCCTTTTTTCTTTGTAGCTGTGGTTGACGATTTCGCAGCTGACTTTGATTTGGAAGTTGTGGATTTACTGGTTTTGCGAGTGGATTTTCCTGTCGAGGCTTTAGCTGCCAACAATTCCAAAGCCGCAGCCAGCGTTATATCTTCTACCGATTGACCCTCTGGGATACTAGCATTAGTTTTGCCATGCTTGATGTAAGGGCCATAAGGACCATCGTAGATATTTACTGGGGCGTCGTCTTCTGGATGTGTACCCAATTCGCGTAAAGCTGCCTTGGACTTGCTGTTGGTGGAACTGCGTCCCTTTTTTGGCTCAGATAACAATTCCAATGCACGTTCTAGGCTAATTGTCAATACATTATCCGCAGCTTTGAGAGAGCGATAATCTTTTCCCTCCTTACCTTGGTCGTGAACGATGTAAGGGCCAAAGCGTCCCAAACTTGCTTGAATTTTGCTGCCAGTGACGGGATGAGTTCCTAATGTCCGGGGTAGTGCCAACAGACCAACAGCCATTTCCAGGGTAACGTTTTCTGGGGTGACGCCTTTGGGTAGAGAAGCTTGTTTTGGTTTGGGATTTTCCTCAGTTTTGTCACCTAATTGGACATAAGGCCCATAAGCGCCAATTTTGACATAAATTGGTTCGCCAGTTTCCGGATGGCGTCCTACTTGGTCTGGGCCTGTGGTTTTTTGCCGCAGTAATACTTCTACCTGCTTGGGGTCGAGGTCAGCTGGTGTCAAATCTTTGGGAATTGAGGCAGTGATAACACCGTTCCCATTTTCCACTTCAATGTAAGGGCCATATTTGCCAATGCGGACTTTGGCTTCTAAATTTTCCAGTTCGACAGTTCTGGCTTTGGTGGCATCAATTTGGCTTTCCTGTTCCTTGACTAGGGTTTCTAGACCTGTGTCTCCCAAGTAGAACTGCCGCAGGTAAGGTAGCCATTTAGCTTCGCCTGTGGCTATGTCGTCGAGGGTTTGCTCCATTTTGGAGGTAAAGCTGGGATCGACGATATCCGGGAAATGTTTTTCCAGCAAGTCGGTGACGGCGAAAGCAGTGAAGGTGGGTATGAGAGCATTATTTACCAATTGGGCGTAACCCTTGTCGATGATGGTGCCAATAATGCTGGCGTAGGTACTGGGACGACCGATACCTTCGCTTTCTAAGGTTTTCACCAGAGTTGCTTCGGTGTACCTAGCTGGGGGTTGGGTTTCGTGACCAACTGCTTCTAGTTCGGTACAATTGGGGCGATCGCCTACTTTCAGGCTAGGTAAAATTACCTCTTGGTCTTCTAATGCTGCTTCTGGGTCGTCTGAACCTTCAACGTAAGCGCGTAAGTATCCTGGAAATTCAATGCGCTTACCAGAAGAACGGAAACCAGCGTCTTCGACTTGCAGTTGTACACTAATTTGGGTTTGCCGAGAATCAGCCATTTGGCAAGCCACAGTACGTTTCCAAATTAAATCGTAGACAGCAAGTTCTCGACCACCCAAACCGGTTTCTTGGGGAGTGCGGAAGCTGCTACCTGCTGGACGAATTGCTTCGTGGGCTTCTTGTGCGCCTTTAGATTTTGTGGTGTATTGCCGGGGTTGGGGGCTGAGATATTGCTGACCGTAAAGTTTTTCTACACAACTTCTAGCAGCTGCGATCGCTTGATCTGACAAATGTACCGAATCTGTCCGCATATAGGTAATATACCCCTGTTCGTACAAATTCTGGGCAATTCGCATCGTATCGCGGGCTGAAAGGCGCAGTTTGCGGTTAGATTCTTGTTGCAGCGTCGAAGTAGTAAACGGTGGCGCAGGTTTGCGCGTCACTGGACGTTCTTCGATGTCGGCGACATTCCAAGTTTTTCCAGTCAGGCGTTCCTTCAAGGCTACCGCTTGGTCTTCGTTGAGCAACAAGACATTGCGACCTGAGACAATTTGTCCGGTTGCGGCATCAAAATCGCCGCCATTGGCTATTTTGGTTCCTCCCAGGGTCACCAACTGGGCAGCAAAGGGGGTTTTGTCTTTTTCTAAACTAGCCTTTAAATCCCAGTAAGTACCTTCACGGAAAGCGCGGCGCTGGCGTTCCTTGGTCACCAAAAGTCTCACTGCTACAGACTGCACCCGCCCAGCAGATAATCCCCAGGCGATTTTTTTCCATAGCAGAGGAGACAAAGTATAACCCACCAATCGGTCTAAAATCCGCCGGGTTTCTTGGGCGCGAACCAACTGCTCATCGATATTGCGGCAGTTTTTGAGCGCTTTTTTAATCGCATCTTGGGTAATTTCGTGAAACACCATCCGCTTAGTCGGAACTTTCGGCTTCAGCAATTGGTATAAATGCCAACTAATGCTTTCACCTTCCCGGTCTTCGTCCGTTGCCAGAATCAGTTCATCTACATCTTTGAGCGCGTCTTTGAGTTGGGTGACAATTTTCTTTTTGTCTTTCGGGACAACATATACCGGTTCAAAGTCGGCGTCCACGTTTACCCCTAGCTGCGCCCATGTTTCCCCTTTGACGGCGGCGGGAATTTCACTAGCCGACTGCGGTAAGTCACGCACATGACCCATAGACGCCTCTACTTTATAGCCTGATGGCAAGTAGTTGCGAATGGTACGAGCTTTGGTTGGAGATTCGACGATGACGAGAGTTGACATGGAAATTTCAAAAAAAAGAATAGCTGCTAAGCTAAACAGTCAAATTGAGGTAATTTTTGCAAATTGTCAAGATAAAACGTCACGCTTAGGGCGGTGATTTAATCCTCACACAAACTGCCTGCTTGGGAGAAAATCCGCCCTAAGTTAGGGCGCAGTCCTTCCCAGAGTATAAGAGAGGCGAAGGCTGGATGTGAATTTCCAGCTATTTCAATCTTTAACTTATCTAACGCATAATTGGCGAGTAGAGTTTTTAAAATTTGGGGAGTGGGGAGTGGGGAGTGGGGAGTGGGGATGAGGGAGTGTGGGGAGTGTGGGGAGATGGGGGAAAGAGAATTAACGCTTCCCCATCCTCTCACACCTCCCACACTTCCTGCTTGCCCCATGCCCAATGCCCCATGCCCAATGCCCAATGCCCAATGCCCAATTATTAAGAGCTTGTGCCAAAATTAAATCAAACTTGAGAGCAAAAACGACGTGGGTTTATGCCCATGTCAGGAAAGCAAAACCATGCAACCAATTCGTCAAGGTGATGCGATCTTACTGCCTGTGCAGCAGGTTAAAGGACAAAAAATACCTCATTTAACTTTGGCAGAAGGCGAAGTGAGGGGTCATAAACATCGGATTACTGAGGGCAAGGCAGAATTATACGAGAAAGATAGCACGCTCTATTTACGTGTATTTTCAGAGTCGGCATTACTAGCTCATGAGGAGCATAAAGCTATTTCGATTCCCCAAGGTGACTGGATGGTGAAAATTCAGCGAGTGTACGAGCCTCAAGGTTGGCGTTATGTCGCTGATTGAAAAGTTAACACCTGAACAAGAGGCTTTGATTCCAGTTTATCGGGAAAAGTGGAGAGCGATCGCACTTTCAACTGAGAGAATCGATCGTGAAAAAGCGGCGGAAGCAGTAAAAGTAATTCTGAATTGTTTGAGCGCATTCAATACATTTAAAGTTGTCATAGCGACTGACGATCGCTCTAATTTCCTTTCACGCGATCGCTATGAATTTGATTGCTATCTTCCATTAATCTAAAAAACCCCAATTAGCCTGAATATATCATTGAATTAAATTCCAAAAATACACATGATTAAAAACGACTTGGCTAAGTGCGGGATTGATTCACTAAAATTAAAATCAGCCTCAGAAGCAATTTGCTGGGTAAATTGGGGAGTAGATCCAGAGTAATTTGGCGTGCAAACCTGATGAATTAAATTGAACAATAAGCTGAAAAATATAGTAAGTATAGACAAAACCGATGCATTTTACCATACATGAGGACAAATGCACGAATTCGGGCTTGGCCAAATCGAAAGTTATGGTAGGATAATTTTGGAGAAGTTAAGTTCGGCGATACGAATCTTGTTATTAGTAATAATTGCAAGCGGCTCTCTGAATGAACATCTCTGCATCAATGGATTCTGGAGAGTTTCATGTCAATTTACGTAGGGAACCTATCCTACAGCGTCACACAAGACGACCTTAGTAAGGTATTTTCCGAGTATGGCGCCGTCACACGCGTTCAATTACCCACAGACAGGGAAACAGGACGCGCTCGCGGCTTTGGTTTTGTGGAAATGGAATCATCAGCTGCTGAAGATGCTGCTATTCAGGCTTTGGATGGTGCCGAATGGATGGGTCGTGTAATGAAAGTTAATAAAGCTAGACCACGAGAGGAGAAAGACACTCGCTCTGGCGGTGGTAGTTGGCAAAAAAATAATAGCGGATACTCACGAGGCTATTAAATTCCGGGAGGATTTACCAAGGCAAAAGCATCATAAGCGATGTCTACGACGGGCTAAGCCTACGCCAAGCAAAAATTATCCCCAAGTAGGTTAGCAGATAACTAAATCTGCGAAATTCCCTATAAGCAGTTCAGAAAAGACCTGAACTGCTTATTTATTTTAGGTTGATTGCAAAAAAGTTAATCCTACACTTCAACATAATTTAATCTGATGGTAGGCATAGTTATTATTCCATTTTCTAATTCTGAATTCTGTTAGCGTAGCGGGGCGCAGCCCATTCTGAATTCTGAATTCTTCTTTTCAATGCAACTTTGGTAAAGAACAATAGATAGAATGAACAAAGTTAGCCTTAATGTCTAATCGCCAAAACCTATACATCTCATGGATTTTGCTAATCTTGCATCCCAGTTAAATGCTGGAACGATTTTACCAGAGGGGATTATAATTCTCACCCTCTTGGGGGTTTTGATTGTTGATTTGATTTTGGGGCGTACATCCTCGCGCTGGATTGGATATCTAGCGATCGCAGGTTTACTGACTTCGATTGTCGCCCTGTATTTTCAATGGGATGCTTCCAATCCCGTCTCTTTTAGCGGCGGCTTTAACAGCGACAACCTCAGTATCGTCTTTCGCGGTATCGTAGCGTTGTCTGCCGCTTTTACTATACTGATGTCAATTCGCTACATTGAGCAGAGTGGCACCGCTTTAGCAGAATTCATCGCTATTTTGCTGACTGCTACCCTTGGAGGGATGTTTTTATCCGGGGCTAGTGAGTTAGTCATGATTTTCATCTCACTAGAAACACTGAGTATTTCCTCTTATTTGTTGACAGGTTATACCAAGCGTGACCCCCGTTCCAACGAAGCGGCGCTGAAATACCTGTTAATTGGAGCTTCCAGTACAGCAGTATTTTTGTACGGTGTATCATTGCTGTATGGATTATCAGGTGGACAAACTGAACTAAGTGCGATCGCCACTGGCATTGCCACAGCTAAGGCTGGTCAATCTTTAGGTTTAGTGATTGCCCTGGTTTTTGCGATCGCAGGTATTGGCTTCAAAATCTCCGCCGCACCTTTCCACCAGTGGACACCAGACGTTTACGAAGGCGCTCCCACCCCGGTAATCGCCTTTTTATCTGTGGGTTCCAAAGCCGCTGGGTTTGCTCTAGCTATCCGCTTGCTAACAACAGCCTTCCCCCTAGTTGCAGAAGAGTGGAAGTTTGTCTTCACTGCTCTGGCGGTTCTCAGCATGATCTTGGGTAACGTAGTCGCCCTCGCCCAAACCAGCATGAAACGGATGCTAGCTTATTCATCCATTGCCCAAGCTGGATTTGTGATGATTGGCTTAATTGCTAGCACACAGGCAGGGTACGCCAGTATGATATTTTACCTCCTGGTCTACCTGTTCATGAACCTGTGCGGTTTTACCTGTATTATTCTGTTCTCCTTGCGGACAGGAACCGACCAGATTGCCGAATACTCCGGACTATATCAAAAAGATCCACTCTTAACACTGGGGTTGAGTATCTCCCTACTTTCCTTGGGCGGTATTCCCCCATTAGCTGGGTTTTTCGGCAAGATTTACTTGTTTTGGGCTGGTTGGCAAGCAGGTCTTTACGGGTTAGTCTTGCTGGGCTTAGTTACTAGCGTCATCTCCATCTACTACTACATTCGCGTAGTCAAGATGATGGTAGTCAAAGAACCCCATGAAATGTCCGACGCAGTGCAGAATTATCCCGCAGTACGTTGGAATCTGCCTGGATTTAGACCTTTACAAGTCGGCTTAGTGGTCACTTTAATCGCCACTTCCATCGCCGGAATTTTGTCGAATCCACTATTTACATTGGCGAACCATTCCATCTCCCATACTGCAATTTTGCAAGCAACAGTCAATAACCCTGTACAAGCACAAAATCTCCGAGTTGTGCCAAAGTTAGATTCGCTAAGTCAGTCTCAACCCCCAGTTGATTCGACTCCTAAGATTTAGCTATCTGAATCTCAACAAAACTTTGTGCTATTCAAAAAGCGCCTGGTTGCTAATTAGCAACCAGGCGTTTTTCAAATTGAATTCCCAATCGAAAATCGAAAATTCAAAATTCTAAGACTTAACAGGTATCTTAATTAAAAATTCTGCACCTTTTCCTGAAGTAGAAAAACAGTTAAGTTGTCCGCCATGTTTTTCCACTATAATTTGATAGCTTAAAGATAGACCTAACCCAGTACCTTTACCAACAGGCTTAGTAGTGAAAAACGGGTCAAACAGCTTTGAACGAACTTGTTCATCAATTCCCAAACCATTATCAGCAATAGTAACTAATATCCAGGTTTTATCTATTAATTCAGTTGTAATTTGAATTTGGGGATTGTCAGCTGTTTGTGAATTGAGTGCGCACTTTTCCAAAGCATCGATCGCATTAGCCAGGATATTCATAAATACTTGATTTAGTTGACCGGGGTAGCAAGTTACATTGGGTAGTTGACCATATTTTTTAATGACTTTTATTTCTGGACACTCATGCTTAGCTTGCAATCGATGATCCAAAATCATTAAAGTACTTTCAATTCCTTCATGGATATCAACTTGCTTAAGTTCGGCTTCATCAAGTCTCGAAAAATTCCGCAATGATTTAACAATTTCTTGAATACGTTGTGTCCCTACTGTCATAGATTGGAAAAGTTGAGTTATGTCTTGAATCAAAAAATCCAAATCTATTTCTTCTATTTGCTTTTGAATTTCTAGAGGAGGGTTTGGACAAATTTGTTGATAAATTTCTACCAATTTCAGTAAATCTTGAGTATATTTATGGGCATGGTGGAGGTTACCATAAATAAAACTAACAGGGTTATTAACTTCATGGGCAATACCAGCGACCATCTGACCTAAACTAGACATTTTTTCAGCTTGGATAAGCTGAGTTTGGGTAAGTTGTAGTTCATTTAAAGTTTCTTGTAAAGCAGTGGTACGTTCCTCAACCCGAATTTCTAGTTCCTCATTTGCTTTCTGGAGTTCTAACTCCGCCTGTTTACGTTTTTGAATTTCTTTTGCTAATTCATCAATTTTCTGGTTGAGAAGAACAAAATTATTGCTGGCTATATTTCTATTTTCCAAACGTAAAAGAATTAAAGCTGAAGATTCAGGAGACCAAGGTTGAATAACTGCTCCTTGAGTGCGACATATTAATGTTTGCCCATCATTTGTACGTAAAGTTAAAGAACCTAAAATCATTGCTCTGCTAGTAGAACAAGCTTCCAGATATTTTTTAATATCATCGCCAGACTCAGTTACCAAATCAAAGAGCATTTTCCCTTGGAGTTCCTGACGGCGTAATTTCAGGATATCTGCTACTGGTTGATTAGTTGCTAATACTTGACCTTCATTAGTCACCATAAGCAAAGGTTCTGGTAAAACTCTGGCAAGTTCAAGAAATTCTTCAGGAGTCATCAGGCTTGCAATTTCTAGTTCGACTACACTTTACCGAATCTAAACCAGAGCTATAGGACTAGCACCAAAAGCTTGAGATGGTACGTTACGGCTTACGCCTAACACAACGCCAGTTGCTACAACGGATAGCGCAGCCTTAGCGAGTCCTCGACCGTCGGGAACCTCCGCAGCGCACTGGCTACCCTACAAATACTTAGATTTTTTCACCAAATCAAATATGATTCCTATAGTATGCTGGTATTAGTTTAGTGCCCAAGAGTTTAGACAGATTCTACTCCTTTAAAGTATTCTCTACCTTCTACATCTTCTGCCTCTTGAGTCAGTTTTAAATAAACAACAACTCTGCATTCACAACCGCCCTTTGCTATGGTATCTTGCAATTCTACTTTTGCATACCCTAGATTATTAGCTGCGATTGTTCCAAAGACGTTTGAAGTCATCATACACATAGCAGGGCGATTAAGGACTTTTTCCCCAAATGGGCAGACGCGGTTGCCAAAAACAATTTTTTCATCATTCTGCTCAATAACGTAAAAATCGCCTTGAATTCGTTTTTTTAAATCGACTAACACATCAGCTACTTGCTTTCGGGAAAGATGTGAGACTTCCAAGGCAGATTTGTAATCTTGATTAAGCTGCCTACCCATCCTTTCCCCAACCACACTAATAAACCCAGAGGCTTCTTCTAAGCCAACTACATCCTGTAAAGTACCAGATAATTCTCTGATTAATGTTCGTAAAAAAATATCCCGTTCTAAGGGTAGATTCAAGCTACTTATTGAATGATTAACACAATTTGTCATAAACTTTCAGGACAAAACTTTAGAACTACAGTTTTAGAGTTCCCAAAAATTGTTGTAAATTAACTGCTTATAGCCCAATACGCTTGGGTTAAGAATAATTGTAGGTTGGGTTGAGGCTTTGCGAAACCCAACATTTCCGGGATTTGTTGGGTTACCCTTCTCCTTCTGCTATCGGAGACGCTGCGCGAACGGGATCTTGCTACGTTCCTCAACCCAACCTACATAAAATCAGGTTTTTAGCACTAACTGAACGGTATTTGCTAATAACCGCTTTAAGTTATGACCTACTACTGCTTTGAAGGTACATTGATTAATATATAAATAATTATTTTTATCCAGAATTATAGTTGCCAAAGTTTCAGGAATCTTGGATGAGTTTTGTTTAAAGTGGAAGCTGAATGATAAACTCCGAACCTTCTCCTGGTGCTGAATTTACTTCCAAAGTTCCTCCATGTTTATCAACAATAATTTGACGAGCAATAGATAGTCCTAATCCTGTGCCTTGACCCACGGGTTTGGTAGTGAATAAATGGTCAAATATTTTTTGTTGGACTTCAGCAGACATTCCCAGACCATTATCTTTAATCCGAATCAAGACATGATTTTTATCTTCTGTTAGGCTACTTTGAATCCAAATTTTATTGGGATTAGCCTCGATTTCAAGATAACTGCGTCCTAAATTAGACTCTTCTAAAGCATCAATAGCATTAGCTAATAAATTCATAAATACCTGATTGAGTTGTCCGCTGAAGCATTCTAATTCTGGCAAATCATCGTAATTTTTGATGATTTCAATATTGGGACGAGATTCTGATGCTTTTAAGCGATGTTTGAGGATCATAATTGTGCTGTCAATGCCATCATGAATGTTGCAATAAACTTTGCGATCGCTATCTGCTCTCGAAAAGTTTCGCAGACTGGTACTGATGTTACGAATCCTTTGCACACCTTCTTTCATTGAGGAAATTAAGTTAGGTAAATCCGAAAGGATATGCTGTAAATCCATCGCTGCAATTTCTTCTTGAATTTCTGCAACTGGATGAGGATAATGCTGTTGATATAGCTCAATTAGCTTAGTCATAGCTTGGCAATATACCCAAGCATGACCGAGATTACCATGAATAAAACCAACTGGATTATTAATTTCATGAGCAACCCCGGCAACTAATTGACCAAGGGCAGACATTTTTTCTGTCTGTACAAGCTGGATTTGGGATTCTTGTAAATCTTTTAGTGCTTTAGATAACGCTGCTGTTCTTTGGGCAACTCGTTTTTCTAAAGTTTTTGTGAGATTCCGTAATTGCAGATGGGTTTTAATTCTAGCTAATAGTTCTTCCTCATGAAAAGGTTTTGTGATGTAGTCAACTGCACCAATATTTAGACCTTTTATTTTACTATCTGTATCTGAGTTTCCTGTCATGAAAATTACAGGAATATCACATGTTTCAGGATTTTGTTTTAATTTTTTGCAAGTTTCAAAACCATCTATTTTTGGCATCATTACGTCTAATAAAATCAAATCAGGTAATCTAGATTCAACTTGTTTTAATGCCCTTTCACCATTAACTTCTGTTACTACTTCAAAGCCTGCATTAGTTAAAATTTCTAAGACGATTTCTAAATTAGTAGTAGTATCATCTACCACTAAAATCAAACAGTCTTCTGAGACATTAGATATGTTTATATTTGTTTTATAGCTCATGTATTTAAATTAATTTAACTCGTTTGTTAGTTGTTAATGATTAGCCTTGGATTGTAACTAAGCCATTTGTATTTTTTTAATGAACTGACCGAGAAATTTACAGTGTGACAATTTTATAGTTCCCAAAAAATCTGATAACAGCAACATTTTTACAACAAATTGTTCTATGCGATCGCCACACATAAACTTTCTTCGCTTTTATCAAAATTTAATACGTTATTTTCTGAAATTAATCATTATTACCCTTGTCTTTTGATAAAAATGTTGCTAGTCCGAAGGACGACAGATTAAGTTTTTTAGTTCGTCAACAGCATTTATGACGACCAACGTAGAACTGTAACTATTTTTATTAAAAAAATATAATTACATATAATTACGGTTATGTTTTTTGAAAAAACGTTGAACAATAACCAAGTAAGTTTTGAAATATTCATACACATTTAAGCGTCACTATTAATGGCGTAAGTATGATTTGCATACTTTCTAAAATGTGGCCTTCAAGAGAATTTTTTCAACGCAAAATTGTTATGGACTTTTTCAGAGTCCATTATCTTTTTTGTGTGTGATTTATTTGTGTTCCCTAATTTCGACTCAGAGTTTTATGCCGCAACTACTTTGTTCTGGTTTATATTGTGCATTTCCACCTCAGATCAATCAGCATATTGATATTTTAGAAAAGCACGCTCTTGAATGGGTGCTTCAGTTCAACCTCTTGGCTAATGAATCATCTTATAAGCGTTTTTGTAAATCAAAATTCTTCTTCCTAGCAGCAAGCGCTTATCCTCACTGTGAGCTTGAAGAATTAAAAATTGCCAATGATTGGTTGAGTTGGGTGTTTATTTGGGATGACCAGTGTGATTTATCAAATTTAGGAAAACAACCTGATGTTCTCAAAGCTTTTCATCAGAGATTTATAGACATATTGAACGGTGCAGAACTGACAAGTAAGGATATACCACTTGCTTACGCCTTAAGAGATTTACGAGAGAGAATAGTTAAACGAGGTAACAAAGAATGGTTTCGTTACTTTGTCGAACGCTATGAAGGCTACTTTGATGGATGTGTTCAAGAAGCAATTAACCGCGCACAGGAAATTACCCCTGATATTGAGAGTTATATGCTCATTCGGAGGTTAAGTTTAGGCGGGTATCTTTGCCTTGCATTGATGGAATTTTGTGATTACATAAGAATTCCTGAATTTTTCCGTAATCATCAGGTAATGCAAGAGTTGAAGGTGATGACAATTAACATTCTTGCCTGGTGTAATGATATTTTTTCTGCACAAAGAGAAATGTCTAGTGGCGATTTTCATAACTTAGTATTGTTAATTCATTATCAACAAAAGCTTTCTTTGGAAACAGCAACCATCGCCGCTACTGAAATGCATAATCAAGAAATGCATCGCTTGAAAGAGTTTGAATCATCTCTGCCATCTTTTGGAGATGAATTAGATGCTGAACTTGCAAAATATATATCAGGAATGCATAGTTGGATATCTGCTAACCTGAATTGGTATTCTCACTCTGGTCGCTATCAAACTATAGAAAGATTGGAGTTAACTCAATAAAAATTAGCTCTATCTTGATAATCAATAAAGATAGCTCAGAGGACGGGTATAGCATTGCATCGCAACTCATAAACGGGTTTAAGACCTCCGCCCAATCTTCAATTTAGCAGTTGACAATTAGTGGTAGATATGAATCCCCCACTAATTAATTCTGACTTCTGAATTCTGACTTCTGAATTCTGACTTCTTCTTCAAATTTTTCCTGAAACTGAAAAATCACATGCAACTACCTAATATTCTCAAAACTCCTTCTTTGCTACAAAAGCTTCAGTGGGTTTTTGACCCTGTGAGCTACATGGAAAATGCGGCTCAACAATATCCCGACATTTTTACAGGTAGGACAATTGGCTTTGGGGACACCATAGTATTTGTCCATCATCCTCAGGCAATCCAAGAAATTTTAACGAATGATAGAAAGAAATTTGTCGCTTCTGGCAAACTCAACAAAATTACTGAAGCCTTTGCAGGAAAAAATTCAATCCTCATGCTTGATGGCAGTCCTCACAAATGGATAAGACAATTGACGACCCCTTGTTTTCATGGACAGCGAATGCATGTCTACGGCGAACTCATTTGTAATCTCAGCGATAAAGTCTTTAGTCAGTTACCACTCAATCAACCTTTTTTGGGTCGTGATATCGCACAAGACATATCCCTAGAACTTATTTTACAAATTGTATTAGGCTTGCATGAAGGAGAAAGATTTGAGAAACTCAAACATTTACTCCCATCGATGTTAGGTTTGTTTCGCTCACTCTACACTACCAGTTTTTTCTTTTTCCCATTCTTGCAAAAAGATTTAGGAGCTTGGACTCCTTGGGGAAAATTTCTGCGCGATCGTGAGACTATCTATGAATTGCTCTACGCTGAAATTGCCGACCGCCGACAAAAACCTAATTCAGAACGCGTTGATATCCTCTCTTTGTTGATATCAGCGCAAGATGAAACTGGTCAATTCATGACAGATGATCAATTGCGCGATCAGTTGATGAGCCTAATAATTGCGGGATATGAAACTACGGCAACAGCAATATCTTGGGGCTTCTACTGGATTTACCACAAGCCACAAGTCCGTGAAAAACTATTCAAAGAACTGGATAACCTTGGTGATTCCCCAGATCCTATGAGCATTTATCGCCTACCATATCTCACTGCGGTTTGTAATGAAACCTTGCGAATTCATCCTGTTTCGATACTTTTATTTCCTAGAGTGGTCAAAGAACCAGTTGAACTTTTAGGACATCCTTTAGAACCTGGAACAGTGTTGCTTCCCAGTGTTTATCTTGCTCATCAACGTGAAGATGTATATCCGCAACATAAGGAGTTTCGACCAGAGCGCTTTATCGAACGCCAATTTTCTCCCTATGAATTTCTACCTTTTGGTGGTGGTGTCCGTCGTTGTATGGGTGAGGCTTTAGCTTTCTTTCAAATGAAACTGGTATTGGCAACTGTGCTGTCACGCTATGAGTTCGCGCTAGTTAATCAGCAACCTGAGCGAATTCAGCGTCGAGGTTTTACCTTAGCACCTGCTACTGGAGTCAAGATGGTAATTACAGGGCGGCGCGTGCGTCCAGAGCCTTTAGCGCAGATGACAGCCACACGGTACTCTGTCTAGGGAAAAATGATTGCTGGATGGGGCATGGGGGAGATGGGGGAGATGAGGGAGATGAGGGAGATGAGGGAGATGAGGGAGATGGGGAGATGGGGAGATGGGGAGATGGGGAGATAATTTTACTCCTAACTCCTAACTCCTAACTCCTATCTCCTAACTCCTAACTCCTACCCCCCATTTTTCTCTAAAGCCTTGACTTTTGCATCGGTAACTCATTCAAGAACACAGTCCCCTCTCCTAGTGTGGAATTACAGGTTAAACTACCTTTGTGTTTATCTACGATAATCTGATAGCTAATTGACAACCCT
>JAVRBV020000003.1:0-40806 GCA_034531095.2 Nostoc sp. CreGUA01 | reverse complement strand
AAACCGCGTCTACACAAACAAAACCTGCCTATCGCGCTTGCGCTGCGCTTGGCGCACCACGCAGGTTTCAAAACCCTTGATTTTCTGTTAGGACAAGGTAGGCGAACTTTGCCTGTGTAGCCAAGCCACTGCGTTGGGCGGCTCTGCCGACTTGAAGCAAGTGGCGCGCGAATTACATTCGCCCAGGCTTAAGTTGACACCTATGAGCATTGCTGTGCCCCTACGATAGATGTGGTTCAAATACATGAAAACTGCTGTAAGAATGGTGGGTTACGTGGGAATCGCAAAGTTTATGGGATTGCTAAACTTTAATGAATCAATTGAAACCTAAAAATTGGATGTTAATCAAACAGCGACTGACTCCTTACTTGTTTTTACTGCCTGCCTTGATTATTTTGGGTTTAACAGTATTTTGGCCTGCACTGCAAGCTTTTTACCTCAGCTTTACCAGCTACGAAGATATTGCCCAACCGCCGCAATGGATAGGTCTTAGCAACTTTTTCAAGCTTTGGAAAGATGCAGTTTTTTGGAAAACCCTGGAAAACACTTTTTTATATCTTGTGGGTGTGGTACCAATTTTGGTAATCGCTCCCTTGGTGCTAGCAATTTTGGTAAATCAAAAACTGCGCGGAATGAATTGGTTTAGATCTGCATACTACACACCAGTAGTAATTTCAATGGTAGTTGCAGGGATAGCTTGGAAATGGCTGTATGCAGAAAATGGATTACTCAACCAGTTCTTTAAAGCTTTAGGCATTATTTCAGAAAGTATTCCTTGGCTAACTGATTCAGCTAAACTTTTTGGTATTGTACCAATTTCTCTTGCCAGTGTTATGGCGGTTACTGTATGGAAAGGGCTAGGCTACTACATGGTGATTTATTTAGCAGGATTACAATCAATTCCTGGTGATGTGTACGAAGCCGCAGCAATTGATGGCTCTGATGGTATTAGGAAACATTGGGACATCACCATCCCTTTGATGAAGCCGTATCTAGCTTTAGTAGGAGTAATTTCCGCTATTTCTGCCACCAAAGTCTTTGAAGAAGTATATATCATGACTCAAGGAGGCCCGCTTAATAGCTCAAAAACAATTGTTTACTATTTGTATGAACAAGCCTTCAATAATTTGGAAATTAGTTATGCTTGCACAATTGGACTAGTTCTATTTTTGATAATTTTAGGACTATCAATTTTGCGATTAACAGTTAATCACCAGGGAGGAGAGAATATTAGTCTCTGATATGAGTTAGTGCCTTATTACACTTCACTTTAAGTAAATGTTTGAAAAGTTTTAACATTTTGACAATAGTTGGTTGACATAGGATCAATATTGATCCTATGATGAATTTAAAGTTAATACCAAGTCTTAGTCATTTTGTAGAAAATTTCTGCTTACTGAGAAAAGCTTGGTATAAAAACATATAGCACAAATTGAAGATATCCTTGCTCAGATAAAAAAAAATCCTAAGGATGTTAGATTTTCCGATTTAATGAAAGTCTGTACTCATTACTTTGGAGAACCTAGACAGCAAGGAACAAGCCATTGCATCTATAAAACGCCTTGGGCAGGAGATCCACGCGTCAACATTCAAGAAAAGAATGGTAAAGCAAAGGTTTATCAAGTCAGGCAGGTTTTAGACGCTATTGAAAAATTGGAGGAGATACAAGATGGTTAACCACAAACACTACACTTATAAAGTTACTTGGTCACAAGAGGATCAAGAATTTGTAGGATTATGTGCTGAGTTCCCTAGCTTATCTTTTCTCCATGAAAATCAAGCTGCTGCACTTGAAGGCATCACAAACCTAGTGCAAGATGTAGTAATCGATATGGAAGCGAATAATGAGAACGTTCCAGAACCGATTGCAGAAAAAAAATACAGTGGTAAATTTCAAGTTCGTATTCCTCCAGAGCATCACCGTAAATTAGCTATAGAAGCAGCAGAGCAAAACGTTAGCTTAAATCGCTATGTAAGTCTTAAGCTTGCCGCTTGTTAAACAAAATACCCTCTGTTCAACTTTCCATTGCTTCACAAAATCCCTGCCATAGAAGCCCTTACAGCTACTTTGGCAGGGATTTATAGGTTTCAGGCTTATTTTTTCTCAAAAAATGTTTCATATGATGTCCGCCAAATCACCCATAATAAACTCTGTTGTAGTCAAGACTTCATTCCTAGCTTGAGGACTAGAGTCCTTACTACGAGCAAGCATTTTTATTCAGTTTGATTAACCGGACATGATATCAGTCCCGCTAATGAATTTTGTATACTTAGTCCACTTTATTGAAAGTTTAAATAAACTTTTGCTTAGCTTTATTTAAAAGGAGGTTAAGAAAGGGTAAATTCAGGATAAGTAAAAGTTAAAATTACTTAAAAAATCAATGTAAATTGAGTAATTACTGAATTTTTTAAGTAATTTAACTTAAACTACTGAGTTTAATTAAATACGTGTATTAATGATGGATTTTAAAATTTTCCCCAACAAACTAACTCGACTGCTGATTTTCATTACATTAGGTCTGGGTCTAGCTAGTCTTGCTGGACAGTTTTATGTCTACTTTTTGAACGGCGAAAACTTTTCAGAAGTAGTGAGAATGTTTAATGTAGATCTTGAACGTAATTTACCTACAATATTTTCAGCATTAATATTACTATTTTCTTCACTTTTGATCCAATTAATCGCCTTATCAAAACTGAAAACTAAAGATAAATATGCCTATCATTGGCAGGGTTTATCAATTATATTTATGTATTTGTCTGTTGATGAGTTAATCGAAATTCATGAAAAAGCTAATAAAATATTACGCCGATTTCCACAATCTACATCGGATCAGAAATGGGATATTTTAAATATTGTTTTTGTAACAATTTTTGTTTTGTTTTATGTCAAATTTTTCTTTCATCTTCCTAAAAAAATTCAGGGTTTATTTATCCTAGCTTTTTCTCTCTATGTTATTGGTGGAGTTGGGATTGAGTTATTTGGTGTATTCTTCTTGACAAATATCTATAATCAACAAACTTTCTGGTCACAAGTGATTACAACTATTGAAGAGTGCTTAGAAATGATCGGAGTGAGTATTTTTATACATGCACTCCTTATATATGGTAGTTCGTTTATCAAAGATATCCACATTCAGATTTTTGGTTCAGAGAAGAAATATTTGACTAATGAATGAAACTTTTAGAAGCTAAATATACTTGCTTAAAAACGTGTTTGATACTCCACTACTGCACGGCTATCATCGGTTAAATTAGTTGAAGCACGTACACGAAATTCATCGTTGATCCGGTAATTAACACCCCATTGAAAGGGATCGTTTGTTGTTAAAATTTTGATGCTAGAAACGGATATTTTGGAAGTAATATCAACTCCAGCTTCAGCGGCTAATTCCAAAGTTGAATTGCTTCTTCCCGCTTCGGGATTTTCAGAAATAATGGTAGGAAATATCCGCAGTTCACTTAAGCCAAAGGTACTACCAATTTGGTTAAAAGCTGACTGAAAATTGTTGAATACAGCTGAACCTGCGATGTTAATTAGACCCAAAGTACTGTCAGCACGTCCTTGGGTGTCTACAAATCCACCTCCTAAAAGAGCAACAATTTCGGTTTGACTACGTGACGGACTGCTTGTGAGTTCTAGATTTTCATTTAGTTTGCTGGCGAGGCCGTTAATAGTAGCTTCGACTCGAACACTCTCTAAGGCTGATAAACCTGTGGAATTTATGCGCGTGAAATCATTATTTTGAGTTACATCTAGCACCTTAGCAAATAGTCGAATATCCAAGTTGGGGTCGCGGGGTTGGGAGGGGCTAAAAGTTGCAGTATGTTTATAGCCACGAGCAAGGTTAAATTGGGTAGTAAATAAATTTACGCCGCCTTTTTCTAATTGGATGATACCATCGGGTATGGGCTGACTAATTGAGCCGTTGACTATAAGATTGCCAGTTGCACGGAAGCTAAGAATAGGTGGACGGGTAATTTGAACGTTTTTACCTAGTTCTAAATCTAGATTATTAAATCTGGCGATGGCATTTCCCATTCCATTGCCGATTTCCGCTTGATTCTGCTTATTGGCTTTTGTAGATGATAAGCCAAGACCATCATCATTTCCAGATGTAGAGGTGTCGGTAGATTCTGCCAGCAACACTTGACCGTCAAACAAATCTACCCTACCACCAATTAGGGGATTAAGTGCAGAACCAGTAATCTGCAAATTACCGCTAGCACCTCCTTGGTAAAGTCCTTTGAGATTCAATGCTAGCTGTTCGAGATTAATGGTCAGAGGATTGTTGATAGTCACTTTCTCATTGTTAAAAATGGGAATTTCTCCAGCAACTTCTACCTTCCCTCGGCTAAATCTACCCTCAAGATTTTCTACTAAGATGCGGTCAAAATTAAATAACACTTTACCTGTAACACGTCTGAGTTTACCCGGCAAAGCCTGGGCTGAAAAAGTAGCATTGTTAACAGTGGCGATTCCATCCACCTGTGGTTGTAGCAATGTTCCACGCACCTTCAGGTCTACTTCTCCTTCACCTTTTTCAAAGACCACTTGATTAGTCAATGCGTTTAACAGTCCTAATCCTTCATTTTCTAACTTCATATCCAAACTGATTTGGTCGCTGTCTGGTGCCACCGTTGCAAAAGGTAATTTATAAGGTATGCTGCCAGTAATATCCACTGGTTGTGGCCCGGAAACTGCTACAGTACTACCAAAATTTAAGCGTCCGTTGGCATAGCTGAAACTTGCTGTTGCTAACTGTATTGGATTCTGATTTAGTGTTCCTTCTGTGATTTGCAATTCGCCTCTGGCTTGAGGATTAGCAATACTACCTGCTAAAGCTGCTGTAGCGTTTACATTACCTGTAATGCCAACTGGTAGTTTGACAAAATTATTCAATACTTGTACTGGAAAATTATTCACCCGCAACTGGCCAGATTGTTCATCACCGCCAATATTACCTGTGAAAGCAATCAGCCTGTTCTGAGACTCGATGCGTAAAGGTCGCAAACTTAAAACACCATTTTCAAAGTTGCCTTCGGCAATCAATTTTTCAGCAGTATAATAACGACTGCGTTCTTCTTTTTTACCCCAGGCAAAGTTTTCTCCATTCAAATTAAATTGCACTGCTAATCCGTTGCTGCTGGCTGTGTCTACAGCTACTTCTCCGTTGAAAGTGCCTTTTAAGTCAGCTAAATCCGGTATGGGAGTGGAATTAATTCGCTGTTCTTCCTGTTCTGCTACCAAGGCTTCAATTTCAGAAAACCTTTGGAGTTGGGTCAATAAAGGCTGATTTGGCCAGCCTTGGGAACTTGTGGTCAAATCCGCCGCTGTACCGTAGGTTGGGTCTGAACCACCTTGCAAGTCCTGTAAATCGAATACTTGTGCTACAGCGAGAACATCTTCGATTTTGCCTTGGTTGACATTGAGTCTACCTTGTAGTTGAGGTCCTTGAGCCGTTAGAGCCAAAGTACCAACGGCAGCATAATTACTGTCGCCTTTGATAAATTTGCTACTAATTAGGCTAGCCTTACCATCACTGTAACGAAATTGAGCTGCTAACCGATCGCCTTTTACCCGGCCAATTTCTGGATTGGCGATCGCTAAATTTCCGTTGGTTGCAAATGTCTGCTGATTAAAAAGCAAATCCCCTGTTAACAACCCAGTTATTTTTCCAGTACCCAAGCGAGTAATTGCTGGCGGAGTCAAATTCAATATTTGTAAAGGGAAATTTGCAACTTTCAGTGTCCAATCATTTCCTTTAACGTTACCTGATGCTAATGCTTGCTGCCATTGTATTAAAAAGGATTGTGGGCGATTATTAGTATCTAAATTAAAAGCAAGGCGATCATTATTTCCTGCTAAATTCAAATTCAACCCGCGTCCTTGTGCTGAGTTGATATTTCCATTTAACAGCGGCTCAAAAGCAATATCTTGAACAACAAAGTCTCGTAAATTAATTTGCCCGACTACATTTGGTAAAGGTAGCTTGCCAGTAACTTGTCCGTTAAAATCGACTCTCCCCGCCACCGCAACTTGATTGGGAAGATTAATTGGTAACTGTTTTAAGTCGTAATTCTCGGCTTGGACGTTGAGATTGAGGGCAGTAATTTCCGGTATCCCTGGTTGTTTAGCATTGGCTAATATGTTACCAGTAACATTTAAACCAGGGGCAGTGGCTTGCTCAATGGTCAGCCTTTCACCATTCCAAGCGATCGCCGCTGTCAGTGGTCGCTCAAGACCGGGGATACCTTGGGATAACTGCACCTGTCCCGCAGCACGTACATCAGCTAATCTTGTTGATGCCAGCGTCCCAGCTAATTGCAACTTGCCGCCAAATTGACCCCGTAATTGCTGATTTAACCGACTTAATTCCACACCGGAAGCATCAATAATTCCTTGATAGCGACCATTGGCTACTTGAATATTAGTAGCTGCGATCGTTCCAAGAGCAACATTGATTTGTCCCTGACCAACGGCTTGGATTGTTTGGGGTTGGAAGGACTCAACAGACCCCGCCACGTTGACTTGACCTGTTAACGTTCCTCGAAACTGGGGTGGTACTGCTGCCAACTGCTGCAACGGCACGTTATTTGCCCGGACTTGTGCTTGGTATACACCATTACCCACTTGGATATTAGCAGCTGCGATCGTCCCACCGCCAACATCGATCGACGCTTGACCGTTGGCTTGAATTGCTTTTGCCTCAAAAGAATCAACTAATCCCGCCACGTTGAATTGACCATTTAAGGCTCCTTGGAACTGCGGTGGTACTGCTGCCAATTGGCGCACAGGTACATTTTTGGCCTGGATTTGCGCTTGGTATGCACCATTAGCCATTTGGATATTAGAGGCTGTAATTATCCCACGCCCAACATTTATCCGTGCTTGACCAACGGCTTGGATGGCTTGCGGTTGGAAAGACTCAACAGAACCCGCCACACTTACTTCACCAGTTAACGCACCTTGGAACTGCTTTGGTACTGCTGCCAATCGCTGCACAGGCACATTCTTTGCTTGGACTTGCGCCTGATATAAACCATTAACAAGTTGGATATTTTTCGCTGTAACGGTACCGCCGCCAATGGCAAGACGACCTTCACCACTGCCACGGAGAGTTTTCAGGCTGAAATTATCTCTGTTACCTGCGATTTGGAACGTACCCGCCAAAGGATTATTTAAAGCTGGGGGAGACTGTTTCAATATTTGTCCCAGCCGCACATTATTAGCTACAAGTTGAGCAGAGAAATTTTGGTCTTGGAGTTGGATATTAGAAACTGCAACTGTACCGCCGCCAATGTTTACAGCTGCACCTTGAGTGCGAATCGTCGCAATTTCAAATGGTGCTGTGCCGCCTGAAAGAATGAGACGACCATTAAATTGTGCGCCTGCCAAAGAGACATTTTGTAGTTGATTTGTGTCTACAAAACGTTGCACCTGCACCCCAGAGGCAACAGCAACAGCTTGCCAGCGTTCATTGGCGTAACTACCAGTTGCCCGGACTTTACCACCACCGACATTCAGAGCCACATTACGGAAAGAGAGGGTACGATTGGGAGCGATCGCCACTTCCCCAGTTCCCGGATAAGTTGCGTTAGGGGCTTGAAATTTTACCACAGTTTGGACATTGGTAGCAGCGCCAAATAGTTGGGCTGTCGCCGAGAGATTACCAATTTGGAAATTGGGCGTTGTTTCGTAAACTTTAGCGATCGCATCCCCTGGAACATTCTTAGCCGCGAAATTCAGATTTAGTTGCGGATTTTTACCAATTCCAATTGTGCCAGCGCCTGTAATCTGACCGCCGACCTTTGCGGACCCTTGAATATCTTTGAGAGTAATTAGAGAAGAACTAGTAACCAGTTCAAATTTACTACTAATACTATTAAAATCTAGCTTGTCAATCCGGGCAGTTTGAATTGTGGCAACTTTGCCTCTTAGAATTGGCTCTTTAGTCGATCCAGTAATCTGTAAATCTGCTTGTACTTGTCCAGCGATCGGCACAGGTAATTTTACCTTGAGAGTCTCCTGGGCATTTGCCAAACTCACCGCATTTACACGCGCTGCCAAGTTGAAGCCTGCTTGAGTGTCAATGATTCCCTTAGCCACTAGGGGAATTTTGCCATAGTTACTAGTAACATTATCTAACAGCAATTGGGTTCCCTGGAAGCGGAGGTTTCCTTGGCTATTGCTCAACACTTGCGGCACTTTTGGCAATTCAACCGTTACACCTGCAACAGCAGCGCTACCAAACAATAAAGTCGGCTGTTCTGGTGTCAACTGAACCAACAAATCACCATTGACTCGACCCACTGGCAAATTTACTGGTAACTCAATGAGGCGAGTAATATCCGCAGCCAGGAAATCTTGTACTCGCAACTGTAAATTCCCTGCCAATACCTGAGAACGCGTTTCCCCCTGAATAGAAATACTACCACCACTGTCTGCTTGACCCCCGACTTCCAACCTAATCAACTGGTTGTTTGCTAAAAGTTGAGCAAATCCGTTGAGTTGGGAAAAGGATACGGGGGATGAAGAAGACGCGGGGAATGGGAGACGCGGTGACGCGGGGAGGGAGGAAGACGCGGGGAGTGGGAGACGCGGTGACACGGTGACAGAACTCTCCGCGTCACCGCGTCCCCGTGTCACAGCGTCCCCTTTTACCTCCCCGCGTCCCCCGAAGTTCAGATCGCCGGAAGCCGGCGCTCTGACTTCTCTCCGTGTCCCCGTGTCAGAGCGTCCCGTCTTCTGCGGCATTAACGCCAGCTTGGCATTGCGAAACCGCAGTTTGTCTAAATCGGTTTTAATGACACCGCCTTTACCTGAGGATGCGATGTTAGTGGAAACCCAGCGCCCTTGGTCATCCTGTTCAATGTAAATATCTGGATTGACTAGGGTGACATCTAGTTTGAGGTGACGGTTAAAAATTAACTGCAAGAGGTCAAAGGTCACTTCCACAGCTTCGACTTCGGCTCGATCTGGATCTGTAGGTGTGGCTGGGACCGATGATGCACCAAATTGCACTCCTGTCAAGGAAAATTGTGTGACTCTTCCAAGTTCCACTGGACGGTTGAGTGTAGTGGTGAGACTTTGTTGTGCCAAGGGCGTTAACTCTTTTTGGACAAAAATCCACAACCGCCAAATGCCACCCACAATTCCAATCAGCAAAATTCCCCCCAAAGCAATGCCACCGCGACTCAACACCAGCAACCACAGACGCTTACGAATAGGAGAAGGGGAGTAATGATCTTGATTGGGAGATTTAGTCATTTCCTTATCACTGTATTAATTGCCGGATGCAGCTGGGACACACAAGCATTAACTGGCACATTGATTCAGTATGCCATTTCCAGGATACGTTAACTAAACCCAAGACCTCATGGGTTAAGTTACGGCATTTGCTCGATCCAATACTTATGCTGAATGATGTCGGCGCTTTCAGGAAAATCTGCATAAAGTGAAAATTGTAAGTGTGACTTTCCCTGATGCACAACCTAGAACTTTAATATAAATAGATCGTAGATCGGAAAAATAATAGATAATTACATTTATGCGTGTTTTTGTGTTAATGTTTAATGCCCGAACAGAAAATGAGGGGATTCACACGATTCGCAAGGGCGATACCAATACAATTCTGATGTTCGAGTCAGAAGACGACGCCACGCGCTATGCCCTGATGTTAGAAGCTCAAGATTTCCCCACACCTACACCAGAAGCGATCGATGCTGAGGAAATCCAGGAATTTTGCGAAAGTGCTGGATATGATTGGGAAATCATTCCAGAAAATAGCAGTTCAATTGTCACCCCGCCAGAAGTTAACGTTGAAGAAACCGATTGGCAAGTAGATGACCAGAAAGCTGAGACTCCCGAAGATTCCTTCGGCTTCAACCAGCAGCCACCAGAAGACCCAGAATTGTCTGATTCTGAACTAGAAAAAATTCGTCGCAAATTGGAAGGATTATTGTAATTGGGGATTGGGGATTGGGCATTGGGCATTGGGCATTGGACTAATGACAAAGGAAAAATGACAAATTTACAGGAACGCGGGCATCTTTTAACTGAGCTAGTCAATCCTAACAGTCTGAACTTAGACCAGCTGAGTTCTCTGGAATTGGTGGAGCTGTTTAATAACGAAGACCAAAAGGCAGTCGCCGCAGTTGCGGCGGCGAAAGTTGAGTTAGCACGAGCTATTGAATGCACGGCAGAGCGTTTGCATCATGGAGGACGCTTATTTTATATTGGTGCGGGTACGAGTGGTAGGTTAGGGGTATTAGATGCTGCGGAGTGTCCCCCTACTTTTTGTACGCCTCCAGAATTGGTGCAGGGAATTATCGCTGGTGGCGCTGGGGCGTTGGTACGCAGTTCTGAGGATTTAGAAGACAGTATTGAAGATGGTGAAAGTGCGATCGCCGGGCGACATATTACACAGCTAGATGTTGTAGTCGGCATCACTGCGGGTGGCACAACGCCATACGTACACGGCGCTCTGAATGCGGCTCGTCAACGGGGAGCCGCCACTATTTTTATCGCCTGTGTTCCCGCTGAACAAGTTAGTTTTGATGCCGATGTTGACATTCGCCTATTGACAGGGCCAGAAATCATCGCCGGCTCAACTCGCCTGAAAGCTGGTACAGCTACAAAGTTAGCTTTAAATATCCTTTCCACTGGGGTAATGGTGAAGCTGGGCAAAGTTTACGGCAATCGGATGGTGGATGTGGCGGTAACAAATCAAAAGTTACGCGATCGCGCTTTGCGAATCTTACAAGACCTCACAGGTTTAAGTCGGGAAGCTGCTGGTTTTTTATTAGAACGTAGTGGCAAATGGGTAAAGCTAGCTCTATTGATGCACTGGACTGGTTTAGAAAAAGACGAGGGCGATCGGCTTCTTTCTCAAAACCAAGGCAATCTCAGGGCAGCTGTTGTCAGCCACAAAAACCATAAGCAAACCTGAAATTGCTGTATAGTAACGTTTTCCGCCATTGTGAATAATTTCAGGGTGGGCACTGCTTACAAAATCAAAATCAGCCTTTGAGCAAACGTAAGCAGTCCCACGCCATAATAATTCCTACACTGCTTTTCTAACAGTTAGAAAAGCAACAAAATATCAGCAATAAACTAAGAGCGATCGCAGATCTTTCTCAAAGTATTAATATTTGTTTAATTTAATAAATATTTTTTATGATATTTTTTGAGATTCAGAATCAATATGAAAAATATCTGGAATAGAAACTGCTATTTTTTTCAACAATAATTCAGAACTTGTACGGATATGATTCAGTATGAAAATGATTAGAATAAACTATCAATACTGAATTGATTTTAGTGATGTAGACTATAGCAACTTAGTTGAGTGATTAAATATAAGCAAAAAAATCAAATGTGGCGATCGTAAACCTCTGCTAAATAAATCATTGACTACCAAGACTGTTACTATACTCTTCATTTACCTTCTTTTTAATAAATTTTATTTAGTCTGCTATGTAATCAATATATTTGCATTTATTGATATATCTGCTGACCACTATATAGCTAGTGTGGGTTTTTCAAGAACTAGCTTTTTAATAAAAGGAACAAAATATGACCCAATCGGAAGTGATGGTTTCAAATAACCTAGTAAATGAATTTAAAAATTGTACTCAACTACAATACAATGGCAAATTAAATCTTAAAAGTTCCAAGGGCAGCCAATGGACTTTTTACTATCGCTTGGGACGCATAGTTTGGGCAACAGGGGGAACTCATCCGTTCCGACGCTGGCGTAGACATATGGCTCAAAATTGTCCCCAGATTGATATTGATAAATTGCAATTGCGCTCCCAAGATGTGTCAATAGACTACTGGGATTATCGCCTAATAGAAATCTTGCATAAAAAACAGAAAATCCAGAGAGAACAGATTCAGTCTATTGCCGAAAATACCATAGCAGAGCTATTATTTGACCTAGCCTTGCAAGCAAATTTCACTTCCATCACTTGCAATCGCAGTCAAGAAGTTATTTTAGAAACACCAATGAACTTCACGAGTGCAGAAATGTCTGTGAAACATATGCAAGACTCGTGGAAAATTTGGTCAGAAGCTGGTTTAGCAAATTTTTCTCCTGACTTGGCACCTATTCTGCGACGACCAGAACAACTCCAGCAGATAGTAAGTCCATCTGTCTACAAAAATTTTGTAAATTTAATCAACGGCAAATTCACTCTGCGAGATTTAGCCGTGAAAATGAAGCAAAGTGTACTACCGCTGACTCGTTCGCTGCTTCCTTATATCCTGAAGGGAATTATTGAATTGGTGGAAGTACCGGACTTACCTTTAGTAGCAAGTGAAGTCAACAATAAACCTGTCACCCCACAGCCAAAAAAACCAAATGTTCCACTAGTAGCTTGCGTAGATGATAGTCCACAGGTTTGTAAAATGCTAGAGGAAATTATTACTTCCAATGGACTAAGATTTGTCAAGATTCAAGATGCAGTACAAGCTCTACCAACCCTCATTCAAGATAAACCAGACTTGATTTTCTTGGATTTGATTATGCCAGTCGCCAGTGGCTACGAAATCTGCACTCAATTGCGACGAATATCTGCCTTCGCTAATACGCCAGTAATTATATTAACAGGCAGTGATGGTCTTTTAGATAGAGTTCGTGCCAAGGTAGTCGGTTCTACAGATTTTCTTACTAAACCCGTAGTCGCTGATAAGGTAATGGGTATAGTAAGAAAATATTTGCCGACACCGACCGTATCCATTGACAAAAGTAAATCGAATGTCGAGGGTTTTAATCAGCAAGTTAGTAATTTTTCTTGATGATTAATCATCAGATTTTTGATTTTTTAACATAACAAAATTAAACCTAGCCATAACAGAAATTTATACTCTGTTGGTTTCCTCGCCCGCCAAGAAATAAATTTCACAGGCTAACAGTTAAAGTCATCTTTGGATGACTTTTGCAATGAGCAAGGAACTGAAGTTCCTTGCGGGACATCGGTTTCGCGTTAAGTTGACACCAATGAACACTGCTGTGCCCTTGTTGCGTGGTCTATTTACCTGAAAATAGCTGTAATTACAATTGATTAGCTGAAGAGAATACAGCAGATTTAAACAAGGGTGAATTACAGACCGATTAATTCTCAAGCAAGGTATGTATGAATCCTGTTTTAATCATCAATTATGCTATGTTAATCAAACATATTTATGAATTCACCATCCATCCAGAATGTGAATTTTAGTTTCTAAATTATTGACGAATATAACTATTTTGTGTTTCTAAAAAAGTATTAAGTTATGTTGGTTACGTACTTTTTCTGAGGTTGATATATAAACCTTGAACCAGAATTAGATAAATACAAGTTTTTGTATTTATAGCAATTCTATTTGAATTGTGAAATATTAGTTAGGGCAAAGGATTTTGTATGAAATTTTTTAATTCTTTCCATATCTTTGTTCACAAATATTATAGAATTTTTCTGCCTAATTTTACGGTGCAAATTTTAGATTTTGCGAAAATTTGAGCTATTGCAATTCTGTCGCTTTGCCTCAGAAAGCAACTGGTGTCAGAGCGCCCACTAGCGGTGATATGTTAGCGACGTAGGAGCGTCACTTTTCAATATTTGTTTTCTGAGAGTGGGTGCAGTCAATCTAAAATTGCATACAATCCAAAATTTTTTGGCTTCATAGTTCAGTTGTGTTTCCTCCAGAGAAAGATTTAATAGGTAGTTGCCATGAATACTGTTTTAGTTGTTGAAGATGGCTTAACTGATATGGAAATAATCAGCCGATACTTACAACAGGCAGGTTGTTCTGTGATTAGTGCCACAAGTAGTGAAGAAGCTCAAGACAAAATTGAGAAAAATAAGCCTGATTTAATATTTCTTGATGTCATTTTACCAGGTAAAAGTGGCTTTAAAATTTGCCGGGAACTGAAAAATAACCCCAATACCAACAAAATTCCTGTGGTTTTTTGTTCTACAAAAAATAGCGATGTAGATAAAATTTGGGGTAATATGTTGGGCGCTGAAGGCTATTTATCTAAGCCAATTGATCGAGATGAGTTACTAGTAATTCTTAAGCGATTAATTAATAATTAATTTTTCCCCAATGAACCATAATTAAAGTCACTATTTTGAATTACCCACCTATAAAATTTTAAATTATATGTGTGAATAGTGGCTCAATAAAATTATCCATGAGAAAGGATCGCTAACTTTGGAAACCAAGAAAAAGTTTTTAAGTTTTAATTTGGGAGTAAAGGATACAGCTGTAATTTCGCTAGAACATATCACAGAAGTTGTGCAAGTATCATTGCCAGAAATATGTGGCGTTCCTCAGATGCCGAGTTGCGTGTTGGGTATCTATAACTGGCGTGGAGAGATGCTTTGGTTAGTAGATTTAGACGCAATGTTGGGTTATCCTCCGATTTCCCAAGGCTCAAATTTACTCTCAAAAATGATGGCGATTGTTCTAGAAAATGAAAGTAAGTATTTGGGGCTATTGGTACGACAACTCATCGATATTGAATGGCTGGATACTAATCAAATAAAACCGCCAAGTGCCGAATTATTTTATCCAAAAATTTCACCTTTTTTGCAGGGTTACTTTATTAATGATGCAAAGGAGATGATGTTTAATTTGGATGCAATAACAATTATCCAAGCTCCTATGTGGGGAATTCAAAATTAAAAGTTTGGTAAAAATACCAAATCGGTTTTAAACTCCAATTATCCAATTATTAGTTGTAACAATTTGTGAGGTAGTAAAATGACATTTTTGTATCACAATAACTCTGAAAACGAGCATTTAATTACTGAAGTGGAAAATCAAAATGGTAATCCTAATGTAGCGAATATTCCTAGTGATGAAATTTCTTTATTAAATGCGATCGCTCAAGAATTTAAAACTTGGCGCCGACATCTGCATGATATTGCAATTCACATGCGGCAAGCCACTGATTTTAATAGTCTACTTAAAATTACTGTAACACAAATTAGAGAAAAAATTAACTGCGATCGCGCCTTAATTTATCAGTTTACTTCCCTAGAATCCGGTAATGTGTTATCAGAATCTCGATCGCTAGGTTGGACACCGACTCTAGGCGAAAATATTCCTGGAATTATTTTTGGTTTATATACAAATCAAGATTATTTAGAGTCTGTAGCTATTGATGATACCAATAAAATACAACTTACGCCCCATCAAAAGCAGCTGCTAGAAAAATTTCAAATCAAAGCCAGTTTGAGTTTACCAATCTTAGTAGAAGGTAAAGTTTGGGGATTATTAGCAGTCAATAATTGCTCTTGTCCCAGGCAATGGCAAGAAGGAGAAATCAGCTTATTGTATCAAATTGCCAGGGAATTAACCTACAGATTGTACAGCTTTGAATTTCAAAAAGAACTGCAACAGCAGACACAAGCAAAAAAATCAGCAGCTAAGGTTATCGATAAGATTCTGCGGATACCAAATGTCGATAAACTTTTCCAAGCAACCACTCAAGAAATCCGTCAACTATTAAAATGCGATCGCGTGGGTGTTTATCGCTTTAAACCTGATTGGAGTGGCGAGTTTGTCTCGGAATCAGTGGGCAATAATTGGGTAAGAATGGTAGGGCCTGATTTTAAAATGGTTTGGGAAGATACCCACTTACAAGAAACCCAAGGAGGACGTTATGCCAAGGGTGAAACTTTTGTCGTCAAAGACATTTATCAAACGGGACATGCTCAATGTCACATTGATATTTTAGAGCAATTTCAAATGATGGCTTACATCATCGCGCCTATATTTTCTGGAGAAAAATTATGGGGCTTGTTGGCAGCTTATCAAAATTCTGGGCCTCGTGATTGGCAACCTTGGGAAGAAAGCTTTTTAACTCAGATTGGTTTGCAATTTGGTGTGGCTATCACCCAAGGAGAATATCTCGAACAAGTGCAAACGAAATCCGAGCAACTTTCTCAGATAGTTGAACAAGAAAAAACTGTAACTAAAACAGTCAACCGCATTCGACAATCCTTAGATATAGAAAGCGTTTTCAAAACAACTACTCAAGAAGTAAGGCAATTATTAAAATGCGATCGCGTTGTAGTTTTTCAGTTCAATCCTGACTGGAGTGGTGAATTTGTTGCTGAATCAGTGGGTAATACTTGGACAAAATTGGTAGGCCCTGGTATTAAAACTATTTGGGCAGATACCTACATGCAAGAAAATCAGGGTGGGCGATATATCAAAGGTGAAAGCTTTGTTGCTCATGACATCTATGAAGTAGGTCATTCACCTTGCCATATTGAAATGTTAGAGCAATTTGAAGTTAGAGCTTATGTGATTGTTCCTGTATTTTCTGGAGAAAAGTTATGGGGATTATTAGCAGCTTATCAAAACTCCAGTTCTCGTGATTGGCAACCTTGGGAAGTCAACTTTTTAGTGCAGATTGGCTTGCAATTTGGTGTAGCAATATCACAAGCAGAATATATGGAACAACTGCGAGTGAAATCTCAACAATTGACTCAGTTTGCCGAACAAGAAAAATCAGTTAGCAAGATAGTTAACCGCATTCGACAATCTTTAGAAGTAGAAGAAATATTTAAAATAGCTACTCAAGAAGTAAGGCAATTATTAAAATGCGATCGCGTCGCTGTCTATCGTTTTAATCCTGACTGGAGTGGCGAATTTGTCGCTGAATCAGTAGGTCATAATTGGGTAAAACTCGTAGGCCCTGATATCAAAACTGTTTGGGAAGATACCCATTTACAAGAAACTCAGGGGGGTCGATATGCCCAAGGCGAAAACTTTATTGTCAATGACATCTATAAAGTAGGTCATTTTCCCTGCCATATTGAGATGTTAGAACAATTTGAAGTTAAAGCTTATGTGATTGTCCCTGTATTTGCTGGAGAACAATTGTGGGGTTTGCTAGCAGCTTATCAAAATTCTGGAACTCGTGATTGGGAACAATCAGAAGTCACTTTGTTAGCACGCATTGGCAGCCAGTTCGGGCTAGCATTACAACAAACTGAATACTTGCAACAGCTACAAGCGCAGTCAACAAAATTAGCAGAAGCAGCAGGACGGGAAAAAGCAGCTAAGGAATTACTCCAACAAAGATCGATTCAACTTCTCACAGCCCTGAGACCAGCCCTCAACGGCGATTTAACAGTACGCGCACCGATTACAGAAGACGAATTGGGCACGATCGCAGACGCCTACAATAATACTCTACAAGCACTACGGCAAATAGTTATTCAAGTACAGGCAGCAGCCCAAAAAGTTGCCCAAACTTCCAGTAATAGCGATGCTTCGCTAACGGAACTGACCAATTCAGCCCAACATCAATCTCAAGAACTCACCGCAGCTTTAGGCGACATTAAACAAATGGTGGACTCTACTCAAGCTGTGGTAGCCAACGCCCAGTTAGTGCAACTAGCAGTCCAACAAGCTAATCAAACTGTAGAGTCTGGGGATACGGCCATGAACTCCACTGTCAAAGCCATCCAAGGAATTCGAGAAACCGTCGCCCAAACCAGCAAAAAAATTAAACGTCTGAGTGAATCCTCCCAAAAAATCTCCAAAGTCGTGAATTTGATTGGTAATTTTGCCACCCAAACAAACGTCCTGGCTTTGAATGCAGCCATTGAAGCCACCCGCGCAGGTGAATATGGCAAGGGTTTTGCAGTGGTAGCTGATGAAGTCCGTTCTCTATCTCGCCAATCAGCAGCAGCAACTATCGAAATTGAAAAATTAGTCCAAGAGATTCAAACAGAAACTGGGGAAGTTGCAGTCGCAATGGAAACTGGTATTCAGCAGGTAGTGGAAGGTACAAATTTAGTGAGTGAAACTCGCCAAAACTTAAACGCGATCGTTTCTGCAACTGCCGAAATTAGTCAGTTAATCGAGCGAATTACCGCAGCAACTCAACAACAAATGACGCAATCTGTAACAGTCACTGCATCCATGCAAGATGTTGCCGAAATTGCCAATAAAACTTTTGCTGAATCTCAAGAAATTGCCACTGTCTTTCAAGAATTATCAGGGATGGCACAAGAGTTATTAACAACTGCAAGTAAATTCAAAGTCAGCTGATAAAAAGTTAGGAGTTAGGAGTTAGGAGTTAGGAGTTAGGAGTTGTGGGAATAAAGCATTCATTTGATGTCATACCGATCTTTTGAAATGTTTTGTACAAAGTCCAAATTTTGAGTTGTGAGTAAAAAAAGAGGAGTAAAATTGGCAGAAAGTATTATTCAGCAGAAAAGTTTTGAATTCGCTTTGAAAATTATCGACCTATATATTCAACTGCAAGAGCAGCGAGAATATGTGCTTTCAAAACAGTTACTACGAAGTGCGACAAGTATTGGTGCAAATGTTGAAGAGGCTACCGGCGGTCAGAGTAGAAAAGATTTTTTAGCGAAAATGTATATTGCATACAAAGAAGCTAGAGAAACCAAATACTGGCTACGTCTACTAGAAAAATCAAAACTAGTAAATATTGATTTAACAAATGAACTAATATATGCAGACGAAATCATTCGGATTTTGAGTTCAATAGTCAAAACAACAGAGGATTCAATTAATCGAGTAACCCTCAACTCCTAACCCCCAACTCCTAACCCCCAACTCCTAACTCCCAACTCCCAACTCCCAACTCCCAACTCCCAACTCCCAACTCCCAACTCCTAACTCCTAACTCCTAACTCCAATTCCCAACTCCTAACTCCTAACTCCTAACTCCTAACTCCTAACTCCCTCATTATGATCACCGACACTTCAATTCGAGAACAAGGATACATCTATTTTCTGGCAGAAGCCCCAGAATTAGTACAGATTATTGAGCAAGAATTATTTAGTTTGTCTGAAGGTTATAGCACTGCAAAAATTCATAATTTAATGCGGGCTACTCATACACTTAAAGGTGGTGCTGCTAATGTTGGGCTAGAAGTAATTAAAATGATCGCCCATTTTTTAGAAGATGTATTTAAGGCTTTATATAATCCCAATGTAGTCATTGATGATGAATTACAAACACTTTTAATCCAAGCTTATGAATGTCTGAGCATAGCATTAAATACTGAGCTAATCGGAAGTACTGTTAATGATGAAGAACTACTCCAACGAGCAAGTTCAGTGTTTGCACAACTCCAAGAAAAACTGGGTGATGCGTTTGGCGCTGAGACTCATATTCCCACTTCTGAGGAATTAGGATTTGATATTGTCCAGTCTGTTTTTGAAGTGGGAGTACAGCAACGTCTAAATAGTATTGCTGAAACAATTACAAATCCACCAAATAATACTGAATTTATTGAATTTTTACAATCTCAAGCTGAAGTATTTATCGGCTTGGCAGAATCGCTAAATTTACCTGGATTAGGTGAAATTTCCCAAACAATTCTGTCAGCGCTGCAAGCAAACCCCACCCAGGTAAAGGAAATTGCAGAAATCGCCCTTGCAGATTTGCAACAAGCACAACAATTAGTATTAGCAGGCGATCGCATTTCTGGTGGACAAGTTTCTCTAAGTTTACAAAAACTCACAACACCTGCAAATAATCAAGTTTCTGAAGAGTTATTTACTAACTCGTCTTCTGAGATGAGTATCTTTAATGAAGAACAATTCTATCAGTTTTTAACTACATCAGATAACAAGAAAAATGAATCCGTCAAACCAACAACTGCCAAGTTTTATTTAAAAGTTATTCGCTACATTTTTGGCTGGTTTAATCATCAGATGGAAATACCACAATCAGAACTTAATTTGGACTTGCTCATTCCTAAATTACCGACAAGAAGTCTACTAAATTACATTGAAACATGGCTGACAAAATTTCTGGCTTTTGTCCAAGATGAAGAAGATAGTCAAAGCCTTTGTATTTATCGTAATGGGATCATTTTAATTATTTTGTTTGCAGTTACCAAATTTCAATATTATATTGACCGATCTGATAATTACTTACCTGTAGTCAAAATATTGCAAAACAAGATTTATAAATTAGCAAAAAAATATCAAAACTATCCCCCTGTAACTAGCAAAGAAAAAAATTGGCTTGATAGTCCCAAGTTACAAAGACTGCTAGTTCTCAAAGAAGTATCTAAATCTACATCTTTTCAAAGCAGCGATAATCTCTTAGAAGTAATATGGGGAGAAGAACCTAGTCAAAATGTAACAACTGAAGTTGTGACTAGCCAGACTGGTGATTCTTTACAAAAGATGGATGTTTTGCAAACAGTTATTGGAGGTATTTCTGATTCATCTCCAGCAATTAATAAAGAAATAGAAGATAAATCACAGTATGTTCAAAATAAAAATTCTCGTCAACCTTCTTTTATTCGGGTAGATACAGATAAATTGCAAAACTTGAATTATTTAGCAGGAGAATTACTGATTTCCCAAAAACGGCGGGCTTTGCAAGATGAACAAATCCAAGAAATAATTGAGCGATTAATGCACCGACTTGCTAAACAACAAACAATTTTAAATGAATTACGTGATTTACCATTACAAATGCAAAATTTAACTTCACAACAAACGCCAAATTTGGCAGTGAAGTTTGATTCTTTAGAAATGGATGTTTATACAGAGTTTCAGATGACATTGCATGAAGCAATAGAAGAAACTCTCCAACTACAAGAAACCACAGAGTCTCTTGATTTGCTTGTGACTCAAGCTGCTCACATAAGTGGTAATAAAGAGAATTTAACTCTAAATATTATAGATAATTTAGTAGAAGCAAGAATGTTGCCTTTGGGCAATATATTGAATCGTTTCCCCCATATGGTAAACAAGTTGGGGAATGTTTATGCCAAACTTGTAGAATTGAAACTTGGTGGTACTGAAGTACTAGTTGATAAAGCGATCGCCGAAAAACTCTACGATCCTTTATTACACTTAGTACGTAATGCTTTTGACCACGGTATTGAACCTCCACACATTCGCCGACAGTTGGGTAAGCCAGAACAAGGTTTAATCGAAATCTGCGCCTATCATCAAGGTAGCCAAACTGTTATCGAAATTCGGGATGATGGACAGGGTTTAAATTTAGAAAGCATTCGCCGAAAAGCTGTTGAACTTTATCATATTCAAAGTGAAGACAAAGCCAGAAACTATGCTTATAATCTCACGGAACCCGAACTTTTAGATTTGATATTTTCACCGGGATTTACCACTGCTAATAAAGTGAGTGAAATCTCTGGGCGGGGTATGGGATTAGATATTGTGCGTACTCAAATGAACGCACTCAATGGTTCAGTTTCAGTTGAATCTTTACCCAACCAAGGAACAACATTCATCCTCAAAATTCCTTTTTCTATGACCACCGAAAAATTAATGTTAGTTCAAGCCAAAGGTGTTATTTATGCCTTGCTTTTAGAAAACATCGAAAAAATATTGATTCCTGCTGACGAGCAAATCAAAGAAATTGAAGGTAGAAAAGTTTTGCATTGGAATGTAGACAAAGATGAAACTATGGTCAGCCTACGTCAGCTGTCAGAGTTCATTTGTTATCATGGTTCATTATTTAATAATACTAACATCTACAACACATCAAATAATCACGATGCAAATATCAATAAAAATCCAGTCCTTTTGTTGCGGCGAAATCAAGGAATGTTTGCTTTAGAAGTTGACCAAATAATTGGCGAACAAGAACTAGTAATTAGACCTTTAGGAAATGCGATCGCACCGCCAAAATACATTTATGGTTGTAGTAGTTTAGCCAATGGTAACCTCATTTTAGTGATTGATGCTTCATTGCTGCTAGAGTCGGGCGATATCCAACAAATGACACTTGATGTCATGACTTCTTCAAATAAAAAATCTTTGCCAACATCATTAACACAAACTTTTCTTCCTACACCATTACAAGATACTGATACTATCGAAACCCAATCTGGCCATTCTCTAGACTCTAATAATCCAACACCAAAAGTTATCTTAGTAGTAGATGATGCCATTAGTTTGCGGCAAACTATTTCTTTGACTTTGCAAAAATCTGGCTATCAAGTAATACAAGCTCAAAATGGTGTCGAAGCTTTAGAGAAGTTACAGTTACATCCAGAAGTTCAAGTTATTATTTCCGATTTAGAGATGCCAAGAATGAATGGGTTTGAATTTTTGAGTAATTTACGTCAACATCCAAATTTTGCTAAAGTTCCTGTAGTGATTCTCACTTCTCGCAGCGCTGAGAAACATCGCCAGCTAGCCAAAGAGTTGGGTGCAAATGGCTATTTAACTAAGCCTTATTTAGAGCATGAGTTTCTCTCAAAAATTAAAAATTTAATTAACAGCACCACAGATGATTTTAACCATTTATTTATGGCGGCAAATCATTAAATTAATCTGATTTAAATTGGGGGCTATCAGTAAGTTATGAGTAGAAGGTGAAGGTATGTGATACCAGATTGTAGAGACAAGCATTGTCTACCTATCAAGTGTATCAGTCCTTGAAACGCGATCGCCTTAATTACGAGGTAGATTATTTGGATCTACACCTAGAGATCGTAAATACTCGGCTAACTGTTCAGCCCTTATTCGTTCTTGTTCAGCCCTTATTCGTTCTTGTTGTGCTTGTTCTGCATCTGTCAAATACCGATTTCCTCGCTCATCATACCAAGATAAAAACTCTTGTTGTATCCCGGCAATTACAGCTTGATGTCGCCCAATACCTAAGCCAATTTCTGGCATGAAATAAGGTTCACCTATTTGTAGTTGGTAGCTTCCGTCTATCAATTTATACACTTCAAATGGTTGATGTTGGTCGCGCCGCCAAAACTCAGGGTTGTAAATTACGTAGTACAATACACCCAGTTTTTTATATATATCTAGCTTTTCGTCGTATTCACCTCCTGGGGTGTGAGATACCATTTCTAATGTCAGTATTGGAACTACCCAATTTTCTTCCCAAACAGCGTAACTTTTGCGAGACTTACCACCTTTTTTCCGTTCTACTCTCAGGCTCAAAAAAGCATCTGGGACTACAGGAACTCTAGGATGTACTCCTGTGGTGTGGTAGACTCCCATATCTACCCCAAAGTACCAATCCATACGATTTGCCCAAATGGAGTTGAGCAAGAAAAGTAAAATGTTGGGCAAAAAATTTTGGTCTTCGTTATCCACTGGCGTATCGTCTGAACAAGGAAGTTCGTCAGTAGTTGGTAACGCATTTTTGAGATCGGGTGAAAGCATAACCTTTGTCTCGCTGGCGTTCGATGCCCTTATTATAGGTGAATGATGAAAAGTTTAACGTTTAGGTGTAGCTTCACCAAACTTAATTAAAAGAGCGATCGCTATACTCACAATTAAAATTAACGTCATACTCAAAGCTGAACCAAATCCCCAATTTTGAGTTGCTCCCAAAAACTGATTGTAAACTAATCGTGCCGCTGTCATACTAGAAGCACCACCAAGTAATTCTGGGTCGATAAAATCTCCCAAGCCTGTGATGAATACCAGCATAGAACCAGCAGCAATTCCCGGCAAAATTTGGGGTACAGTTACTTGAAAAAAAACTTCCACAGGATTTGCACCTAAATCTGCTGCGGCTTCTAATAAACGTTTATCTAGCTTTTCCAGAGAGGCATATAAAATTAAAACCATATAGGGTAACAAGCTGTAACTCATACCAATTAATACAGCCGCACTTGTATTAAGTAATTCCCAAGTAGGCAAGCCG
Source organism: Nostoc sp. CreGUA01 (assembly GCA_034531095.2). GTDB lineage: Bacteria > Cyanobacteriota > Cyanobacteriia > Cyanobacteriales > Nostocaceae > Nostoc. Next base: position 17,170 of record JAVRBV020000003.1, on the reverse strand, counting down.
AAATAGCTTAACAAACTATTCAATAAACCAGTAGGGCGAAGAATTGTAATCCAAGCATAAGAACGCAATAACGAAGAAGTCCACAAAGGCAAAACAAAGCCTAATAACAGCAAATTTCGCCACCGTTTCGCTGCAAATACAGCAATCCAATAGGCCACAGGGAAGCCAAAAATCAAACAAATGATTGTAGTACCAAACGCAAAAAATAGCGATCGCCAGATTACTTGCAAGTAAAGCGGGTCGAATATGCGGATGTAGTTTTGGAATCCATCGGGATTAACGATATCTCCTGGTCGAATGTCTGCAACCAAACTTAACTCAAAAATTATTAAACTTGGCAGCACTAACAAAAGTAATAACCAAATTCCAGACGGTGCAAGTAACACCAAAGGTTGTATCCAACTTCTTTGCGGACGATGCAATTCTTCTATTTTGGAAATATCATTTTTTGCAATATTTATCATTACTAACTCCTCACAGTCGCAATTTTAGGTTTTAGATTGATTGAAAAATCTCAATGCTAAAATTTTAGAAATTCTAACTCTGGAAAATTTAGATTTTTGATTGAGTAAAAAAATCTAAAATCCAAAATTGCATCAACTACTCGTTAATTGAGTCCAGTAGCGATCGTAAACTTCCTCAAATTCTCCCACAGGACTGATTCTCTCACAATTTGCTAAAAGTGACTCTTGAGGAAACAAATTAGGATTGTTCTTGATTCTTTTTGGTAATTGCTCGAATCCAGAACTATTAGGCGTGGCAATATTTAAGCGTTGACTGATTTCGGCTGCTACTTCTGGTTGCAAAATCATATTAATCCAAGCATAGGCTCCAGCCATATTGGGGGCTGTTTTAGGAATTACAATAGTGTCTGTCCATAATGAAGATCCACTGCGAGGAATTACATATTTGAATTTGGGATTTTCTTTAGCAATTTTCACCGCATCTGCTGAATAACACATGGCTAAAACTAAATCTCCTCCAAGAATTTGATTTTGCCAAGCATCAGTATCAAAAGCAGCGATCGCAGGTTTCAGTACCTTCAACTTATCATAAGCTTGTTTGATTTCTAATTCGTTTTTGGAGTTATAAGAATAACCTAGCATCCTCAATACTGCACCCATCACCTCTCGCACATCATTTAACAAAGTCATCCGCTTATTAAGCTTGTCTTGATTTTGCCAAAGATAATCCCAGTCATCTGGTGGTTCTTTGAGTTTTTCAGAATTATAAATAAAACCTGTTGTGCCCCAATTAAAAGGTATACTATAACGGTTATTGGGGTCATAAATAGGGTTAGAAAAGCGGGGAAATAAATTTTCTAAACCGATTAGGCGATCGTGATTTATTGCTGTTAATAAACCTTTATCTACCATCTTCTGCACCATATAATCAGATGGGTAGATAATGCTGTAAGCACTACCACCTCCAGCTTGCAATTTCGCCAGCATCACATCGTTAGAATCATAGACATCCGCCAGCACTTTCATGCCAGTTTGACTACTAAAAGTTTTGAGTAATTGTTTGTCAGTATATTGTGTCCAAGTATAAATATAAAGTTGGTCACTGCGATCGGAAGTACTAGAATTAGCACGTACTTGGGCTAGTCTCCAACCGCAACCGGTTAAAGACAAGGTAGAAAGTGCTGCTACTCCTGTTAAAAATTGTCGTCTTTTAGTCATTAGTCTTCTATGAGAAAAAGTTAGTATTGAAAACCAAGCCACTACGGCTAATATTGGCTGGTTGGTAAAGCATTTATAACCACCTCACCGAGTCTATACTTGATGCTGATATTGGGTTGAACGCAGTCAAATCCAACCTATACATTGAAGCAACTGCTAGCTTGAGCATATCTCACCTTTACGCCTTTACATCTCTGCCTGAAGAAATCATATTTGCTTTCTCACCCAAGCACGAAATACTTTCATAGTTGCATTTCTCCCATCATTTTTACACCGCTTTAAATATTCAGAAATCACTTGTGAAATAGGTAAATTAGGAAAAATTAGACTATTATTAGATTCTACATATTTTCCATGAACTAGAATATTTATTTCTAATTTATTGCCATTCCAGCGCCACAATTCTGGAACTCCCAATAGTTGATAATTATTAAACCGAGTGCGGGAGGTAATGTCAATTTCGATTGCCAAATCTGGGGGCGGATCGACTGTTAAATCAATTCTATCCTTACCTCTAACAGCAGCTTCATTTTCAATGTAGAAGCAATCATCCGGTTCTACCCCAGCATCCATTTTTTCTTGGTCAAAAGTTGTAGATCCTAAACTCCAAAATTCAATATCAAGTTCTTCTAGGAGAACTTTTATTAAGTCCCCAATAAGAACTTTGCCTACCTCATGCTCTGGTAATGGAGCCATTATTTCCATCATTCCTTGACTGTAAGATATCCGAGAACTGCGATTTTCGCCCAATTCTGCCAAAATATTTTTGTATACTGGCCATGATATACCTTTAATCAACAACTGATGGCCAACAGGTACAATTAGTTGGTTGAGTTTAAGTAACATTACTTCCTTGCCTCCAGATTTAACCCAACTATAGCAAACCTAAATCATTCATAATAGACAATAAACTTAATTTCTAAAAACAGAACTCAGAATTCAGAATGCAATCATGGCGGATCTGAATTCTCAATTCTGTTTTATGATTGATTGATGGGAATTTTAATTACAAATTCTGCTCCTTGTCCTGGTAGTGAGTTACAAGACAAATCTCCCCGATGTTTGTCTACGACAATTTGGTAACTGATGGATAGGCCTAGTCCTGTGCCTTTACCAACATCTTTAGTAGTAAAGAAAGGGTCAAAAAGTTTGGGAAGTATATCTTGGGAAATGCCCAAACCATTATCTGCAATTTTGATTATTGCCCATTTGCTATTATAAACTTCGGTATAAATGCGAATTTGTCCTTGTTCTCCTACAAATGATTGTTCTAGGGAATCAATAGCATTAGTTAGGAGATTCATAAACACCTGATTTAATTGACCGGGATAGCATTCAATTAAAGGAAGTTTACCGTACTCTTTAATTACAGAAATTTCTTGGTGATTGGGTTTAGCTTTCAAGCGGTTGTGCAGAATCATTAAAGTACTATCAATACCTTGATGGATATCTACATCTTTAAATTCAGCTTCATCAAGGCGGGAAAAGTTCCGCAGGGAAAGAACGATTTCACGAATTCTCTGAGTTCCTACAGTCATAGACTGGAAGAGTTTTACAAGGTCTTCTTTGAGAAAATCAAGGTCAATAGCTGTGATTTCTGCTTGAATTTCTTCTGGAGGATAGGGAAAATGTTGTTGATAAAGTTCTAACAGACGCAACAAATCTTGGGTGTATTCACCAGCTGGAATCAAATTACCGTGAATAAAATTGACCGGATTATTAATTTCATGAGCAACACCCGCAACCATATTCCCCAGTGAAGACATTTTTTCACTTTGAATAAGTTGGCTTTGGGTGCGTTGCAGTTCGCGCAGGGTGTTTTCCAAGTTTTGGGTTTGTTCTTGTAATTGCATTTCGGCTTGTTTACGCTCGGTGATATCAGTTGAAACACCAAGAATTTGGTTGATTTTTCCATCATTAGCACGGCTGAAGGCTGTTTCTCTAGTATATAACCAGCACCATTCACCACTTGCTTGTCTCACCCGAAATTCAAGTTCATAAATCTCACCGTCCTTGGCTTTAGTAAAATTTTGTAAGTGAATTACGACTTTTTCCCAATCATCTGGATGAGTAATTGTGGGCAGAATTTGTGTTCCCATCTCTTGAATTTGTTCTTGAGAATAGCCAAGAAGTTTGCCAATTTCTTGATTAGCGTAAACATTACGTTGTTGTTCTAAATCGAAGATGTAGAGAATATTAGGAGAAGAGTCTGCAATGCGTTGAATAAAGTGCTGGCTGGCTTGGAGTGCTTCTTCGGCTCGTTTGCGCTCTGTAATATTTGACGCTGTTCCCAACAGTCGATAAATTCGACCTTCACTATTTTTTAAAGGATTAATTGTAGTTAACCACCAAGTTTCTTGATTTTGGAAAGTTAGGCATTCTTCATACTTAATGCCAATACCAGTTTCTATGCAGACTTGGAATCGCTGACGTACTTCTAGACCTTCAACATTACCATGCACATATTCTGGAGTTTTACCAATGACCTCTGCGTTGCTAATTCCTGTTATCTTTGCTGTTGCTGAATTCCAGCCAGCATAACGCAAGTCACAGTTATCTAGAACGTCAATCACGAATATTGGTTGAGTGACACCATCATAAATACCGCGTAAAAACTGCTCTTTTTCTTGTAATTGAGTTGCGGCTTGTTGACGATCGCATATCGCAGTTTCTTCTAGCTGTTTATGAGCTGTAATAATTTCAGAGAAAATAATGATACCACCAATTTCACCGGAATCTCCGTACCAAGGATTTATTTCCCATTTCACCCAATGGATTGTCTCCTCTCCAAGGGAGAAGACATTTTCTTCAAAATCACAAATGGTTCCGGCCAAGCAACGTTGATGAATTTCCTGCCAATACGGGGGAATATCTGGGAAGATTTCACAATGAGAGCGACCGATGATGTCTCTCGCGCTTAGATTATAATCTTCCCGCCAACGGCGACTCGTCAGCACATAGCGCATTTGTCGGTCGAAGATGGCGATCGCAGCAGGGATATATTCAATAAACAAACCCATCTGCTGTTGGCTATATTTTAGCTGATTTGAAGAATTACCACCTTCTAAACTGGCAACTACCTGACGCAGTTCTGTTAATTCTTTTTGCAGCGATTCGTAGGTATTTTTATCTACGGAAATCAGTTTACAAACCATAGTCTTGTTATTTGCCAGCTAGAGATCTGAAGTTGACTTCATTTCTATATTTCCCAATAATCTCTAGTAAAGAACGTTCATGACTAAAGAAAAAATTTCAAGATAGTTTGTAACTGCAAATTTTGTAATTTGTAATTCTTGCACTACATATAAATGCTCTTTATAGTTGTTGAAGAAGAATTCAGAATCAATCAGTTCAAAGTAGTACTCACTATTTAAAAACACCACAAAATTGAAAATTTTGTAGGAGTCTTATACCACGTTATTAACTTAGCAGTAGTAGAGAATATCCAACTTAATTCTTGACTTCTAAATTCTGAATTCTGCTGTATGTTAATAACTATTCAATAGCTTTTGTGAAAATTGAGGGGCTTCAGCTCCCCGACTTCTCAAAGAAATCGGGGATCTTGTTGTTCACGAATGATTTAGGACTGCTATAGATTCGGAATTCGACTCCATTCATTCCATGAGCCATCGTAATTTCGGACTTTTGAGTAACCAAGTAAATATTTCAAGACAAACCAAGTATGCGCTGAACGTCCGCCAACAGCACAGTAAGTAATCACTTCTTTCTCAGAAGTGATATTTTTGTTAGTGTAAAGTGTCTGCAATTCTTCCACTGATTTAAAAGTTCCATCTTCATTCACAGCTAACTCGTAATACACAGAAACCGCACCAGGGATATGGCCTGCGCGTTCTGTTCCTTGGGGTGGCTGCATAAAAAACCATTCACCGCTGTATTCTTGAGGTGTGCGGACATCAACTAAAACCGTATCTGATTTACCAATAGATTCTTGCACATCATGAAGAAATGCCCGCGAGTTTGCATTAGGAGTTTGCGGTTGATATTCGGTTGGTGTAATAAGTTGTGAATCTATTGCTACTGGATAACCTTCAGACAGCCATTTTTGATAACCGCCATTGAGAACGCGCACATCGTCGTGACCGAAGACTTTGAAAAGCCAAAATAACCATGCGCTTGTTGCAGCAAAATCACCATAAGCAACAACAGTGGTGTCATTTGTAATCCCAGAATTTTCCAAAAGTTTTTGCCATGCAACTGGGTCAAAATTAATCCGGTAATCAGGTAGTAGAAGGTCAGTAGTAATATTCCAAAAGACAGCGCCGGGAATGTGTCCAGTGTTGTATGTTTGTGGATTCATGTCTGCTTGAATCAAACGGATATTGGGGTGATTCAGGTGTTCAAAGACCCACTGAGTATTGACAAGTATATTGCTATCTGTGTATTCGGACATGTTTATGCTTCCAATTGTTATGCAGGTAGAATAATGTCTGTATTCTGACCACGCCTAGTCCTCGAACGAGTACACTTAGCAGTTAAGATTATGGTAAATTCTTTACAATCATTATTTGATGCGATCGCTCATGCTCGTGATGAACAAGAACTGCGATCGCAAGTTATCAGTAAATTTAGTGACTACTTCGCTGCTGAACGTTCGGGTATATTTTTTTTCGATCGGCTTTGGCAATTTGAGAAAAACATACCTCGTGCGCTGCGATTAGCGTTTTCTTTGAAACATAATCCAGTTTTGCGTTACTTAGTTGAGCATCACGCCGTAGTTCACGAAGAATTATTGTTACCGCCTGGAGAATGGCAGATTATTTGCCCGCGTTTTGACCACTATCATGTGATGGTTGGGCCAGTTGTGGGTAGTGGCCGCCTACTTGGTGCCATTGGCCTGACTCGTACCCGAAACACTCCAGCTTTTAATGCACAAGAATTAGCTGATTTGAGCGCCTTATGTCTTCATATTTCAACTTGGCGTGCAACATTACAATTGCGATCGACACTCTTTAATTCTTTGAATACTAACTATTTAACACAACGTGAAATTCAAATTGCTGAACTAGTAGCACAAGGATTAACTAATGCTGAAATTGGTGCAAGTTTGTGGATTACAGAAAATTCAGTTAAGCAAGCTTTGAAAAGAATATTTCGCAAGCTTGATGTTTCGTCTCGCGCAGAGATGGTAGCTCGGCTTTCTTCAAATATCAGCTTAGTTCGATAATACCCGAGAATTCAGAATTGAGAATTCAGGAGCATGGAAATCTGCTCGTTGCTAAGCTATTAGGCATTTAATTTGTATTATCTTCGTGAGGAGAGAGTTGTCATTGGTCATTTGTATTTCAAAGGACAGATGACCAATGAAAAAGGACGGTCTGAATGTAAAAATGTACAATTTAGACGCGCATCAGCTTTTCAAGCTATAGCGCTTGGCAATCAAATGAGGTACGGAAACTTGAAGGGGCGCAAAGCTTTGCGCCCCTACCAAGTAGCTCACCCTTATCGGGAAATGGTATAAGTCAATTAAACAGACAAAACAATTCTTTGACTATGCTTGCAACTCCAGCGAACAAATTTCTTCTGGATTTTCAATCAAATGCCAAAATAGTGCAATCTCACCCACATTATCAGCAATAAATCTCAATTCTTCTGAGTTAGCATCTTTAGCCATTTCTGCTAAAAAATTTTTGGCAGCGAGAATTGTGTTTTGCCTTCTCAATGTTTTTTGTTGAGAGCCTTTATTCATTGTTTTGCCTTAAAATCATTAAAATCTGGTTTATTTTATCTAATAATTACTGAAATATACTTAATTTACATCATTCTTAAGAACAATATCCATCGGTCTAAGCTTCTTGGATTCTATTTAACTTCATTTGGATGCTACCAAGTTTATCCTTGAGAAAGATGTCGTTTCAGTTTTTATACGGTTTGATAGCAATGGCATTTGATATCTTTCAGATTGCAAGTTTTAGCCCACCGACTTATTTAATCATCTGGGGATCTCGTGAGTGCGATAAACGTCGTTCTTTGTGACACGATCGCAGCTTAACTGATACCATGTTGACACTTTAGAGACTGGCTCAAAATTGACAAATTTATGCGGAATTGATACCAGCAATATTGAAGTTAATAGCACTGATGTAACTTTTGACCAAAATTATGAAGACAACTAAGAGATATCTTTTACCCGCGATCGCTGTAACAATTGTTCTTGCTTTGAGCAGCTGTAATTCTAACCCAACCACTAGTAATATTGATAGCCAAACGCCATCCCCTACCGCAACACCAAACACCACATTATCCCCGGAACCCATCCCAACACCCACAAACACCCCATCATCTCGGAGTTCCAGCCAAATTCCTAGTGTTGCTCAATTGAGAGAAAAATCTCCCAATCAAGAATCTGCTGGAGAAAATACGCCTTCCTCATCAATTTCTAAAGCTACCAATAATAAAACATCAAATGTCACAATTTACACTAGTGATGTTCAATGTCAAGAATTAATTCCCGAAAAAGTTTCAGTACCAGCTAATGAACCAGTAACAAATACAGTGGGTAAAATCATAGAAAAACGAGATACAAGTGACTTTAGCTTGTCTGGGTATCGTGTTAACGTCAAAAATGGTGTTGCTACAGTTGATTTGCGGATATCTCCTGAGTCTAAGCGGCAAATAGCTTCTCTTTCTAGTTGTGAACAGTTTGCTTTATTTGGTAGTGTCCGCAAAACCTTAACAAGTAATGCTGCATGGAATATTAAAGAGGTTCGTTTCACTGAGCGAGGTGAAGATATTGTTCTGTAGTCCAGAGAATCCTACACTGACTTTTATCGGCGCAGTGTAGGGTTTTGATGACTTTCGATATGGCGTTGGACATTGATTAAAGGCGGAGCGTCTTTGGCTGTGCTGAGGTTGAAGCGCGTTAGCATCTCTGAAAGAGAAGGCATCGCCAGTTGTAAAAACAATGTATATTTTAGCCGATTGAAAACAGCTATAAATAATGGTATGCTGTAGGCTAATATTAAATTGATGGCTAATACCTACTAGCGGGTGTAATTCAGTGGTAGAATGTCACTTTCCCAAGGTGAACGTCGTGGGTTCGAGTCCCATCGCCCGCTTCAGATAGAAATATTTATTAAGCAAATATTTTGCGAGTTTATTGATTTTAAAAGCTTACTCAAAAGAGCAGCTTTATTCATAGGAATAAGTAAATCTTAGGGATCTAAATTGCCTAGTTGACCAATGCACATCGAATCAAGAGAAATTAATTTGCTCACTCCATCTAACAAATTACCTCTACATAACAAGAGAATTTTAATCACAGCACCAAGAAATTATGCTTATAGGTTATCTGAACAAATCATCAAAAAAGGTGGTCTACCTGTTTTGATGCCTACTATCGAAACCTGTTATTTATCAAACTATACTCAGTTAGATACTGCTTTAAGTCGCGTAAAAGAATTTGATTGGATTATCTTTACAAGCAGAAACGGAATCACTGCATTTTTTCACCGCATGAATGATTTAAATATTCCTGTATCTGTGCTAGAAAATTGCCAATTATGTGCATTGGGAAAAGATTCAGAAAGCTTATTCTCCTTGATTGGCAAAGTAGATTTAATTCCCAGAGAATCTAGCCCAGGGGGAATAGTCGCAGAATTAGGAAAAATTGCTCAAATTCACGCAAAAAAAGTGCTGATCCCAGCTCCAGAAGTTGTGGGTTTGCCTGAACCGAATGTTATGCCCAATTTAATTACAGACTTAGAGAATTTGGGCATAAATGTAACTCGCGTACCTGCATATATCACGCAGGGGTTAGATAAAAATATCTACAGTATTGAATTAAACTTGATTTGTACAGGCAAGATTGATGCGATCGCTTTTAGTAGCACAGCTGAAATAGAAAGCTTTTTGAAAATGGTCAACTCCCCAAACGATTACAGAGATTGTGCCATCGCGTGTTTTGGCCCCTACACAACAGCCAATGCTCAAAAGTTGGGAATCAATGTTTCTATCGTGTCTCAGGATTATAGTTCATTTGAGGGATTTGCAGAAGCGATCGCCACATTTTTCGCTGTGTGATTTTCCTCTCCAGCTTCTGGTAGATGTAAACTAGCCCCACTAGGTGCTTCTTGAAGCTAGAAAAGTCAAGCAAAATTAACTCTAGACTAGCAGCACATAAACCCGTAGTATCGAAAATGGAGTTTATATTAGTTAGGGATTTTTACATGGCAACTTACAAGGTCACATTAAAGACCCCAGATGGTGAAAAAACAATTGACGTTCCTGAAGATGAGTACATCCTAGAGATTGCTAACGAGGAATACGACCTAGATTTGCCCTACTCTTGTAATGCTGGTTCTTGCTCTACCTGTACTGGTAAGCTGATTTCAGGTGAAGTTGACCAAGACGATCAAAATTTCTTAGACAATGACCAAATTGATGCAGGATGGGTACTTACCTGTGTGGCTAAGCCCCTTTCTGATTGCACTATCGAAACCCATCAAGAGGAAGCGCTGAACGCTTAACTAAGAAATTTGGATTTATAAAGAGCAAGTTTTTGGGGTGCGTTATGGGCATTTTCCATAACGCACCTAAAATCTCAAGTAGTGAGTTACCCAAGGCGATAACACAACGCCAGTTACTAAAACTTTAGCAACCAAAACAACCCCACTAGCTCCCTACAAGATTTAAAATTTTGCACTTTCCAAAAAAACCTGTATAACCTCAGCAAATCATACTAAAAGCGCTCCCCAAAAGGGGGCGCTTTTTATTCAGTTTAACGGATTGTTACAAATATGCTAAAGAACAGGCAACAAACTTGACATTTAAAATAATGCAAAAGCCGAAAATATAGTTCTTTTGACTTCCAAGGCAGCGTTAGTAGGTAAATCTGAAAGAATTTGAGTTCGACAAACTCGACAAAAATAATTTGAATAAAACAGGAGTCAGAATTCACCAATTCTGAATTGGTGAATACTCTACCCACAAGGGGATAGAGTTTTGATTACGAAAAATATTTATTTTACTTTCGCTTAACTTCGGGCGATTTTAGCGAATTCCTGCGGTAAATAATGAGAATTCCGCTAATTGGATTGCATTTTTTTATTTTTCTAGAGATAATAAAAGACCTATAACCAACTGCTCACAATAAGTTATGTCAATAAGTTGGATTTACCTCATTGCAGCAATTCTTTTTGAAGTTTCAGGTACAACTTGCATGAAATTATCAGAAGGATTTACTAAAATAGTCCCTTCAGTATTAATATTTGTTTTCTATGGACTTTGTTTTACTTTTTTAACCTTAGCTCTCAAAAGAATTGAAGTGAGTGTAGCTTATTCTGTCTGGGCTGGGTTAGGAACTATCCTAGTAGCGATGATTGGTATAATTTGGTTTAGTGAATCTGCCACATTTACTAAGCTCATTTCCATCACCTTAATAATCATTGGAGTAATTGGTATAAATTCCAGTCGATGATTAAGAGGGACTAGCTATCGGGAACTAGAATAAAAAAATACCTCGTCTTTTGAGAGAGACGAGGGAAATTAACTAAAATTCATTGTTCTTTTTGCTGCTTTAGTAACTACATCAGCAATTTTTATTGTTCCGTTAGCAGAGCAAACTTAACTGACTGTACCTAAAAGTATAGTAAACCTCGGTAAATATAGCCCACAAGTAATTGACTTTTAATACTTTACCAGAGGTAATCAAAATCATGCTGCCAAAGTGGCAAGTTTTTTATACACTGAATCAAAAAGAACATTCAGCAGTGGCTTTCCGTAGGGGCACAATATATTGTGTCCCAAAGAGTGTACTTCATTTACGTGAAATAGGCTGTAAGAGTTTCAGAGAGTTTTTGCGCGAGTTGGTAAAGTGACCTTTAATCGGTGAAACATTGCTTCTCGTGCTTGGACAGCAAGATTATCATCTAATGATTCTAGGGTAATTGCCTGTTGATACTTTAGTCGTAATGCGGTTTGAATTAACCAATCAGCCACGAAGGGATTTTTAGGTAACAAAGGGCCGTGAGAATAAGTAGCGATCGCATTTTGATAAAACGCTCCCTCTGTCCCATCTTCACCATTATTACCTAACCCGTACACTACTCTTCCCAAAGCTTCTACTTTCCCCAGTTTGGTACGTCCGCCGTGATTTTCAAAGCCTACCAAATATGGTGTACTACCCGTCATCTCTGCTAAATCCCGCGCCAGACGTGAAGCTGTCACTTCAATTACTAAATTACCAATACAACGTTTAGTATTTTCACCAGGATGTACAGAAACTAAATCGAGTATACCCAAGCCATCAATGCGTTGTCCCAAGCCTGGTTCGTAATAGTGTCCCAGCAATTGGGGAGAACCACAAGTAAAAACTCCTGGTGTCCCATTTTCAATTTTCTCCCGCATCGCCTCAGCTTTCGCGCCTTGCAAATCACGCATGACAATTTCTTGCTGACGGTCTTGTGCGCCACCACCGACTATGACATCTACAGATTTAATATCAGCTGCTGTGGCATTTTGATCTAGGGGTAATATTTTAACAGTGTATCCCCGCCACTGAGCGCGACGTTCTATAGTAATCACATTACCGCGATCGCCATAGGTACTCATCAGCGTTGGATACAGCCAACCAATTGTTAATTCTAAATCTTGGGAACTCATAAATTTGATTTAAAGAATTTTCCGACCAGTGAGAACTTCTCGCACTTCTAGCATGGCTGAATAAGTGGGGAGAATGTGCAAAGTTTCGTTGTCTGGTGTATGCTCTAGGGCAGTAGCGATCGCTTGTCGCAAATCTTCTTCGACAATTAAATTTAATGTACTCTCAGGTGATTTTTGGCTGTAACGCAGGCGTAGTGCCATATCATAAACGCGATCGCCACTTACTACTAAAGTTCCTCCTCGTTCGACTAATTTCTCGGTATCCACGTCCCAAATCCAGGATACATCTGTACCATCAGGTGTGCGATCGTTCAATACTAACAGTGTAGTTTTATCTGTACTTTGAGTCACCACACGAATTGTTTCATTTGTACCCACAGGATTCTTTGATAACAAAATCCGCACTTTTTTACCATTAATTACTAAATCTTCAGCACGCCCAAAAGCAGCTTGAAAATTGTTAACAGTATCTTTAATTGTTGCTTCATCAACTCCTAATTCTTTAGCCGCTGTTACTGCTGCCAAAGTATTGTACTTGTTATATAAACCAACCAGAATTTGCGGCCATTCACTACTTTTGAGAGTTGGTTGACTTTTACTAAAACCACATTTGGGACAAGTAAAATCTCCCAAATGTGACAAGTAAACACCCTTATAATCTAAAGAATGTCCACATTTTGGACAATAGATAGAATCAACAGCGTGAGGAATTGCTTCTAGATAATTTTCTGGTTCATTTAAACCAAAGAATAATACCCGTTGGGGTAACTGCTGACCAAGGTAAGATAAAGTTGGATCGTCAGCATTGGGAATTACTACTGTTTCTGGTGGTAGTTGAGAAATAACTTTTGTCCAACGCTTACTGATTGTATCTACTTCCCCGTATCTATCGAGTTGGTCGCGGAACAAGTTTAAACAAAGAATAATTCGCGGCTGGAGTGGAGTTAAAACTTTCGGTACTATATTTTCATCAACTTCCAAAATGGCGTAGTCAACATCTAGTGTTCCCACCAAATTGGTGCTTTCCAATAAAGCTGTCATCAAGCCATTTTCCAGATTTGCACCCGTAGAATTATGAGCGATGCGGTAGCCTTTGTGTTCTAGTATCGTTTTTAAAAGCAGCGATGTCGTAGTTTTGCCGTTAGTACCGGCAATTAAAATCACTCCCTTTTTAACTTGCTGACTCAATAATTCTAAGAGTCTCTTTTCAATGCGACGAGCAATTGAGCCTGGTAATACACTAGCAGCACCGAGACGCAGCGATCGCACCAAAAACGTCACGCTTTTTGCCATCGACACCGCAAAACCCAGTCGGACTCTATCTATAAATTGTATTTTGTTTCCCACATTCGTACCCTAGTCTTTTGACTGTTGTTAATTGAAAATTTTTACTTACAAATTTAATTTTGTGAGTTTAGCGAATCCTAGCTGAAAAAGCCAGCCTGAAGATAAAGATGGGGGGGATGAGGGGGATGAGGGAGAATTTTGTTCATATAGTTCAAAGCCCCGTTCACGAGTATTAAAGCCCCGTTCACGAGTATTAAAGCCTCGTTCACGAGTATCAAAGCCTCATTAATGGAGTTCAAAGCCTCATTCACGAGTATCAAAGCCTCATTAATGGAGTTCAAAGCCTCGTTCACGAGTATCAAAGCCTCATTAATGAAGTTCAAAGCCTCGTTCACGAGTATCAAAACCTCATTAATGGAGTTCAAAGCCTCATTCACGAGTATCAAAGCTTCATTTATAGCATTTCCCGATAAGCGTGAGGTACTTGGTAGGGGCGCAAAGCTTTGCGCCCCCACAAATTTCTGCACCTCATTTGATTGGGAACTGTTATATCTACGTTAAAGACTTGTTAAGCAAGTTCAAATACTTCCCTCATCTCCCTCATCCCCCTCATCCCCCTCATCCCCCTCATCCCCCTCATCCCCCTCATCTCCCTCATCTCCCCACTCCCCACTCCCCACTCCCCCTTTCCAAGAGATAATCTCACTAGGCGTTATCTTAAAAAATAGTGCGCGGGCATAATTGTATATCCAGCCCAGTTTGCCGATTTCAGCACAACTCACGACAAGTAGTAGCTTGCAAGGTTTCTTTTGATGAATAGCACAAAGTTTCTTTTTTTACATAAAAAACTTACTGGCTGGCAAAAATTGCTGTCCAAATGCGTGTTGTTGGTTGTTTGTCTGTTCATTATTAGTATGCAACCTGCATATGCTGGTCTCAATGATGATAGATATGATGGCAACATGTTTGTAGTTTATGCTGGTAATGGTTCATTAGTTCCTTCTAGACTGACGCTGGCACAGTCTTTAGCAGAACATAAACCCGTATTTTTGGCGTTTTATCTCGATGACAGCAGCGATTCCAAAAGATATGCCATTTCTATCTCACGAGTACAGGAATTCTATGGTCGGGTAGCAGAGATTATCCCTATTAGTGTAGATAGTATTGCGCCCAAACCCACCTACGACCCCACAGAACCAGGATATTACTATTCTGGGAGCGTTCCTCAAGTTTTGGTGTTTAATCAATCAGGTCAGGTAGTTTTGAATAAAAAGGGTCAAGTACCTTTTGAAGAGATAGACGACGAGTTTCGCAAAATATTTAATTTATTACCACGCACGGAAACAGCACAGCTAAAGCGGCGGGCTTTCAATGAGTTCAGTAGTGAGTTAGCTAAGTAACTTATCGGGTAGACCAAATTGGTCTGCCCTAATTTTTAGTGCTGTCTGTTACTGCATTCTTTTTGCTCGCAAAGCATAATCAGTAGAAGGTAGGAGGCATCAGACAGAAGGTTCTAAACAAAATTCTTTAGCTATTCTCTTTTTCATCCGTTATTTGTCTGCACGGTTGATGATGACTACTTATTTAAATATTCTGTATAACACGTCAAAAAGTTAATTCATAGTTTATAGTTCATAGCTAATGACAAATGCCTCGCGCCCAATGCCCAATAACCAATGACTAATTAAACTGTATTCTGATGTCAAAGGTTTACACCACTCAGCAACTAATCCAAATTTTGGCAGACGAACGCCAAGCTTGCCTCAAAGGAAAACGCTTGAAATTAGAACTAACAGTTTCTGGTAATCCCGTAATTGACCAGTTTATTAGAACTGATGGATTGCAACAATTCACAGCCTATCAAGATTTCAAAGCGGCAATTCACGACTACCAAAGAGAAAATCAAGTGTCAGGCATTATTTGGCGGGAAGTGACAGTCAAGGGTACAAACTTGCGTTATCCCGAAGTAGATACAGAATTAATAGCGCTTATCAGTGACTTAGAGATTTTAAAAGCTGCTAAAAATTCGATTTTGAAATTTTGGTATGAAGTCACTAACGGGATGGACTTATACTTAAGTTTCAACAATAGTAAACAACATCAACAAATTACTACACCGGATGTTGAAAGAATTGCTCAAAGAACAGAATGGGCAAGTTTATGTAAGTGGGAAAATTCTAGCTTTTTGGAAATAATTTTACAGCTAGGATGGGGTAAACCAGAAGAAGCATATTATAAACGAGGAAGACCGCGATCGGGTAGTGAATACATTCATGCAGTCAATCCTGGTAATCGTCCCATTGGTTGATGTATGTAGCGATGAATCCTCAAAACCCCACCCCAACCCTCCCCTTACTAAGGCTATCCATTACCCGCATCTTTCTTAACTAGGACTTACGCAAACTCTACGAACCCTTGGCGTTCTTGGCGTCTTCTCTACGAGACGCGAAGCGCGAAGGCGGTTGGATAAATTAAGCTTTTTAGCTATTGTTGCGTAAGTCCTGTTAACAATCAAACAAGATACTTAACACAACAGTGAAAAGGTTGGCAAGTATAGTTTTGAGAGAAAACAAGCGGGTAATGGGATTATGGAAAAGTGGGCAGCCAATGGTGCGGTAATCATCAATTTCTTGGTGACAATAACCGAATTTACAGCAATTTTAACCATGTGTAATATTGAAATCAAGCACAAGTTCAAGTGCAAAATTTATTAAACAAATAACTAATTGATGCGAGGAAGAGCTATGGCACTAGTTCGTTGGAATCCTTGGAGAGAAATGGATACTCTACAACGTCAAATTAATAATTTATTTGAAGACACCAGAGTACCATCTGGATTGCTTGAGAGAGATTTTATCAAAGTCCCGGCTGCTGAATTACAAGAAACTGATGATGCTCTGCATCTGAAGCTAGAACTGCCAGGAATCGATGCCAAAGACTTAGATATTCAAGTCACTCAAGATGCTGTTCACATCAGCGGCGAACGGAAATCCGAAACTAAAACTGAAGAAAACGGTACTACCAAGACCGAATTTTATTACGGTAAATTCCAACGTGTGATTCCTTTATCTGCTCGAATTCAAAACACCAATGTCACCGCAGATTATAAAGACGGTATCTTGCATCTGACACTACCTAAAACTGAGCAAGAAAAGAACAAAGTTGTCAAGATTAATCTGTAATCACTCTTTGCCTAATCGGTTGCGATCGCACTACATCTACCTCCTTTGATGGATTGAGATGATCAAAAGCCCAGTTCTTCTGTCAAGACTGGGCTTTTCTAGCAAAATTATCTCACGTCACTGCAAAAGGAGAGCGATCGCCCCTTCTCAACTTTAAATAAGTAAAGCTTATATTTTACATAAGTTTTACTGTCTTAATAAAACTTGATTAAATTACGTAAAGCAATGTAAATTACATTCATAGGCGAAAACAAACCGCCTAATTCATTCGCAAATAAACAACCGCATTTATAAAACAATGACCGCAACCATTCAACAGCGCCAAAGCGCCAACGTCTGGGAACGCTTCGCCAACTGGATAACCAGCACCAACAACCGCCTATACATCGGCTGGTTCGG
>JAVRBV020000002.1:0-16110 GCA_034531095.2 Nostoc sp. CreGUA01 | reverse complement strand
TTACTGGCGTGCCGATGAAACCAACTATTTTACTGATATTTCAGTGCTTAAATGTTCGTCTCTTAGTCACGCTTACTTACAATTTTCTTGCTAACCATCTTGACAAATCCTGTTTTAAATGGGATGAATCAGCCCTGCCTTAAAAAGGGGGGAACTGGAATCAAAGTCCCCCTTTTTAAGGGGAGCCACTGCGTTGGGGAGCCAGCGCGGTCTTGGGGGTTTCCCCCATGAGCGACTGGCGTCGGCTCTGCCGACTTGAAGCAAGTGGCGTGGATTTAGGGGGATCTAAAAGTATTTGATACATCACTCAGGACTGTTAAAACATCCTCTAACACACCCTACAAATACTTAAATTTTTTCAGAAATCAAGATTCCTATATGAATTCTTTTTGATAAAAATTTAATTGATGTAGTCAACAGTAAATATGCGGTGTAATAGATAATTTAGGTGAAAATATACAGTAGTTATCCTAGCTATGAAACTTCAATGAAAATGTCCACTAAATTAACGTCATCTTTGATTTCTACTCATAGGATGAATTTAATAATTCAAAAACTAGAAGATGAAATTGACAAACTATCATGTTTGGGGACGAGTAGCGGTTCCCATTGCAGTTACTTTGGCACTGGGTATTTCTGCAAAAGCAAATGCAGTTGAGTTAGGCGTTGCTTCTGATTACAATGTATTTGTTTTGGGAGATATCACTCAAAAATATACAGATATTGAAGGAAAACTTGCTGCTGGCGGTAACATAAATTTTGTCGGCGGACTTGGAAGTAGACTTTCTAACAATAGCGGTAACGTAGTCGTAGCCGGACAAAACTTAACTCTCAGCAACGGTCAAGTTTACCACGGTAATGCTGTTTATGGAGGCACCGCCAATGTCTCCGGCAATGTGGGATTTCCCCAGGGAACTCTCAGTCAGGGAAATCCCATCGATTTTAATGCAGCAGGAGAAGAATTGCGATCGCTATCGCAACATTTAGCAACTTTAACTCCCACCGGTCAGACAACAGTTCAATCTTGGGGTGCAATCAACCTCAGTGGCACTGGTACCGCTTTCAATGTTTTTAATCTTGCAGGAACGGATGTCTCCAAAACAAACTATTTTGAAATCAAGGGAGACGCAAATTCAACCATCCTTGTGAATATCAGCGGTAAGGATGTATCACTGCAAAACTTTGGGTTTAATATCCTTGGCACAAATAAACAAAAAGTAATCTACAACTTCTATGAAGCTACTAACTTAACTGCTAGTGGAATTGGCATCGAAGGTAGTATTCTTGCTCCTTTGGCTAATTTCAACTTCAATAACGGTCAAGTTAACGGTAACGTAGTCGTAGCTTCCTTAACCGGAAATGGCGAGTCTCATAACTATCTGTTTAATGGCGATTTGCCAAGTGTCCCAAAAACCGAAAACTATTACACTCCCCCTAATAGTACAAATAACAATAATCTTCCCAATCCTACTTCGATTCCAGAACCTGCCAATCTGCCAGGTTTAGGATTAATTGCTCTAGGATTTGGTATATTTCGCCACAAACCAAAGTCCACAACTTGCTTAAAATAATCGCAAATTTTTGGCAGCATAGCGCATGAAGCGAACTTATTTACAGATTTTCGCTCATGCGCTATTTCCTTGTCCCCACCTTCTACAATAAGAATAGATTTATTGAGATTTGTATAGTTGGGGAAAAGCTGTCATGGCTCCCGCCGTTTTCATTCAAAATCTGCAAAAATCCTACGGCACGGTAATTGCCGTTAAGGATGTTTCTTTTCAGGTAGAGTCAGGAGAAATCTTTGGTTTACTTGGCCCCAACGGTGCTGGAAAAACTACCACCTTGCGTGCCTTGTGTACACTCACCACACCGGATGCTGGCAAAATCGAAGTATCTGGCATCTCTGTATTGGATAATCCGAGAGTAGCAAGACAAAAATTAGGCTATGTAGCTCAGGAAGTTGCTCCTGATAAAGTGTTGACTGGACGAGAACTGCTGCAATTGCAAGCAGCACTTTATCACCTTCCAGGCAAAGTAGCCAAACAGCGTATCGAAACAGTATTAGATTTACTCGGTTTACAAGAATACGCCAATAAGAAAACCGGAACCTACTCCGGCGGTTTACGCAAACGCCTTGACTTAGCTGCTGGGTTACTCCACGCACCGGATGTTTTAGTCTTGGATGAACCAACTGTAGGACTTGACATAGAAAGCCGTTTTGTGGTATGGGAATTTTTGAGAAAATTACGTGCCTCTGGGACAACGGTAGTAATAACCAGCCATTATTTAGAAGAGATTGACGCCCTAGCCGATCGCGTGGCAATTATCGATCGCGGCGTTGTAATTGCTGCTGGGACACCTTCGCAATTGAAAGATCAAGTAGGTGGCGATCGCATCACCTTGCGAATTCAGGAATTTTCCCCCATTGAAGAAGCCCAAAAAGCCAAAAACCTCCTACAATCTTTGTCCTTCGTCCAAGAAGTCATCATCAACAGCGCCCAAGGTAATTCCCTCAACTTAGTGGTGACGCCCCAAAATGACGCTCTCATCAACATCCAGCAAACCCTAAATACCGCCGGCTTGCCCATATTTGGCATCGCCCAATCCCGCCCCAGCCTTGATGACGTTTACCTCGCAGCCACAGGACGCACCCTGATGGATGCAGAACTAGCAGCGATCGCCACTCGCGATCCCAAAGCTGAGAAAAAGCAGAATATGAGGTAGGGAATGGGGCATGGGGGATGAGGGAGATGAGGGAGATGAGGGAGATGAGGGAGTGTGGGGGAAAATATTTGTTCTCCATCCTCCCACACCGGACACACTCCAAACTCCAAACTCTCAACTCCAAACTCCAAACTCCAAACTCCAAACTCCTAACTCTCAACTCCCAATCCAAAATCCAAAATTCTTATGAGTGTTACTCCTAAATCTGATATCAATTGGCAACCGCTAGCATCGCCACAAGCCGATGCTGACGCAACTTCTAATTTTTTCGGTGACTTGGTACAAGAGACGCTGGCTTTAACTCGTCGCTTGTTTATTCAGTTGCAACGCCGTCCTTCGACATTAGTGGCCGGAATCATTCAACCAGTAATGTGGTTGGTACTGTTTGGTGCTTTATTCCAAAATGCACCCAAGGGCTTGTTCGGCAGTACGACAAATTACGGACAATTTTTGGCTGCTGGAGTAATTGTATTTACAGCTTTTGCTGGAGCGCTAAATGCTGGTTTGCCTGTAATGTTTGACCGTGAGTTCGGCTTTTTGAATCGTTTACTGGTAGCACCTTTAGCATCACGGTTTTCCATTGTCTTTGCTTCGGCAATCTTCATCATCAGCCAAAGTTTACTACAAGCAGCGGTGATTGTAGGAGCAGCGGCGTTTTTAGGTGCGGGACTACCTGATGCAGCTGGTTTGGGTGCGATCGCTTTAATTGTTTTTCTGTTAGCTTTGGGTGTGACAGCAATTTCCCTGGGTTTAGCTTTTGCTTTACCCGGACACATCGAACTAATTGCGGTAATTTTTGTCACCAACTTACCACTATTATTTGCTAGTACTGCTTTGGCTCCTCTATCGTTTATGCCACAGTGGTTACAGGTTGTCGCTACCTTGAATCCTCTCAGTTATGCGATCGAACCCATTCGCTATCTCTATCTCCACAGTAGTTGGGCGTTGGATAGTGTAGTCATGCAAGCTCCTTGGGGTGATGTTACCTTTGGAGGGGCGTTGTTGGTGTTGTTTGGCTTTGCCGTTGTCGCCTTAGTTAGTATTCAGCCCCAACTACGACGGACTCTTGCTTAAGATAAAATAGAGCAATTTTCGAGTCAAAATCCATGAAAAAAACATTTTTACAAATTACTAGACTTTTCTTGGCTACCGCAGCCGGAATTAGCTTCGCTCCTTTACTGATGGCTCAACCTAGTTTGGCTCAGTTCAGCCCAGCAGATGCTTTTCCTAGTAACAGCACCACAGACCAAAATACCGATCCGTTCTCGCGCTCGAACTCAGATAATTTCAACATGTTCGATCTGATTCACCGAGCAAATTTTGGAACTCTAAATTGGAATTCTCAACAACAGAACGAACAACTAAACTCAACCGCAGAAGCTTTTAAAGCTAGACAACAACAATTACTCCAATGTCGTCAACAAGCGCAACCAACAACCCCAGGATCGCCAACGGTTGCATCTGCGTCGCCGACATCATCAACAGCAGATCCTTTAAAAACAAATCAACAACAAACACTCCAGTGCCCACAAGCACAGCAAACGACCCCATTACCATCGGGTAACTGAATTCAAATCAATCACCCCAACCCCAAAAGCTTGGGGTTGGGGTTAGAAGTTTCAAAAATCGTTAGTTATTAGGCAAAAAACTACAGCCCAAGTGCAGCTAAAACATCCTCAGCATGGGTGGTGGTATTTACACTTGCGTCAACATGAGTAATTTTGCCGTCAGGGCTAATTACGTAGGTGACGCGCTTGGCGTAACCACCGCCATCCACATCAAAAGCTTTGATCAGGGATTTGTCGCTGTCAGCCAGTAGAGGAAAATTCAAATTATATTTTTGGGTGAATGCCTGATGAGAGACTTCATCATCGGCGCTGACTCCCAGCACTACAACATCTTTACTTTGATATTTAGCTTGGGCGTCCCGAAAACTACAGGCTTGTTTGGTGCAGCCTGGAGTGTCATCTTTGGGGTAAAAATACAAAACAACTGTCTTCCCAGCAAAATCAGATAAAGAGACTGTGTTGCCGTTTGTATCTTTGGCGGTAAATGCAGGTGCATCCGTACCAACTGCTAGAGGCATAATTAACTTTTCCTGTTTCAGATTGTTGATGCACTTGAAATTTTACAATAATTTATAATGATTAAATATATTTACGAAAAAATAACATAACTATACTTTAGGTGACTAAATTCTGCTTAGATAAGTTAATTAGTGCAAAAAAATATATTCTGAAATTAATTTTTATTCAAAGAAAAATTTCTACCCAGACATAATGCCTCCTGTTGATTTCCAAAACCCAAAAACTTTCGTCTATCGTTCTAGCACGATAGAAAGGGCCCAGCGATCGCTAATATGTTCGCCCTTTCATCCATCGTTATTTGAAGTCATGCGACACCAGAGTGTATCATTGAATGCGATCGCCCTAGAAAATGGATTTAACCAGGGTTATACTCAGCGACCTTTATCAGAATTAGCCTGTGATAACGCCTTGGGTTGGCTGATTCAAGTGGGTGTATTACGCCGAGAAGTCGATGGTCAGGGAATTACAGATAGTTTTCGCCTCACTCCCTTGGGACGCCAATTGATAGAACAACATCAAGGTAAAAATTGGCGTACTCCTTCATGGCGCGATCGTTTATACAATGCAGTTATACGTTGGTTGCGTTTACCCTTTTAGAACAGGAAACTAAAAAGTTAGGATCAGCGAATCAAAGGGAACAATAAATATACGGAAACATGACACCCATTCATGAAGTCTTTACAATGTGGTGAGGTATGGGGCATTGGGCAAACAGGGCATTAAAAAGTTACACATTCAAAAGTTCTTTAATTTTGAATTTTGAATTTTGAATTTTGAATTGATTTGTCCCCCTCATCCCCCATGCCCCTAAAATTTCACCCAATATATTAAAAGATAGCGACTATGAAATCAATTATGGTAGTGGGGACAACTTCCCACGCAGGGAAATCACTCTTAACTACAGCTATTTGTCGAATTTTGTCGCGGCGTGGTTGGCGAGTGGCTCCTTTTAAGGGTCAAAATATGGCTTTAAATGCTTATGTCACTGCTAATGGTGGAGAAATTGGCTACGCCCAAGCAGTACAAGCTTGGGCTGCGGGAGTTGTACCTTGGGTAGAAATGAACCCAATTTTACTTAAACCCCAAGGGGATATGACTTCCCAAGTAATTATCAAAGGTAGACCTGTGGGCAAAGTGAGTGCCGCAGATTACTACGAGCAATATTTTGAGTTGGGGTGGCGGACAATTGAAGAATCGCTCCAGCATTTAGGAACAGAATTTGACTTGCTGGTTTGTGAAGGTGCCGGTAGTCCAGCAGAAATTAATCTCAAGCACCGCGATTTAACTAATATGCGGGTAGCAAAATATTTGAATGCGCCAACCATACTAGTAGTTGATATTGACCGGGGTGGCGCTTTTGCCCATGTGGTAGGCACTCTAGAGTTATTGGAACCGGATGAACGTGCCTTAATTAAAGGTGTAGTCATTAATAAGTTTCGAGGACAGCGATCGCTCCTAGAACCAGGAATAAAATGGTTAGAAGAACGCACGGGTATTCCCGTTGTTGGCGTCATACCCTACTTACAAGAAGTATTTCCAGCAGAAGATTCCCTAGACCTGCTAGAACGTCAATCAACCAAAGCTCACAGTGACCTCAACATTGCTGTTATCCGCTTACCCAGAATTGCCAACTTCACTGACTTTGACCCGCTAGAATCAGAAAGCAGTGTCTCAGTAAAATTTCTTAGTCCAAAGCAAGATTTAGGACATCCAGATGCAGTAATTATCCCTGGTACAAAGACCACAATTGCTGATTTGCTCCTGCTACAAAAAAGCGGTATGGCAGAAGCTATCCAACATTATGCTGCTTCCGGCGGAACGGTTTTAGGCATCTGCGGTGGGTATCAAATGCTCGGACAAATTATCGCCGACCCAGAAGGAATAGAAGGACAAGCGGGTAGATATCAAGGGTTAAATCTGTTACCAATCAGAACTGTAATTACAGGACAAAAAATTGCCCGCCAGCGGCAAGTTAGCTCGAATTATCCCCAACAGGGCTTGCCAGTCAATGGCTTTGAGATCCATCAAGGGCGATCGCGCATTGAACAACAAGGAATAGATAGCCAATCTTACCATGCGCTATTTGACGATGTTAACTTAGGGTTAGTGGATAGTTGTCAATCAGTCTGGGGTACTTATCTCCACGGAATTTTTGACAACGGCCCTTGGCGACGGGCTTGGTTAAATCGCCTCCGTCAACAACGGGGTTTAAAATCTTTACCTACTGGTGTTGCTAACTACCGTGAACACCGAGAGCAGATTTTAGATTCCCTAGCCACTGAAGTTGAAAGCCATTTAGACTTAACTCCGTTTTTGTCTTAAGCTGATACCATTTTGGATTGGGAATAGTTTTGGTGAATCTGAGTGTAGTGAATCTATGTATCAGAATCATTTTTCAAATTGGTATAAGTTAGATAGAAGAAATTACATATTTTTTCGTTAAGATGGTTATCTGTCATTTGTCTTTGCAAAAGACAAATGACAAAGAACAATACTAAATTAAATGCATAAGTATTGATGATTGTTCGTGTCCGCTTTTTACCAGATGATGTCACAGTAGACGCCGAAGTGGGAGAAGCCCTTTTGGATGTAGCAGACCGGGCTGGAGTATTTATCCCCACCGGTTGTCTGATGGGGTCTTGTTACGCTTGCACTGTGGAATTAGAAGATGGAGAAAACATCCGCGCCTGTATCACAACGATACCACCACGCGAGGAATTAACAATTAATTTGTTTAGCGACCCAACTTGGTAATGTCGCCCCAACTGGTCTGCTCTGGGGATATTGATTATGCTATTTTATATACAGTCAATTACGACTTACGTAACGCATAATAAATAGTATTATTAATTTATGTCTCCGTCAGATAAATATCCGAAGTTTAAAGATAAAAGGACGGAGCGATTTGCTTCAGGTGAGAGGGTAAAAGAGTTTCAGGCTTTTGCAGAGCAAGCATATAAACGACTTGATATATTAGAAGCCGCGACTAACAAAGAATCTCTGATGAAACTACCAAGCAACCATTTTGAGTCTTTAGTAGGTGATAGAAAAGGTCAATATAGTATTCGGATAAATAAGCAATGGCGAATTTGTTTTAATTGGCCAGATGAAGAATCTCAACCTTTTAATATTGAAATTACTGACTATCATTTTTAGAAGCAGAACAAAATGGCATAGTCACTTACATACTGTAGGTTTTACGATATCGTAGTACTACATCATCCTTCAAGGAGAACAATATGGCACGGCCACCCATACATCCTGGAAAAATTCTTGCTGATGAGCTTCATGAATTGCAAATGAGCGCAAGTGAGTTAGCACGTATCCTTCATGTACCAACAAACCGTATTACTGAAATAATTAATGGTGAACGGGCAATCACCGCTGACACCGCATTAAGATTAGGGCAATGGTTTGGTACTGGTGCCCAGTTGTGGATGAATTTACAAAAGAATTATGAGCTTAGACTAGCTGAACAAAAAATGGGTGAAGAAATTCAAGCAACTATTTCTCCGCGAATATTATCTGAGTTCAAACAAGTCAAGGCATAAAAAAATTAATGCCAAAGAAAATTCGCAAATTTAAGTACCAAATGATTATTCAATGGTCTGAAGAAGATAATTGCTTTTTGGTAGGATTCCCTGATTTTTCAGGACAACGCTGGCGGACTCGTGGTGATAGTTACGAGTTAGCTGTAGCAAATCGAATTTAAGCCTTAGAGTCTCTAATTATTGCTTACGAAGCTAAGGGTGATTTACTTCCACAACCAACAGTAAGTAGGGTATAGTAACGCACGTAATAAACTTATGCACATTGTTTTCTACTGCCTGTTTTTTCTATCTATATCAATTACCTTTAACATTTAGAGCGTATTGTTTAAACCTTTCTAAATCAGCTTGAATTGTTGATTCAACTATCCGCCCCAAAAATAAGTTATCCATAATTTTGCCAATAATGCCGGGGATGGCATAGGAAATGGTCATTTTGACGATAGTACTACCGTGGCGATCGTAAAAGCGAATCGCTCCCTGATTCGGCAAACCATCAACCGATTCCCATTGAATAATTTGGTTAGGAATTACTTTCAAAATTCGGGATTTCCAAGTAAATTCCAAACCGCTGCTACTTAATTTCCAAAGAGAGATATCTGGATTATCTGGCTGAATCTTTACTGAATCAATCCACTTCATCCATCGGGGCATTTGCTCTAAATCAGACCAGAGGCTCCATACTAAATCTATGGGAGCTTCTACTTCTATTTGCACAGTATGTTCTAACCAATCTGACATTATTTTTTCTTCCTTGGCGTCTACTTTTTGACAAAGGTCACTGAGTGTCTATGTCAATTTTTCAAACTCTCCAAAATCGCTTTTGCTGCACGCCGTCCAGAAATAGTAGCCCCTTCCATGCTGTCTATGTAGTCTTGCTGGGTATAACTTCCTGCAAGGAAGAAATTATGCACTGGTGTCTTTTGATTGGGACGATAGACATCCATTCCTGGTGCTTCTCGATAAAGAGACTGAGCAAGTTTGACTACGCTGTACCAAGTCATATTTAACTCGCGCGATGAGGGAAACAGTTCGTGGACTTGCTTGAGGACATGTTGTGCGATCGCTTCATTGCTTTGTGCAATAAAGGGATCTCCCGGTGTCAACACTAGCTGTAGTAAAGATCCCTGTCCTGGGCGATAATAATCAGCAGGGCTAGTCAACGCTAAATCGGCAAAACAAGAAAAGTCTGCATCGGCTGTGTAAAGTAAATTATCTATTCCAGCTGCTTGATTTAACTGTTGACGCTGTTCTGTATCGTTGAGTTCTGTCACCCAACCATCGAAGCGTAATTGCACTGTTGCCACTGGCACTGCATCGAGTTGATAAATATTGTCAAATTCTGACCACTTACGCCATTGTTGTGGTAAGATTCGCTGAATACCTGGAACATCACAGGCAAATACATAAGCATCAGCAGTAATAGTTTCTACTGTATCACCTTGGGCAACTGTTATGCCAGTGACGCGGGTTTGTTCCTCAGATTCTGTAAATTGAATTTCCCGCACTTGGCGACGGGTGTAAACTTTGGCGCCTCTGACTTCCAGATATTCCAGAATCGGCTTGTGTAAATATTCATTAGGAGAACCTTCCAGCATTCGCAGGACTGAAGCTTCAGTTCTGGCTGCAAAGAACTGGAATATTGTTAACATACAACGGGCGGAAATGTTTTCGCAATCAATAAATCCCAGTGCGTAGGCGATGGGGTTCCACATACGTTTGATGCTACCATTACTGCCGCCGTGGCTGCGGAACCAGTCGGCAAAGCTAATTTTATCTAAATTGCGGATGGTTTTCATCGCGCCGTTAAAGTCCACTAAGCCGCGAACTATCGGACTAGTACCCAAGGCGATCGCATTTTGCAATTTATCCTGCAATGATAATTGAGAAGTAGTAAAAAATGCTTTTAAGCCATTAAAAGGCGCACCTGTAATAAAGCGAAAATCTAAAGCACCAGTCCGGCCCCCTTTGTTAATAAAAGTGTGGGTATGTTCTTTGAGGCGTAAGTTTTCTAACACCCCCACTTTCTTCATCAAGTCAAATAATTGGTAGTAGCACCCAAAAAATACATGCAACCCCATTTCTAGATGGTTGCCATTTTCATCAACCCAACTGCCAACCTTACCACCCACAAACGGACGAGACTCAAAAATCTGTACTTCACAACCAGCATCAGCTAAATCTACTGCGGTTGCTAGCCCAGCCAGTCCCGCACCCACAATTGCAACACGCATTCCGTCGTTCCTTTTTCAGTTTCTTTACAGATTGTAACTGGGTTGGCGTCGGAATTTGCTACTTAATATCAACTCACCAGCATATTAAAGCCAGGTAATGTCAATACTAAAACGTCTTTGATTACTCCTTGTAGTCTCAGCAAATGACCAGACGCGAGAAAAACGCGTCTGTATCGATTAGACAAATTCTTGTCCATTGCAGCGGACTCAAAAAAGTATTACAGCTATTTTTTGGGGGTCAAGCAGTTATCTGAGTAAGTCCTAAAAACATTTTCTTAGCTATTTACATCTTTGCCGTCGTCAGATGTAGGCAAAGTTCTAATCAGTTCGCGAATGACATCGGTTGCGGGTCTACCTGTTTGTTGACAATATTTTTCTAGTTTTTCCGCTTCCTGTGTTGCGAGATTAACAGTTATACGTTTTACGGCCCATTTTTTATTTGTCATTATCATGCTATTTGCTGTATATTTACATCATCCAAAAAGGTCTAACTAAAGAGGAAAACGATAAGATTATCAGAGTTTGTGTCAGGAAACAAGTAATACCATTAATATTAAGATTGTTCGTTTTGTCAAAGTATTCATCGTTTTCTAAAAAAATCAAAAGACTACACTTTTTTGTTACTATTGTGACAGCATAAAAAGCACATACTTGTTTTGGAAAGTAATAACCCTAGTAACAGCATGAGTAAACCCTGGCAGTTAAATTATCTCAATGAATTTGAGACAATTGAAATGCTGACTCAATCGAGATTTCCAAAAGCATTTTTCAACGAAACTATTTGAGCTTCTGTTTTAGCCAAGTTTGTCCAAGGTTCTTGGAGGTAATATCTGGCATTACACCTGAAAACCAAGATTGATTGAGAATGATTTTCGTGCCTAAATGCTGAGCCTGAGGCGGGTTGGAATGGCATATATAACTAGTCAAAACTTAGTTAAAACTAGGTAAATAAGCGATCGCTCTAGACCAAACACTCATATACACGTATTACTACAACCAATCACCGAAGAGTTACTTGAACGGTTATAACTTTTGGCTTTTGTTGATTGAGCTAATTCATTTCCCTTGTGAATCTTATATTCCAAAAAATTGGGGTCTAAATCTTCCAGATATCCCGGCAAATTGTAACCATATTATCTGTAATAATACAGAGATTAATGCACCAAAAATGTGATGTTAATTGACTGTTATCCATAAGAATATTTTAGTTTTCTTTCATGCTTTTACACTAACTCCCCGTAAAGATACGATGATTTTTTGGATATTGTTTATCTTCTCTCTAACGATATAATTTGTTGTCAAGTCAACAAATTATTTCTTCTTTTTTGTCTTCATCTATCTAAAGGTGATAGAAAGTATTTTTTAGGTAATTATCGTGTTACATATTCGGGGGTGAAATTTTTGATCGTAGTTCAACTAAAATAAAAATGATTGCTAAAAAATGTTTGAAATTCAATCATTCTTTAGTGGTAATTATACTTATAAATAATGATTGTATATTTCAATATTTCTAGCGATTGTGTTCATTATAGCTATGATTTACGCACTTTAAATAATCTTTATTTAGACAAAAAACAACGATTTTTTAGTCTTTATAAAAAACTTACAAAGCAAAACTTATATTTTTAAGCTTTTGCTTAAAAATATTTATACACCACAAGATATTAAGCCGAAAAAGTTCTTAAAAAAAAGATTTTGATATCTAAGTGCGTCAGCTAGGTTTAATTGAAAGGAAATTTATAAAAAATATTGATTGAATAGTAATAATTGATACTTGATAACCTATTAATTAAAATACTAGAAGATTTGAGAAATATACTTACTTCATGAAATTTAGATAAAGTAAACTTTCTGCAAAACGCAGTTACGAGAAATATTTGTAAGTTCTGTAGAGATAAACTTAATTTCTCATAGCCGCAATTACGGCCATGAGTGCAACTATTCAAATTTAACTTGGGGCATGAGTTGGAGAGTGCCAATGCCTAAATCTTTGGGTGAGAGCGATCGCGCTTCAAACAAAGCCATCATATCTCGTAACTGGGGATTGCCGCGGGAAGCTCCAGTGAGTCCTTTGGCAATGATTAAACCGCAGTAGCCCTTAGTATTTTTACACCGCTGATTCCATTTTTTCCGGGCTTCTACATGAATTGGATCTTCATCTAAAAATTCACCAAAGAGGAACAATTCGCCATTTTCAGTTTGCAATAAACCGAGGTCATAGCGATCGCCATCAAAGGGGTCAGCGCCTGGATTAAAGCAAATTGCTTTGAGTCCGCCTGCTGCTTCAATTCTTTCAATTACAGTCTTAGCCTTAGGTCGGGAAGTTTGAATTAAAATCACCGGCAAACCGTCACCCACTTGTTTGATTTCACCAGCCTTATGGTAGTTGACACCTTTACGCAGATAATCCAACATTTCCCAAGACACCACACCTAAACTCAGGAAAGAATCTTCTGGTATCAAGTCATCTTGTAATGAGCGAAAAGCTTCAGAGCCAAGGTCGTCACCTTCTTCATCTTCAACACCAAAGCCAGCCATTTCCTCTAATTCTGCTGCTAACTGCGGCATGGTAGAAACTGTCACAGCCACAGATTTAGTTGATTCTTCAGACTGTGGCGGAGAAATCCGATAGCGACGGCTGAGGGTGGGGAAGATTTCAGAATGCAGCTGACGACGATGATCCCGAAGAAAGCGGCTCAAGCTTTCAATAGCAACAAAGACTACCAATGCTTCTTCGTCATACAAAACAGAACGTAGTCCTTCTAAGGGGTGGATATTACCGAAAGTGGGGTCAATATCTGAAAGAGGCAAATCTGCCAAATCATCCATATCATCCTCATCTTCATCGGTTTCATCAGCACTCTCGAAAGTCAGAAACAGACAATCTTGCTTGAGGAAAGCTTCTTCTAAACGCTCTTTTGATTCTTCATCCCTTAAAACTGCCGCCCGAAAGCGCTTGAGAGACTCTTCTGAGCGATAAAATAAAATCCCATACTCCATTCCCAACATTCCCATAATGGAAGCGTAGAGAGTACCAACATCCCACTTATTAATTTCTATTGACAGAATTTGCTGTTCTTCCAAAAATTCCCAAGGTGCCGCTTGCCAAATTGCAAATGCTTTCTCTCGCAAAATTTGTGCATACTGTGGAGGCAAATCGGGGGTTTGGCTATCGAGAATATCAGCGAACCCGCGAAACAATTCGTCAATTAAAGGTAATTCTGGTGCGTAGTCAATGGCGATATCCAAATCTTGCAGTACCCCTCGCAAATAAAATTGGATCTCGCGGTCTTTGACTACAATTCTTTGGGGTCTAGCGGGTTTCGCTGGACTGTGGGGATGTTCCATTGCTCGCATCAACGTGCGAACTATTGCTTCCGGGCCGATATCTGAGGCTACCACATCCATACCTCGGACAATACCTTGGGAGAAATCTACCCAAAGAATGCATTCTCCCTTGGCCTCCGAGTCAGAATGCTGGCTTGGTGATGACAACGGACGACGATCGCCCTCCCATACAGAAGGAATTTGAGTTAATTTCTTCAACCGACGACTGGTAGAGCGATTAAAACTTGTCATAGAGTAACTTAATCAAAAGAAGCAATTTTAGGAAGTAAACTTTTGGGGATGGCTAGCCTGGGATAAAATTTTCATGGCTGCACCAGAAGGGTGGTTGCATCTGTGGCTGCCAAAAGGCTTTAACTCCAAAAATACGAATCTATAAAATACAGTGAGTCTCTCAATTCTAGAATAAAAATCTTTGGCCGCTTTTGACGGAGTGTTTACAATTTGGCACTTAGCGACATCTATGCCGCTAGAATGGATACAAAAACACCAAGGGCAATCCACAGGCAATAACAAGCCTAGACGGGGTAACGCTTGGGATAATTAAGGAGTTGAAAAAGCAGATGACACAAGCAACTCAGGCTCAACAACGTGGAATTCTGTTGAGCGAAGCCGCATTACGCCAAGTAAAATCTCTCCAGGAAAGGCAAGGCAAAGATTTATGCTTGCGGGTAGGAGTGCGTCAGGGTGGCTGCTCTGGGATGTCTTACATGATGGACTTTGAAGACGCCAGTAAGATCGGTCCTCAGGATGAAGTTTTCGATTACGACGGCTTCCGAATTGTTTGCGATCGCAAGAGCCTGTTATATCTCTACGGCTTAATGCTCGATTACAGCGATGCCATGATTGGCGGCGGCTTCCAATTTACTAACCCCAATGCTAGCCAAACTTGCGGTTGCGGTAAGTCATTTGGGGTGTAATATTGTCATTTGTTAGGTGTCAGTTGTCATTTGTCCAAAGCAAATGACCAACGACCAATGGCCAATGACTAATGAATATTGACTAATTTAGTATGACTCAAACAGTTGAATCCCTGTTTGACACAGGTTTAGAACGTTATAAAGCTGGTGAACCAGTAGATTCTTTAATCCCTGTGTTTAAAGAAGTGTGCGATCGCGCCCCTAGAACTAGCTCAGCTTGGATTTGTTTAGCGTGGTTATATCTACTCAATAACAAACCCAACTTGGCTTACAAAGCTGCTAATAAAGCAGTCAAATTAAATCCACAAGACCCACAGGGGAGAATCAACCTCGCCCTAGCAATGCTGGAAACAGGTCAAAAAGGTTTGCGCGAACACATTGACTTTGCACAACAGTTAATTTTTGTCAACCAAGAATGGGCAGACGAAATAAAAAATAGTATCGAAGATGGTTTAACCAGGAAACCAGATTGGCAGAGTTTGATAAAAGTCAAAAAATGGCTGTTTGAAGAGTAGGGAGTGGGGAGTGGGGAGATGAGGGAGATGAGGGAGATGAGGGAGATGAGGGAGTGTGGGGAGTGGGGGGAGTGTGGGGGGAAAGATTTCTTCCCCGTTCTCCCACACCGGACACACCTCCCACACTTCCTTCTGACCCCATGCCCAATGCCCCATGCCCAATGCCCCATGCCCCATGCCCCATGCCCCATTTAGATCATGAAAGATAAGTTGTTAAATTGGCTAAACCTGGTTTTAGTAGCAGATGTGTTTTTAGTTTTGTTTGGCTTTGGTTGGTTAGCGATCGCAGCGATCGGCGATGCTGCGGGAGTAAACCTGGGTTTAGATTTGTGGCATCAATTGTGGCAACCCTTATTTAACCCAGCAATTGGTATCCTGATGGGCGGTGCCATTCTCAGCGGTATTATCAGTTGGGTTTCTAAAAAGTTTTTCTCTAGTCAATAATTAAGGGCAGGGGGGATGGGGCATGGGGCAAACAGGAAGAGTGGGAGGATGGGGAGATGGGGAGAGGGGGGGATGGGGAGATGGGGGGATGAGGAAGAATAATAAACCTTTGCTTGCTTCGTTTGCTTGCTTCCTTTACTCCCCTACCTCCCCACCTCCCTACCTTCCCACCTCCCACACCTCCCACACCTCCCACACCTCCCACACTTCCTGCTTGCCCATTGCCCTATGACCATTTTATGCTTTATTAATGTGATCGCCAGCAACTTCTAAGCGGGCTAAGGTGTAAATAT
>JAVRBV020000001.1:0-10617 GCA_034531095.2 Nostoc sp. CreGUA01 | reverse complement strand
AGCCCTGACAGCCAAATTAGCAGACAGCCCAAACAGCGAGCGCAAGTCTTGATAAACCAAGTTCTGAATAGTCGTCTTGCTCGTTATTTGGGACTTAACCTGTTCATTAGCGTAGTTACAAGCATCCGCAAACGCCTTCAGCGTTGCCTCAATTTGGGCAACTTGCCCAGAAGTGGGGTTAAGCTTGCAAACCAATGTCAGCACTTGTTCCATATTGCTCATTTTATCACAGGTGATTTGCTCACGGCGTTAGCGAGTCCGCGAGCGTCATAAATTCGCCTGCGCCTTGCCCCCATGTCTAAAGCCAGGGGCTTCCACGGCGCGAGGAGCTTGGTGAGTAATTTCTCGCGTTTCTGCGTCCTCTTTTCTACCACTGAGTAATCAAATTTTGAATTGCTGTCCGTGCTTCTGCCAAAGATTGGGCACGACTGGTGTCGCCTTCACTCAAGCTGTTAGCGTTAATAAATTGAATGTCTGTCAGTCCGATGAAGCCGAAAATCGCCCGCAGGTATGGTTCTTGGAAGTCATAGGCGGCCAGAGGAGATGTGGCACTAAAGTCACTGCCGCGGGCGGTGATGATAACTGCTTTTTTACCCTCCACTAAGCCTTTGTAATTGCCTTGAGCATCTACAACAAAAGTCCGGTAGACGCGAACGATTTGGTCGATGTAAGCCTTAAAAGTGGAAGGTACATTGAGGTTATACATTGGCACTCCAAAGACGTAGCGATCAGCAGCTAAAAATTCATCAATTAACTCGTCTGAAATGCGGATTGCTGCCGCTAATTCTGGAGTATGGGTTGAGGGGGGTGAAAATGCAGCTGCAATCCAAGGTTCATCAACGTGAGGAACTGGGTGACGCCCTAAATCTCGATAGGCGATCGCATCTTCGGGATGCGCTGCTTTCCAAGCAGCGATCAATTCCTTAGATAATTCTCTAGAGTGCGATCGTTCGCTACGGGGACTGGAATCAATATGTAATATGTTTGCCACCAAATGTCTCCTTGTTAGGTGGGATTTACTGCTCTTGATTCTAAATTTCTAAGCATCACATCAGATACTAAAAGTAACTACTTACTCAAGTAAAGTAGTTACCAAAAAGTAACTATTATATTCTTTTTTTAGAGAATTTATTTCAGTATTAGCCGATGAAAAATACATCGGCTAATACTGATAATACTTGGATAAAAAATAGTCTACTGTTGTTGAGTTGCTGGGGTTTTGGGAGAAAACTGAATTCTCGGATCTGGCATAAAATTGTATCTTAAGTACAATCCTCCGCAAACAAACAGGATAATTAAAAATCCACCGATACCAAGGGGACTGGGAAGCCAAAAAACAGCTTCTATGTGATTTAGCTCACCAGTCTGGAGTTTCCACACCAGTTGATTTCCATTCTTTTCTGGCTCAGTTGCAGTTTCAGTTTGTTGGACATTTTTTGCTCCCCAAGGAGTCTTGAGGGCGAATTCCAAATCGAGAATCGAACCAGGGTTAGCCAGGACATTGCCTTTGTTGGAAATTAGAGATAGCGATCGCAAATCCAAATCATAAATCAAGCGATTTTTGACTAACAGTAAAAAATTGTTCTGCTCCAAAATCACATTTGATTCAATTTTTGGTAGTTCTGAATCAGATTCACTTTGCACAGGCTCAGAGGTTTGATTAGCACGCGAGTTAAAAAATTGGTTGAACTTTTCTTGCAATTCCCCGCCATTGCTAAAAGGAATTGTCACAATAATTTCTTCTTGAGAAACTCGCTGCACTTTGCCTTCAAGCTTACGGGCACGGCGCTCTATGCTGTTTAACCATTCATAGACATAATCGCCACTAAAACTCGTTAGCTGTTCTCCTAATTTAATATGTTGTACTAATTCACCACTATTTGAGTTATTAAAATTGACCCCCACATCATACTTAACACAACCAGATAGGAGCAGAGATGTTAACAGCACTAGCCACAAAATAGGATTTTGGATTGGAAAAACTCGGTTGATTCGATTTCGACCAATTTGTGGCGAAAGAAATTTCATCTTTGTCAATACAAACCTCAATGGTCTGATTAACCACAAGAAAATTTGTCCTAAAATTGAAGAACGCATAACTATAAATCTCCCCAAAAGTCAAACTTTTTAACCAATCTTGACTTTTACCTCAATGGAAGGCAATCTGGTGTTAAAGGTTTTCACCCCAGTTCCTACAATTTTGGGAAAGTTCACAAGAGACTGGCTCCTGCTAAGAAACTGCTCAAAAGCTTTCCCAATTTTATGCTGACTGTTGATTAACCTTCTCAGGAACATTCAAAAATTATCAGAGCGTCATACTTTAAGGCTCTAAAGTCAAGTCGATGATGCCTAGTAGCTTTAGCTTATTAAACAAGACTTTCAAAAATTTGCCAATCAAGTCAAATTTATACCTTTGTCAAATTACTATTCTGTTTACTGGTATAATTGGAGTCATGATTGAGAACTGAACACTATTGAAAAAAATCAGCACAAGCGCAACTAATTTATATAATGTTCGGTAAAGCACATAATAATTAGAGTGATAGTTGCACTTGATGACCATAAAATTATGTATACCGCTAAAACACAACTATAGGATTCCTATTTGATTGCGCGAAAAAACTCACCCTCAACTTCAAAAAGCTGATTCTTTAGCTGCACAGACGCAATTAATCGCGTCTGTACTACCTACTACCTGCTAAAAGCGAATATAGCAAATTTCAAAGAAAGTAAACTAAACAACCATACTTTCAGATATAAATATAAAACCTGTTTTACTTCTAAAATATGGCGTTTTGACCCCATTTTTCGACCTTTGCTCCTGAATTGTGAATTCTGCGTAAATTCAAAAACCAAAGCATATTACTATATAAATATACATTTATATTGATAATTAAATTAAGCCTAGTGAATACTACACTTTGTGTTGCTCATTGAGTTATCTGAGTTGTTGTCTAATAGCTTCTGATATGTCGAAATCCAATTTGATTGCCTCAAAAAATGACTTATAGCATTTCCTTTTCTAGTAAGGTACTTCGTAGGGGCGCAAAGCTTTGCGCCCCTACAAATTTCTGTAGCTCATTTGATTGGGAACCGCTGTAGTTTTCAAGCCAAGAGGCAATAGACAATTGTTCGAGAGCTGATTGCCGAAAAATAGGTAAGCTCACAAATCAAAAGGGAGTGCTATGTCCCCACTATATTGTAATCAAGGATTACCGAAGCTACATGTTATCTCAAACCTGAAAATATCAGGAATCAAATAGTTTGTATAAAAATTCAATAAAGTTATTAATAAATTTTTTGCTAAAGTTTATTCTCTGACTACCAAGTTGCAAAAAAATTGTGGTAGAGTCTTCAATGAGTAATCATTAAAGATTAAAAAGTATTTTTAGCTAATCTACAACATCAACGACTGTTACACATATTTTTCTATGTCGGTTGGGGATGAATAAATTTGGTTAACAACTATAAATCAAAAAAAGACGCTATCCTAATCACGAACTTGAATAAAAATAAATAGTCGGACTAGTTGCTGATATATGGGAACTTTACACTTACATAGTAGATTATTTCATAGGTAAATTTTATAATGCAATCACCTAAAGATTCATCAAATTTACGACAAAAAGCTGTTAAAGGAGTATTTTGGTCTGCTTTAGACAGTTGGGGGCGTCAAATCATTTCCCTTGGCGTTTTCTTAATACTGGCACGCTTGCTGGGGCCAGAAACTTTTGGTTTAGTTGCTCTATCTACCATATTTTTGAGTTTTTTGCAAGTCTTTCTTGACCAAGGTCTTTCCCAAGCGATCGTCCAACGTCAAGATATAGAAAAAGAACATTTAGATACTGCCTTTTGGACTAATTTAGGAGTCAGCAGTATAGCAGCGATACTTAGTATTGCTTGTGCTGGATTGATTGCTGATTTATTCAAAGAACCGCAGATTACGCCAATCATCCGCTGTTTATCTTTAGGCTTTATAATTAGTGCTTTTAGTAGTGTTCAAGAAGCAACTTTTCAGCGGAAACTAGCTTTTAAATCTCTTGCCATACGCTCATTAGTAGCGGTGGTTATTGGCGGTATAGTAGGCGTAACTATGGCCTTTATGGGATTTGGGGTTTGGAGTCTTGTCGGGCAACAATTAACCAATAGTTTTGTACAAGTTTTAGTACTTTGGTCAGTCAGTGATTGGCGTCCAGGATTCAGATTTTCCCAAAGACACTTCAAAGAACTATTTGCCTTTGGAGTGAATGTAATGGGGATGAATTTATTTAGCTTCTTAAACCGCCGTTCAGACGATTTCTTAATTGGTTATTTTCTGGGTTCTACTGCATTGGGCTATTACAGCGTTGCCTATCGTTTGCTCTTAATTTTAACGCAATTACTGACTAGCGTTATTGTCAAAGTTTCTTTGCCTACTTTTTCTAAATTACAGCAAGAACCTGAAAGATTACGCAATGCACTTTACAAAGCTATCCAAATAACAAGCCTAATTACTTTTCCGGGGTTCCTAGCCACAGTAATATTAGCACCTGAAATCATCACAGTGATATTTGGACAAAAGTGGTCGCCAAGTATTCCGGTCATGCAAGTTTTGAATCTTATTGGTATTCTTTATGCTTATTTTTATTTCAATGGTTCTGTGATGATGGCTGTGGGAAAACCTTCTTGGAAATTGGCTTTAGATTTCATACAAGCTGTCAGCAATGTTGTTGCCTTTGCCATAGCAGTTCAGTGGGGAATTGTTGCTGTTGCAGCGGCTTACGTAATCAGAGGTTATTTAATGGCACCACTCAATGTTTGGGTAGTTTGGAAGTTGATTCGTATTGATGTATGGACTTATCTACGCCAAGGTGCTGTTCCTTTAGCAGGAACAATAATTATGCTGATGAGTATCTTTAGTGTTAAATACTTTTTGAGTAACTTAATCAGTTCTTCTGCAATATTAGCTATTTCCATACTTTTAGGTATAATAGTATACGTTTTATCGATTTTGTTAATTGCGCCAAAACTCTTTTGGCAAGTAGTAAATATTTCCCGCTAGCCTATAGCAATATCAGCTTATTCAGACGCTCTCTACGAGACGCTGCGTGTAGTTTGCTTCTTTGCAGGAGTACGCGGACTCCCTCTAAGCCATGCCGTTGGCGTTTGCGTAGCGTGTCGCAGACAAGCCTCTCCTTCGCTGAAAGCGTCTCGTAGAGAAGAGAAGGCTTTACCCTGCATTATCCGCTAGTCGCACAGAATTCATACTGAATTCTAGCGATTGACGCCTTTATTCTGTTTCGATAAAACAAATGACAACAATAATATTTAAATGTCTACAGTATTTGTGTAACATTTTGATTAAAGAAATTGTGAATTTTTAAGGAGAAATTTTGGCTAGAAACAAGGGAGTTGTTATATGCGGGTTTTACGGTAATCACAACCTGGGTGATGATGCTATGCTCGCCGGTATGATTAATTTGCTGCAAAAGCAGCAAGATGATTTATCATTTACAGTCTTTTCTAACGATCCGCAACACACTCAATCTCGTTACTCTGTACAATCAGTTCACCGCTACAAACGACGCCTGGAAATTCAAAGGCTCCTGAAAATACTTGAGAATAAGTACTTTGTTCTTGGGGGTGGTGACTTGCTGCGTGACAGTGTTGAATACTGTATCGTACCAAGGTGGTTAGGTTTTCTAC
The DNA here is from genome assembly GCA_034531095.2 of Nostoc sp. CreGUA01. GTDB lineage: Bacteria > Cyanobacteriota > Cyanobacteriia > Cyanobacteriales > Nostocaceae > Nostoc. Next base: position 4,932 of record JAVRBV020000001.1, on the reverse strand, counting down.
AGCAAGCACTAAAATTTCGTCGTCGTACATTTGTAATTGGTATTAGTGTTGGAGAAATTTGGAAACCAGAAAGTAAAGTTCTAATTCCTAAGGTTTTAAACAAAGTCGATTTTTTGGCAGTTCGTGATATGAAATCTAAGAATAAGCTTGAAGAATTAGGGGTTTGTAATTCTATTTATGTCATGAGTGACTTAGCCCTACAGGGTATACCAGAAACATTATCTCAATCAGTGCGTCCTATCAACCAACCTCTTGAAATAGGTATTTCAGTACGGCATTTGAGTGGTCGTGGTATCTCTGTAGATGTCGATATTTATCATACATTGCAAAAAGAGATCGCAGCATTAGCAGATTTTTTAGTGGAAAAATATGGAGCAATAGTCCACTTTTTGCCTTTCCGAACATATGAGGATAGATATCATCCTACTGATGATGACTATGTAAGTATATTGAGCATACTACGCTACAGTCGTCATTCAGCCCAATTTGTTGTTCATCGGAATTTTGAATCTGTTCAAAACCTGAACACATTAATTAGTGGTTTAGACTTAATGATTGGTATGCGGCTACACTCGCTTATTCTTTCAGCTGGTTTAGGTGTACCAATAATAGCTGCGGAATACGATCCTAAAGTTCATGGTTTTATGGAGGAAATTGACCAGTCCGAGCTTTCAATTCCTTTAAACTGTTTTGAGCAAACACGGTTAATCCCTCTGATTGAAAAAATATTCAACGACCCATTAGTAGCTCGTCGGAAGATAGAAGCAGGAGTCAAAAATTATAGTCAGCGAATGACTGAAGTAGAGATTGCTCTTAAACAAATATTATCAAAAAATTGAGTTGCTCAACTCCGATTTTGAACTCATGAAAATACAACGAGAAATTTTCTAGCTATCAAAATGGCAATCATAATTTTGATAAGTAGTAAACAAAAGAATGATTGTCATATCTAAATGGCAATGCTTTATCTTGACTATAAAAATAACCAAAGGATAAAATCATCATGAACGCAATTATTACAGGAATTACCGGGTTACGTAACAGAGGTGTTGAAGCATTAGTTACCCCTACTATTGAGCAGTTACTAGAACGTCAGCCTAATTTAGGTATAGATGTGTTGACCGATTCACCTGATTATGATGAAACCCGACTAGAGGTTTTTGGTTCAAAGGCAATTAAAGATTATCTGAGAAATGCTAATAAAACACGGCTGCACAAGTTACGTAACATTTTTTCTCAGTTTTATAAACCCTTGTCAACTGATTACCAATCGAATGTAGAAAAAATCCGTCAAGCATCAATCGTTATTGCTTCAGGAGGAGATGTATTCAGTTCTGACTATGGGAGATTGAATCGGCATTTATTACCATTAAATTTAGCGTTGGATGCTGGTGTACCCGTTGTCTTTCTGGCTCAATCAATTGGCCCATTCAAAACTCAAAGTGAAGTGGATGCTTGGCTGAAAGTTGCTCGTCGTTCTAAATTAGTTACAGTCCGGGAACAACTTTCTTACAAATATGTGACTAAAGATTTAGGCTTAGATCCTTCACTGGTGAAACATACTGCCGATCCAGCTTTTTTGTTGAGACCACCGTCTCCAGAGATTGTAGCTAAAACTCTCAGAAACTACGGTATTGACTTAGATAGACCTAAAATTGCGATCGCACCTAGTCAGGCTATTTGCCGTTATGCTGCTCAAGATTACGAAAACCATATTAATGTCTGGTGTCAGGTAGTCAAGCTAATGGTTAACGAATTTCAGGCGCAGGTATTGATTATTCCTCACGTTCAAGAAACCAGTGCGAATAATGACGATCGCATCTTTGCCACACAATTGTTAAAAGCCCTTGACTATAATCAGGATGTTCGGCTTGCAGGTGCAGATCACACGGCCTCAGAGTTTAAAGGCTTAATTGGGGCTTGCGACATGATTGTAGCCGAGAGAATGCATCCGGCGATCGCTGGGCTTTCCAGTGGAATCTGTACTATGCCAGTCGGTTATTCAGTCAAAGCAGAGGGGATTATGACGGATCTTTTCGGTTCCGAAACATTGCATAATAATAAACTACTGATTTCAATTCAACAATTTCTCAATCCCGATCTAGCTTGCGAAGCGATCGTTAACTCTTGGAATAAACGTCACGAAGTAGCTAATCAACTAAATCAAGTACTACCAAAAGTTAAGCAAGCAGCAGCCACAAATTTTGATATGATTTTGGACATTTTAAAATAAAAGTCAGAAGCCTTGGCATTTAGTCATCAAGAAGGATAAATCCAGGAGCCAGTTATACCAGTTCTCTAAAAGACGGCTACAGATGAAGACACCGGAAGGCCGAGATACGGAGATTGATTTGTTGCCAAATTTTAGAGAATTGGTATTAAATAAAAACTGTAAGATTTCATCGTTAACATTTTAATTAACTTGACAGTATATAATTATTATGAATGGAACAAACTATAGCGTTTGAGCCGTTAATTATGGTACTTATATAAAGTCTAAGATCAAATCAAGATGACACCAACCAAAACTATTACAACACCGTCAAAGACACAGCAAATAAAATCTATTTTTCTCCCTAGAGTAATTGATGATAACCCATATATAAAACAGCTAATAAATAATCTCAAAAATGTGGGTATTGAATTAGTATTTCCGGAAAATTCCTCTTCCAGAACCTTCTTTTTACCTACAGTAATTTTCCCAGAAAAAGCAGATATTGTACATTTACAATGGTTACATCCATTTTTTGTACGTTCCAAAAATCAATTTGTTAATCTAATTAAATTTGTCATCATTATATTTGAGTTAATTATTCTTAAATTGATTGGCGTAAAAATTATTTGGACTGTACATAATATCAAGAATCATGAAAATAAAAATTTAATTTTAGATCGGATTTATAGCGTTACTGTAGCTAGATTAGCTAACGCTATGATTGCTCATTGTCAAGCGGCAAAAGAAGAGATTATCAAAGAATTTTCCGTAAAAAATACAGATAAAATATTCGTTGTTCCACATGGAAATTATATAGAATGTTACGAAAATAAGATTGAAAAAGTAGCTGCGCGAAAAAGTTTAGGTTTAGAAGATTCTAGTGTTGTTTTTCTCTTCCTTGGTACAATTCGTCCTTACAAAGGAGTATTTGAACTTATAGATACATTTAGCCAACTATATAGTGACAAGAGTGATAACATTCAACTAGTCATTGCAGGTAGAGTTTACGACGATAGCCAAGAAATCACAGATACGCTCAAAGAAAAGATTGCTAACGATCCAAGAATCAAATTCTTCCCAGGCTTCGTTCCAGACGATGAAATTCAAGTTTATATGAATGCTAGTGATGTAGTTATCTTTCCGTATAGAGATATTTTGACATCAGGTGCGGTAATTTTAGCAATGTCCTTTGGTAGAGCCTGCATAGCACCGCGCAAAGGTTGTATTGGAGAAGTGCTTGACGACCAAGGGGCATTTTTATACCAAATAGATGATGAAAATGGCTTAAAAAAAGCCATGAATTCTGCTTTAGAAAAGCGACGTGAGTTATTGTTAATGGGACAGCACAATTTAGAGTTAGCTCAATACTATAATTGGAACTACATTGCAAAAATGACAGCTGATGTATACCGTCATTGTCTATAAAAATTTAGCTTCCGAAAACATTCAACCAAGCCAAATACAAAATAATTAAACCAATTGCAGTTAACGCTACCCAGATAAAGCGATTATCGTTGGTATTGACTTGACTCAGATCGATAAATTCTCGCTCAATTAGTTTAGGCTTCTGCTGTTGAGAAGATTTATTAGATTTAGCAGCTACAGTAATTTTGAGTTCGTTATCAGATAGTGCGGCCAAATCGGGGATTTTAGTCATCCACTCACTGGGTCTTTTGAGCTTTGGTGCTTTTAAGATGTAAAGCATCCGCCGTGCTTGTTTGCTAGTTTCAAAATGTGGGTGGCGTTTGAGTCTTTCGCAAAGAGCGATCGCATCATCTGTGCGTCCAGATGCTTCATAAGCAGTCACTAGACAAATTTCAACTTCACCCCCAAGACGAGAATTGCGAGCTAATAGGGCACTGGCTTTTTCTAAATTTTCTACAGCTTCGCGGTATTGCCCATTTTCAAAGGCAACTTTTCCAGTCTGGTAGCGGGTTTTAGCAATTTCTATACTTTCTGCACTCACGTTCTGCTCACAAATTACCACTATTTTTATTTTGCCAATGCCAGCAATCTTTTTAAAATCTTTTCACAAGCGAACAACTTGAAACTAGATAAACTTCTACAATTTTAACTAAGTAGCTATGGCTATTATCTCGTTAAAAATTCCGGTATCAAATACAAGTTATCAAAATATGCTAAAAATCAAGCATTCAGAATTGTATTGGCTAGGAGCAGGCATATCTCTGGCCGTTATGAGTGCTGCGATCGCTCCAGCATCTGCCGAGATCATTATAATTGACAGTGGCTCTGGAATTAGGCCATCGCCTGCTGTTGGTTCCTTCATTTATGGTAGTCCGATTCCCACACCAATGCCTGTAAACCCAGCAACAGGATTGACACCACAACGCACTGATTACTACAATTATTCCTATCCTGGGGTCAGGCAGAGGGTGAGAAATTCCACCTTGATTAATCCAACTTTGGTTAATCCCACAATTCGTGACTCAACACTAGTTAATCCGGTGATTATCAATAACTCATGGCGTCGTACACCATTTAGCGGCGGGCGATCGCGGGTTATTATTACCTATCCTCGGTAGATGAGGGGGATGAGGGAGGTGGGGAGGTGGGGAGGTGGGGAGGTGGCCAAATGAGGGAGAAAGTAATTCTTCTTTCCCCCCATCTCCCCATCTCCTTATCCCCCCATCCTCTTTCCATGCCCAATGCCCCATGCCCAATGCCCCATCCCCCATGCCCCATGCCCTTTTAAGATG